>SVBG01000004.1 GCA_015059015.1 Erysipelotrichaceae bacterium
AATAAATTGGCAAGTATAGCTTAATATGCTTGTTATTTCTTTTTTTAATATCTTAAACAAAAAATTGAAATACCTTTTTAGATATTTCAATTTTTCTTTTTTACAAACATAGTTTGTCAACAATCTGAAAGTATATATTTAAATACTTTATTCACAATAATTACCTCCATATTTTTAAAAACAATTCTCATCTATATATATTTATTATAACAAAAATAAAAAAAAATTGCAAAAAAAAGAAACCTAAAAAGGTTTCTCAAATTACAACCAAGGTAACCAACCATTAGAACTTTCTTGAGCCCCTCCATAAGTTTCAACATCACCAAAGCTAGATGTACTAATATAATCATTAAATTCAATTATTTCAATAATAGGACTTTCATATTCTTTTTTCATAATATTTCTCCAATCATAAACTTAATAAAATTATATCAAATAATGGATATTATTGCAAAAAAAGAGCCCATAAACATGAGCTCTTTAGTTATTTAATTAGAACCAGTTATCAGCGTCACCATCTAAGATTCCAGTTTCATCACCAAAAGATACATTACTAGGATTAGCAGTCATGATATCTTCTTCATCAAATAATACAACTTCAATTTCTGGTTTAGTATAATTAATGTTTTTCATATTATGTTCCTCCTATCTAGTAATTAAATTAAATCTTGAGTGATTCTATTATATAAATCAGCAACTGCAGAAATACCTTCTACTTCATAATATTCAGTTACCATAGAAGCAATAGAATAAGTTTTTGTGTTTTCAGAAACATATGTAACATCATCAATTACTACATATGCACAAACTGTAAATTCAGTTGTTAACTTATCATTATTTATTGCATCACCTAATGAAATAGTAACAAATAATTTAGAATCAGCTGAACCATAAATACCGTCAGTTTCATTCCAAGCATAGTCTTTAGTTTTACCACCTGCAGTAACTCTGATACCATATTCTTGAACACCTTCAATGTCTGCAAGTGTTGCATCAACACCACATCTAATTCTAAATTCAACATCTGAATATTCATTTGTTGTTAAATTAGACTCTCCTTCATATGAAACAGTAATAGTAACAATTCTTCTATGACCAGTTGTTCCACCAATTGTAAATACAACTTCTGTGCTTTCACCTGTCCATACACCATCTGCATATGTACCACAATCTGCAGTAATTGCATTTGTTCCTTCACCTGATGCAAATGTAAGTTCAATCTTAGTAATATTTACACTAGAACTAAAAGTAATAGTGTTACCACCATAACATCTAATTGCTTCACCAGTTGTGTAATATTTAGAAGCGTTAGAATTACTACCTTTATCAAATGTAAGTGTAACAACACCATTAGATAATTCCTCAACAGCAACACCATTTGCAACACCTAATTCACTTGCAACAATATCATAAGAACTAGGAGCAGCAACTTCTTCAACAGTATATTTATATGCCATTGTCATATAAGCATTAACACCAGTTAAAGCTTCTTTAGCATCTGCAACTGCACCCTCATCAGCAACAGCTACATAAGTAGCACCTGTTGTAAATTGTGCAGTGTTGCCAGAGTATTTTGTTAAAGTACCTTCCACAGTAATCTTATCACCAACAACTAAATCAGAACCACCAGTCATTCTATATGCTTGAATTGAATTAGCGCCATCTGTAATAGTAACAGTAATATTATCATAAGTTGAGTTATATTCAGTTCCAATAGTTTCAACAACGCCAGTAACTGCATAAGTGAAAGCACATTCAGCAGTTCCAACCCAATCACAAATAGTTAATGCTTGTGCAATAGTTATTTCAGAACCATCAGTTGGATAAACTGTAAATTCAAATGTAGCTTCAGCACCATCAGCGCTAGCTGTAATAGTAGCAACACCCATTGATTTTGCAGTAACATTACCAGATTGATCAACAGTAGCAATATTATTATCACTTGATGACCAAACTAAACTACTAGTTAAATTTGCAGTAGTAGCTGTTAAAGTAACAACATCATCAACTTCAGTATAATTATCTCCATCAAGTTCAATACTAGGAGCTAAAGCATCACCAGCATTATAATCATAAATAGATACATTATCTAACCAAACAATACCATTTGTTGTAGATGTATTCGCACAAGTGAATACCACTTTATAATATGAATTTTCTGGCCAATAATCAACATTATTTGGTTCAAATTCTAATAAAGCTGCAGATTTTGTAACTGTAACAGCTGCAGTTGAATCAACTAATGTTGCTAAAGAAGAATCTGAATAAACTTCTAATTTAACTGTAGCACTCATTCCTGATTTTGCAACAGAACCAGCAATAATATTAACTTCTACTTTTGAACATTCACTAGCAACTACAGGTGAAGCAATATAAATTGTATTATATGATGATAAATTAGTTGATTTACCACCCATTTTAACATAAGCCCAACCACCATCGTTATTAGCGCCACCAGATACAGTCCAACCATCATAAGTCCACTTATCAGTATATGCGCTATGCTTTGCAGCTTGAGTAGTAAAATCTACAGATTCAACGACTTCAGCAGCTTTAACTTTACTTGAAATACCTAATGTAAAAATAGCGATAAAAGCGATCATTAAAACTAATAACGATTTTTTAATTAAAGTTTTCATAATTTTAATTTTTATTCCTTTCTTTTTGTTTTAAATTTTTCTTCATTTTATAAAATAAAAGGCATAGATACCTATGCCTTATATTTTTGTAAATTATTAAAAGGAAGAAAATTACAAAAAATATAAGCCATAGTGTGACATAATTGGTGTCACGTAGAGACATCATAGCCATAACCTATGATTATATAGCCTTTACAAACTTATTATATCATTTTTTGTAATTAATTGCTATAATATAGCATTATTTGAAAAATGAAAATGTTTTCACAAAATTTCATTTAAATGAATTTGTAATTTTTCTTTAGGTAAACCCATAATTGTATAGTAATCTCCACTTATTTTTTGCACAAAATTTGCGTGTTCATCTTGAATGCCATAAGCGCCTGCTTTATCAAAAGGTTTATCTGTTTCAAGATATTTTTTTATATCTTCTTCTGTCATTTTATTAAAAGTAACATCTGCAATATCAACAAATGTATCAATATAATTTCCTTTAATCAATGATACACCAGTCATCACTTGATGAGTATTGTTTTGTAATAATTGTAACATTCTTACAGCATCTTGATAATCTTTTGGTTTACCAAGAATTTCGTTATTTACTACAACAATTGTATCTGAACCAATCACTAGATCATCCGGATGATCTTTTGCAATACTATTTGCTTTTTGAAAAGCAAGGCTTTTCACGACTTCAATTGGAGAAAGTTGTTTTTCTATTTTTTCCTCTTCTTTTGAAGGAATAACTATATGTTTAATATTCATTAAACTTAGAATTTCAGTTCTTCTTGGAGATTTAGATGCTAAAATTATATTCATTATATTATACCTCATTTTTTAACTATTATTATCATACCATAAATTTAATAATTTTGCAAAAAAATATTCCCTATTATATATAATTAAACATAATAGGGAGTTTTATTATTTTTAGTTACATTTCTTTAAGTATAGTATTTGGTATAGTTTATAGCATAATATATTTTAAAACTAAATTACATCCCAATAACCATTTTTGTTAGAGCCAATTCTTTGTATCCTTTTCTTCTTACTCATAAATAATTTACCTTTTTTTATCAAATTTGTTGAAATTTTATAATTAATATAATATAGTATACATAATGAATTGACATTTAATCGGTCATTTACCGATGGTGTATAATTGCTTTTTGGCGATTATTTAGGAATATTGGAAATCAACCATACTAGGGATTAATACCCCCTAGTTTTTTTATTTATGTATATATTTTATTTTTTGTTTAGTATTTTTTGTTAAAGGTTTAACTCCTAAAATATATTTATTTTTATAAACATCTGATTTATCTAAAATAATAATATTTGATAAACGCGTCTTTATCATAAGTTGAGGTATAGATATATTAGGATTATTTCATATTAATCTAATTATTATATCTTCTGTTTTTTTTATGTGATTATTATCAATATGAAATTCATTAACATTTATTTTATTAAATGGAATAGTTACTACTATTCTATTTTTTTTACACATTTCATTTAAATTATTTTTCTATCCTCATATATTAAAATTTGTTCATTAATTTCTTTAATTAACTCTTCTTCCGATGGAATATATAATTTATATTTAGAAGTAAAGATTTGAGACTCTCCTTCTGGTAATGTATATTTAACTAACGTTTCACTTTTATCTGAAGAAAGAATTATTCCAATTGGTGGATTATCATTTTCATTCATAAGTTCTCTTGTATAATAATTTACATACATTTGCATTTGCCCAATATCTTGATGAGTTAAATCACCTCTTTTTATGTCAATCAAAACAAAACAATTTAAAATATAATTATAAAATACTAGATCAATATAAAAATGTCTTCCATCAAAACTAATATGTTTTTGTCTAGCTACAAAAGAATAGCCTTTTCCAAGTTCCAATAAAAACTTATGTAAATGATCTATTAAACCTTGTTCTAAATCAGACTCATAAAATTTATGATTAGGTTCTATTCCTATAAACTCTAAAACATATGGATCTTTTACAAAATCTTTTGGATTATTTTTAGGTTCCTTATTTGTTGTATCTTTCACAACATTAAAATCACCACGACTAGCAAGTAACCTTTCATAAGAAAATGTATTAATTTGCCTTCCCAACTGTCTAACACTCCAATTTTCTTTTATACACTCTTCTATATAAAAGTTTCGAGCTTTTTCATTTTCTACTCTCATTAATAACCTATAATGAGACCAACTCAATTCGCGACACAGTGTGTCGCGTTTTTTAAACAACAAATAAAACTGTCTCATATTTCTCAAATTTGTTACATCAAATCCTTTACCATAATCTTTTGTTAACTGAATAGATATTTTTTTTAATAAATTCGAACCATATTCTGATGTTTCTTTTCCACCTTGTTTTTCAACAATAACTTTGCCTATTTCCCAATAAGCTTCTACCATTACAAAATTAACCGCTCTATATGCTTTATTTCTCGCATTCTCAAATATTTGTTTAATCTCTAAATAAATTTCCTTTTCAACTTCGTTATTCATATTAATTCTCCTCATTTTGATTTAATTCAATTCAGGACGCAGTGCGTCGCGTTTTTTAAAATACAAATAAATTCTATTATTTATATTATTTTTATTTGATTAGTACAACTGAATTCTCATTAAATTTTATTACTCATATTATCACCCCATATTTTATTACTCCTAAGTTATGAGAAAAGAAAAAGGGGTATCAACAATATAAAAGATTCTATTTCTTTATTTAGAAATAGATAATTCTCTTATAATGTCAATACCCGCGTACCCTCTAAAGCGCAATATAATGTTACCTGTTTCCCCAGGAGTAGCAAGAATTTCAATATGATTATTACTTCTTTAGAGTAAATAGTAACCTTTAAACCTTGAATTTCTTACAATATGATTATACCATTTTAAGTTATAAAAGTCAATAGATTTTTTAAAATAATGGTAAAGAAAAATAACGAACAAAATATTAAATTTCGTTCGTTATTTATTTGTTGTTTTAATCTTTAAATGATTCAGATATTAGTTCATACATATTTGAAGCATCATCTTTTTTTATTACGGGATTAAGTGATAATACTTTTACTGAAATTTGTTTTCTACCAAATTCTATTGTGATAATATCACCAATTTTTAATTCTTTTGAAGGTTTAGCTATTTTATCATTTACTAAAATTCTTTCTGATTCCGATGCTTCTTTAGCAAGAGTACGTCTTTTAATTAATCTAGATACCTTTAAGTATTTATCTAGTCTCATTCGTTGTTATCCTCATCAATATTTTCTTGTGGGTTATCATTTGAAGACTCTTGTTGTTCTTTTTCTTCTTGTTCAAGACGTTCTTTTAATTCTTGTTCTTCTTTAGCCATCTTAGCTTTTTTCTTTTCCCACCAAGTAAGTTGTCCAGTCTTTAAAAGATCATCAATATCTTCTCTTGTAAGAGTTTCAACTTCAATTAAGTGTTTTGCAATAAGATCTAATAAAGCTCTATTTTCTTCTAAAATCTTCTTTCCTTGTTCATAACATTCATTAATAATCTTTCTTACTTCTTGGTCAATTTCAAGAGCAATTTGATCTGAGAAACGTTTTTCAGTCATATAGTCACGACCTAAGAATGTATGGCCACCAGAAGTTTCATATTGAACAGGACCAAGCGAACTCATACCATACTCAGTAACCATTGCACGAGCAATTCTAGTTGCATTTTGGAAGTCATTATGAGCACCTGTTGTCATTTGATTAAATACAATTTCTTCCGCAAGTCTACCTGCTAAGAATGAAATAATTTCCGCAGTTAAGAATTCTTTTGTATGAACAAATGTTTCTTCCTCAGGTGTCATTAAGTTATAACCACCAGCATTACCACGAGGAATAATTGTTACTTTTTGAACAACTTGAGCGTGTTTAACTTTTAATCCAATTACTGCATGACCAGCTTCATGATACGCAATTAATGCCTTTTCAGTATCAGAATACTTTCTAGATTTTTTAGCAGGGCCCATCATTACTCTATCAACAGCTTCATCAATATGATAAATTTTAATTTCACGACAGTTTTCTCTTGCAGCAAGAAGAGCTGCTTCATTAAGTAAGTTTTCAAGGTCAGCTCCACTAAATCCTGGAGTACGTCTAGCTACATCAGTAAGATTTACCCTTGGAGATAAACGTTTATTTCTTGCGTGAACCTTTAAGATTTCTTCTCTTGCTAAAAGGTCTGGATTACTAATTGTAATTTGTCTATCAAAACGACCAGGTCTAAGAAGTGCTGGGTCTAAAATATCCACACGGTTTGTTGCAGCCATAACAATAATACCAGAGTTACCTGCAAAACCATCCATTTCAACAAGTAATTGATTTAATGTTTGTTCTCTTTCATCATGACCACCACCAAGACCGGTACCACGTTGACGACCTACCGCATCAATTTCATCAATAAAGATAATACATGGAGCATTTTGTTTTGCTACTTTAAACATATCTCTAACACGTGATGCACCTACACCAACAAACATTTCAACAAAGTCAGAACCAGAAATTGAGTAGAATGGTACATTAGCTTCACCTGCAACAGCTCTTGCTAAAAGCGTTTTACCAGTCCCTGGGCCACCACAAAGAAGTACACCTTTAGGGATTCTTGCACCCATATCAAAATACTTAGCAGGATTTTTTAAGAAATCAACAACTTCAATTAACTCTTCTTTTTCTTCTTTTAAACCTGCTACATCATTAAATGTAACATTTGTTTTCTTTGCAAGACGAGCTCTTGTTTTAGAGAACTCAAATGCTTGATTATTACTATTTGAATTATTTTTAATAATAAAGAATAAGAAAATACCAACAAGTGCAATCGGTAAAATCATTGAAATAAGCGATAACCAATTAAAATTAGAAACAACACTTGGATTGTTAATAGTAAACTCTTGCGTTGAAAGAGCTTGTCCCTTACCTTTTAGTTCAAGATAATCAGCTCTTGCTTGTTCAATCGTTTCAAACTCACTCCAAGAAATAACAGCTTTAAATGTCTTAGCTTCTTTATAATCAGCTTTAAAAGTACCAGTAATCTCTACTAATTCATAGTTACCATCACCAGCAACACCTTTATAATTAACTTTTTCAATTAAGATAACATCTTTTAAAGCAATCGTATCTTTAATTCCATCATTATCTATATCTTTATATTCATAAAAATGTTCATAGATTTCTTGATAAGTTAACTCTTTCACACTACTAGTACCATTAAGCGCAAATTTCACTACCGCAAAAATAATACCAGCAATCAAAAGAAGAATAAAAATATCACCAAATCCAAAACGTTTCGTTCTTTTTTTATTAATCATACTTCCTCCTATTAAATCATAATTAATTATATCCTATGATTATTAACTAATTGTTAAACCTAAAATAATTAAAACATCGTCAGATTCATTAGTAATAACTAAAGTATTCACACGGTCTAAATAAGATACCTTTTTATTAGTAAGAACATCACTCACCTTTTGTTTATAAAAAGAAACCTCACCAGTTACCTTATTAGATCTTTTTCTAATTATTTTATCACCATCACGCCTTGTTCTAACAACAAAAGGCATACTTATACTATTATAACATACAACATTATTTCCTGTAGTAAAATAACAATTATTTTTATCAACAACAAGTTTTATATTATTTATTAAATCATATGTCCCATAATCACATATTTTTAATGAAAAATCAACTTCATTAATTTCCTTTTTTATAAAAATACAATTACCATACTCTTTAACAAGAGTTAAATTATCCATTAACTTATTAACAACTCTTTGCTTATCACTTTTTAAAACTTTTACAATCTCATTAATAAGCGTTCTACTAAGACCATAAGGCTTTAACAAACTAAACAATACCTCTTTAACTAAATAATCATTTAAACCAAGAAGCTTATCACACTTAAACTTAAAAAATTCATCTGTAACAATAACATTACAGTTAATAAAATCACTTACAAAATCTTCTAACAACTTAGCAGCACCAAGAAGTGACTCATTATAATAATTAACAGCCTCAATCAAATTGGGATTCTCTTTCATAAGAAGTGGAACTATATCTAGTCTAATTCTATTTCTTAAATAATCATATTCATTATTTGATTCGTCATTAAAATACTTTATACCATTATTATTAGCATATTCTTCAATTTCTAATCTAGAAACTTTAAGTAAAGGCCTATATAAAATTAAATTTTTAAAAAAAGCTTCCTCCTCAATCCCTGCATAACCTTTCAACGAAGACTGTTTAATAAAACGCATTAACATCGTCTCTAAATTATCATTAGCATGATGCGCTAAAAGTACATACTTAACTTGATACTTAGCAGCAACACTTTCAAAAAAAGCATACCTCTTACTACGCGCTACACTTTCAAAATTAGAACTACTATCAAAACATAAATGTTCAACTTCAAATAGCAAATTATTCTTCCTACAAAAACCTTTAATATATTCTTCTTCATCCTTTGATTCAATTCTCACATCATGATTAACATGTGCTACAATAATTTGTTCTTTATTTAAAGCACCTAAACAAAGATTAAGAAGCACACACGAATCAACACCAGTTGAACATGCAACAATAACCTTATCATCTTTAATTTTATTCTTAATATTTAAAACAATATTATTCATAAATAATACTCCACAAACTAAAGTTATATATATTATACCACTTTTTACCAAAATTGCAAGAAAACAAAAAAGAATGGCAAACTAACCATTCTTTTATTTTTTCATCTTTAAATTCTTAACAGATAAAACATTACTATCGAAACTACATATCAAATTACTATTCTTACTATATCTAAATAACGCATCTTTAATTAGTATATCAATTAACTCCTTAAAAGAATAATCTTTAAACAAATAAAATGCAAGCGAACCCGGTATCGTATTAACCTCATTAAAATAAAGCTTATTATTTGTTTTATCATACAAATAATCCACCCTAATAACACCATTAAATCCAAGCGTTCTATAAACAACCTTAGTATAATTTCTAATTTCATCTTCTAGCTCTTTAGAAATACTTGCAGGAATACACCTATTTTCCTTACTTAACTCCTTTAATCCGCCATCATAATACTTATCATCAAACGTTAAATAAGAATTAACTGACTTAACCTCCTCAACAAGCGAAGTTATCAAATCTCCTTTAGAAGATAAACAAGCCATATTATACTCTACAAAATCCTCTAACTTTTGTTCAACAACAACTTTTTCACCAAAAGCAAGAGCATTAGTTATTCCTTTTTTAAGTTCCTCTTCATCATACGCAACATTAATACCAATACTAGAACCAAGAAGCGATGGCTTTATTATAAGCGGAAAACTAAAAACATTTAAAATTTTAGATACTTTCTTTTCATAAGTTTCCCTTGTCACTTCTACAAACTTACACATCCTAACTCCACTCGACTTTAACAATCTTTTACAAAGTCCCTTATCCTGCGCAACACCACTAGAAGTTACACCACTACAAACATTCGGAACCTTTAAAAGATTAATAAATCCAGCCAAACTGCCATCCTCTACACCACTTCCATGCACAATAGGAAAACAAACATCAACCATCCACTTTTTACCTTTATATACCATATAAGTTACTTTACCAATACGTTTAAAATAACAATTAGACTTTTTATTCAAATGAAGCCCCTTCTTAAAATAATCCAAAGAATCAAAAGACTTCAAATATATAAACTCATTCTCTTTAGATAAATACACAATTCTAACATTATACTTACTCTGATCCATATTTAAAACCGCTTGTAAGCCCGAAATAAGCGAAATTTCGTGTTCTACACTACATCCACCAATAAACACACAAACATTAACCAAACCTTTAAAATTCATACAATCACCTCATCAAATAATTATCTGGTAAATCATTTTCAACTAAAACATTAACAAAAACATCACTAAAAGAACTATACTTATCTTTAAGATACTTAACCCCTTCACTATAAGAATCAACACACTTATACCTTATATTACGCTTATTAAGTAACATCTTTAATTTCTTTACCTCTTTGTTATTAACAAACACAATATCATCTAAACCATTTAACACAGCAGATAACTTTTCATTAATATAATTACTATAACTACCACCATCAACTACACCCGGAGTAATAATACACTTAATACCATTTAATCTTTTCAAAACATTAACAGCAGAAACAAAACCTTCCGTATTAGAATTAAAACTATCATCTAAAAATCTAAAATTAGATCCATCAACATCACTCTTTAAACTAAGCCTATTCTCAACATTACAAAGTTTTAAAACACCACTCTTAAAACTTTCATCACTCAAATAAAACTTATCATCAAGCATCTTCTTAACACCATAACAAAGCACAATATTATCAATATTATGATCACCTAATAATTTAGTCTTAATATGAAGTATAAACTTATTATAAGAATAAATATCAAACTCAGTATAAACATCATCATACTTTATATTACAAGCATAATACTTTCCATAACGTTTATTAACACCAATACACTCTTTTACTCCATCAACTTCTATACCATTTAAATACTCATTACCATAATTCAAGACTAACTTACCATCACAACCTAAACCACTAACAAGTTCTAACTTAGTCTTCAAAACATTATCAATACTCTTAAAACTAGACATATGTTGATAACCAATCGAAGTAATTACCCCAACATCTGGTTTAACCATATTAACAATCTCATTAATATCACCTTTCTTTGTGGCTCCTGCCTCACAAAAGAAAATCTCACTTAATCCACTCATATTATTAAGAACACATCTAGCAATCCCCATAGGAGTATTATAAGACTTAGGAGTCGCATAAACAAAATACTCAGACTTATAAAGTTCTTCCAACATCCTCTTAACACTCGTTTTACCAAAACTACCAGTTATACAAACAACATAAGGATTAATTTTTTCTAATCTTCTTGCAACTTTTTTCTTATAATAATTCTTAATCAAAATTTCAAGTGGACAAATTAATAAACTACTAAAAAACACAATAAAAGGAAGAACAAATATAATTAATATAAAAGTAACGCGATTAAAAGAAAACAAAAAAGGAATTAAACATAATAATACACTTAAAACACTTAATCTACAAATTCTCTTAGTAAACTTTAATTTAACAATATATTTTATTTTAATCAAAGAAAAGACAAATACAAAAATATACACAAATAAATCAATATAACTATTTTTAAAGAAAAATAAACCCGTCAAATAACAACAAACAACAAAAGGCAAACCAAAATAATACTTTTTAAAATACCTAACTAAACTAAAACTATTATAATGCTCTTGCTGTAACATTAATAAAAGAAAATATAATCCCTTAATGATTGGTAATACAAAAACAAAATACATACCTACACCCCTAAATAACTTTCAATCACTTTTATAAAATAACTATAATTATCAATAAAAGGGAAATGACCACTATCTGGAATAACAACAAGTTCGCTACCCTTAATTAATCTATTAATCAACTTTCCATCTTTTAAAGGAGTACTCTTATCGTGAATTCCCCAAATAATTAAAGCCTCACAATCGATACCTCTAAAAACCCTTTTTTGATTATAATTAACAGCATACACAAGCATCTTCTTCATTATAAATGATGAATTAACATAATCAACACTTCCACTATTTATAACTAAATTATTATATTTCATTACATTTTTAAAAGTCTTATAAAACCATTTCTTAAATTTATATATCCTAATCTTAAAAAACTTCTTTATATTAGGCCTCTTAATACCCGCAGAATCAATTAAAATAAGCTTTCTAACATTACCATAACGATTTGCATACTCTCCAGCAACTCTTCCACCATACGAATGTCCAACCAGAATAATATTTTTTAACCAATTACTTTCAATCAAACTATAAACAACCTTAGCAACACCTACAACATCAAGTGCAACATCCGGTTCAGAAGATCTTCCAAATCCAGGTAAATCTATTAAATAAACACAATACTTACTACTAATTCTATCAGCAATACTTTTAAAAATATCCAAAGAACAACCCCAACCATGTAAAAACACAATAGGGTCCCCTTTTCCTATTTTTTCATAATATATCTTCAAACCATTATAATAATGAAACATACTGCACCACTTTCTTCTACTAAAATATATGCAATAAAAATTCTAACTATTACATATACTTTTAAAAACAGGAGGACACTATGAACAATAAATATCCATACAAAGTAAAAAGCTTACCATATCAAATAGTAAGCCTAGAACCGATTATTGATAAAACAACATTATCAATACATCACGATAAAATTTATTTAAACTATGTAGAAAAACTAAATCTACTCATAAAAGAAAACAAATGCTTAGAAAACTATACCCTAGAAGAACTTATTTATAACCCCTACTTAATACCACCAACAATAATAAACAAAGTACTTTATTATGCAGGAGGCATATATAACCATGAACTATATTTTGACAACCTATCACCAACCAAAAACACGCAAATAAATGGTCTATTCAAAGACAAAATATTAGAAGAATATAAAACAATAGAAAATTACCAAGAAACACTATTTAACATAGCAACATCACCAATTAATTATCACTGGATAATCACAACAATAAACAACAAAAATAAAATCGAAACAATTGGACTAAAAGACAACGATACAAGCATTCCGCTTAATCTTTATCCACTTTTAGTAATTGATATCACAGAACATGCATACTTTATAAAATATCATAACCACAAAGATCACTACCTAAAAAATATTCTCACAATCATCAATTATGATGTTATAAACGAAAGATTAAAAAAAATTTAAAAAATATTTAAAATAAAAAGAGCAATTTTAAAGTTTTTTTTAATTATATAAGTGAGAGGAGAAAGAGATATGTATCTAACAATCAAACAAAGTTACAAACCAAATAAATCCGAAAGAAAACTATTAAACTTATTATGCCATATTTCCAAAAATATTTACAACAGTTACTTATATGTTTATAGGTATGCATATTTTAATAATATAGAATATGTAGACCAACTACTAAACAAAAAACTTTATAAAAATGAAAACTTTAAATTGATTAATCAAGATACAACTAAAGGAATAAGAAAAAAAGTAATTGTTAATATGAACAACTTTAAAAATGGTTATATAAAAATCCCCAAGTACTTAGATAAACATGCAATGTTTCCTATTTTTGTAAGTACTCCAACAATTATAACCATAAAAGACGATCTATATTTTAAAATTCCATATGCTGATTTAACTAAATCCAGTAAAATATTTCAAACAATATTTGAAGATGAACTGATTAATTGTTTCATAAAGGAATCAGCATTAAAAGAATCATTTGAGATATTCATCAAAGTTCCAAGACACTTATATAAAAAACAAATTAGAGGAGTAACTATCAAACCTAAATTCAATGGATTAGAATATGAAATCCTCTATAGTTACATTGATGATTTAAAACCATTAAAACTTACCAAAAGCTTCAAAAATATCATGGCAATTGATTTAGGAATAAATAATCTCGCATCCATTATTATATCAAATAATAAAGCATTTATTATTGATGGAAAACATCTTAAATCAATTAACCAATATTATAATAAACAAATAGCCCATTATTGCTCTATTAAACCTAATAATAAAAAACTTACTAAAAAAGAATTTCTAATACACAAAAAAAGAAATAATAGAACAAATGATTATATCAATAAAGCTTCTAAACAAATAATTAAGATTGCATTAGAAAATGAAGTTTCAGAGATTATTATAGGTTTCAACTATAATTTCAAAACAAAATCACTAAACTTAAAAAAAGCAAATCAACTATTCAAAGAAATTCCACTTTCAAAATTTAAAGATTTAGTTATTTCTAAAGCAAAAAAATACTCTATTAAAACTTCAACAATAAACGAATCATACACTTCACTATGTTCATTTTATGATAATGAAGACATAAAGTTTCATTATAAGTATCAAGGAACAAGAATATCAAGAGGATTATTTAAAACGAAAAATGGAATTGTAGTTAATGCAGACATAAATGCTGCACTTAACATTTTAAAAAAAAGTAAACCCGAAAGAACTGATATACTATCATTTCTTAGGAATAGTGGCCAGGCTATGCCTTGTAGATTAAAGGTAATTCTTTAACTTCTACAAAAAAGAACCCTCAAAGGGGTTCTAACGTTTATTTAGCAACCGATGGAATATGCTCTCCTATACGGGAACATATTATCCAATAGAATCTTTCATTTCTAGTTTAATTAACTGATTAAGTTCAACTGCATATTCCATCGGCAGTTCTTTAGCAAATGGTTCAATGAAGCCCATAACAATCATCTCAGTAGCTTGCGCTTCTGTTAATCCTCTACTCATAAGATAGAACAATTGGTCTTCACTGACCTTTGAAACAGTGGCTTCATGTTCAATATATGATGAATCATTTTCAACAATGTTTGTTGGAATAGTATCAGATGTTGATACACCATCTAAGATGATTGTATCACACTCAATATGCGACTTAGCATTTATTGCAGCTTTAGCATGACGTACAGTACCACGATAATTAACTTTTCCACCACCACGACAGATTGACTTAGATATAATTTGACTTGTCGTGTTCGGTGCTAAATGAATCATCTTAGCACCAGTATCTTGGATTTGTTCACTTCCTGCAAACGCAATGGAAATCGTTGTACCTTTTGCACCCTCACCAGCTAAAATACAAGCTGGATATTTCATATTAATAGCAGAACCAATATTACCATCGATCCATTCCATATGACCATAATCTTTAACTAAAGTACGTTTCGTAACAAGATTTATAATATTATTGGACCAATTTTGAACTGTTGAGTAACGGCAATATCCATGTTTTCCAACAAATATTTCAACTACAGCTGCGTGCAAAGAATACTCACTATATTGTGGTGCTGTACAACCTTCAACATAATGCACGCTAGCTTCATCATCAACGATAATAAGCGTACGTTCAAATTGTCCCATTTGTTCAGTATTAATTCTAAAATACGACTGAAGTGGTTTTTCTAATTTAACTCCCTTAGGAACATAAATAAAAGAACCTCCACTCCAAACCGCTGTATTAAGGGCTGCAAACATATTGTCCGCAGCAGGAACAACTTTAGAAAAATACTCTTTAACAAGTTCAGGATAAAGACGAACAGCAGTGTCGGTATCACAGAAAATAACACCTTTTTCTTCTAACTCTTTTAAAGTATTGTGATAAACAACTTCAGACTCAAACTGCGTAGAAACACCCGCTAAATATTTTCTTTCAGCCTCAGGAATACCTAATTTCTCAAAAGTCTCTTTGATTGCCTCAGGTACATCATCCCAACTCTTCTCAGTCTTTTTACTAGACTTAATATAGTAAATATATTCATCAAAATTAACACTTGATAGATCTGGTCCAAATTTGGGCCATTTCATTTTAGCAAACTCAGCATACGCTCTTAAACGAATATCAAGCATCCATTCAGGTTCGTTTTTCATAGCAGAAATCTTACGAACAACTTCCTCTGAAATCCCTTTACCAGTATCATAAACATTTTCAACATCAGTATGGAAACCATATTTATAATCTGTACCAACTATTTGTTCATACTTTTCATTTTTATTACTCATCTATAGTCTCCCCCTCATCTCCATGAATTATAGCACCAGCAGCACGCCAAGCAAGCGTAGCACACTTAGCACGAGGTGGATAATTATGAATATTAACATACACAATTGCATCACCCAAACGATCTTCATCATCAGGATAATTGCCTTTAATTAACTCATAAAAATCCTCAATTATTTCATTAGCAACTTTAACACTTTTACCCTTTAAAGTTTCACTCATAACAGAAGCACTAGAACAACAAATTGCACATCCAGTTCCAATATGACGAACATCTTTAATAATACCATTTTCAATATTTAGTTGAACAGTAACATCATCACCACAAGAAGGATTCTTTACTTTCAACGTTTTATACCCATCAATTAAACCTTTATTACGAGGATAATTACGATGGTCTTTTAATACTTGATTATATAAATCAGAAATTCCTGCCATATTACCACTCCTTAAAATATTCAGCCGAATCTTTCACAGCCTTAATAAACTTATCACAATCTTCAAAATCATTATAAATATAAAAACATGCACGAAGCGTTCCAATTGTATCTAACCATTTAATAATAAGTTGTGCACAATGGTGACCTGCTCGTAAACAAATATCACGCTCATCAAATAAAGTAGACGCATCATGTGGATGAACGCCTGTCATATTAAACGCAATAATTCCCGTTTCTGCACTCTTATTATAAATAGTCACACCATCAATCTTAACAAGTTCGCACATTGTGTATTCCATCAATGCTTTTTCATGAGCTTGTATCTTCTCATACCCAATACTTTCTATATATCTAATCGCTTCTTTAAACGCAATAGCCTCTGCAATAGGTGGAGTCCCAGTTTCAAACTTAAACGGAGCATCCTTCCAAGTTGACTCATTTTTATATACTTCATCAATCATATCTCCACCAAATTCAACTGGACGCATTGCTTTTAAATATTTATATTTACCAAATAAAACACCAAACCCAGTAGGCCCAAACATCTTATGAGCAGAAAAAGCAAGAAAATCACAATCTAAGTCTTTTACATCAACCTTCATATGCGGTACAGATTGAGCAGCATCAACAACTACAACCGCTCCAACCTCATGTGCTAAACCAATTATCTCTTTAATCGGAGTAATATACCCCATAACATTAGAAACGTGAGTTAATACAACAACCTTAGTCTTATTAGATAATACTTTCTTAAAAGCTTCAACAGTAATTCTACCTTCACTATCAAGTTCAACGTATTTTAAAATAGCACCCTTAACTTTACAAACATTTTGCCATGGAAGAATACAAGAATGATGTTCAAGTTCAGAAGAAATTACTTCATCACCTTCATTTAAATTATCCAATCCATAACTTTGAGCAACTAAATTTAACCCGTTAGAAGCGCCTTTCGTAAAGACAACTTCACGTTCCCTACAATTTAAAAACTTAGCACACACAGTACGTGTTTCTTCATATTCAGTCGTAGCAGTATAACTTAACTTATAAACACCACGATTAACATTAACACCATACTTTTCATAATACTCATCAAGCTTATCAATAACACATTTAGGTTTTAAAGAAGTAGCACCACTATCCAAATAAACAAGATTTGGATTATTAACTAAAACTGGAAAATCATTCTTAACATCTAATAAAACCTTTTTATCTGGATAACTCATCCTTTCTCCTCCTTATAAAATTTATAATTTACTTACAAAATGTTCACTAATTTCTTTTCTTAATTCAACATCTTCTATTTTATCAAGTAATGGTTGAACAAAACCTAGTACAATTAACTTAGAAGCTTCTTTCTCATCAAGTCCTCTACTCATTAAATAAAATAAATCCTCTTTACTAATTGAACCAATACTTGCAGCATGATTTGCTATTACATCATATTCATCAATATATAAATTTGGCATGGCTTTTATCTTTGCACTTTTAGATAAAGTTAAACCTTTTGCTTTTTGACGAACAACACTCTTACTAGCTCCTTTAACAATTTTAGCATTGTTATTAAGAACCATATTAGCATCGTCAACCGCAATAGCATAATTAGCAAAATCACTAACTGTCTCTTTACACATATGTGCAATCATAATATTACTTTCAAGCGTTGCATTTCCACCAACTAAAAGAACATTTAAAATATTACAAGTTGCATCTTCTTTATTCAATACAATAGTTTCATTTAAACTAGCATTTTTATCAGTTGTACAAACGTTATATATATTTAAAACGGATCCTTTTTCAAGATTAGCCTGTAAATTAAAAGCACAAGCACTACTTCCATCATTAAAAACAATTATTGTTTTTTGTTCGTTTTCTTTTAGGAAGTATTCTTTATTACAACAAAAGTTTGTTACTTTCTCAACTAATACTTCTGCCATTATTTGTCACCTTTATCCATTGACTCTTTTAAAGCACAAGTACCAAGAATATTACCACTAATATTTGGACCATCATCTAATTCATCTAAACCCAATTCTTCTTTTAACCAATCGTAGCCTTCTTTATCAACTTTTTCCATTAATTCTAAACCACCAGATTTAACAACTACACCATTCATTAATATATGAACATAATCAGCTTTAATATAATCAAGTAATCTTTCATAGTGAGTAATAATTAATGAACCAAACTCACTTGACTTCATAGCATTAACATTTTCACCAACAATTCTTAACGCATCTACATCAAGACCAGAGTCAATTTCATCTAATATAGCAAACTTAGGTTTTAATAATTTCATTTGAAGAATTTCATTACGTTTCTTTTCACCACCAGAGAACCCCTCATTAACATAACGATGTGGTAAATCTTCGCGCATTTTTAATTCTTCACATGCTTTATCTAAAGAACGAATAAACTTAAGTAAAGGTAGTGTCTCACCCTCAGGAAGTCTCGCATGCATAGCAGTTTTAATGAAATCAGAGTTAGTAACTCCAGTAATTTCACTCGGATATTGCATTGCAAGGAATAAACCCTTACGACTTCTTTCATCAACACTCATAGCAAGAACATCTTCACCATCTAATAAGATTTGCCCGCTAGTTACTTGATATTTATAATGCCCCATGATAGTAGCAGCAAGTGTAGATTTTCCAGTTCCATTTGGTCCCATAACAACATGAAATTCACCAGTATTTAATTCTAAATTAACACCTTTTAAAATTTCCTTACCCTCAACACTAACATGTAAATCAATAATTTGTAATTTTGACATTTTAAATTACCTCTACTTTCTTTATAAACTATTAACCAATATTACTTTTTGAAATAATATATTAACTAATTACGTAATACCTCAATATATTATTATACCAAATTTTTACATTATTATCATTAAATATGGTAAATAAAGTTTTTTCTTTTCAATAAATTCTACAAATAACAAAAAAACTATCATAGAGTATTTTCTACAATAGTTTTTTAATTTTTAAAATAAAGGCAAGTTAGAGCCAACTTTTAACCATAAACTAATGACTTTACCATCTCTTAAAACAATGATCGCACCATTTAAAAATTCAATACAATCATCAAAATCATAGACTTTTCTATCACCAATACAAATAAAACCACTTCTTTCATCGTAATAAGTATCATCTTGTTTATTAATTTGAATATATGTTTTATTGCGAATATCAACACCGATTGTCTTTACTTTTAAAATACCTTTAACCGCACTTGGTGTTTTTAATTTTTTCTTTAGCCAAATCGAACGAGGAAGTAATCCTTTAACGCCAATAACAATCTTATTATCAGGATCAATTTCAACACCAGCAAACCCTATTCCAATTGAAATAAGTGCATTAGAATGATGAGGAAAACCCAATGAACTTTTTTCAACATTATAAGTAAACTTTCCAACTTCATCACATTTTTCAAAATCAAAAGTGACTTTAATCTTTTCACTTTCCTCAAAAGCTTTATAATGTTTACGATATTGCATAAATTCAACAATCAACTCAGTTTCTTTTTCAAACGAACCAAGCATTTTAGTTTTTTGCTTCTTAGAAAAATAACTATTATACCAACTAGCAACAGGAAATAATACTAACACTACCATAAAACATATAAATAAACCCCAGTTAAACTCACTAGTTAAAACTTTAAGAATAATTACAGCAATAATAGCAACACCCGAAATAACAGTATTAATAATCGGTGCAACAATATTCGGCTTATTTTTTTTCTTATCTTTTTCTAAATCTTTACTAACGTTTAACATACTAATATTTACCCCAAATACCACTTAGTATATCTTCTTTACTTTCAACCACAAACGTTACTTTATCTTCCGCAAAAAAGATTACACAATAATATTTAATTGCTTTACCTTCTTCAAATTTTTCTTGAGCATCTTCAATAGATGTAGCACCCTCAAACCAATATTGGAATTCAAAATATTCATTATTTTCTGTATCATCTGGTTTCCCCATTAAATGATGAACTTCAGAAGGAGTCATTCCTACTCTAATTCTTTTTAAATTTCTGTCACTTGCTTCACCCGGAGTACAACCACTCAAACAAATAAAGATTAATAAAGTAACTACTAATAATTTAATTTTCTTCATAATAATATACCTACCTTATATATAGTATAACATAATTATAAACTAAATATAAAATTTATACAAAAAAAAGTTGATAGAATAAATCTATCAACTTTCTAAATTAAACTATTTTAAATCATCTGCAGTGATTTCAGTATACTTAGCTCCCGTAGCCTTATTTACTAAAACAGTAACAATTATACCTTTCACAGTTTTCCCTTCATCTAGTTTTGTTTTGATATCATCAACAGACGCACAACCTTTAACGGCGATAATAACACCAGAAGCTGCACCTATTTTTTCTCCAGTTCCAATCCAAACAGCTTCATCTCCTAAATCTTCTTTTACTTCAGTAAAAGTTAATGGTTCTCCTTTTTCAGCAGCCTTATTTACTTTATCAGCATATTTTTGACTTATTTTTCCACAACTAGCTAAAGTTAAAACAAATGCTAATACAACCGCAAATAAACTAATTCTTTTTAATAATTTCATTTTATTTTCCTCCTTCTTTTTACATTTTTAATATACCACTTTTAGATTTTTTTTTCAACCATTTCATTAACAAAAACTACCAAAATGCATTTTTTAAAAGTTAGAATACACAAAAAAACACCCCCAAAAACATGAGGGTGTTAATTATATTTTAAAGGAATTATTTTGAGTAATCCATTGCAAGGTATTTTTGATACATTGCATATCTTCTCTTAGCTTCAGCTTTATTAATAGCAAGTAATTCTTCAGCCTTAGCAGGGTTGATGTTCTTTAATTGAGCATAACGAGTTTCACCCATTAAGTATTCATCATATAAATCCCAATTAGGTTCTTTAGAATCAATTTGAAGAGGATTTAAACCTTCTTCAGCACGACGTGGGTCGAAACGAAGAAGTGTCCAATAACCACATTCAACAGCAAGTTTAGCTTCAACTTGAGATTTGCCCATACCTTTTCTTAAACCATGGTTGATACATGGAGAGTAAGCAATAACGATAGATGGACCTTTATAAGATTCAGCTTCGCGCATAGCTTTCAATAATTGAGCTTGGCTAGCACCATGAGATACATAAGCAACATAAACATGACCATAAGACATTGCAATGGCAGCTAAGTCTTTCTTCTTACCATTCTTACCACTAGCTGTGAATTTAGCGATAGATGCAGTAGGAGAAGATTTAGATGATTGACCACCAGTATTTGAGTAAACTTCTGTGTCAAGAACTAAAATATTAATATCTTCTTGGTTAGCAATAACATGGTCTAAACCACCATAACCAATGTCATAAGCCCATCCGTCACCACCGAATACCCATTGTGAACGTTTAACTAAATGATCTTTTAATGATAAGATACGTTTAGCAGTTTCACAACCACAAGCTTCTAGTAATGGAACTAACTTATCAGCAACTTCTCTTGTTACTTGATAATCATCTTTATTAGCAAGCCATGTCTTGAATAATTCTTTAACTTCTTCACTACCATGACCTTCTTCTAATGCAGCTTCCATTAATGTAGCAATTTGATCACGAAGAGCATTACCACCAGCAAGCATACCAAAACCAAATTCAGCATTATCTTCGAATAATGAGTTAGCCCAAGCAGGACCTTGACCTTTATCGTTAGTAGTATATGGAGAAGCAGGGAATGAACCACCATAAATTGAAGAACATCCTGTTGCGTTAGCAACTACCATATGATCACCAAATAATTGAGAAATCAATTTAACATATGGAGTTTCACCACATCCACCACAAGCACCTGAGAATTCAAATAATGGTTGAGCAAATTGTGAATTCTTAGGGTTAGCCATCTTATCTACTAATGAATCTTTATAAGATACATTTTCAAAGAAATATTTAGCCTTATCAGCTTGACCTGATTCAGTAGCAGTTTGAATTGGAACCATCTTAAGAGCTTTAACACCCTTCTTGCCAGGACATGTATTAACACAAACTTCACAACCAGTACAGTCTAAAGTAGAAATTTGAATAGAATATTTTAATCCTTCTAAACCTTTACCAATAGCAGGAAGTACAACTGTTCCTTCTGGAGCATTAGCCATTTCTTCTTCAGTAGCAAGGAATGGACGAACTACAGCATGTGGACAAGCGAATGCACATTGATTACATTGAATACAGTTTTCAGGATCCCATTCAGGAACGAAGTTAGCAATACCACGTTTTTCCCAAGCAGCTGTACCTGAAGGTAATGTACCATCTTCATAACCATTAAATGCAGAAACTGGTAAATCATAACCTTTAACAGCATTAACTGGATCACAAACATTTCTTACAAATTCAGGACGATTTTGGTCAACTACAACTGTTTCAGGTTCAAGTTTCTTCCATGCAGATTTAACTTTAACTTCAACAAGAGCATCACCACCAGCATCAATAGCTTTATAGTTTAAGTCAACAATAGCTTGACCTTTCTTAGAATAAGCTTTGAATGCATATTTCTTCATTAAATCTTGAGCAGTTTCATAAGGCATGATTTGTTCATTTAATTTGAAGAATGCAGATTGTAAAATAGTATTAGTTCTACCACCTAGACCAATTTCACGAGCTAGGTTAACAGCATCAATAATATAGAATTTAGCATGTTTTTCAGCTAATTGTTTCTTGAATGAGTTAGGTAGGTAATCTTCAATTTCCTTCTTAGAGTGAACAGTATTAAGTAAGAAAGTACCACCATCTTTTAACGATGCTAACATATCATATTTACCAACATATGATTCTAATGAACAAGAAACAAAGTCAGCAGTAGATACTAAGTAAGGAGCATTAATTGGTTTAGGACCAAAACGTAAATGAGAACGAGTTACACCACCAGATTTTTTAGAGTCATATGCAAAGTATGCTTGAGCATATTGATCAGTATTATCACCGATGATTTTGATAGTATTTTTGTTAGCACCAACAGTACCATCACTACCAAGACCCCAGAATACAAGTTCTGTAGTACCATCTAATAATTTAACTTCTTTACCAACAGGGATTGAAAGATTTGTAACATCATCATTAATACCAACTGTGAAACCATTCCAACCTTTTTTAGCTAAATGAGCAAATACAGCAATCATTTGAGCAGGAGTTGTATCTCTACTAGATAAACCGAATCTACCACCAATAATGAATGGAGCTTTCTTACCATTGTAAGCAGCACATACATCTAAGTATAGAGGTTCACCAAGACATCCTGGTTCTTTAGTTCTGTCAAGAACTGCAATTCTCTTAACTGTTTCAGGTAAAACTTTGAATAAGTATTCAGTTGCAAATGGACGATATAAATGAACATTTACACAACCAACTTTTTTACCTTTAGCATTTAAATGATCAACTGCTTGTTTAATTGTGTCACAAACTGAACCCATAGCAATAATAACATCAGTAGCATCTTCTGCACCATAATAAACGAATGGAGCATATTCTCTACCAGTTACTTTAGAAATTTCAGCCATGTATTCTGCAACAACAGCAGGAACTTCGTTATAGAATTTATTTTGAGCTTCTCTAGTTTGGAAGTAAACGTCATCATTTTGAGCAGTACCGCGAGTAACAGGGTGTTCAAATGTTAATGCACGTTTACGGAATGCTTCAACAGCATCACGATCTAATAACTGATCAAATACTTCATAATCCATAACTTCAACTTTTTGAATTTCATGAGAAGTACGGAAACCATCAAAGAAATGTAAGAATGGAACACTAGTTTTAATTGCTGATAAATGAGCAACACCACCTAAATCCATAACTTCTTGAACTGAAGAAGATGCAAGCATAGCAAAACCTGTTTGACGACAAGCCATAACGTCTTGATGATCGCCAAAGATAGATAAGCTTTGTGCAGCAAGAGCACGAGCAGATACATGCATTACACCTGGTAATAATTCACCAGCGATTTTATACATGTTAGGAACTTTTAATAATAAACCTTGAGAGGCAGTAAATGTTGTAGTTAATGCGCCAGCTTGAAGTGAACCGTGAACTGTACCAGCAGCACCAGCTTCTGATTGCATTTCAACAACTTTGATTGGCATACCAAATAGGTTTTTCTTACCTTTTGATGACCATTCTTCTAAATACTCAGCCATTGGTGATGACGGAGTAATAGGGTAGATACCAGCTACTTCAGTAAATGCATAGGCACACCATGCAGCTGCTTGATTCCCATCCATAGATTGGAAAACTTTTTTAGACATAAATAATTCCTCCTATTTATTTCATACGAACTTATTATATCATATTTTGTCTTTTTTGAAAAGAGAAAATACCTATAATTTAAAATACATTAATTTTTCACACAAAATAGCGTTTTAAAAAAGAATAAAGCACCAATTAATAGTGCTTTATTTTTATTTAATCTTCTTTCTTTTTACCCCATCTACAAAAACGTCCTAGAAAACTTACCGCAACACCGCAAAGAAACGCAAGCAAACTAACAACTACCGCAAAACTAAAGTTACCATATTTAAGTAAATTCAAAAGTCTTGAGTATTCCGTAAAGTGATAACTTAAGTAATAATCAGTTGATATAAACGAACTTAATATTAATAATCCAAATGTAATAGCACCATTAACAATACTGTTTATAAATGCATGTGGATATTTAACCCCTCTTGCTCCTTGTAATCCTTTAAACATTAACCCTATTAAACCTATTATTATTACAATAAAAACTATTGATAAACACAAAAGCGGAATTGGATTATAAAAATTAACATCATTTTTCACACCCTTAAACCTATCAATAAAACCAAGACTAGAGTATGTTTCTGACTGCCAAATGGCTTTATCAATTGTCCATGCATTTTTCCAAGCATTAAAAATATGTCTTAAATATATCCCTTTCTCTCTAAAATCAGTAGAAGTAAGTTCTATTAATTCATAATCATAACCAAAATATGCAAGTAAAAATTCATCTGCCACCCAGTTAATAGCATTATGGATTAAATATTCATCAACTTCTTCATTAGTTTTTAAGCCAGTTGAAAACTTAACCCTATCATAAATATCAGATTTATATGTAGATAACTCACCATAAATTTCTATTAATCTTTCGCTTTCAAATTCATTAGCACCTAGTAAATCAATTAGCGTTTTCTCAACAATAGCCATTTCTTCTTCTGTTGATTGAGGAGTTAATGGCCCTGTAGTTCCAAGTTGCACCTCATAAATTTTATTTAAAACCTCATATTTATTTGCTTCATAAAATTTATCAGTATCTTCCTCAATTATTGCAAGAGCAAACTCATTAAGTTTTTTAAAATTTTTCTTATATTCTTCTTTTGATTCTTTACTTAATTCATTAAAATTAGCTCTGTTACGATAATTTGCAAGTGTTGGATCAATTATTTGCGCAATCATTTCCGTATTATTTTTACTAATTTTCTCATCATTAAATTTATAAATTGGAGTGAATAATATCATAATTAAAGCAATAGTGCTAACAACAAACATCATTGTATATAAAAATTTCTTAATCATTTTTAAAACCTCCGTTTTTTATAAATGTATTATACACTTTTTTATTACTTATTTCAACATTTTATCATCATTTTTAAAAAAAATATGTTATACTATTTTCAAAGTGAGGTAATAACATGAAAGTATTATTAATCGGTATTAATTCTAAATACATTCATCCAAGTGTTTCTCTATATCAACTCAAAGCCAATACAACATATCTATGTGATTTAATAGAACTAACAATTAAAGATTCTATTGAGACTATATTACATAAACTTAATAATTTAGATTTATCAAACTATAATGTTTTTGCTTGTTCTGCATACCTTTGGAATATTGATAAATATTTAGAATTAATTCCACTATTAAAACAATATAATCAAGATGCCAAAATTATATTTGGAGGTCCTGAAGTCGCTTACGACGCAGAATATTTCCTTACAAATTTTTCCTATATAGATTATATTTTAGAAGGTGAAGGCGAAGAATCTTTTCATGAACTTTTAGAATATCTTGATAATAAAAAACACATCAACAATGTATCAAATCTTCATTATATTAAAGAAAATACACATTATTTCACATATCCTAAACAACCAGATTTAAATAAAATAACTCTCGCAACGCTTGATATTAAAGACTATCAAAATAGAATAATTTACTTAGAATCTAGCCGTGGTTGTCCGTACCATTGTAGCTATTGTACAGCTTCTTTAGATAATAAAGTAAGGTATTTTCCCCTTGAAAAAGTCCTAAATATTCTTTATACTCTAATGATAAATAAAACAAAAGTAGTTAAATTTTTAGATAGAACTTTTAACGCAAACTATGAATATATGATGCAAATTCTAGACTTTATTGATATGCATAATATTTGTACAACATTTCAGTTTGAGGTGGTTGGAGAACTCGTAAAAAAAGAAACAATTAATAGGATTGCTAATTTAAAGTTTAAATATTTACGATTTGAAATCGGTATCCAATCAACAAACAACCAAGTAAATGAAGCAGTTTGTAGACACCAAAACATGGATAAATTAAAAGAAAATATTTATCTATTAAACAAAACTAATAAAGTAGATTTACATATTGATCTTATCGCAGGTCTTCCTTATGAAACAAAAGAATCATTTATAAATTCCTTTAATGAAGCATTTCTTTTAAGAGGGAAAGAACTTCAACTTGGATTTCTTAAATTTTTAAGAGGAACTAAAATGTTAGAAATGATTGACAAACACGAATATCAATATTCAAAAAAAGCACCATATGAAATTATTTCTAATAAATATATGTCAAAAAAAGATTTAAAAGAAATTGAGTTTGTTGAAAAATCACTTAATAGATATTATAATAGTGGTATCCTACCAAAATTATTTAATTACTTACTAGATAATAATTTGATTAATTCTTATTATGATTTTTTTAAAGGTCTATATAAAGATCTTGAACACTATCAAAAAGATGAATTATTTAAAATATTAGATGATCATTTAAAACTATTATTCCCAGATAACTATGATTATTTACATCATCTTTTATTAATTGATTATTTAGAAAATTTCAAAGTTAAACCTAAAATTTGGTGGGAATATAAAAAATTAGAAAATAGAGAAGAAATATTTAAACAAGTAATTAATAAATATCCTTCATTATCGTTAGAAATTTTGTATCGTTATAGCGTAGTCTTAATTTACAAGGATTCTGTATTCCTTATTATATATAAAGATTTTACTAATACATCTTACACAATTAAATACATAAAATAAAAGGCTAGTTTTTATACTAGCCTTTTAAATTGGTAAATACATTAAAAATCCAAAACTTAAAGATATAACATTTAATATCAAACTCAATATAAATGACTCTTTAAATTTTTTTATAATAATATTATACATTAACACTTCAGCAAATAAAACTACTATCTCTAGAATCACGACACCAATAATATATATCCAAAGATTTGACTGTAAACAATTACTCACAATTATATTTAAACTTAAATTAGTAATTATATTAATAATTATAGAATATAAAACAAAAATAAATTTTCTTTTTAATAAAAAAATGACAATGCCTTCAATAATTATCGTTAACATAAGTGCTTTAATTATTTCCCACATTTGTTCACCCTCATTACATAATAAATACCATAAATTGATAGAAGCATTGCTATAACAACAAAAATTGAATAACTTATTATTTCATATTCATATATCAACCCTAAAGCAACACCTGGGAATAAAGCTGCAGCAAGTAATCCAAAATTTAATCCTTCATGTTTTGGATTAATCTTATTCAATTCAAATAACGTTATTGGCATACTTATATTTATTAGAATAGTACCCAGTAACATTAATATAAAAATATTATCTAAAAATATTAATATTATCCCACATAAAATTAAGCTAATAAAGATTACTTTCATACTTCCAAAAAAATCTTTTAATACCCCGCCAATAAACTTACCAAATGCACTAGAAATTCCTAATAGCACAATAAAAGTTATATTCATTTCAAAATCATAGTGAATTATTTTACCAACGAATGATCTAATAAATACTACTAGGACTAAGAATATTACTGCAAATATTTTTTTAGATACTTTAATTTTATCAACTGGTAATTCTATTTGTATTATCTTTTCTTCCTTATATAATAGGCATACAAGAATAATTAAAACACTATAAAGAATTATAGGGACAATAAATAGAAAAGTACAATTAGAAAAATTAGATCCAAGCATTAACCCTACTGCACCTAAAGAAACAAACAAACCTAAATGCCACGCCTTATTAGTTGAAAAATTAGTACATATTTTCCCTCCTACAACATGGAATAACTGGTTAGCAAGTCCTAAGAAAACACACGATAAAATTAAATTATTGAATGTAGCACCTAATATAATAAATAAAATAGAAGTAATTAACATTATTTTTTCTTTACGAAACTTATCAACTATTGTTCCAGCAACTGGTTGTAACAAGAAAGCAATACCATTATATAAAATAAAAATTAATGTATGGTCTAGAATATACATATTACTTAACACCTGCATTACTTTAAACACACAAACTAAATCACATAGTAAATGCAAAATTGATAATATGTAAATTATGCTTCTATTTTTCCTATTAATTTCACTCATATTTTTTTATTCTGGTTGTACTTCAGGAATAATTATTTCATATTCTAAAGTTATATTAACCCTTATAAACGATATATTTCTATATCCATTTTTATTTTCAAAAACATCTTCATCAGTAACTGTATATCCGATTTCTATTTCTTCTTCTGTGCCGTTAGTTTTTGTAATAATAATAGATTCTATATTATATGAAGTTACTTCAATATCATAATAACATTCATCTTCTTCAGAATAATATTTACCTGTCTTTAATATATTTTTCATTGCAGTATCAATTTGTGAAGGTCCAATGTAATAATTACCAGGTTGACTTTGTCTTAACATATAACCTTCAAAACTAATAGAAGATTCATCAACTATTGAAACTTCAACTGAAAGTTTTGATCTAGTATCAGGTGCACATGCTCCAAAAGGTGATGGCATATCCAAAAAAAACAATCCTAAACAAACTAAAAACAATCTAAAATTTTTCACAATAAATTCTCCTTTTTCCTTTTTATTATAAAACAATTATTCTATCTAAAATGTGACATTTTTATTATATCAAAAATTAAAAAAATTTAAATAAAAAAGATTCACGACTTAGCATGAATCCTATTTATTCTTTCCAAATATTTCTTGATATATAATACTCTTGGATACCTTTCTATCTTTTGCAACCATTTTTAATGCTTCTTTAAAGTGAATACCTTGTTCAATATAAAAGTTATAGTGTTCTTTGATTGTTAAACTATTTAAATCATTTGTAACTTCATCTTCTTTTTTACCTTCAATTATAAGTACCATTTCACCCTTTAAATCATCAACAACTTCTAAAACTTCACTTACAGTTCCACGTAATATTTCTTCATACTTTTTAGTAAGTTCTCTAGATAATGTAATATTACGATTACCAAAAATTTCTAAAATATCCTCTAACGTTTCTTTTATACGATGAGGTGCTTCATAGATTATTAATGTTTCTTCTTTATCAACAAGATTAACTAACTCTTTTTTTCTTAACGATTGTTTACTATTTAAAAATCCATGAAAATAAAAACTCTTAGTTGGCAGCCCACTTGCACATAAGGCTGTTAAAGAAGCACTAACTCCAGGAATAACAACTACATCAATATCTTGTTCTACTGCATTATGACACGCTAAATACCCAGGATCACTTATTCCAGGAAGTCCCGCATCACTGACTACCGCAATATTTTTTCCATTTTTAATTTGTTCAATTAAACCTTTTGTTAAATCATTTTCCGTCATTACATTATATGCTCTTAATGGTGTATGAATATCAAAGTGATTTAAAAGTTTTCCTGTGATTCTAGTATCTTCACAATATATTAAATCTACTTGTTTCAACACTTCAATAGCACGAAAAGTCATATCATCAAAATTACCAATTGGAGTGCCAACTAAATATAACTTTGCGACTTCATTATTTGATTTTTGTCTTTTAAGCATGATTATCCTCTTTATAATTAAAGATTTTTAAGATCTCTTTCGTATATTTGTTTTCTTCATTGTAAACATATAGTGGTGGTAATATTTTTAAACCACCTTTTTTCTTTGATTTTTTACCTTCAATAAAAACTACTAATGCTTCTTCAGATGTAGTCTTTGGATAAACAAATAATAGTCTCTTAGGTTCAATTCCATTATTTCTAAATACTTCTAATATATCCATAAGACGTTCTACTCGATGTACCATTGCAAAAGTACCACCATCTTTTAACAAAACATTAGCACTATGTACTACTTCATCAAGCGTCACTTTCACTTCATGACGAGCGATTTTTAAATATTCACTTTCTTTTACTAAAGAATCTTCTGAATATTTAAAATATGGTGGGTTAGATGTAACAACATCATATTGTGCAACGCCTAATGTTTTGTGAATTTCTTTCATATCGCCAAGATATATATTTATTTGATTATCTAGTTTATTAATTTCTACACTTCTTTTAGCTAAATCATAAGATTCTTCTTGAATCTCTACTCCATGAATAATTGCATTAGTTCTTAAAGACAAGAAGATGGGAACATAACCATTCCCACATCCTAAGTCAATTATTTTTTTAGTAGTTTTATTAATACCAACATAATATGCAAGTATTGTTGAATCAAGTGAAAAATTAAACATATCAGGCCTTTGAATTATTTTAAGTCCTGGGTATCCTAATAAATCATTAACTACTTCATTATTTTTTATTATCATTTTTCTTATTCTTTTTCTTCTTGTTATTATTATTATTATTATTTTTAACAAATGGTTTATAAATCTTTTTCTTTGATTTATCTTCTTTTGTTTCCACTACATTTTCTGTTGCTTCTTCAATAGTTTCAACTTCTTCAATTATATCTTCATTTGAAACAACCAATTCAGCGTCTTGTTCATTTGGATCATGTGGTACAACTAAAGAAACTTCTTTAGCTTCATACTTAACAGGTGCTCCATCTGGATTTTCTTGTACAGAAACAATCTTTTTAATATAATCAACACTAATAACTTTGCAACATTTGCAATTAGGTGTTTTTACAAGTTGACCTACATTTGGAACTTCTTTTTTAAGTTCTAAATACATTTCATGTTCATATCCGATACAACACATAAGTTTTCCACAAACACCACTTATTTTATTTGTATTTAAACTCATACCTTGTTCTTTAGCCATTTTCATTGTGACAAAATCAAAGTTATTTAAACATGTTTTACAACATATCACTCTTCCACAACTACCAATTCCACCAACAACTCTTGCAGCTTCACGGGGTCCTATTTGACGAAGTTCTACTCTTGTTTTAAAATGTGGTGTAAGTAATTTTAATAAATCTCTAAAATCTACTCTTTCATCAGCAGAATAATAGAAGATAATTTTTGAACCATCTATTGTATATTCACAATATAATGGTTTCATTGGAAGATTTAATTCTCCAACATATTTTTTGAATATCTTAAAACTTTCTGGTGCCTGTTCTTCATGTTTCTTAGAAAGTACTAAATCATGATCATTAGCTTTTCTAACAACTGGTTTTAACTCATGAGATAGTTCATCATCTTCTACCATACGGTTTGCGATAATTACTTTTCCAAGTTCTAAACCACGAACTGTTTCAACAATTGCATATTCACCTACTTGAAATTTATATTCAAGTGGTGAAAAATAATATACACGACTGGCATTTTTAAACTGAATGCCGACAATTTCTATCATTGTATCCTCCTATAGTTCGATAAAAAGACTTGTATATAGCAAATCTACATTAACGTGATAATTAAGTCTTTCTTCGTACTTATTTAATAATTCTAAATCATCTAAAATAACTTGTTTATTTATTTGTTCATCTTTAATATTATCTAAAATACTCTTAAAATAAACAACACCTTCGCCACTAGCTTTTTTAAATAGTTCTTGATGTATTAATATTAGTATATCAAAGAAGATTAAATGCCAACTCTTATCCTTTTCTTGATCTAATAATTGTTTATTTAAATAATATTCAACATATTGATCACGTTTTTTATAAGGAGCAGCAGCAATCTTTTTAGCTAAATTAATAAATAAAACAAGTTTGCCCTCTTCAATAAATTTTTTTGCTTCACCAAAATCAGCAGTTATATGACTTATTACATATGCAGCATCAAGATCCACACCCATATTAGTAAGTTGTTCTACAATAAATGTTTTAGGAACTGGTTTAAAATGAATATATTGCGTACGTGATACAATCGTATCAAGTAAACGTTTATGATTATTAGTAAGAAGAATTGCATAATGATCTTTAGCTGGTTCTTCTAAAAATTTAAGTAACGCATTAGCAGCAGATGTATTCATTTTATCAGCATCTTTAATAATATAAATTTGTGGTCCTTTTTCTAAACTTGTCATTGAAAAGTCATGCATTAAATTTTCCACTTGTTCTTTTCTTATAACATCACCAATTGGTTCAATTAATACCACATTCATATGTGAATTATATTCAATTCTTTCGCATACATTACATTTTAAACAAGGGTATTCTTCTTCACATAAAAGCATCATCGCAAAGTATTTTGCAGCTTCTAGTGTTCCAGTACCAGAATCTCCTTCAAATAAATATGCATGAACTAGTTTTTGTTTAGATTTAGCGTTATGTAATAATTTTATAACTTCCGGTTGATTCTTTTTTAATTCTTCATATGTCATCTCATACGCTCCTTAATGAAAGGATATAAGATGTTTTTTACAGTTTCTAGAACTTCTTCTTTTGATTGTTCACCATTAACAACAACAACACGATCATTAAAGTGATCTGCAATAGATAAATAACCTTCATATACTTTATTGTGAAATGTTATTTGTTCAAGTTCTAAACGGTCCATATCTCTTTCGTCTTTTTTTATTCTAGACATACCTATTTCAGGACGTGTGCATACTAAAATAGTTAAATCTGGAAACAATCCTTCTGTTGCAAATTGGTTCATTTGAAGAACATTATCAATTCCAAGTTCTCTTGCATATCCTTGATAAGCAAGTGATGAATCTAAAAAACGATCACAAAGAATTATTTTACCTGCTTCAAGTGCTGGTATAATTGTTTTCGTAATATGTTCTCTACGACTAGCAGCATATAGTAATGCTTCAGTTTTTGGATCCATTCCTAAATTATCTTTATCAAGAATTAATTCTCTTATCTTTTCTGCAATATAGCTTCCACCAGGTTCACGTGTATAAACAACATCAAAACCATTTTCTAATAATTCTTTTTTTACTGTTTGTAATGCGCTAGATTTTCCAGAGCCATCATTTCCTTCAAATGTAATAAATAAACCTCTCATAAATTGTTTCCTCTCTTACTATATATATTATATCAAAAAAATAATAAATTATAAAGTGATATGTTAAATAATAGTTTTTATATTTTTTTTGCATAAACGTTTATATTTTATTAATACTATTTAATGAGGTGAAACAATGAACGATAAAAAAACAAAAAAACTTAATGACCGAAAAAGAAGAATTCATCACGAATATGAACAAGGAAAAGATTACTTTATGGAAACAAGTATGGATAATGTAATAGATCCTAATAAATTATATAACAATTCTTTCTATCAATCATTTATAAATAACTTGTCAGAACCATTCCTTGATGAATCTTTAAACGAAAAAAATAGTCCTAAACATTAGGGCTATTTTTCTATCGGTTCTATACTACCATTAAATTTTTCATCATAATGAACTTTCCACAAATAAAGACCTTGTGGAGCAGCAACAAACGGTGCTAAGCGACGCTCTTTACCATCTAATATTCTTTTGATATCTTCAGGTTTAAAACGACCTTCGCCAACCTTTAACATTAATGCAACAATAATTCTTACCATATTATACATAAACCCATCACCAACAATAGCAAATTCTAAAATGCCTTTGTCTACCGTTAATGTAAATGATTCGATTGTTCTTACTGTATTTTTAGTAATCTTATTTTTAGAGAAACTTTTAAAATCATGAGTACCAACAATATATTCCATCGCAAGTCTAATATTATTTATATTTATACGATCATGAAAGAACAACATATAATTACTTTTTAAAGGATCAAATTCATTAATAGAAACTAAATATCTATATTCTTTTTTAATAGCACTTTTTCTTGAATGAAATTCATTTGGAACAAATCTTATTTCTTTTATATATATATGAGAAAAAATATGTTTATTTAAAACTTTTCTTAAATTTTCACATGGAATTAACTGTTCACTATCAAAATGAACAACTTGACCTTTTGCGTGAACAAATGCATCAGTACGTCCTGCACCATGAATGACAATTTTAGTTTTAAAAATTATTGCCAGTTTTTCTTCTAATACTTGTTGTACACTTATTTCATCAGGTTGACGTTGAAACCCATGGAAGAAACTTCCGTCATAACTTACTATCATTTTATAACGCATTATATCACCTTTATTGTAATTATTGTTACAAAAATAATTAATGTAATTATAAAACTAAATAAATCACTTAAACCAAATTTCATCACATTAAGTTTTGTTCGAGGCGCACCAGGAATATAACCGCGTGCTTCCATTGCATCAGCTAAATCTGCAGCTCGTTTAAACGATATTACTAACATCGGAATAAGTAGAGATATTATTTGACTAATTTGTTCTTTAAGTGTTCCTTCTTTAAAATCCACCCCACGGCTTGATTGTGCTTTTAAAATCTTCTGTGTTTCATTAAATAATGTTGGTATAAATCTTAAGGCTAAACTTATAATCATCGCAAAAATACTTACATTAATTTTTAAATAAGTAAGAGGGTGTAAATACCATTCAATTGCACTAGTCAAATCAGTAGGTTTAGTTGTAAGTGTAAGAACGGTTGATAACATTATAACTAGGAATATTCTAGTGAAGAAAAAAGATCCATTATATAAACCATCTTCATATAAATTCAACTTAAACGAACCAAAACTAAATCCTAAATCATAAGTTAGTATATATATAGATAAACAAGTTAATCCTAAAAAAACAATTAGTTTAAGTGGAATAAATTTCCTTAATAATATAAATAATACAATCCATGTAATAATTATTAAAATACCCACAATGCTTAAATTAAGGTTTAAATCAAGTAATAACTTATTATCACCTTGTGGTGTTAAAAGTTGAATAATAAAAGTAAAAATAAATAAAAAAGCAAGTTGCTTTAAGCTATTTAAATATTTTATGATAGATATTTTTGTAAAAAGTACGATTATTAAAATAATAACAGCAAATCCACCAAGCATTATAAACGAAGCAATTATACCGAAACTATTATCAAGAGGTTTTGGAATTAAAAATACCGCAATCATTAATAACATTAATGACATTAGTTTTGTTCTAGGATCTAACTTATGAATAATACTTTTACCATCTACATATTGACCAAGAGCTATATTATTCATATATGTCACCTCCTAGTATCACAGTTTCAAGTTCTTCTTTTGATAAAGGAAGATGAGTATAATTAATAAGACAACGCTCTTTTAATTTAACTGCTAAGCTACTTGAAGTTGGTAAATCTAAATTAAATTTATGTAATCTATCAATATCTTCAAATAAATCTCGTTTATTTCCATCAAATACAACATTACCATGATCCATTACTATCACACGTTTAGCATATTTTCCTACAACATTCATATCATGTGTAATCATTATAATTGTTTTAGATGTTTCTTTTTGAATACTAACAAGTAAATTCATTAACTCATCTTTACCTTTTGGATCAAGGCCAACAGTTGGTTCATCAAGAACAATAATATCAGGATTAAGAGCAAGTATACCTGCTATTGCAACTCTTCTCATTTGACCACCTGATAAACTAAATGGACTCTTTTCTAAAACATCTTTTGGAAGACCAACAATATTACATGCATGTTTTGCGGAACGTCTTGCTTCATCATCAGATAATCCAAAATTTTTAGGACCAAACATTACATCTTTTAAAACAGTAGATTCAAATAATTGATATTCAGGAAATTGAAATACAAGACCAATATGTTTTCTTAACCCTTTTAAATTACTAGAATATATTACCTTATTTACTCTTACAAATAACTTATTATTATTAACCAAATTATATTTTAATCTATTTTTCTTTGTATTTAACTTATATGGATGTTTTACTACTTTTACTACATTTTTGTCAAATACAGTAATTTGACCAGATGTAGGAAGAAGAAGTGCATTCATATTTTGAACAAGAGTACTTTTACCACTACCAGTATGTCCTAAAATACAAATAAATTCATCTTTAGCAGATATATCTAAAGATACTTCTTTTAATGTTAGAGGTGCATTATATGAGTATTTATAACTTACTCGTTGAAAGTTAATTCCCATAGTGCTTCCTCTATTTCTTTTTTATTTTTATATTCTTTGTTTTTTAAATTATGAATAATTGATACACTTTCCATAGTTTTTAATCCGCTTACCTCTAACACTTCAATCTTCTTAAAAACTTCTTTAGGTGTTCCATCTGCCACAACTTCACCATTATTTAAAACAACAATTCTATCTGCATAACTTGCTTCTTCTAAATTATGTGTAATAACTATAATAGTTTTATTATTTTCATTTTTAATTTTCTTTATCATTTCATTAACTTCTTTAGTTCCCTTTGGATCTAACATTGAAGTAGATTCATCAAATATCATTAGTTCAGATTCCATAGCAAGTGCTCCAGCTATTGCAACACGTTGCTTTTGACCACCAGATAATTCTTCTGGAGCATGATCAATAAAATCTTCCATGCTTACTAAACATAAATATTTATGAATTCTATTTAATATTTCTTCGCGTGGTAATTGTTTGTTTTCTAAACCAAACGCAATATCATCTTTTACAGTTACTCCGACAAATTGATTATCAGGATTTTGAAATATAATACTCATATGATTACGACATTCCTCAATGGTTTCCATATTAAGTAATTTATCGTTTATATATATTTCTCCCTTTTCAACTTCTAAAAGCCCCATCATGATTTTTGCGATAGTACTTTTACCACTTCCATTATGTCCTAGTATTGCTACCATTTCACCATCATTAATTGTTAAATTAAAATTCTTTAATACAACACTTTCTTCATCATAAGCAAAACTTACATTATTAAATCTAACTTTCATGTGGAACTCCTTTCTTAATATTTATTCATTATTATATAGTATACCATATTTTCTATAATTATTCAATTGCAATGAAAGGAAAAAAAGGTATTATCCCAAATTAGATAACACCAAATAAAGTTTCTGCATTTATAAACTATATTCTATTCATTTGATTTAGAAACTGCATAATGATGTATAGTTTCTACAAAATGTTTTATCGCATTTATATTATACCTAACATATTCTTTTGTAATATCATTTTTAGTAGCATTAAAATGATTCCTATCCGATTGATGAGCAATTTCATTTCTTCTTGTAAATAACTCTTTTATTATTTTTTTTCCATCTACTAAATTTCCATCATTGTTGTAATATTTCTTAAATGATAAAGTTTCAACATTTTCAAACTCTATCCCTAGCAAACTTAACTGATCTTTCATTGAATCAAATGAAATATATACTTCCCTTTTTATAATGATCGCATCTACAAAATTTAGCTATTATATATATACAAATTTGCTCAAGTAAATATGAAAAAATTATACTTTCTTGAGCAAATCTACACATTTAATTATTTTTTGTAAAAAGCGTATATAAAAATTCAATTTGTTCTTCTAACTTATTTACCACTAATTCAAAGCGTTCACATAGTTGATCTACTAAATCTTCTCCATATAAAACAAATTGGTCAAAGTCATCCATATCATTATTTAATATACTTTCATATAATGCAAGATAATAATCTCCAAGATTTTCATCATTTTCATTTATATCACCAAAATATTCAATTATATCTTTTACTATACTTGCATAATATATTAATTCTTTATATTTAACAACATATTCTATTCCATATAGATCAAACACTTTATCTAATTCAATTAACCATACATTATATAAGTGTATTAATTCTATTAAATATGAATTTATTATATCTTTACTATTTTCACCAAATAATTTTTCATTAGAAACTCTTGAATACTGCAATTTTAAAATAACATTTTCAAGTTTTAATATTTTATTATATAATAAAATATCATTCTTTTTAATAACTATAGATAATTCTTCAAAACTTCCCATATTATTTAAGAATGTACTAACCATTTCTTGAACATAATTTTCTTGTTCTTGTTCAAAATCTTGATAATAATTATTAGTCCCAAACACAGCATGATATAATTGTTGAAATAAGAATGAGCTTGACAGAAACTCTTTATATTCTGAATTAATATCACATTCTTTATCTGCTAGATCACACTTTAAAGATTCAGTTACTTCTTCCTTATTATATATAATATTTTTAAGAGTTTCCAATTCTAATTCATATTGGACGCACTCTATATTATTTATTTTTAAGAAATTAATAAAGTCTTCTAATAATATAATATATTCTATTACATATATATAACTATTAAATAATTCATAATTTGATTCTAAAACTTCATAATAAATATTATTAATAAAAGTAATTATTTGTTCTATACGATTAAACACTTTACTAACACAATCTATATTTTCAAAGAAATCATAATAATTTTTATCAATATCAATATTTTCATATTCTTCATAATAATATTGAAATACATCACCAACGTTATATAGTAAACTATTAAAATCTTCACAATGTTTATCAATATTTTCTATTAAATCTTTTACTGTTTGGTAATAGCTTAAAAATGCAATATACTTTCTTTCTACTTCTTTTTTCATAGAATCCCCTTTTATATACAATTAATCATTAAATATAATACTCATTACATGCATGTGATAATTTTTCAGATATACAATTCAAAAATTCGTCTACTGATTCAAATTCTAATTCTAAATAATTAAAGAATTCAAACGTTACATTATACAATATATTTTCAATTTCATCTAATGAAATTTCATTTTTACTAATTTGTTGTAACATAATGTAATTCGAATTATTTAATTGCTCTAACATATCATTCTCAGATATAAAAGCATTAGAATAATATAATACACTTGCTAATTGAATATATTTTGTTAGTTTATTCATTTTATCAAAATCATTATCATTAATTTTTAAAAATTTATAATCGTCTTTTAATAATCTTAATGCTTCTAAATAAAATATCATTAATAAACTACTATATGATCGAAAGTCAAATCCTAATTTTTCACATAACATATTATAATCTAAATCTTCTATTTCTGTTAAATATAAACACTTATCAATTAATTGTTTATATTTTAATATTTCTTTATATAAGATATTACTTTTTTTCATAGATAACAGTTTTTTATTCACTTCATTTACAGCATGACCTATTATTGTACTAATTTGAAGGTTAATATCACCTAACTCAATTTCATCATCACATTCTTCTTCTAAATCATCTTCTTTTTCAATATACATACAGTAAACCGCAAAAATAACCATAGATAACATTTTCGTTTCATCTAAGCCTCTACTTACAGTTTCTAATACTAAACTTATATCTTCCTCTTCGTCATCTTTAAAATACTCACCTTTATCAAGTAAACATTCTAAAAATTTAATTTTATCATTAATTGTATCTATAAATTCATTATCTTCTAATTCACTATAAAAAGTCTCCAATAATTCTTCGAAACAACATTTATAATAAAGAACTGGTATTAACTCTTCAAAATCATCTTCATCATAAATTTCATCTAATTCAGCCAATATCTCAATTCTTTTAATAAAGAATTCAGCGCAAGACTCTAAGTTATCATCATCAATTAAATATTCATATACATCTTCTGGAAAATCTTCATCATCTAGATGCATAAAGAATCCATCTAATAATATATGACTACCCCCTATAATAGTTAAAGCATTACTACTATTTTCTTGTAATCTAACAATAAAATCACGGTATTTATCATAATATTTATAAAATTTTCTTTTTAAACTTTCAAAACTCATATTAATTCTCCTATTACTTCATATATATATATTATACTAAATAATATAATAAAAATTAAGATAAATAAGAAAAAGGTTTTTAGAATAATCTAAAAACCTAATTTTTTATTTTAATAAACCTTCTTTAACAGCATTTAATAAATCACCATCATCCATACCACAATGCCATGCAAATACACCACCTAAATTATTAGTTTTAGCATATTCACATTTAGCAAGAACAGATGTTGCATTTTCATAAGTAACAAATGTTAATCTATCAGCACTAATTAAATATGGAACTTTACATACATCATCATAATAATATGTATAATTAGCGTTATTTAAATAATTAGCTTTAATATCAATATAAGATAAACTTCCGGCAGAAACCCAAGATGAATTTATACTTTGTTTAGTTTGTTTAATTCCATAAAAACCAGAACCAATAATTATTTTATTAAGTGGAACATTATATTCATTATGATAAATATTAATACTTTCATCTATTGAACAACTAGAAAGTGTTGCTGCAATACCATTAGTTATGTCAGCATAATTCTTTGAACCATATAAAGCAGTATGATGATAACCATTTGCAGTAGACATATTATATGTCATCATATTGATATAATCAAAATACTGTGCAGAATTTTCTAAATCATAATAAGGAGGAGCCCACATACCACCACCTATAGCAGCTGTAACTAAATGATCAGGGTTATTAGCTTTAACCGCAGGATATAATTTAGACATTAATTTTGTAAATAAAGCACCATCAGATGGAGTTTCCCAGTCAATATCAACACCATCAAATCCATATGTATTGATAAGACCAACAATATTATTTACAAATTTATTAATTAATTCATCACTTTGACAGATAGTTTCAAAAGCAGTATCATAAGCTACATCAACACCACAAATAGATAATACTACCCAAGTTCCTTTTTCATGTGCTTTAGGAATAACATATTGCTTCATTTTTGGTAAGTAATATGTATAGTTATATGAATTAACACTACTTTCAGTAAATGTACCATCACTAGCAGGATATGCAAATCCGCAAGTAATAATATCATAAACTGTAAATATAGAATCACTTAGTGAAGTATAAGTAGTAGAATTACCACCAACATATGTAGCAGCAATATTATTTAACTCTTTATAACCATCAACTTCAACTTCATATGTACATTCTTTAATAGATGAACCAGATTTAATTGTTGCAGTATAAATTACTGTTGTAGAATTATAAGGTCTATTGTAAAGGCCAGTATTAGATAACACGCTAGAATTAGAAGATACATACGATATCGTAGTATCGTATGTATCATTCTTAGTAATTAAATCTAAATCAGATGAGACAACATCTAAATTTTCAAAATAATTATTTAATAATAATTCTGTATTATTTAATCTGTCCTCAGCTGTTCACTCAGCTTCCCATTGAGCAGTATAAGTTACTTCTGTAACACCAGATGCTTGACTATAAGCAGGATATTCAGTATAAATTTGACCATCAACACTTGATTTCCAACCTAAGAATGTATAACCTTCTCTTACTGGTGTTGGAAGAGCTTCAGGAGCAACATAAGTAGCAGAATGACTTGTTGGATATGTATAAGCAGCAATTTCTTCAGGTGTGTCAAATACCATGTAACTTAAGTTTTTGTCACCTACAGCAGGAGTATTTTCAAAATAAATATATTGACCAACTGTATATTGAGTTGAAATATTTGAGCCAGAATTAGATAAAGCGTGTGTCCAAGTAACACCAGCAGCGCTAGCAGCATTATTAGCACTTGCCTTAGCAGCATCTAAACAAACAACTAGATATGCATTTAATGTTTCATCATATTGTAATAATACTTTATATTGCCATCTTAATGAGTTTTTAGAAGTAACTGATGTATCACATAAATATGTGCCATTAGCCCCACCAACATTATCATAAGTTGTAGCAGTCTTAGAATTTGCATCATATGCCATTGAGAAATGTCCACCATTTGTATCAAATGTAGCATTTACTGTAGCATAATCAGCTTTCCAAGTTGCAGTATAAGTAACAGCATCTCCAGCAATTGCTTGTCCAGGGAATTCAGTTACAGGATTACCTTCTGAATCAATCCAACCTAAGAATGTATAATTTTCTCTAATTGGAGTTGGTAATTCACATGCTTCACTATAGTTTGCAGTGTTAGGTAATGTAATAGCAGCAACATATGCAGCCTTAACTGCAGCACTTGAATAGTCAGCAGTCATAAAGTTACCATTTTTAGTATATTGAGCTTGACCAACCCAACCACGTAATTCATATGCAATTCTATAAATATGATTACTTTGTGCAGCATTTAATTCAGCTTGTGATGTATAGTTAAAGAAATCAGTCCATGCAGACTTATTAGCACTACTTGCAACACCTGCAATATAATTTACAAGCCATGTCCATTTTGCTTTATAATTAATATTATATAAGAATAATGAAGCATCAGAAATTTCACCCCAAGATCCTAATGCATAGAAAGTCTCAACAGTATGAGATTTACCTCTTGCAGTATTGTAATCTGCTAAGAAATCAGCAATAGCAGCATCAACACTTGGGTAAAGTCCAAGATAACCACCTGCAGTATCAAATGTAACTGTAGTAGTAGGTTTTTCAACAATCTTAGCATAGAATGTTTTAGCACCAGTAGTACCTTTTTCAATAGCAAGAACTGGTTCACCTTCTAATTCAGCATTATCATACCATCCATTAAATTCATAACCTTCACGTTCAATAGCAGGTAATTCGATATAATCTTCAACTGTATAAGTTGTAGCTTGATATTCAGTTTCACCTTCCATATAGATTAAATCATATTTGATTGCAGTAAATTGAGGATTTAATACAACATTAGCATCAGTAACTGTATAAGAACCGTTATATAATTCTGTAGCTTTATAACCATCAAATGTATAACCATTCTTTGAAAGAGCAGCTAAATCTAATTCAGATTCTTTAGCAACAAAGTTTTGTTCAGCAGCATAAACTGTAGTATTGTATTCTGCTAATTTACCATAAACTGTTAAATCTTTAATCATTACATCAATACCTGAACCAAATACGTCACCGCCAGTTGCATCAAAGAAATTTTGTAAGCTTCTTGATAAGTGGCCAAATTGTTGTAATCCATCACCATATGAATCACTAGCAGAACCACCATTTAATAACGCATTAATTTGACGTTTAGGATGAACAAATGTGTTAGTTTCTTCTAAGAAGAATGTTAATAACCAACCCCATTTAGCACTTGTTTCTTCATCAGTAATAAAGAATTCATAAGCATTAGTACCAGAACAATCAGTATCACCATTTGCAGTCATACCAGTGCCTTCGCCATAACCAGCTTTTGCACTATTAGCCCAAGCAGTATAGCTATATGAAGTAAATTCAGTACCAAATTTAGCGTTCCAATCAGCAACGAAAGCTTTTGCTAAAACTTGTGGATTTGTTTCATAAGTAGCATTATTAACAAATACGATATCATTTAAAGTAAATGTATTCATATAATTTTCAGAAACATAGTCTACAATACTTTCTACAAATTCACCATCAACACTATTTTTAGCATAAACTGCAACTTCAGCAAGATTTCTTACAACAACGTTTGAATATGTGTAAACACCATCAACTAAAACATATGCAACAGCAGAAATATCTTGTGCATAAGCAGCTGCAGGGAAATTAACCATTGTAGCAGACATAAAAGGTTCTTCAGCAGTAATACCTTCAACAACAGGAGCAACATGAGCGCCATCTGTTTCAACAGTAACTTCAGCTAAATCACCTTGTGCAAAAACGAAACCATATTCATTACCTTCAACGTAGTTTTCAATATTTGCAACCCATTTTAAACCATTATTTCCATCAGTTCTAATTTGTACGCCATCTTCTAACGAAACTGTAGTAGCAGTTTCATCAGCTTTAACAAGCACCACACTTAATGATAGAACCATGAAAACAGTTAATAAACTTAAAACTATTTTTTTCATAATTTTAGTTTCCTCCTATGCGAAGTAATCTTCTTCACCTTCTGCCCATGGGAATTCGATTACAACGCTTCCACCAGCAGTAAGTACTTCAGATTCATAGTTAATAATTTCGATAGAAGGAGTTTCATAATTTTTCATCATTTTTATTTTTCTCCATATCTTAAAATTATAGTTTGTTCAAAAAGGTAAACCTTTTTGATAACTAATAATAAGATTATTAGTTTCTGCAAAAAAGTTTCCTTTTTAGACTTTTTTATTATTTACAACTTCATTTTGCCAGCAATAAAAAAGGTTACCTTTTTAAGACATATACTACAAGGATATTATATCACATTTAAGAAAATAAATAAAGGGATTAAACCTCAAAATGGTATTTTTTTTGCTATTTTATATTTTCCTATATATTTTTGTTGAAAAATATTACTTTATGTTGTATTTAGTTTACTATTTTCTATATTTAATTAAAAGTATAATATCCACACTAATATATATATGTAGATTATAAAAAAATATTACTATAAAATTTCATTTAATTTTTATTAAGAAAAAAAGCATCTCAAATTCGAGATGCTCTCTAAGATTAAATTATCATATTCCAAAAGTTTATTATAAAATTAATTACATTATCTACAAATTCAGATAATAGCGATGGATAACCAAGAGATGCTAAAACATCTAGTAATATTAATAAACCAAATATAAAAAACATTCCATATTTTTGGTATTTCATATATTGATGATATGCTTCATCAGGAAGAATTGCGCCAACAATTTTTGAGCCATCAAGTGGTGGAATAGGTATTAGATTAAATATTCCTAGACCAATATTTATTACCATTAGATATGTAACAAAATATAAAAGTATTTGTATAAGTTCTGAATATGGTGCATACTTTAATATTAAGACATATATTAACCCAGATATAAAGGCTAATATAAAGTTTGCAAGAGGTCCAGCAAGTGCCACTAGTGCCATACCCCATTTAGGATTTTTATAATATCTCGGATCAACTTGAACAGGTTTTGCCCAACCAAACTTAAATAATATAAGACATAGTGTTCCCATTAAATCTAAATGTTTTAGTGGATTAAGTGAAAGTCTACCTTGTTCTTTTGGTGTAGGATCTCCTAAAAGATAAGACATTAATCCATGACATAATTCATGACACATTATTGCAATCAAGGCTGCTGGTATTATATATAAATATTGTTCCATATTATACTCCTTACTATTTTATTATTTGTAGTATATCACATTTTTATGAATTATTTGTTAAATATGTTTCTTTAACTTCATTATATGAAGCGTTATATATATCACTATAATAATATTCATATTCTAAATTCTCATTAATAAACTTTAAAAATGCTACTGCATATATATCTTTATCTTGGAATGATATAGGAATATTATTCATTGTTACCGCAAAACTATCTTCTTTTTGTGCTTCTTGTATAAAAACATTAGGTGTATTAATATCTAATACATTTGTTTTTTTGTTTAAAAAAACAAATCCTAAAATATAATTGTTTTTGTTTGGTAGGATTGTTGATGTTTTAAATCTAATACCATCATATTCTGCACTATATGAAATATCCATATTATTAATAATTTCATTATAATATAAATCTAACAAATTAATCGATATTGTTTCAGTATAATAAACATTATTTGTATCGTGTTCTTTTACATATAAACATGCTTTAAATGTTACATCTAAATGATAAATTGGAATATCCTTAATATTTACTCTAAATTCATTATTTTCATTTAACACTTCTAATTTTGTTATTTCAGTCTCAATTTGGTCATTTTCTGCATTTTCTAAATTAAGTTTAGTAAATAATTTGTTTTTTGAAAATATTAATCCATATTCAGCGTTATTGTTAATAAATGTAGCAGCTTTAAAAGATAATAAACCATTATCATATGACACATCTTTTATAATTATTTCACTAAGTCCAGCAAGTTCAGCATATATATATTTTACTTTATTACTATAAATAACTTCATTTTCTGTTACTACAAAACTTCTAACATACATATTATAATAATTATATTCTTCAGGAACACTGAGTGTTATTAAACTTGTTTTCTTTAAATTTCCTTTTATTTCATATTTAACTAAAGTTTCATCTTTCAAAGATACATCACAATCTACATTTGATATAATAATCCCATATTTTAAAGTATTGGTATTTAGATAATTGTCTATTTTAAATGTCACAGTATTATTTGTAACGTTTGTAGTAACATCTGTTATTTCAATATATGGATTAGTTGTAGCAGAAATTGATACATTTAATAATATAATACTTATAAAAAATAATATAAATACTACTATTTTTTTTATATACTTATTCTTCAAAAAAAACATCATAATCACTCCCCCACGGATATTCAATTACAATACTAGAATCTAACATTTTAATTTGATCTTTAAAATTAACAATTTCAAATTTTGGTAATTCATACTCTTTTTTCATTTTTATCCCCCTTATATATTTATTATATATTATACACGCAAATATTGAAAATAATGTCAAATTCTATTAAAACTAATATTTTATTTTAAAAATAAAAAACACTTGCAATTGAACAAGTGCTTTTTATAAACAATTTATACAGTTTTAGATTTAATTATTTAAACTCATCAATTAAATCTAAAATCGTTGAACTAGGAACAATATTACCATCTGTAGAAACATTATTAATATAAAGTTCAAAAGTTTCTTTACTAATTTGAAAAACTATTTCGTTATATTGTTTAATAGTACCTTCGTATTTTTTTATACCAAAATATTTTTCAATCAATGGAGCATATTGCTCTTTTGTTAAAAAATTAGTTGGATGCCTATTTATTTTATTGATAATAAATAAATATTCTATAATTGGATTTACAAAAAATATTTTTCCTTTATAAGATATTCCTTCTTGTTTTAATTCATTAATAAGTTTGTTAATAGATCTTTTGTAATTACCATCTATATCAAAAAATATATAGTATTTATTTTCTGAATTTACTTTTAAAACCTTTTTTAATTGATCTACAATTAAATTTACAGAATTACTAGGGAAAATTTTAATATCATATTTATCGTTATAAAAGTTTAACACTTTATTAAGATAAATTTTATCGCCTTCCCCTTCACAAATTACAAACACTTTTTCTTTAATTTTAGGAAGGCTAGGTTTTCTATTTATCAATCGTCAAACCACTTTGGTTCAGGTAATGCCCCAAACAACCCTTTTAAATATTTAATCATAACATTTCCCCTTGTATCATTTTCAGAATTTTCTTTAAAATCACTTAAGCTATATAAATAATTTCCTTCATTATCCTTATGTATAAACCAAATTTGGTCTTTTCTTAATAAATATTTATCATCTAATAATAACAAATCATGTGACGTTGCTATAAGCTGAGAATTTGTATTATCATGAGAATTATAATATGCGATTAAAGCTTTTGTAACTAATGTATGTAAACTAGACTCTATTTCATCTATAATTAATATCTTATTATTTTTTATCGCGTTTAAAAAGGTATAAATAAATTTAGTTGTTTTTTTAGTGCCGGTAGAATCGATTATTCCGAAAGGTATTTCTTCAGAAAAATTTTTAAAATTATATTTAACAAATAATCTTAATTTTTCTAAAATTTCTTCATCTATTTTTTGTTCTTTTTTAATTTCATTCACTATATCTGTAGCATCAATCAATGTATCAATACTAAAATCAAAATTTTTAATTAACGAATTAATTTCATTAAAACTATTATTATCTAATATTTCTGAAACATCAAAATTCGTAGAATTATTTAAAAATTCAAATTTATTTAGAAAATTTAAGAATGTTTCAACAGATTTTTTATGTTTTTGTGATAATCTAAATAAATATAATTTCTCATTATTTTCCCCGATAAGTTCTAAAATTTTAGTTAACTCTCTATCTGGTTTTTCTCTGTTTAATAAAACCTCATTATTTTTAATAAAAATTTCTTGTTTAATTCTTTCTTTACTAAACGTTATTTCATATGAGTATATATCATCGCCATCAGAAAAATCTATTTTAAATTCTAAATCATCTTTTCTGTTATAAAATATATTTTTGTCATATTTTTCTAATATAATTTGTTCACTTTTTATTAAATTTATAAAAAAATGAAGCGACTCCAAAAAACATGTTTTACCAGTGTTGTTAGCACCATATATAAAAGCACTTTTAACTAAATCAAATTTATTTGCTACGTTCTTAATTAAATTTTCTCTATTTTTTTTAATGTAGTTATCAGCAATCATAGAAAATTCAACTTTATCATAAAAGACTTTATATCCTTTTACTGAATAATTTAATAACATATTTTGTACCTCACACATATATTATACCACCCTTTAATTAATTTTGTCAATATTTATGCAAAAAAAATGCATAAATATATTTATATTATATACAGTAATTTAATTTTTATGCAAAAAAGGTTTGAAAGAATTCTTTCAAACCTATTTTAATTCAAAATATATTTATTTATTGTTGAGTAAATTATTCAACAAATTCGATTAATGCCATTTCAGTAGCATCACCACGACGTGGACCAAGTTTTAATACTCTTGTGTAACCACCGTTACGGTTAGCAAATTTTGGAGCAATTTCATCGAATAATTTTTGAAGTGCGTATTTACCTTCTTCATCAGTTTCAAAACGAATTAATTCAGCAGCTTGTCTACGACTTGCAAGAGTATTCTTTTTACCTAAAGTAACCATCTTATCTGCTAATCTTTTTAATTCTTTTGCTTTTGCTAAAGTAGTTTCAATACGACCATTTAAAATTAAATCTGTGATTAAGTCACGTAATAATGCTTTTCTTTGGAAGCTTTTACGACTTAAAGTACGATAGCCTAGTGCCATATTATTTCTCCTTTATTAATTTTCATCATCAGATGATTCATAATCATCATCTTCGAATTCATCATCATCATCAAATAGTGATGTACTATTTTTTAAGTCTAAACCAATTTCGCGAAGTTTTTGAACTACTTCTTTTAATGATTTACGACCTAAGTTACGAACTTTCATCATTTCTTCTTCTGTCTTTTGTGTTAATTCACCAACAGTATTGATGTTTGCACGTTTAAGACAATTGTATGAACGAACTGAAAGATTTAAATCTTCAATCTTCCAATCAAGTTTAGTATTAGTTAATTTTTCTTCTTGTTGAACCATATATTCTTTTTCTTGAATAAGTGTATTAAGATTAGAAATTACAAAGAAATGTTCATATAAGAATTTAGCAGCAAGTGCAACAGCATTTGTTGCTACAACTGAACCATCTGTCCAAACTTCTAAAATTAATTGGTCACAGTCAAAGTTATCTAAATAACGTGTTTTAGAAACTTCATATTTACAACGTTCAACTGGTGTGAAGATTGAATCAATTGGTAAGAAACCATTAATACGACTATGAACATCTTTACAGAATACTTTATTTTCATTAGCGCTTACATATCCAACACCGTTTCTAACAAGAAGAACCATATTTAAATTTCCACCTGCAGATAGTGTACAAATTGGTTGATCACCATTAATAACTTTAATATCTTCAGAAGATGTTAAATCAATCATTGATGCAGTAACAACTTTACTATAAACTAAATCTTCTTCTTTAACACCAGCTTTAACTTGAGCTTCAATTGAAGGAACATTAGCAGAAAGTCTTACTTCAAATGTTTTATCTTGATCACCAAAATCGCCGCTTTCATTTTTGTCAGCATTGATTGTAAAAATAATATTTTTAATGTTTAAAATTATTTCAGTTACGTCTTCTCTAATACCATCTACTGCACAGAATTCATGACTTACACCATCAATTTGAATTGCAACAGCAGCAGCACCAGGTAAACTTGATAATAACACTCTTCTTAAAGAGTTACCAAGTGTCATACCATATCCACGTTCTAGTGGTGTAACTTTTAATTTACAATAAAAATTATCAACGATACCATCTTCAAGTGGTACTAATTCAAGGGTTGGTTTAATAAATTCAATTCTTTTCATTCAATTTTCCTCCTTTAAAAAATGAACTACTAAATATTAATTATAATATCTTAAGTATTTAAACTAATCGTAGATATTATCCACGAGGTCTCTTTGGAGGACGACAACCATTATGAGGAATTGGTGTTACGTCTTGGATTGAGATGATTTGTAAGTGTGCAACTTGTAAACTTCTGATTGCTGATTCACGACCAGGACCTGGACCTTTTACAACAACTTCAACTTTTTGCATACCATTATCAACAGCAGCTTTTGCAGCAGCTTCAGCAGCCATTTGTGCAGCAAATGGTGTAGATTTTTTAGAACCTTTGAAACCTACTGCACCAGCACTTGACCAAGAAACAACATTTCCTTGAGGGTCTGTAATTGTTACAATTGTATTATTATATGTTGAATGAATATGTGCAACACCTAATGGAATATTTTTCTTATTTCTACGTTTACGAACAACTTTTGCCATTATTTGTTACCTCCTATTTCTTCTTGTTAGCTACTGTCTTAGCAGGACCTTTACGAGTACGAGCATTAGTTCTAGTTCTTTGACCACGAACTGGTAACCCTTTACGATGACGAAGTCCTTTGTAGCTTCCAATTTCCATTAATCTTTTAATATCCATTGCTACATCACGACGAAGATCACCTTCTGTCTTATAGTTAGCAACGATTTGACGAATTGTAGTTAATTCTTCTTCTGTTAAATTTTTTACTCTTTTTAGTGGATCGATTCCAGCTTCAGCTAAAATTTTAGCAGCAGTTGGTCTACCGATACCATAAATATATGTTAACGAAATTCCAATATTTTTTTCATTTGGAATATCTACACCTGCAATACGTGCCATATTTTATTAGCCTCCTCTTAGCCTTGTCTTTGTTTGTGTTTAGGGTAAGCAGAGCAAATTACCATAACACGACCATGTCTTCTAATTACTTTACATTTATCACAAATAGGTTTTACTGATGGTCTAACCTTCATGTGTGTTACCTCCTAAATTTTACAAGTTATACTTGCATGCTTTGCATTTATTTTTTATTTTCTACTACTTAAATCTATAAGTAATACGTCCACGTGTTAAATCGTATGGCGATATTTCAACAGTCACTTTATCACCTGGTAAAATGCGGATCGTATGCATACGTATTTTACCAGAAACGTGGGCTGTAACAATTTGTCCATTGGCAGTAAGTTTTACTTTAAAAACTGTATTCGGTAAAACTTCTACGACTGTTCCTTCCATTTCGAAAACATCATTTTTCGACATTTAATCGTTCTCCTTTGTATCTTTAGTTAAAATTTCATAACCTTCTTCTGTAATCACTATTGTTTCTTCATAGTGAGCAGAAGGTAATTTATCGATAGTTATAACCGTCCAATTATCTTTAAGTACTTTAACATTCTTTTTTCCCATTGTAATCATTGGCTCTATAGCAAGTGTCATACCAGGTTTTAATATTGGTCCTTTGCCTGCTTCACCAAAGTTTGGGATCATTGGATCTTCATGTAAGGCACTGCCTACACCATGTCCAGTATATTCTTCAACAACATCATAGCCAAATGATTTGGCATAAGTTTCAATTGCATGTGATATATCGGATAGTCTATTTCCAGGTTTAGCATATTTTAACCCTTCAAATAGAGATTGTTTAGTAACTTCAATAAGTTTTAACTTTTCTGCATTTACATTTCCAACTGGAATTGTTCTAGCAGCATCTCCGTGATACCCTTTATATTGAGCACCAATATCTATGGAAATAATATCACCATCTTTTAGTTTAATATTACGACTAGGAATTCCGTGAATTACCACTTCATTAATTGAAGCACAAATTGAATTAGGAAAACCATTATAGTTTAGGAAAGATGGAATAGCTCCATGACTTGTAATTACATCATATGCAATTTTATCAAGTTCATAAGTTGATATTCCAGGTTTAATTGCATCTCTTACTGCGATATGTGCAAGTTCTACAATTCTTCCTGCTTCTTTCATAATGGTAATCTCACGTTTACTTTTTAATGTGAGCATTTATCCTCCACTGCTTTAACAATATCTTTAATAGCATCATCAATCGGTTGATTTGAATTGATATCTAATAGTTTATTTAAAGCATCATAATATTGAACTAAAGGTTTTGTTTGTTCATTATAAACTTGTAAACGAACCTTTACAGTTTCTTCATTATCATCAGCTCTTGTGTATAATGGACTGCCACATAAATCACAAATACCTTCTTTCTTAGGTGGCATTGTAATTGTATTAAATCCAGCTCCACATTTAGAACATAATCTTCTGTTTACAATTCTTTTAATAATTTCTTCGTCTGTAACATTTAAGTTAATTACTGCGTCTAAATTAATATTAAGTTCATTTAAAATTTCTGTAAAAGCTTTTGCTTGAGCGATGTTTCTTGGATATCCATCTAATAAGAATCCATTTTTACAATCACTTTCACTTAATCTTTGTTTAACAAGTTCATTTGTAATTTCATCAGGAACGAAATTTCCTTTATCAATTAAGCTTTGTGCTAATTTTCCAAGTTCTGTTCCTTCACTAATAGCTTTACGAAACATTTCTCCGGTTGAGATATGTGGGACAGCAAAAATACCTTTAAGTACTTTTGCATATGTCCCTTTTCCAGAGCCTGGAGCACCCATAATGATTAGATGCATAATCTCACCTTCTTTTTATTACATAAAACCGTGGTATTCTTTTGATTGAGAAGCAGTCTTAATTTGCTTATAAGTCTCAACCGCAACACCAACAACGATCATTAATGATGTACCACCGATTTGTACACTAGATGGTAAATCAGTAAAGATTAAACCTACTAACATTGGAAGTGATGCAAGTACTGTTAAGTAAGTAGCACCAAGTAGGGTAATCTTAAATAATACTTTTGAAATATATTGAGCAGTAGCTTCACCAGGTTTTACACCAGGAATATAAGCATTTTGCTTTTTCAAATTTTCCGCAATCTTGTCAGGGTTAATTTGCATGAATGAATAGAAGAAACTAAATACAAAGATTAAGATTACGTAGATAGCAAAACCAATTGGTTTTTGATAACTAAATACGATTGTCCACCATTCAGAAATTGTCTTCCCACTTTGTTCAATAAAGTTAATTATTGTTGTAGGGAATGATAATAATGTTGACGCAAAGATTACTGGAATAACTGATGCACTATTTAATTTTAATGGAATATTAGAATCTTGTGCACCTAATAATTTTGCTTGAGCAGGACGGTTTGCATATTGGATAGGAATCTTTCTTTGTAATCCTTCCATAAATACAACGCCAATAATAATTGCTATAAATAATAATAACACTAAAATAAAGAATACAATATTTTTCCATGTTAGGATACCATCTACAGCAAATTTAGAAGTTGCTGGATCTAAGAAGTAAGTTTTTAATGAACCAATCATTGTTTCAAAACTTGCAATAATACCAACAACAATCATCATTGAAGCACCATTACCGACACCATGTACTGTAATTTGGTCAGCTAACCAAAGAATGAATGCTGTACCAGCAGTTACGATTAATGCCATATAAACATATGTGAATAATGTAAATTCGGTATTAGGTACATATTCGAAGAAGTTATAACCATATGATACTTGGTAACCTACGATTAATGCAAGACCTTCAATAAATGCAAGTAATAATGCAATATATCTTGTCCATCTGTTTAGTTTTTCTTTACCAGATTCACCTTCTTCAGCCCATTCCTTAAATTGAGGAACGATATCCATTTGAAGAAGTTGAATAATGATAGATGCATTAATGTATGGACTAATACCAAGAGCAACAATTGAGAAACTTTGTAATGCTCCACCTGAGAAAATATCTAAGAAACCAAAGATAGATTCATCAGATGAAGATAAGTTATATTCTACAAACGGTAATTGGATATGAACACCAATTCTCCAAATTAATATAGCTAAAGCTGTAAAAAGAATTCCAAGAATTAATTTTTTATGCTTTGAGAAGAAAGCCTTCATCTTAAAGTACCTCTACAGTTCCACCAGCTTTGCTGATTTTTTCAACAGCAGACTTAGAGAATTTAACTGCTTTAACTGTTAATGCTTTGTCAAGTTCTCCGTTTCCTAAGATTTTAACTCCTTCATATTCTTTTTTAACTAAGCCAACTTTCTTTAATGCTTCAAGATCAACAACTGATCCTGCTTCAAATAAAGCGTTAATATCACCTAAATTAACGATTGCATATTCGTGAGCATGAATATTAGTGAAACCTCTTTTAGGAAGACGTTTGAATAATGGAGTTTGTCCACCTTCATAACCTGGTCTTACACCACCGCCTGAACGAGAATTTTGACCTTTTTGACCTCTACCTGAAGTTTTTCCGTTTCCACTTCCAATACCACGACCTACACGTTTTTTAGCATGTTTAGCGCCTGCAACTGGTTTTAATTCGTTTAATTTCATTTGTGTGCACCTCCTTATGCTTCTACAACACTTACTAAGTGTGCTACAGTTTTGATCATTCCACGAATTTGTTCGTTGTCAGCTTTAACAACAGAACTTCCGATTTTACCTAAACCTAAAGCTTTAACTGTAGCTTTTTGGTTTTTTGGACATCCGATAGGACTTTTAACTAATGTAATTTTTACTTGTTTCATCACTTAAACCTCCTATAGAATTTCTTCTTTAGCTTTGCCACGAATTGCAGCAACTTGTTCTACAGTACGTAGTTCTTGTAATGCTTTAAATGTTGCACGAACGATATTGATAGGTGTACTTGATCCTTGAGATTTAGACACGATATCTTGAATACCAGCAAGTTCAACTACATTACGAACTGGACCACCAGCAACGATACCTGTACCAGCAGGAGCAGGTTTAAGTAATACTTTACCAGCATCATGAACACCAACGATTTCATGAGGGATTGTAGTTCCAACAACTGGAACTTCAATAATATTCTTATGAGCATCTGCTAATGCTTTTTTGATTGCTTCTGGAACTTCAGCAGCTTTACCTGTACCGAAACCTACATGTCCTTTGTAGTCACCAACTACTACTAATGCAGCAAAACGCATTCTACGACCACCTTTTACTACTTTAGTAATACGATTAATAGTAACAACACGTTCTTCAAATTCTTTTACTACTGTTTCTTTAACTTGTTCAGCCATGTGTTACCTCCTAGAATTTAAGTCCAGCTTCTCTAGCTGCTTCTGCTAATGCTTGAACACGTCCGTGGTATAAGAAACCTCCACGGTCGAATACTACTGCAGTAATACCTTTTTCTAAAGCTCTTTCTGCAAGAGTTTTTCCAACTAATTTAGCAGCTTCAACATTTGAGCCGTTCTCAAATTTATTTCCTTTTTCATATGTAGAAGCAGAAACTAATGTAATTCCTTTAGTATCATCGATAATTTGAGCTTCCATATGTTTATTAGAACGGAATACCGCAAGACGTGGGCATTCAGCAGTTCCACTTACTTTTGTACGTACACGTACGTGACGAGCCTTACGTGCAACTTTCTTATCTTGTTTTACGATCATATCTTAACTAGTCTCTCCTTTCTACTTAGCTTTCTTACCTTCTTTACGACGAATGTATTCGCCACGGTAGTGAATACCTTTACCTTTATAAGGTTCTGGTCCACGTACTTTACGAGCATTAGCCGCAAATTCACCAACTAATTGTTTGTCACAACCTAAAACATGAACTTCTGTTTGGCTTGGACAAGTCACTGTTAAGCCAGCAGGAATTGGCATGTTTACTGGGTGTGAATAACCCATGTTAAGTACTAATACATTACCTTGTAATGATGCACGGTACCCAACACCAACAATTTCTAATACTTTTTCATAACCTTCGCTAACACCTGTTACCATGTTTTGGATGTTTGCTCTAGTAGTACCGTGTAATGCACGGTGTGCTTTCTCTTCACTTGGACGAGTTACTTTAATTTCTGCGCCAACTACTTCAACTTTAATATCAGCATTAAAAGTGTAACTTAATTCACCTTTAGGGCCTTTAACTACGATAGTGTTATTTTCTACATTTACAGTAACACCAGCAGGAATATTAATTACTTTATTACCAACTCTAGACATGTTACCTCCTACCAAACGAATGCAATAACTTCGCCACCAAGCTTGTTCTTACGAGCTTCACGGTCAGTCATTACTCCATTTGAAGTTGAAATGATAGCTACCCCTAAGCCATTTAAAACTTGAGGTAATTCAGTAGATTTTGCATAAACTCTTAAACCAGGTTTAGAGATTCTCTTAATACCTTTAATAACTCTTTCTTTATTAACGTACTTTAATGTTACTTTAATAACACCTTGTTTTCCGTCTTCGATCTTTTCATATTCTGCAATGTAACCTTCATTTTTTAGAACTTCTAAAATTTCTAATTTTAAACGTGATGCAGGCATTTCAACAACTTCGTGTTTAGCTTGATTTGCATTACGAATTCTAGTTAACATATCAGCAATTGGATCAGTCATTACCATATTCTAGGACCTCCTTCTACCAGCTTGACTTTGTAACGCCAGGAATTTGTCCTTTGTATGCAAGGTCTCTTAAGCAACAACGGCATAATTTGAACTTACGATATACAGAGTGTGGACGACCACAGCGTTCGCAGCGAGTGTAATTTCTAGTACTAAATTTTTGTTTTTTAGCACATTTAACTTTTAAAGATTTTTTAGCCATAACTTCCTCCTACTTCTTTGCAAAAGGCATGCCAAGTTTAGTTAATAATGCACGGCCTTCTTCATCAGTATTTGCAGTAGTAACAATACAAATATCCATACCACGAATCTTTAATACTTTATCGTAATTGATTTCAGGGAAGATAAGTTGTTCTTTAACACCAATAGTATAGTTACCACGACCATCAAATGCGTTAGGGTTTACACCACGGAAGTCTCTTACACGTGGTAAAGCAATTGAAACTAGTTTATCATAGAATTCATACATTCTTTCTCCACGTAAAGTTACTTTAACACCGATAGGCATACCTTCACGTAATTTGAACACGGCAATAGATTTTTTAGCTTTAGTAATAAGAGGTTTTTGACCTGAGATTTGAGCTAAATCTTCAACTGCAGCATCTAATAATTTTGAGTTGCTGATTGAGTCACCAACACCCATATTAATAACGATTTTAACAAGCTTTGGAACTTGCATAACTGAAGTATATTTGAATTGTTCAGTTAATTCAGGAATAACATTTGTCTTATAATGTTCTAATACACGATTCATTTATTGCTCCTTCCTACTTGTCAAGAACAGTACCAGAAAGTTTGCAATAACGAACTTTAACTGATTTACCGTCTTTCTCAACAAATTTATAACCAAGTTTTGTAGCTTTCTTTTCTTTTGGATCTAAATAAGCTACTTTTGAAACACTCATAGGTGCTTCTACTTTTTCAATACCTCCGTCAGGATTAGCGTTTGTAGGACGATTATGTTTAGTCATAATGTTGATTCCTTTAACAATTACGCGACCAAGTTTTGGAGATACAGCTAATACTTCGCCAGTTCTTCCTTTATCTTTACCAGATAAAACGATTACGACGTCACCTTTTTTGATTCTCATAATACTACGCTACTCCTTTCTTATAGTACTTCTGGTGCAAGTGATACGATCTTCATGTAATCGAATTCACGTAATTCTCTTGCAACAGGCCCGAAAATACGAGTTCCTCTAGGGTTCTTATCTTCTTTAACGATAACAGCAGCATTATCATCAAATTTAATATATGAACCATCTTCTCTTCTTAAAGGTTTCTTAGTTCTAACGATTACTGCTTTAACTACATCACCTTTTTTTACTACACCACCAGGTGTAGATGATTTAACTGAACAAACACATAAATCACCAACAGTTGCAGTCTTATGTCTTGCGCCACCTAAAATTTTAATAATTAAAAGTTCTTTAGCACCAGAGTTATCAGCAACTTTTACACGAGTTTCTTGTTGAACCATTGTCTAAATACCTCCTAATTATAGAATTACTGCTTCTTGAACAATCTTAACTAAACGGTAACGTTTTGTAGCTGATAATGGACGAGTTTCCATAATTTCTACAATGTCACCTTCTTTAGCAGCATTTAGTTCATCATGAGCTGTAAATTTCTTTGAATATTTTACTCTTTTTCCATATAATGGATGTTTACGATAAGTTTCTACCATAACTGTAATTGTTTTGTCACATTTAGCAGATACTACTTTACCTACGTAAACTTTACGACTATTTCTTTCCATAGTTTGCGCCTCCATTAATTATTTGCGTTAGCACGTTCTGTAAGAACTGTGTAACATCTTGCAATTTCTTTTTTAACTTTACGAAGATCTGCAGTCTTTTCAAGTTTACCAACTTCAGCTTGGAAACGTAAGTTGAATAATTCTTGTTTTAATTCGTTAATTTTAGCATAGATTTGTTCATCTGTTAATTCACGAATTTTGCCTGCTAATGTTTTCTTTTCTGCAATCTTCTTAGCTGTTTTCTTGTCAACTTTAACATTCTTTGCCATTAACGATCACCGCTTTCCTTCTTTACAAATTTTGTTTTAACTGGTAATTTATGAGATGCTAAACGTAGAGCTTCTCTTGCGATTTCTTCACTAACACCAGCTACTTCAAACATAACTGTACCATCTTTAACTACTGCTACATATCCGTCAGGAGCACCTTTACCAGAACCCATACGAACTTCTAGAGGTTTTTTAGTGATAATGTTATGAGGGAAGATTTTAATCCATACTTGCCCGTCACGTTTCATGTAACGAGTCATAGCAATACGCGCTGCTTCAATTTGACGATCTGTGATCCATGCGCCTTCTAATGATTGAAGACCAAATTCACCGAAAGTAACTTCTTTGCCGCCTTTTGCTTTACCTTCATAGCTTACGCGATGAGGACGACGATATTTAGTTCTCTTAGGCATTAACATAATTATTTAGCCTCCTTTTTACCATTAGATTTTTTAGGTTCAGGTTGTACATCTTTATTTAGTACTTCACCTTTATTAATCCAAACTTTAACTCCTAACTTACCATAAGTTGTTAATGCTTCAGCCCATGCATAATCAATATTAGCACGAAGAGTATGTCTTGGAACTGATCCTTCACTATAACCTTCGCCACGAGCGATTTCAGCACCGCCTAAACGACCTTTAACTAATGTTTTAATACCTTTAGCACCAGCTTTAAGAGCTTTTTGGATTGCTTTCTTTTGAACCATTCTAAATGATGCACGGTTTTCAAGATCTTCAGCCATTTTTCTAGCTACTAGAACTGCATCTTTATCTGCATCATTTTGTTTAATTTCAACAACAGTTAAGAATACTGTTTTGCCAGTTAATTTTTGTAAAGCTTTAACAGCTTCATTTTTCTTAGAGCCACCAGTACCGATAACAACACCTGGCTTAGCTGCATGAATAACTACGATAACTCTTTTACCTGTACGTTTGATTTCAATACGTGAAACGTATGCTGCTTTGTAAAAGTTTTCTAAGTATGCGCGCACTTTTAAATCTTCGTGTAATAAATTAGCCACTTGATCTTTAGGTGCATACCATTTAGCATCCCAATCACGAACGATACCAATTCTTAATCCTAATGGACTTACCTTTTGACCCATACGTTCCTCCTATTTACAATCTGCCACAACGATTGTGATGTGACTAGTTCTTTTTAAAATTTTGTAACCACTACCTTTTGCACGTGGAGTCATTCTCTTAAGAATTGTACCACCATCAATAAGGATAGATTTTACGAATAATGCATCTAAATTAACATTTAATTCAGAGTTTTGTTCATTTTGATAATGAGCATTTGCAACTGCTGAGTTTAATGTTTTTAAAATAGGTTCAGCACAAGTTGTTTCTAAATTCTTTAAAATAGCAACTGCTTCGCCAACTTTTTTGCCACGGATTAAATCTGCAACAAGTCTTCCTTTTCTAGGAGACATTCTAACTGAGTGTTTATGAGCTTTAAATTCTGCCATGTTTAGCTACCTCCTATTTACCTTTCTTGTCTTTTCCGTGTCCACGGTATGTTCTTGTTGGAGCGAACTCACCGAACTTATGTCCTACCATATCTTCTGTAACATATACTGGTAAATGAGTTTTACCATTATAAACTGCTACAGTATGTCCAACAAATTCAGGATAAATTGTTGATCTTCTTGACCATGTTTGAATAACCTTCTTTTGATTAGCTTCGTTTAAAGCTTGAACTTTCTTTAATAAATGTTCATCAATAAAAGGTCCTTTTTTAAGTGAACGTGCCATATGTCTAAGTTCCTCCTATCCATTTCTACGACGAACGATAAGATCGTCTGTTCTATTTTTGCCTTTTCTTGTTTTCTTACCAAGAGCAACTTTACCCCAAGGAGTAAGTGGAGATTTTCTACCGATTGGTTGTCTACCTTCACCACCACCGTGTGGGTGATCATTAGGGTTCATAACTGAACCACGAACTGTAGGACGAATACCCATATGACGAGAACGTCCTGCTTTACCGATATTAACAAGTGAATAATCTAGGTTACCAACAACACCAATTGTTGCTTTACATTCATTTAAGATACGACGAACTTCGCCAGATGCTAAACGAACTAGAACATAACGTTCTTCACGACCTAAGATTTGAGCTGAAGCACCAGCTGCACGAGCGATTTGTCCGCCATGACCAGGGTGTAATTCAATATTGTGAATAACTGTACCAACTGGAATATTTACGATAGGTAATGCATTACCAACGCGGATATCTGCTTTTTCTCCTGACATAATTACTTGTCCAACTTTTAATTCATTTGGAGCAATAATATATCTCTTTTCACCATCTGCATAGTTAATTAAAGCGATGTTTGCGCTTCTGTTTGGATCGTATTCGATTGTTGCAACTTTTCCAGGAATATTATCCTTATTACGTTTGAAATCGATTAAACGATATTGTCTTCTTTGAGCGCCACCTTTATGACGAACTGTAATTTGTCCGTGAGCATTACGACCTGCTTTATAATTTAATTTAACTAGAAGGCTCTTTTCGGGAGTTGATGTTGTAATTTCATTAAATGAAAGACATGTCATGTTACGACGACCATTAGTCGTTGCTTTGTATTTCTTAATACCCATATCTGATTTCCTCCTATTATACTTCGAATGCCTTAATTGTTTGACCTGGTTCAAGTCTTACGATAGCTTTCTTATAAGCTGATTTGAACCCTTCATAACGAGACATTCTTTTTGGTTTTTTATGAACATTAACTGTTCTGATTGCTACTACTTTAACATTGAAGATTTCTTCAATAGCTTTTTTAATTTCAACTTTATTTGCATCTTTTGCTACCTCAAATGTGTAAACTGCTTTTTCTGCAAGTAATGCTGATTTTTCAGTAATGATTGGTCTTTTAATAATATCATAAGATGTTTTCATTATTTAAGAACCTCCTCATATTTTTCGATTGCTGCTTTAGTTACTACTAATACATCAGCGTTCATCATTTGATAAACTGAAGTATGAGCTTGAGTTGAAACTTGAGCATAAGGAATATTTCTTCCTGCTAGTTCAACATTACCATTTGGTTCTGCTAAAACAACGATAATTTTGTTAGGACCTACATTTAATGCATCGAACACTTGTAGTAATCCTTTTGTTTTGAAGCTTTCTAATTGTAAGTCTTCTAAAACGAAGATTTGATTTTCTCTAACTTTAGCACTTAATGCACAACGCATTGCAAGTCTAACAACTTTTTTGTTAACTTTAATAGCATGTGATCTTGGAGTTGGGGCAAATACAACACCACCACCACGCCATTGTGGAGCACGGATTGAACCTTGACGAGCTCTACCAGTACCTTTTTGTCTCCATGGTTTTCTACCACCGCCGCGAACTTCATGACGAGTCTTAGCTTTTTGAGTACCTTGACGCATTGCAGCTCTTTCAGCAACGATTGTATCGAAGATAGCTTGTTGATTATCTTCTTGACCAAACACATGTTCGCTTAATTCGATTTGTCCAACTTGTGAACCATCTTGTTTATATAATACAACTGTAGGCATGTTTTACTCCTTTCTTATGCTAATGCAGCAGGATTGATTGCAGGGTTTTTAGCCTTAACTGCATTTTTAACAACTACATAGCTGTTCTTTGCTCCTGGTACATTACCTTTAATTAAAATTACATTGTTTGCTTCGTCATATTTAACGAATTCAAGATTTTGAACTGTTCTTTGAACACCACCCATACGACCTGGCATTTTCTTACCTGGTTTAATACGAGCTGGGTTTATAGAACCCATTGAACCGATACCTCTATGGTATCCTGAACCGTGAGCCATAGGTCCTAAATGGGCATTATAACGTTTAATAATACCTTGGAAACCTTTACCCTTTGATGTACCTGTAACATCTACTAGTTCACCTTCAACGAAGATATTTCCTTTAACCTCTTGTCCAACTTCAAACGCTAGCATTTCTTCCCCAGCGATTTCTTTAACGAAGCGCTTAGGGGCTGTGTTTGCTTTAGCAGCATGTGCTGTTTCAGCTTTAGTTGCATGCTTTTCTTTTTTATCTAAATAACCTAATTGAACAGCATTGTAACCATCTGTTTCCACAGTCTTTTTTTGTAATACAACGTTTGGAGTAACTTCAATAACTGTAACAGGGATTAAAGTGCCTGCTTCAGTAAAAATTTGTGTCATTCCGATTTTCTTACCTAAGATTCCTTTGGCCATGAGCTTTTCCTCCTTTACTCTATTTTAATACGATGTCGACACCAGATGGTAACTCTAAATGAGCTAACGCATCCATTGTTTTTGGAGTGATATTTGCAATATCAATTAAACGTTTGTGAGTACGACGTTCAAATTGTTCACGACTATCTTTATATTTGTGAGGTGAACGAAGAATTGTAAATACTTCCTTTTCTGTAGGTAGCGGGATTGGACCTGAAACAGTAGCTCCAGTTCTTTTCGCAGTCTCTACAATTTTTTTCGCAGATTCATCTAATAATCTGTGATCATAAGATAATAATCTTATTCTTAATTTTTTTGCTTTTGCCATGTTTTTTCCTCCTAGCTTGATTTTAATAAGCTTTAGGCTCAACACGAATTCCCTGACAAACGCACTACTCGGCAACTCCTCCGTGCGTATCAGCAACCTCGCATATCACTGCCTCTTTTTTAGCCTATTATATTATACTCATTTTGCATTTTTTTTCAATTTAAATGCTTAAAAATTTACACTTTTTTACAGTTTCATTATTTTATAAAAATTTTTATTTTCCAAAAATTTCCTATATTGTTTTTTATTATTAAGTTGGAGGAAATAAATAAAATAATTTATTTATTTCCAACCACTCACACCACCACACGTACTGTTCCTATATATGGCGGATTAATATGCATTTAAATGTTGAGAGTAATATTCTAACATTAAAACTAATTTTCTTACAGCTATTGCTTTACTACTGCTCACGCACAAGAGACTTTCACTCTCTAGATATTTACCATACCCGTAAAACAAATAAAGTGATAGTTAAAACTATCACTTTATTTAATAAAAGTTAATAAAAACATTCCTGGAATTATTAAGATTTTATATAGAGGTACTTTGAAAGATCTGTATTCCGCTAGCAAAACTATAAAATATGAAATTGAAATAAAATTAAAAAATATAAAACTAATACTAAAAGAAGTACCATATGAACAAATAATTGTTAGAATCGAGAATAAAATAGGATTTAAAGTGGTAAGACCAAATTTAGAGTTGCTAATTTCTCCAGCATTTTCAGGTTTCCTTTTTTTCTCTAAAATCAAGAATAATATTATTGCTGTTACAGCTATTATTATTAACACTATCAAATATAACAAATCAAACTTATATGTTTCCTGAAACCAAATACTATATTGTTTAATGTCTTTATTTGAATGAGTTGCTCTAACTACATAATCGTGATAATTGTATTTTGCAAGAATCAAATCATTATAGTAATTTCCATACATTACAAAAGAAATAAATGGTATGAAATAAAGAGCATATTTAAAATCAAATTCTTGAACTGCATTTAACTTTGTAATTTCACTTTCTTTAAGTAATAATAACACTACGTATACAATACCTGCTAAAGCAAAATTAGCAAATAAAGTTGCTACAAATCCATCCACATTTCTGTTATTTCTAGTAAAAAAGAAAGTATTAAACATAAAATAGAATATATAAGAAACAATTAATATGAAATATAATTCAATATAATATATATATAATAATTCAGGTAATATAATAATAGTAATTAAAGAACCAACAAAATAAACAACTGTAAAAGGAATAATTGTAATTATTAATTTAACTAAAATATGAATAATACTTAAACTCATTCTATCAATAGGTAAAGAATAATACGTATCAAAATGATTTTTTCTAGTTATAAAATCAAAAGAATTCATCGGTAATATAAAACCAAATACCGCTAGTAATGTCACTATTCCACCATACATAGTGCTTGCATAAAAATATTTTTCATCAGACATATTATATTGTTCATCTAAAGATAATAATAGAGGAACAATATAAGTAATAATAAATACAATAAATATTAACAAACAAGCGGGAATATGTTTTTTAAGTGTAAATAGAAAATATTTTTTATTTATACTATTTTTCATAATTAATATACCCCTCTTTCTTTACTTTTAGAATAAATAATTCTTCAAAGTCTATCGTTAATTTATCTAAAATGATTGGATTAAATGATTTTAAATGATTTTCTATCTCTGTTTCTTCACCAACACAAACAATTTGATATACTTTACCAACCTTTTCTTTTGATACAATATCTAATTTATTAAAGTCCGATTCTTCAAAATCATCTGAAAATGCTACTTGATATTTATGATATTGATTTAAACTACTTTCAATATCACCTGAAGATTCAATGATTCCACCATCAAGTAAACCAAAACAATCACAAATATCTTCAAGTTCTCTTAAACTATGACTCGATATAATAATAGTCATATTATTTTCTTCCATTAAGTTTAAAATATTCTTCTTAAATGTTAGTCTCGCAAGCGGATCTAAACCATCAAATGCTTCATCTAAAAATAAATATTTTGGAGCTATACTTAATGCTAAACATAAATACACTTGACGTTGCATTCCTTTTGAAAATTTATTAATATTAGTTTTAGCATTTAAAACTTTTTTATCAAATTTAAATTCATTTAAAAATTGATAAAACTTATCTTTATTCACATCATAAAAAACTTTATAAAATTCTAATAACTCATCCACAGTTCTACATATTTCAGAATGAGGATTGTCTGGTAATAAGAATATTTCTTTTTTTACTTCCAAATCTTTATATTTTATATCATCAAAAAGAATTTCACCATTATCAATATCATATACACTAGATAAAAGTCTTAGGAGAGTTGACTTTCCTGCACCATTAATACCAATTAAACCAAAGATTGAATTATCTTTAATTGTTAAATTTAAGTTGTTCAATACTTGTTTTGTGCCAAATGATTTAGATACATTTTTTATTTCAATCATGATATACCTCCTCAATAATTTCTATTAATTCTTCCTTAGTTAGATTACTTTTTTTATAAACATTAATATCTTTTTTTATTTTTTCTTTAATTAACGCTTTATCATCGTCTTTATTATATGCAACATATACGCCTTTTTTCTCTATAGTAGTAATATATCCTTCTGACTCTAAGATTTGATAAGCACGCTGAATAGTATTAGGATTAATCCCCATTTCAACTGCTAGAGTTCTTACACTTGGTAATCTATCATTGTATTTGTACACACCAAGTTCAATATATTTTTTATAATCTTCTACTATTTGTAAATATAATAAATTATTTTTTTTCATACTTCTCAGTCCTTATATTATATTAAATTTTATTTTTTACAAAATCTGTATTATCTGTATTAATTATAACATTATTATATATATATGTCAAAGAAAAAATAAAAATACCCCTAAATTAATAGGAGTATTTTTATTAATTAAATAAATTTTTAACTTCTTTAAATAATTGTTTTGCAGAATCTACTTTAGATTCATTACCAACAGTACAAATAATTTGTTGATCTAATACTGCTTTTAATAATGGTTTTAATGCTTTTATATCTTTAATAGTTACATTCAATACTTCTTTTCTTTCTTTTATTAAATCTTCGTCTTTTATTCCTTTTAAATAATAGATAAAATCATTTTCACCTTTTACTCTTGGAGTAAGTGGTGTATCAAGAGTACCTATAGCACCAATAATATATTTTGTTAATTCTTCTTCAGATGGGTTAAAGTTTTCTATATATTCTATAACTTTTTCAAATACATCATTAGTTCTTTCTAAGTTTGGATCACGATATGATACAAAATATATATCGTTTTGACGAGATGTTTGCGTCATACAACCATAAGCTCCACCTAAAACTCTAACTTGAGTCCATAGATAGTCATATCTAAGAGCCATTCCAAATACTAAGAAGGCTCCTGTATAATCTCCAACATTATCATAATTACCAAATCTAGCTACATATTGTACTTGAGATGGAGTCTTAAATCCTTCATTTTTTATTTCAGATACGAATTTATATGGTTCTTTTTGAATATTTTCAGTATATAAATCATTTATTAAAGTAGATATATATTTTTTATAATCATCATTATCCCCAGTATAAGAAATAATTAGGTTTTCTTTTCTAAATATATATATAAGAAGTTCTTGTAAATTAGAGATTATTTCTTTCTTTTTACTTTCAAAGTCTTTTTCTAATGATTCAATAAACCAATATTGTTCAATTCCATCAACTTTATCTTGATATTTTAAATAACTTCTTACATAACTACCAGCTCTTACATATGCTGCAGCATGTCCTGCTCCCATTAAACGCATTTGCATTTGAGATTTAAGACTCGCAATAATTTCATATAATCTTTTTTCATCAGTAAAATCAGATTCTTTAATAATTTCTTTGATAATATTAACTACAAATTCACTCTTTTCAAATAATGAACTAGCATTAATTGTAAATAATGGTAACAAATCATTATTTTGAAGGCTAACAATTGATACCATAGAACCTATTCCACCAGTATTAACATTAATTTCAGTAGTTAAGTCTTGATATGTATGATGTTTAGTATTTACTTTACCTAAAACTGAAACTAGTAATCCAATATAAGGTATTAATTTTTCAGGAACATTAATTGTATTAAAGCATAGTTTTAAATAACCTATACCATTTGTGAATAAATCATGTTTTATAATTTTTACATTATCTAATTCTTCTTCAATATTATTAATTGAATCTATTTTTTCATCTATATCATCTTTTGTTAAAAGTGGTATTTTCTTTAAATCTTCTTCACTTGAAGGTTCTTGTTGATATTCTTTTAATGCTTTTGTATCGTTGACTAGTTTAATTAATTCTTCTTCAGATAAAGTTTCTTTATATGCTTTTAGTTTTTGTTTTAATGCTACTTCTTTTTCTTCAGCAATTGTATTAGATGGATTTGCAGTAACAAATACTTTATGGCTATTATTTAATATATATATATTAATTAGTTCTTCAAAGTAATTAGTTTCGACTTTTTCTTTTAACAATTTAAATAATTTATTTGTTTCAAGTCGTGATGTAGGATTATTTTCATCATAAAGCCATGTTTCAAGTGCATTAATAGTAAATACTAAACCTTTAGGAGCTCTACCAAAATCTGATTCACGATATTTAAATTCAAAATAATTGATTGCAGCTTTTAAAGATTTTTTATCTATTCCGTTTTCAATCAACTGTTTTAACGTATTATTTATAACTTTTTTAAATTCTTCTAATTTATTTGCTGGTGCATCTTTAGTTACAATCATAAGCGTTGGTTGAAGTAATCCTGAATCGTAAGAACTCATGATATCTTTACCAAGTCCTGCATCTAATATTGCTTGTTTAAGTGGAGCACCTGGTGCAGAAAGCAAAGTATATTGTAAAATAGTCATTGCAAGAGCAAGTTCATCGTCTTTATAATCACCAATTACAACACCACAAGAATAATATGTTTTATTATCTAATGATTCATCTTTTCCAACTGGATAATATATATCTTTATCAATTGGTTGTTTAAATGTTGGTTGATAAACTACCTCAGAATCAGTTTCAATTACATCAAAATCAGATAAATATTCTTTATCCATCCATTCCAAGCGTTCTTCCATATTCATATTACCATAAAGAATAATATAACTATTAGCAGGACTATAAAAACGTTTATGAAAATTCTTAAATTCTTCATATGTAAGTTCTGGTATAAAGTCGGGATCACCACCAGATTCTACACCATATGGTGAATCTGGATACATATAATGTCTTGTCATTCTATCGATTACTTGTTCGGCAGATGAAAATGCACCTTTCATTTCATTATAAACAACACCATTATAAATTATATCAGAATCAACACTTTCAAGTTCAAAGTGCCATCCTTCTTGTTTAAAAATTTCTTCGTGAATATATACATTTGGATAAAACACTGCATCCATATACACTTCCATTAAGTTTTTAAAGTCTTTTTCATTACAACTTGCAACAGGATAAATAGTTTTATCTGGAAAAGTCATTGCATTTAAAAATGTATTTAAAGAACTTTTTAATAGTTCAATAAAAGGATCTTTTACTGGAAATTTTTTTGAACCACAAAGTGTTGAATGTTCTAATATATGGGGAACACCTGTATCATTAGTTGGTGGTGTTCTAAAACCAATTGTAAATACTTTATTATTATCATCATTTTCAAGAAGTAAAATTCTTGCTCCTGATTTAATATGCTTAAGTAGTTTTACATTAGATTGAACTTCTTCAACATATGATTCTTTTATTAATTGATATTTAGACATATATATCTCCTTTCGTTTTTAATAGTTTACCATATTTAATTTGTTTGTCAAGAGATTTCTATTATTAGTATTTTATATAATTTATTATTTATACAAAAAAATATATAAGTTGAATAACTTACATATTTTCATATTAATCTATTTTCTTTTTCTAAAGAATATTCCTATTATTGCAGTTAACGATAATATACCAATAACTACGTCAACACTCTTTTTACTACATTTTTTCTTTGCAGGTTCAGGTTGTGGATCGTTAGGTTCAACATAATTTGGGTCTTTTTCTCCGCATTCACACATCCCTTTTTTATATTCATGTATATGAGGAGCCACATAATTTGGATCTTTTTCTCCACATTCACAACTACCTTCTACAAATGTATGTTCATGTGGTGGTACATAATTTGGATCTTTTTCTCCACATTCACAACTACCTTCTTTAAATTCATGAATATGTTCTATTTTCTCAATAAGTAAGATATCAGAATTTAAAGATTTATATACGTTATTTTCTTTATATAACACCACTAATACTAATTCATAATCCTCTTGTTCTAAGTTAATATTTTCAATTATATATATATTAGATAATTGTTCACAATCTAATTGTCTACCATTATAGCTTATATAACAAGCATATGAAAGATTAAAATCATCTATTATTTCTACATTTATTTCTATAGAATTTTTATTTTTATTTGTAACTTCAAATTTTATTATTTCTGGAATATTGTATTTTTTTGTTATTTTATTAATTTCTTCTTTTCCTTCATAAATTTTACCATCAACAATGTCTTTTACTGAATAAGAAATTTGTAGTTTATAAACTGTAGAAGGAGATAAATTTTTAATTATAACTTCTTTATTTTCAATAGTTAAATCATATGTTTCATTATTACAAGTAACTATTGCGGATATTACTTCGTCTTCTGTTTGTGATTTTCGTTCTAATATAATTGAATTAGCAGTAACTTTTTTAACACTTATACCAGAGGAAGGCATCACAAATGAAGCGGTATGGGCAATTACTTGTTGTTCGCCTTTTACAATTTGTCCATTAATATTTACATCATAAGTTAATTCTATAATGTATTCAGTATCATATGCTAAATCATCTATTGTTAAATTTTCATTTGAGATATTATATGTTTTTCCATTAATTTTTGCTACAACATTAGATATATATTCATCGTTATAATTATTTACTTTTGTTAATGTGATACTATTTTTTGTAGAATCTTTTTTATATGATCTATATCCACTATCTCTTACAACAAAGAAACATCCTGAAAGTATTTGTCTTTCTTTAACGCTTGAGTCACTACTTTCGTTTACAAGATCAAAAGAATCGTTTGCATTTCTAATGATCGCTGTCACACTTCCACCACCATCTTGTTGGTATGCATCAGTTACACCAAATTGTTTTAAAATTGTATTTGATTCGTTTTGTGTTGTTCCGCTATATGTTCCTTTTGCGACAGTCATTAAGACATATGTTCCATCTGCTTTTTTTCCAAAAATTGAACGATTATATCTTCTAGCATCATATGCTGCTGTTGTTTTTACATCTTGATCGTTTTCTCTTTGCACAGAATGATAACCAAAAGAAGCTTCTACATTATTCATCTCTTCATTTTCGTAGTAATATTGAACTCTAACTTTAACATTTTCTTTTAAATATTTTATTAAATCATTGTTTGAAGTTTCAATACCAAAACTACCTGTTGTAAATTTATATTCATTTGAAACTAAACTTATTTTACCTTTTCCAAATAACGAATCGGCAGCACCTGCATAAGGATATGTACTTGAATTATTCATATATGCTAATTCTGCATTTTCAATTATATATAAATTCTTATCTGTTTGAACATTATGTTCTATATATTTTCCACTTTGTTCTGATGATACATAAGAAAACCACACCGAAGTTTCATTTTCAATAGGGTTATTGTTAACTTTATCTACATTATGTATATATATAACTTGATCATTTTCATCTAATATTTCAATTTTTAAATCAGCAAGTGGTGATTCGTTGATAAAACTTTCTTCTTCGTTATTATTTGCAATACCAACATAATTATAATCTGAATTACCTGTTGGAGTTATTGGGAATCTTCTTTCTCCATCAATAATCATTGGATAATATGGTTGATTATAGTAATAAAATGAACCATCTGTTCCTAGTCCAGAACCATATTTTGTGTAATACTGATCACCGTTAATACCTGCCACTACAATCCAACCCGGATGATTTTCTTCATAATCTTTCGCTATAGCAGATAAACCACCTCTTGCGTAGGTTGTAGCACCATTCATAGCCCACGAAACAAGTTTTGAATTGACACCATCTGTTTTCATTTCAAATACATTAACTTTTTGATTTCCTTTTTCTTCTTGAGAAGTATCAGTACTTTCTCCTAACATATAAGTATGAGTAACACCATTTAATGTTTTTGTGGTTTGTTCATTTACTTGCCATGTAGCTGATTTATCATCATTTGTATATATATTTGATGCTGATAATGTTTTAGGAGTAATTATTAAAACAAACATAATAATTAATATACATATATATAATCTTTTCAATAAATTCATATAATCACCTCTTTTACATTATTTTATCATAAATAAATTACATATAAAAGAAAAAGAAGAAGTTTTTTTACTTCTTCTTTAATTAATTATTTTCTTTTTCTAAAGAATAATCCAATTACTGCAGTCAATGATAAAATACCAATAACTAATTCAGCACTCTTCTTACCACATTTTTTCTTTGCAGGTTCTGGTGTATAGTTTGGATCAGATTCTCCACATTCACACTTGCCTTCTACAAACTTATGTTCATGTGGTGGTACGTAGTTTGGATCTTTTTCTCCACATTCACAAGTACCTTCTACAAACTTATGTTCATGTGGTGGTACGTAGTTAGGATCAGATTCGCCACATTCACACTTACCATCAATAAACTCATGTTCATGTGGTGGTACGTAGTTTGGATCTTTTTCTCCACATTCACAAACTCCCTCTACAAAATTATGCTCATGTGGTGGTTCATATACTAAAGCAACTGATTCTACTTTAATTGTATTTCCTTTTTCATCTAAGTATTCAATTACTAATTTAATTTCATATTTATTTTCTTTAAATTGTAATCCTGATAAAGACACTGTTCCTGTTTTTAGTATTACTTCTTTATTTTGTTCCCCGTTTACTATTACATATGCATTTTCTACTACATTATCTTCATCACTAAATTCATATTCAACTGTTAATGTTGAAGTTCCTTTTCTCTTTTCAACAAATTTATCGATTGTAGGTTCTTTAAATGCTTTTGTATGTACATTAAATATTTCTGTTTGACCAGTAAATGTAACTTGGGATGCAGGATCAAAAATGTCATATGTTGCGCTTACTTCATAATCAACATCTTTATATAAGTCAGTACATATATATTCATCTTTATTTCCCATATTAAATGTATCATGACCAATCTTTAATATAATATTAGAAATGTTTTCTGCATAACTATTTGCTGTTTTAACAATTTTTATTGTTGTATCAGTTACTTCAGTTATTTTAATTACTTCATTTGGGAAAATGTATTCTTTTGTAGTAACGTATATATATACATAATCTGAAATTATATTATTATTTTCTACAATATCATATGTAATTTTAAGTTTATATTGTGTTTTTTCTGTTAAACCGGCAATTGTTAATTGTGCATCATCACCAAAATCGTATTCTTGATTATCTAAACTTACTTTTAAATTTTCAATTTTTACATTACCTAATAATTCTTTTTTATCAAGTGTTATAGAATAGTGAGTAGTTAAACTTTGATTTTGAACTACACCTGGATCACGTTTTACAAAGAATAAATAACTTAAATTTTCACGTGGATTATTAGGATTACCTGAATCTTTTGGATAATTAGTAACTTTAAATGATCCATCATCTTGTCTTGCAAGCGCTGTTACACTTCCTCCACCATCCATTTGATAAAGATCAGTACAATCAAAGTATTTTGCAACTGCATTACATTCAGTAAAATTAAGTCCATAAGAACCTTCAAGTACAACGTAGTCACCTGTAATTAAAACATATGTTCCATCAGCTTTTTTTCCAAATAAAGCACGAGAATATGATTTTGCGTTATATGCATTAGTAGCATTAGCAGTTTGTACAGAACCATTAACTATATGTGCACTATGATAACCCATTGCTTCATCCACTGCATTTAATTCTTCGCTACCAAATAATAATTCAACTTTTACTTTAAGTCCATCATTTAATGCAGATATTACTGATTCGTTTGTTGTTTCAATAGCAAATTGACCTTTTGAAACAGTATATTGTTTTAAACTTGAATTAGAAATTGTTCCTTTACAGAATAAAGAAATTAGATCTCCAGTAGGATAACCGTAACTAGGATCAACACTTACTTGTGCTAAATCAGCGTTTTCTATTAAATATAATTGATTAGTTGTATTGATAGTTTGTTCTTGTACTTTATTAGGATACCCTGTGTGAACAGGTGCACACCAAACAGTAGTTTCTGTGCCTGATGCGTTTCTGTTTATTCCATTTACAACAAAAGTATTTAATTCATTACCTAATTCATCAATAATTGAAAGTCTATAACCTCCAACAGTGCCATTAGGATATGCAAAACTGTTTGTACTTCCATCATTTTTGAATCCTACTACATTTGAAGAATTGTTATAAGGATTAACTGTGTATCTTATTTCACCATCTGTAATCATTGGATAATATGGCGAAGGTTCAAGAATAGCACTACCATCTACACCTAAACCATTACCGAATTTATAGAAATATTGGTCGGCGTTTATACCACCAGTAACAATCCAACCTGGATGTTTTGCTTCATAATCTTTTGCAGCTTCAATAATATCAGCTCTTTTGTATGATGAATTATCTTGTTGTACAGCCCAAGTAACAAGTTTTGAAGTTATTCCATCTGTTTTCATTTCAAAAGCATTTATTAATTGACCTTTTGAGTTACCATTAGTTACTGTTGTAGCTTTTTGTAACGTATGTGTCATTCCATAAATATCTTTCACAATAGATTCTGTTGGTGTATATGTACTAACACCAGTAGGATCAGTTGCACTATCTTTATTTGCAGCCTTTGTAGGAATTACAAAGATACATAATAAAGAAATTATAATTATATATATAACTTTTTTTATTGATTTCATGTAAATGTTCCTTTCTTGGTTATTTTACATTTATAGTTTAACATAAGAATATTTGTTTTCCAAATAAAAAGATAAAGCTTTTATATTAGCTTTATCTATTGTTATTTATTTCGTTTGTTTAAAAGGTCCTTTAATCCCTTTTTTATAATCACTTCTTGCTCTATCTATCATCATAAATTTTTCTTTATAATGTTTATCTTTTGCTCTTAATTCTTGTTGTTCTTTTTTAGCAAGTTTTTTATCTAATAAAACATAATCACGATCTAAGTTTTTATATTCTTCCCACAAATAATATCTATTTCTTGTTTCGTAATATACATCTATTAGATCTCTTTCAAACATTGTTAATGTTATAAAACCAATTTTTCTAGTTAAAACTTTATAGTTTTGTTTTCTTAATACAAGATTTTGGGCAAGCATTATATCATAACCAAGAAGTCTAGTTTGTAAACAATAATCATAATCAAATGTTGTTTGATAATACTCTGTTTTTATTCCTCTTGTTTCTTTATAAATATGTAAATTTAATAGTGCTCCATATGCATTACATCCTTTAATAGCTCTAAATTCTTCTGCTTTTCTTTCATGTAATTCAGAACCGAATAAAGGCATAGGTGTCAAAACAGAAATTCTAGATACATCTGCTTGTGTGATGTATTTTTTTAATTCAATAAATGAGTCGTTTTCGTAATACATATCAGGTTTTAATAAAACAATATAATCAGCATTATCTTCTTCTGATTTATCAATTAGTGCTTTATATATTTCAGCATCACCATAATCAATACATTTAGCTATCTCTACATATGGATATTTAGTTAGATATGTTATAAATTTAGAAACATCTACTTCTTTTGTTAAATATATATATAATTTATCTATTTGATTAATATAAGTTAGTGCGTTTTCATAGTATTGTTTTATTTCTTCTTCAATAGTGATTGATTTATTTATAATTAAACCAATATTAATTTTAATTTGTTTTTCCATATTAATTATATTTAGTTAATAATTGTTGTAATGTATCATAATTATTAACTAATTTCTTTCCTTTCTCTGATAAATTATCATACATTTTCTTTACATATCCAACTGTTTCATTATTTACAATTGCTTTAGCGGTTGTTAAATTATAAATATATATATCTACTAAATTAGAATTATCTAAATCAACTTGATTTTGATCTATTGTCCATTTTGCATATAATTTTTTTGGTGTAGTATTTGATAATAATGTAATTTTTTCACCTTCATAGTTTTCATTATCATACCAACCCTCAAATATATATCCTCTTAATTTAATAGTTGTTGTATTGAGACTTAATTCAGAAAAATTATATACTACAGAAGCTACATTAGTTAAACAATCTATCATTCTATCAGTTTTTACATATGATGTGTTTTCATCATAATAGAAGAATTTCGCAATATCTACAGTTGGTGCCCAACTTTCTGCAAATATATCTGCTCCATAATTAGAACTACTTGCATATTTTTCATCTATTCGCCAAAAAGCAAAGAAATTTATAAAGAATGGTAACAAATCTTTATATAAATTATTTTGATAGCAAAAACCAAAAAAACCATTTTCAGTTTGATTTTCTAATATACCATTAACATCTTTTTCTAACATGTATCTTCCCGCAATATTGCCTATACCATATAAATTATTTGCACCAGCTCCAGTGAAATCACCTGCAAGTTTTACAAAATCATCTACATTATATAAATTGTTATCTTTAAGATGATTTAAGCCATGATATGCAGCAATATAATAATAAAAATCTGTAAAAAATGCTTCAAATAATTGTTGTTTTGAAGTATAAATATTATTTGTATTATAAGTATTCAAATAAAAAATATGAGATTTATTTTTTAGATTTTGTAAATTATCATATAATAACTGTATTTTTTCTTTAGAGTTTAATAAATCTTTTATATTTTTATCTAAATTTTGATATTCATTATATAAATTTATTATTTCTTCTTCATAAAATTGTTCTACAAAAATAGGTAGTTTCGCAATTTTTTTATCAAATTCTTGTGCCTCTTTATAATATTGTTCATATAATGCATTTACTTCATCAATAATTGTATTTAGTCTAACATAATCTAAATTAGGAATATAATCTATAATAGTTTGATCTAAAGATTCTAATGATATCATTAAGTTTTCTAAATCATATTTTAAAATAGGAGATATATCTTTATTGTATACTTCTTCAAGTTTACAATAAAATGCATAAGCTGTTTTTAATTTTTCTATATTTTGATAAGCTGTTTTTAATTTATTATAGCTTTCTATTAATTGTTTATTTTGATATGAAAGTTTTTGATAAGAATTATATGCGTGTTCAATATTATCTATATCAAATATTGTTACATCAATAGGAACATTTTCAACTAAAAAATTAACATATTCTACAGTTGGAACAAGTTTTGCATAAAGTATTATTTCATCATTAATTTGAGAATATTTAATACTTTCTACTTTCTTGCCTAAGTATGAATCATTATAATACCATCCTTCGAATGTATAATTTTGATTTTCAATAACAGGTAATTCAAAATTTTCTAAGTCTTGACTTTCTGATTTATTTAATAAAAAGCCATTAGTATAAAAATTTATTACATAGCTTGAAGAAGATAGATTATATATAGGTGTAAATGTTGTACTTTCTTCAACCTTTACACTATTGTTTTCAATTAATATATTATCAGTAGTTTTCCATCCATAAAAAGTAAAATCATAAATACTTCTAGTATATATCACAGTATCTTCTTCTAACACAGTGTTATCTACTATATATATTTTGCTTTCTATTTGTGGAAAAACGAATTCTTCATCTTTTTTGATTTCATAATTTTGATCATATGTAATAAAATCTTTTAATTCGTCACTGTAATTTAATGTAATTTTAAGATCAGATTCTTGATTATTATCATTTTTATTATTGTTATTATTATTTATTTTATTTCTACAACTATAACTAAACAATAATAAAAACACTGCTATAAATATATATATTTTTTTCATACTATACCTCTTTTTTATAGTATAACAAAAATTCTATATTATTTCAAAGAAAAAAATTAGATTATAGAAAAACTATAATCTAATTTTGTATTATGTTATTAGTTTTTGTTAACTGAACCAAATACATTCATTTTTTCGGTAACTGCAGCTTTAATACCTTTAGTAGCAGGACCTAAAATCTTACGTGGGTCATATTGATTTGCATTTTTAGGATCAGCAATCCATTCTCTTAATAATTTATTAAATGCAAGTTGGCATTCAGTATTAACATTAATTTTGCAAGTACCGCAAGCAATAGCTTTTTGGATTTTTTCATCAGGAATACCTGTACCACCATGAAGAACAAGTGGCATATTAGTAGCTTCTTGAATTTCTTTCATTTCAACAAAACCTAATACTGGTTCACCTTGGTAAGGACCATGAACTGAACCTAGTGCTGGAGCTAATGCATCAACACCTGCTTCTTTTACTAATTTTACACATTCAGCACAATCAGCATACTTAATACCACCGATAACACCATCTTCGTTACCACCAACAGTACCTACTTCTGCTTCTACGCTTGCGCCATGTGCATGAGCATAGTCAACAACTTCCTTAGTCATTTTAATATTTTCATCAATTGGATGATGAGAACCATCAATCATTACTGATGTAAAACCAGCATCAATAGCTTTTTTACAGTTTTCAAAACTTTGACCATGGTCTAAATGAATTGCAACAGAAACTGTAATGTTTAATTCTTCGATTAAACCTTTTACCATACCAACTACAGTTTTGAAACCGCCCATATATTTAGCTGCACCTTCAGATACACCTAAAATTACTGGTGAATTTTGTTCTTGTGCAGTTTCAAGGATAGTTTTTGTCCATTCAAGATTGTTAATGTTAAATTGACCAACAGCATATTTGCCTTCTTTTGCTTTAGTAAGCATTTCACACATATTAACTAGTGCCATTTTTTTATCTCCTTTGTTAAATTATATTTAATTACTTCTATATTATAACACATTTATACATTTTCTAACTATTATTTGCTTTTTGTTAGAAAATTATAAAGCAGTAAACTTAATGCTTACTGCCTTAGATTTCTAAATATCTACTCATAAATAATCCACCAAATTCAGCTAAACTCTTTTCTGAATCTGTAACTTGTGGTTTCCCTTCTACAATAACACATCCTAACACATCTCCAAATACATTGATGGGTTTTACGATAGAGGCATTATTAATTGTATAGTTTTCACATACATTTAACGAAACTCCAGAATTATTTATTTGAGTATTTCTATTTTTTAATCTTTCTTCTAATTCTTTTGTTATTTTTTTGCCTGTTAAATCAATTTTAAAGTCACCACTTGCTGCAACAATTTTTTCATTATCAGTAACTATGATATTTCTTTTGTTTGTTGTATACATACTTTCTGTAAATTCCTTAACAAAATCAGTCATTTGATTTACAGGAGAGTATTTTTTTAATACAATTTTATTATCTCCGTCAGTATATATTTCAAGTGATTCTCCTTCTTTTATACGCATTGTTCTTCTTAGCTCTTTAGGAAGAACAATTCTACCTAAATCATCTATTCTTCTTACAACACCTGTTGCTTTCATAATAACATCTCCTTTTTGAGTTTTCTATGTTTATTATGAACTTTTTTTCCAAGATTATACTTAAATTTTAATATTTTCTAAGAATTTTGTAAGTATATATATATAACTATCTTTATAATCTTTTGGATCAATATGAATAAATATACGATTATTCTTTAACGAGAAAGTAAATAATGGCGCATTTTTTGATGCGTTGTGTGATAAATCTTTATAATTAATTTTTGATGTTGTCTCTTCGTCAAAATTAATTGTTATTTCATCTTTTGTTTCTTTAAAGTTTTCTATTCCTTTTGATTTTAGTAAAAATTCTAAATATTTGGTTTCCATATATAATAAAATATCTTGATTTAATGTTCCGTATCTATCAGTATATTCTTCTATTAAACTTTTTATTTGGTCTCTTGATTTGATTTTACTAATTTCTTTATGCATGGCAATTCTTATTTCATCATCAATTACATAATTCGGATCAATATGTTTTGAGATTGATATATTAAAATATTTATGTTCTTTAGGCTCTTCTTTTTCTCCTTTTAACTCATTTATGGCTTCATTAAGTAATTTCATATATAGATCCATACCTATTGCGTCAATGAAACCTGATTGTTCATCTCCTAATATATCTCCAGCACCTCTTATCGCAAGGTCTTTCATAGCAATTTTATAACCACTTCCAAGTGCTGTGAACTCTTTTATTGCATCAAGTCGTTCTTTTGCTTGTTGCGTAAGTACTTTATGTGGTTCATACATTAAATATGCATAAGAAATTCTATCACTTCTTCCAACTCTACCTCTAATTTGGTATAATTGACTAAGCCCTAAATGGTCAGCTTTTTCGATAATAAGCGTATTTGCATTAGGTATATCGATTCCTGTTTCAATAATTGTAGTACAAACTAATACATCATATTCTTTATCTAAGAAACATACTAATTCATCTTCTATTTGTTCTTTACTCATTTTACCATGAATTAATCCAACTTTTGCTATAGGACATAGCTTATGTATTTTAGAAATAATTCTATCTAACTCATCTATATGGTTTAATAAATAAAATACTTGACCACCACGTCCCATTTCTCTATTTATAGCTTCTCTAATTACTGAAGCGTTAGTTTCTAGAACATATGTTTGAACTGGGAGTCTATTTGTAGGAGGTGTTTCTATTAAAGATAAGTCTCTTAAGCCCGATAAAGCCATTTGAAGTGTTCTTGGAATAGGTGTTGCTGTTAGAGTTAAAATATCAACATTTGCTTTTAATTCTTTTATTCGTTCTTTATGTAATACACCAAAACGTTGTTCTTCATCTATTATTAATAAACCAAGATTCTTAAATTCTAAATCGTTAGAAAGAACTCTATGCGTGCCTATAACTATATCAACATATCCTTTTTTTAGTCCTTCTAGGACTATTTTTTGTTTTGAAACAGGTACAAATCTATTTAATAGTTCTACTCTTATGCCATATTTTTCAAATCTATCTTTAAAAGTATAAAAGTGTTGTCTTGTAAGAACTGTTGTAGGCGCTAAATATACCACTTGTTTGCCATTATCTACAGCTTTAAAGGCTGCACGCATTGCTACTTCTGTTTTTCCAAAACCTACATCACCACAAACTAAACGATCAAGTGGACGTTTGCTTTCCATATCTTGCTTTACTTCGTTTATTGCTTTAATTTGATCAGCAGTTTCTTTAAATTCAAAATCAGATTCAAATTCTAATTGTTCAACTGAATCCTTATCATATATATATCCTTGTTTTAAATCGCGTTCAGCTTGGACTTTTATTAGTCTTCTTGCTACATCCATTACTTTTTCTTTAATTTTAGCTTTCTTTTTCTTCCATTCTTTACCGGTTAAGTTATTTAACTTAGGTTTTGCATCCTTAGAAGTATTATATTTTTCTAAAAGATATATATTTTCAACTGGAACATATAGTTTTCCCTCATCTGCATATTGAATATGTAAGTAGTCAATTTGTTTTTCTCTTAATGTTTTTGTTTCAATTCCTAAATATATTCCAATACCATATTCTTGATGAACTACATAATCACCAGGTTTTAAGTCATCTTTATCATAGATTTTAGTTGTATTTTTATAATATTTATGATATTTACCTTGTTTACTTATTTTCCCTGGTGCAAATTCATTAGGTGTAAGTATTTCTAGGTTATATTCATAGTCTATAAAACCATATGCATTTTTTGAAACTACTAAATTTATTTGATTTTCTTTTATTTTATCTCCTTTATTAAATGATATACCGTTGTTTTCAAATATATTTTCTAAAAAAGCTAACTTTTTCTCATCAAAATGAGTGATAATATAAGTTTTTGCTTTATTAAGTTTTATATCTTCTATAACAAGTTTTATATTATTATTGTAATCAAAGTTATTTCCGCTTCCTAAATCAATTAATTTAGTTAGTTTTATATCATTTAAAGAAGATATATCTTGTGAGAAAAATATATTTTGATTTGAATAATTTAAATTTTCAATTACTGGAATAAATAAATCGTTATTTAATTTATATTTTACACTTAATAAGTATTCTCTTATCTCTTCTAATTGTACTGCTTGATGATCTATTATATGTTTTAAGTCTTCATAAAAGCATATTGGACTATCAATAAGCGTCAAAAAGGGCGTATATTTAGGATCAATATACGGTAAGTATATATATAGTTGGTCTAATGAATCATAATTTTTTATTTTTCTTAAGTCTTTATCTACTTTTTCTGTTAGATTATGTTCTTTTAAAATACGTTCTTCGATTAAAGATATTTCTTTTTCTTCATAATAAACATCATATAAAGGAAATATATATATATCATTTACTTTTCCTTCACTCATTTGCGTAGAAATATTTACCTTTTTAATCGTTTCTATTTCATTATCAAAGAAATTAATACGAAAAACACCATCAGAATTAATTGGATATATATCTACAATGCTGCCTCTTACACTAAAAGTACCAAGTTCTTCGGTAATTGAGGTTTTTTTATATCCTCTTATTATTAGTTTTTCTACTAATTCTTTTAATGGTATCTCTTGTCCTACTTGTAATTTAATAGTTGATGCTTTAATTTTCTCTTTAGACATCATTTGTTTTGTTACACCTTCAGTACATGTAACAATTAATCTAGGATTTTTTTCTACGATATTATGAAGTGTTAACATTCTTGCTAGTCGAAATGTTAAACTACTTGCAACAAGTTCTGATGAAATAAATTCTTCCTGTGGAAAAAAACTTACCAAATCATCACCTAATAAATCACAAAATGTTTCATAAGCTTTTGATGCTTCATATATGTTTTCAGCTATATAAACAATATTTTTATTTGTTTTTATAAATGTTAGTGCTGCTAGCATCCTTGAAAGATTGCAAGCAGCATTACCAACATATATATTTTCTTTGTTATTTGTGTTTAAAATACTGTTTATAACGTTCATATATTTAGCTTTTTGTTCTAAAAAGTTAAGTATATTCATTATATTCCCCCTATTTATTATAATTGTTCATTATATAATCAATACCATGATTAATTAAATCATTAATAATGTTTGCAGAAACATTTAAAATTTCATTTAAAATATTCATTTCTGACTTCGAGAAGTTAGAAAGAACAAAATCTACTACTTTATCATGTGAATCTTCTTTACTTCTTCCGATTCCAATACGAAGTCTAGCAATTTCACTAGTTCCAACTTCTTTAATCATTGATTTCATACCATTATGTCCACCAGCTGAACCACTTTTTCTTATTCTTTTAGTTCCAATTGGTAAATCCATATCATCATATATTACAAAAATATCATCACTTTCAATATTATAATAATCACTAAACAATCTAACTGCATGACCAGATAAGTTCATATATGTTGTTGGTTTCATTAAATAATGTTTTTTACCATTTTGAACAAATTCTCCAATAAAACATTGAAATTTTTTTTCTAATTTAAATGTAACATTATAACTCTTTGCTACTTCATCAACAAACATAAATCCCACATTATGATGAGTTTTTTCATATTGTTTACCAGGATTTCCAAGTCCAACAATTAACATATATATTCCCCCTCTTTTTTATAGTAATTTTTTTCATCTTTTTCTAAATAAAATATAACTTTGCTTATGCTTTGTCTTTGTTTTTGTACCTTTTTTGTTTTGGAAAAATCATTAGTTAACTGTTCTACTAATTTATCAGAAATTAATTTCATTCCATCAGCATTATAATGTAAAGAATCTCCTAAATAAGAACTATAGTTGTCACTTGTAATATATTTTGCAAGGTCAAAAATTCTAACATTTGAATAAGTATTTGCTAATTTTTTAAACATTTCATTATATTCAAGTCTTCTTTCTTCTGTATAATTATATCCAGAATATGCTGAATAACCGTTAGTAAATAAGTAAATATAAGGAATTTTTGCAGTATTATTTGAGAAATCAATATAATTTTTACTAATATATTCAATCATTTTTATATATGCAGTTTCTAAATTCGTAACCGTATGACCATTTACGTTATCATTTGTTCCTAAAAAGATTACAACTATATTTGGAGTACCATTATCGCCTAAAGTTTTTAATCGATATTCGCTCATTCCAGCAGAATTACCATTACCATATGCAGCACTACCACTCCAAGAATTATTAACTCCTAGTTTTAAACCTAGTTTTGTATATGTTTGATGCCACCAAGTAAGTTCAACTGACTTAACTGTTGTAGAATATATTGGATAATAAAACTGATTAGTACCACCATAAAGGCTATTTACGCTAGAATTTTTATCATAAAATGTTGAAATACTATCGCCTATAAAACTAATTGTCGCGTTTTCTAATGTCGTTTCTTCGTAATCATATATATCATATTTTGGATAAATGGTAGTATTCTTGATAACTTCTTTATCAAAATCAAATAATTCTTCTGTTTCAGTGTCGTACCAACCATAAAAACGATAATATTTATTAGGATCCTTATCAAATTTTGGTTCTTCTATTGTATTAATATAACTATCATAATCACATTTTTCTATTGTATATACACTTCCATCTAAATTTAATGCTGTAACAGTCATTTCATCATATACTTTTGTATATCTTGCGGTAAATGTTAAATCTTTTGTTACAACAGTTTGTTTTATTGTCCAATCCTTAAACACATATGAATACCCTACTCCACCATCTCTTGTTGGATTTTCAGGAAATATTACTTCAGATCCATATGGTAATGTATAAGTAGTTATTAAAGTTTTATCATAATCATAAAAGTTTACTGTATATTCTTCAAAAACTTGAGTATATTGGGCTTTAAAATCTAAATTTTTTGTAACAATTGTGTCAGTTAAAGTCCAATCTTTAAATTCATATGAATACCCTACTCCACCATCTCTAGTAGGTTCATCAGGAAATATAATCTCTGATCCATATTGTAAAATATAGCTTTTAATTAAAGTATTATCATAATCATAAAAATTAATTGTATATTCTTCTAAGATTTTTGTATATTGGGCTTTAAAATCTAAATTTTTTGTAACAATTGTATCAGATAAAGTCCAATCTTTAAACTCATATGTACAACCTATTTCTGCTTCTCTTGTAGGATTATTTGGAAATATTACTTCTGATCCATATTTTAAAGTATAACTATCTATTAAAGTACCATCATAATCATAGAAGTTTACTGTATATTGATTATAAACAAAATTAGCATAAATAGTTAAATCACTCATTATTTCTGTATCAAAGCTAAATTTATTGCCAGATTCATCCACATATTGTATATCATTTACTTCAATAGGTAAATTAAAGTTAGGTTCAGTTATTTTTGAACCTTTTTTTATTTCTGTTATTATTTCTTTAGTTCCATCTTCATAAATAATTGTAACATCAAATTTATTTTTCTTACAGCTACAAAAAAGGCTTAGAAGACTTACTAAGCATAACGCTAAAAACATATATTTTTTCATATTTTACACCTCACTTAATATAAATTATATCATATTTTAAATTATTTTCAATATAAATTTAACTTTATTCATTATTTTTCTGTTTATACGCAAATTCAATCGCATTTTTAAATAATTTATCACAACTTTCACCAAGTGGATTATGATATAGACAATTATTATCTTCTTTTATATTTAATTTTTCAAATATTTTTTCTTTTGTTAAGTTTTGTTCATCACTATTTTTCACTATTTCTACAATATTAGTTAGTTTTATATTATGACAATAGCATATAATTTGCTCATTAAGGCTTGATTTGAACCAAATTTGCGTTTTTATATCATCTTTAGTAAAATATTTAGGGTTTTCTTCTTGATAATAAATTATTGGGCATTTTCGGTTTATACAAATATATATATTATTATCATTCAAATAATGATTTTTATCTTTTAAAAGCGATTTTACTGTTATTAATGGTACATTTTTCCCTAGCACATTACATATTGGACAACCATTATTACATTTTGATGAACATGTATTACAATTTTGATCACATTTATTCATACTTTTAGTTCCTTTAAGTTATTTTTTATATATTCTAATAGATTTTAGTATATTTTTCAATTATCTTGAATATATTTTTCTTGAGGTGTTAAAATGAGTGTTGTTAAATATACTAAAAAAGAATTAGAATTATTAGCAAGATTAATGAGAGCAGAAGCTGAATCAGATGGAGAACTAGGAATGTTAATGGTAGGGAACGTTGGAATTAATAGAGTTTTAGCAAAATGTCTAGATTTTAGAAACATTACATCAATTGAACAAATGGTATTTCAACGCCCTGGCGGCTTCGAAGCAACTCTTTATTCTTATTTTTATCAAGCTCCAAGAGAAATAGATAAAAAACTTGCAAGAAGAGTAATTTATGGTGAAAGATTTCACCCCGCAACAAAAGCTTTATGGTTTTATAATGCAGGTGAAGATGATTGTAGAGCGAAATGGTGGAATCAATGGAACTCAGGCCGTTATAAATCACACTGTTTTTACACACCTGTAGAAAGTGAAAATTGTTATTAGGAGGAAAAATGACGATTAATTATCAACAACCTTTTTATCAAAATCCATATGGAGGAGTCCCATATATATATCCTCAGCCACCAATTTACCCATATCCACCTGAAGTGGGAACAAATCCTAACCAAATTTATAACGAACAATCATATATTGAAAACATTTTACGACTTAATAAAGGTAAAATCGCAACAATTTATATGAGTTTTGAAGGAAGTCAATGGGGATCTAAAATTTTTAGAGGTGAAATTGTAGAAGCAGGGCGCGACCATATAATACTTCATGATGTACAAAATAAAATTAATTACTTATTATTAACTATTTACTTATCTTATATTACATTTGATGATACAATTGACTATAATTTAAATTTTAGTGGTGAATAAAAGCTTATCTTTTTAGATAAGCTTTTAGTTTATTTTTTTGGTGAAATATAGTTAGTAGTAACCATATCTACTTGCATATTTAGATATTTATCTAGTAAACTATCATCATCTAGAGTCCAAATGTTAATTAATTGATTATATTTCCTTGCATTTTCAAGTACTTCTTCATCTAATTGTAAGTACTGAACATCTAAATCTATTCCTTTTTCTCCAACAAAAGACATAAATTCTTTAGTTCTTGCGTTACATAACCACTGTAATTTAATATTCGGATATTTTTCTTTTACATACAGCAAACAGCCTATCATTGAAGTCATAATAACTGCTGTATTTTCTAAATTATGATTATAAATTTTTTCAACTAATCCATCTAAATTAGAATAATTTGCGTTTTCAAAATTGTCATTACTAGAATAAATACCATTTGTCCATTTAAGTTCAATAATTGGTATACAATTATATTCTTTACAAATCGATAAATATTCATCAAATGTACAGATTTTACCTACTCTTTTTGTATCGCTTGTAATTTCAACAAGTTCTAAATGTTTAATGTCTTTAAAATGACATTCTTGAACGTTAATAGCTGTTTTATTTTTACTATTTTTTGTTAATCTTAATAAATTTTCATCATGACAACAAATATATACTTTATCAAGAGTTACTCTAATGTCAGTTTCAATTGCTTGATAACCAAGTTGCGCTGCTTCTAGGTATGCTTCTTTTGTATTTTCAACACCAATTCCTAATTTTGTTCCTCTATGACCAACATAAATTACATCTTTACTCATATTTTGTCTCCTAAAATTAATAATTTATATAATAATTTTATCACATTTAATTTATTTTTTTATATTTGTTGATAAAATAAAGTATAAAATTATATTTAGAGGTGATTAAAATGTGTGTATTTTGTAAAATATTAAATGGTGAAATTCCTGGATCTAAAATTTATGAGGACGATTATTGTATTGCAATACTAGATATTTCTCAAACAACTAAAGGTCATACTTTAGTTGTTCCAAAACGTCATGTTGAAAATGTTTTTGACCTTAATAAAGATGAATGTGCAGCTATTATGGAAGCATGTGTATATGTTTCTAATAAATTAAAAGATAAATTAGGTGTTGAAAACATTAATTTATTAAATAATAGTGGAAGCCTTGCGGGGCAAGTTGTAATGCATTTTCATATGCATATTATTCCACGTTATGAAAATGATGAATTTAAAGTAATTCAACCTTCCCATGAACCTGATTTTAATGAACTTGATAAATTAAAAGATTTGTTAAATAATTAGATTTTAGTTAAGAAAAAGAGACTTTTTGTAAGTCTCTTTTTTGTTTTTATTCAGTTTCGTCTTCTTTAGTTGCATCAGCTTTTGGAACGACAACAATTGATGCTACTTTATGTCCCTCATTAAGTTTAATAATACAAACACCTTGAGTATCTCTACCAATTACAGAGATATTTGTAAGTTCAATTCTTATAATCATACCTTTATCTGTAACTACAACTAGATCTTCTTCTGGTTTACAAACACTTAACGCAACAGGATTTCCACTCTTAGCAGTGATATTCATATATTTAACACCTTTTGTGTTTCTTCCTTTTACTTTAAATGACGCAGCTTTTGTACGTTTACCAAAGCCTTTTTCTGTTAATACAATAATTTCAGCTTCATCATTAGGAACTACAGCCATACCAACTGCTCTTTCACCATCTTCTAGTTTGATTGCTTTAACGCCAGCAGCACTTCTATTAGTAGGACGAACCTCTACTTCATTAAATCTTACAGCTTTACCATTTGATGCACCAAGAATAATAGTTTGATTGCCGTCACTCTTTTCAACAGCAATAAGTTCATCACCGTCATTTAAGATTAATGCTCTAATACCTGTTGATCTAATGTTCTTATATTTTGCAATTTCTGTTTTCTTAACATTACCATTCTTAGTTCCAAAGATTAAGTATCCTGGATCTTCTAGTGTTTTTACATTAATTACAGCAGCAAGACGTTCTCCATCTGAGAATTTCAATAAGTTTACAATAGGAAGTCCTTTAGAGAATCTTCCTTGAGCAGGAATTTGATATGCTCTTAAGTTATAAACTTGTCCAAAATTAGTAAAGAACATAATATTATCATGACTTGAAGTATACATCATCTTTTCAACAAAGTCATCTTCTTGCATCTTTGTACCAGTGATACCTTTACCGCCACGTTTTTGAACTTTATAAGTATCAACACTTAAACGTTTAATGTAACCTCTATTAGTAATTGTGATGATTACATCTTCTTCTGGTATTAAATCTTCATCTGCAACGTCTAAATCTTCTGTTAAATCAATTTCAGTCTTTCTTTCTGTACCAAATTTTCTTTGAACTTCAGTTAATTCATCAACGATAATACTCATTAATTTTTCGCGACTTTCTAAAATTGACATTAAATATTCAACTAATTCACGAAGTTCAGCTGCTTCTTGTTGAAGTTTTTCGATTTCTAGACCTGTTAAACGTTGAAGTTTCATATCTAGAATAGCTTTTGCTTGAATATCAGTTAAAATAAATTTAGCAACTAATTGATTTACTGCTTCTTCAGTTGATTTAGATTTCTTAATTGTTGCTACTACTTCATCAATATCGGCAAGTGCAATTAATAAACCTTCAACAATATGTAGTCTATTTTTAGCTTTTTCTAAATCATATTCAGTTCTTCTAGTTACAACTTCTACTTGATGTTTTACATATGCTTCTAAAATTTGTTTTAAATTTAGACATTTTGGTTGTCCATGATCAAGTGCAATCATATTTACACTATATGTTGTTTGCATTTGTGTAAAACGATATAAGTTATTTAAAATTACGTTAACATTTGCATCTCTTCTAATTTCAATAACGATTTTCATACCTTTTCTACTTGATTCATCACGTAAATCGGTAATTCCTTCGATTATTTTATCTTTAGCAAGTTCTGCAATTCTTTCAATTAATCTTGTTTTATTAACTTGATAAGGGATTTCTCTAACTAAAATCTCTTTTTTACCATTAGAAAGTTCAACAATTTCAACTTTTGCACGACAAGTTACAGTTCCCATACCTGTTTCATAGGCTTGTTTTATATTGGATAAGCCCATTACTGTACCACCAGTAGGAAAATCTGGTGCTGGAATATAATCCATAAGTTGATCTATTGTAATATTTGGATCTTTAATTAATGCAAGAGTAGCATTTATTACTTCTGTTAAGTTATGTGTAGGAATACTTGTAGCCATACCTACCGCAATACCTGATGCCCCATTTACTAAAATATTAGGGAATTTTGCAGGTAAAACCTCAGGTTCTTGTTCAGAACCATCATAGTTATCCATAAAATCTACAGTGTTTTTTCCAATATCTCTTAACATTTCGTTAGCAATTTTGCTTAAACGAGCTTCTGTATAACGCATTGAAGCTGCTCCATCACCGTCAACAGAACCAAAGTTACCATGACCTTCGACTAAAGTATATCTAAAACTAAAGTCTTGAGCCATACGAACCATTGCTTCATAAATAGCACTGTCACCATGAGGATGGTATTTCCCCATTACGTCCCCAACAATACGGGCACTTTTCTTATATGGTTTATCACTATAAACACCAAGTTCAGCCATTGAATATAAAATTCTTCGTTGAACTGGCTTTAAACCATCTCTTACATCAGGTAATGCACGAGCTACAATAACGCTCATTGCATATGACAAAAAGGAATCTTGCATACAATTAGATAAATTTATGGGTAAAATATGGTCAACATGACTTTCTAATAATTCTTTATCTTTTTTAGCATCTTCTCTAGATTTTTCTAAATCTTCTTCATCTTCTTGATCTATATCAGAGTCATTTTCTTCTAAATCTTCGTCTTGATTTTCTAAATCTTCGTTTTGATATTCGTTTTCTATCTCATCAAGACTTCTAATTTTCTTTTCAGCCATAGATTATTACCTCCTTAAATATCAAGATTTTGTACGTAAACAGCATTTTCTTCAATAAACTTACGTCTAGGTTCTACTTCTTCACCCATTAACATTGTAAATACTGCATCTGCTTTTTCAACATCAGTCAAAGAAACTTGTAATAAAGTTCTCTTATCAGGGTCCATAGTTGTTTCCCAAAGTTGTTCCGCATTCATTTCACCTAGACCTTTATAACGTTGAATTTGTGGTTTTCCACCAATTTCACTCAATTTCATATTTAATTCTTCATCACTATATGCGTATTCAATTCTTTTTCCTTGTTGAATTTTATATAGAGGAGGTTGTGCAATATAAACATAACCTTTCTCAATTACTGGTCTCATATAACGATAAAAAAATGTAAGTAAAAGCGTTCTAATATGAGCACCATCGACATCGGCATCGGTCATGATAACAATCTTATGATAACGAGCATTATCAATATTAAATTCTTTTCCAACACCTGTTCCGATTGCTTGAATCATAGATAAAATTTCTCTATTATTATAAATTCTATTACTTGCAGCTTTTTCGACATTTAAAACTTTACCTCTTAAAGGTAAAATTGCTTGGAAATATGAGTCTCTTCCTTGTTTAGCAGAACCACCGGCAGAATCACCTTCGACGATGTACATTTCAGCTAAAGCTGGTTCTTTTGTACGACAATCTGCAAGTTTTGATGCAAAGCCTAAAGAGTCTAAAGGACTCTTTCTACGTGTTGCTTCACGTGCTTTTTTAGCCGCAATACGGGCCCTTAAAGCGAGGATTGACTTTTCTACGATAGTTTTTGCATTTGTTGGGTTTTCTTTCAAATATGCGTCCAATTTTTCGGTCATAGCTTGAGATACGATGCGTCTTACTTCTGTATTTCCAAGTTTTGTCTTTGTTTGACCTTCAAATTGAGGTTCACTAATCTTACAAGTAACAATTGCAGTTAATCCTTCACGAACATCATCACCTGTTAAACTTTCATCTTTTTTAAAAATATTTGAACTTTTACCATAGTTATTTAAGATTCTTGTTAAGCTTAATCTAAACCCATCTTCATGAGTTCCACCTTCATGGTTTGCAATATTGTTCGTAAAAGCTCTTATATCACATGAATAATCCTCAGTATATTGGAAAGCAATCTCAATTGCAACACCTTCAACAACATCTTCAACAATAATTACATCGTTATGAATAGTTTTTTTCTTACGATTTAGGTATTGAACATATTCAATAATACCTCCTTCATAACAATAATCTTTGTAAATGTGTTTTTCTACATCTTCGTTTCTTGCATCTTTTATTGTTAATCTAAGACCTTTATTTAAGAAAGCAAGTTCTTGAATTCTTTCTCTTAAAACTTCAAATTCATAAATTGTTGTTTCTTTAAACACTTGTTTATCAGGTTTAAATACTACAGTTGTACCTGTACGATCAGTTTCACCTATGATATCAAGACTTGTAACAGGCTTACCTCGTTCAAATCGTTCTTTATAAATGTGACCATTACGATGAACATAAACTTCAAGCCATTCACTAAGTGCATTAACTACAGATGCACCAACACCATGAAGACCACCAGACACTTTATAGTTACTATTGTCAAACTTACCACCTGCATGAAGTACTGTAAAAATTGTTTCAGTTGCAGATACTTTAGTTTTAGGGTGAATATCTACTGGCATACCACGACCGTTATCCACAATTTTAACTACATTTTCACCTAAGTTATCCACAATTAGTTCTACATCTATTTGTGTACAAAAGCCTGCTAAAGCTTCATCTACGGAGTTATCAACAATTTCCCAAACTAAATGATGTAACCCTTTTGGACCAGTAGAACCAATGTACATCCCTGGTCTTTTTCTAACGGCCTCTAAACCTTCTAGTACCTGTATCTCACCGGCATTATATTGTTTATCTTCCATATTTATTCACTCCTTTTATCTATCTTAACCAACAAAGAATTGTTAAGAATTTTATTATCTAAATCAGAAATTGATGCTGTTGTAATAATAGTCTGATAATTAGGATTCAAACCACTAATTAAAGCGTTTTGTCTTTTTCTATCAAGTTCACTAAACACATCATCCAAAAGAAGCGTAGGCGCTTCTTTTTTTATTTCGTAAATCAAATCTGCCATAGCAAGTTTAACACTTAACATAGCATTTCTTTGTTGTCCTTGAGAACCATAAACCGTTACATTTTTATTGTTTACAATAAAAATATAATCATCTCTATGAGGTCCAATAGTTGTATGACCTCGTTTTAAATCTTCATTTAATGAATTACTATAATCTTCTATTTTTAATCTCTCAACTGAAGGATAATAAGTTAAAGCAAAATCTTCAAGTTGTTCACTAATTTTAAAATGATGTAATTTTGCAAAATTAGAAATTTCATTAATTTTCTTTTCTCTAAACTCAATTATCCTATTTCCATATTCAACCAACTGTTTCGAAACCACTTCAATTAACTTTTGCAAATCACTTCTATTTTCAAATATAAGCCTCTTTAAAAGGGCATTTCTATCTTTTAGCAACTTTTTGTAATAATTACTCACAAACATGTAATCTTTCGAAATTTGGCAAAAAACAAGGTCAAACATTTTTCTTCGTTCATTAGCCGAACCTTTTAATTTTAAAAAATCAAGTGCTGAAAAACAAACTACATTAAAAAAACCAACAAAATCACTTAATTTAGAATACAAATTATTATTTAACTTTATCTTTTTAGCTTGTTTATCACAATAATAACTAACTTTGTTTTCTAATTTTTCGGATTCTAAGGTAGCTTCTAAATAAAAATATTCTGAAGAGTCATTTATTAATTCTACATAATCATTTGTTCTAAAAGATTTTATACAACTAATGCAATTTACAGCTTCTATAATAGAGGTTTTTCCTACAGCATTATCGCCATAAATCACTGTAATATTGGGAGAAAACTCCATCTCATAATTCAAAAAAACTCTAAATTGTTGTAATTTTAAATTTTTAATAATCATTTTCTATTTTTAAAACATATTTTTGATCATTTATTTGGACTAAATCACCAGAAAAAAGCTTTTTTCCTCTTCTTTTTTCTGAAACTTCATTTACAAAAATATCGTTTTCTTCCAGAAATTTTTTTACTTCTCCACCAGAGTAAATTAACCCCAAAAACTTAACAAATTGACCTAAAGTTATGGGTTCAGAATAAATTTTAATTTTGACCATAAAACCACCTCTTTTTTATACTAATATTATACCAAAATTTCAATCTTTTTTCCACTAATTTGACCTCTCTTTTTTTGTCTCTTTTTTGCCCCTTTTTTCATCTATTTTTATCATCACTTTTTTCTAGCGATTTTTTCCTATTAAAAAATTGACGTTTTCTATTACAACCCCTAAAAAATCAACGTTTTTTTATTTATTTATGTATATTCCTTATTTTTATATATAATTTTTATATTAAATTTTTTTGCTTTTAAAACGTTTAGTTTTTTTATAGTTTTTTTAAAATTTTTCGTCATTTTTGTTGTTTTTTTAAAAGTTTTTAATTTAAAACTATTTAATAAATTACATACAACAATACAACAATAATTATTGTTGTATTTAAAACAATAAAAAAATAATTATTATCATATTTTTATACATTTTACAATAAAAAAATATTTATTTTTGTATTTTTTTATTTAATTAAATAATTACATCAAAAAATAAAATATATTCATATTTAAATATTTTTTTATTTATATATTTAAATATGTTTGCATGTTGAATATTTAAATATTTAAAAGAGTAACTTTTATTTTTATTGTTTTACATACATAAATAAATATTTAATAGCGTTTCATAAATAAAAATGTAGAAATTGTTTTATGTAAAAACGTAATTACATAAAAGAAAGACCTACAAAAACTAAATATTGTTTTTAAAATAAAATAATTTATTTTTGATTAAAAACTTTAATTAAAATATTTTTTGATTTTTATTTTTAATTCTGTTTTAATTTAAAATTTTTATGTTTTAATTGTTATCTTTTCTTGAATGTTTGATACAATGGTTTATTTTTAAATTAAAAGTTTTTACGTTTTTTACTTTTAATTTAAAGATTTTTTGTGTATTTTTTTGATTTTTTATTTATTTTAAAAATATAAAGTTTTAAATTAATATTTTTTTGTGTTTTCGTCTGAAAAATAAAAGTTACATTTTAAGGTTTTACATAAATACATATAACCATAATATTTTTTAAAAAACAAAAATAAAAAATTAGGTGTTGTTAATCGCAAAAATAACAGGCTTTTTTTGAGTTTTTAAAAAAGCATTTTTTTTGATTTTACCCCTAGGGGTGCGAATAAGTTTTAGTTTTTTTTGCAAAAGTTTAAAAAACAGCGCTTTTTTGCCCTTATTTTTAATTTTTGAACTTATTTTTGATTTCAATTCGCAAAATTATTTAATTAAAACAATTTTCAGAGATTTAGTCGTTTTATAATAAAATACTTTTTTATGGTTGTATGTATATACTTTTGTAAATAAATATTGCTAAACACTTGCATTATTTTAATTAAAGTGATATAATTTTATTGTATAAATTAAAGGAGGACAATATAATGAATAATTTTCCAAAAAAGAGAACAAATCCATTTGAAAAACCTATTTCAGCTGTAAAAGAAGAAAAAGTTGAGACAGTTGTTAAGGAAGAACCTGAAATCGAAGAAGAAGTTGAAGAATTAGTTCAACAAGAAGAAGAAATTGAAGAATATGTTGAACCTACACCAGTTGTAAAGAAGCCAGCGCCTAAACAACCTGTTAAACCAGCACCTAAACAAGCTAGATCAGGGTCTCGTAATTCTAACGTTTATGTTGAGAGTGATAATAGACTTAAATATACTGCAACAATGGATAGAGAATTACGTAGAAGAATTAAAATAGTGTGTGCAACACGTGAAATTATGTTTTCTCAGTTCATTGAACAAGCATGTATTGAAAAATTAAACAGAGAAGGAGATAGATAGGTATGCCAATCGTATCAACATTTTGCAAAAAGGGTGGTGTAGGCAAAACTACATTCATCGGATACCTTGCTCATTACTATGCTAATCAAGGTAAAACAGTATTAGTAATTAGCGCAGATGACCAAAACAGTATTTTTAAAATTTTTGGTTGTGAAAACTTTGTTACAGCTAACGATGATGATTTCTTTGAAAATCTTTTAATAGGTGAAAAAAAGCCAGAAGAAGTAGTTTTTGAAGTTAGACCTGGTATGTATTTAATGAAAACCTTAAATACAGACAGACTTTCTATTAATTTAACGCTAAAAAGGTCAGAAGAGAAGAAATTACGCGGTTTAATTGAAGATTTTACTAACTATTTTGATTATATTTTTATTGATTTTCCACCTTCAAGTAGTCGTTTGACAGAAATTTTGCTAGATATTAGTGAAAAGATACTTCTTGTCGTGGGCTTAGATCCACTTGGAATTGACGGCTATAAGAACACAATTCAGTATTTTGTAGATTGTGACATAGAAATTAGCAAAATTAGCCACATAATCCCTATTGGATACCACCCAATTAAGATCACTCCAAACAAGGCTTTGAAAGAGCTAAAAATTTTAGCTGAAAACTACTCTCCAGACGCCATAATTGCTACTCCAATCAAAGATAAAGCAGTTATTCAAAATTTACAGTCTGAAGGTATCTCTGTATTCGATAATTACACTATGAAAGACAAGTTTCATCAAAAAAATCTTAATGAAATCTCAAAAGACCTTACAGAAGTATATAAATCTATCGTTTTATAAGCTATTTTAAGCTTAAAATACAAAAAAAAGCACCAAAATTGGTGCTTTTTTGTATTTTTAAAATGTTCTTACAGGTATTAATAATTGTTTAAGTTCTATATTAGATTCGCTTGTAATAATAGCAGGCCTAATCTCTCCTCTAAAATACATAATAATTTCTTGAGTTTCGAACGCTTTTAATGCATCCATAAGGTATTTTGTAGAGAAAGCTATCTGAAAATCTTGTTCTTCACTCACTTCAATAGGCTTCAAACTTTCAACTACTCTACCAATTTCAGTAGAATTTGATGAAATTTCAATATTATTAGAGTTTTTAGAAAGTGAAAATTTAACAAAACTGATGTTTTCTGAATCAATAAATAGTGATGCTCTATTAACAACTGAGATTAATTCTTCACGATTTAACTTAATACTTAATAAAAAATCATTTGGAATTAAACTTGATGTGTCAGGATAACTACCTTCAACAAGTCTAGACATGAATGATAAATTAGCTACTTTAAATAATACTTGATTATTTGAAATATAAACATTTACATCATCGTTATAATCGTTTAAAATTTTACTGAATTCTTCTAAAGATTTACATGGAATGTTAATTTGAATCTTTGAATTAAAGCCTGAACTTATGCTAGAAGTTCTTCTAGCTAATCTAAAACTATCTGTTGCGATAACTGTTAATTGATTATCTTTAATAGTTAAATTAATGCTTGTTAAGATTATTCTTTCTTCTGTAGATGCACAAGCAAAAGATGTTTGTTTTACGATTTGTTTTAACTCTTTACTCTTTAACACAATTGGTTGTGTATTAAGATCAAAATTAGTATTAGGGAAATTATTTTTTTCGTAAGCTCTTAAAGTGAAGTCTGAATTCTTTGAAAGAATTTTTATTGTTGTTTGATCAAATAAAGTTACTTCAACTTTTTCACCTTCAATACGCTTAACAATATCTACAAAATATTTACCTGGAACAACACATGAACCATCCTCTATTATATCTAAATCATTAGATGATTCTAATATTACTCTAACTGAGATTTCTTTATTAGTTGTTATAAAAGTTAATAAGTTATCTTTAGCTGTTATTTGAATCCCCATTAAAATAGGTAATGGTGTTTTATTAGATAATCCTTTAGAAACACTTTGTAATATATTATCTAATAAAGTTCTTGAAATTTCGAATTTCATTTTTGTACTCCTTATTATTTATATTTATTAAATTATTTATTATTATTAGCAATGTGGAAATGTGGATAACTTTTAGATTTTATATTGTTTATCTAAATTAGTAATTAAATTATCTACATCTTCTTTTATGTTAGAATCTGTTTTTATAGCTTCTTGGATTTTTTCAAAAGCATGAGAAATAGTAGCGTGATCTCTACCACCTAAGGCAGCCCCAATAGCTGTCAATGTTTGATTGTATTTTGTTTTTAAAATGTAAACAGTTAATTGTCTAGCATAAACAAATTCTTGTTTACGAGACGGACTTGCTAAATCTTTAACATTAATGTTAAAATATCCTGCAATGATTTCTTTAATCTTTTCTATATGTAGTTTTGTATTACTATTAGAAGAAGATTTCGAAGTTGAAATAATAGCATCTAATGCTAAAACAGCGTTATCATAATTAAAATCTATATTAAAAGAAACACAATAAGAAATAAACCTTCTTAAAGCACCTTCTAAATCACGTACGTTTTCATCAAAGTTTTCTGCAATATAAGTAATAACGTTTGCAGGAACTTCATCTGTATCAGAAATTAAGAATTTTAATTTTCCTCGTAAAATAGCTTCTCTTAATAATTGATTTGGTTTCTTTATATCGGTTTGCATCCCCCAACTAAATCTAGATTTTAATCTAGCCATAATGTTTAACTCATTTGCTGGACGATCTGATGTAACGATGATTTGTTTATTATTTTCAAAAAGATATTCAAATAATTTAAAGAATTCATCTTGAGACCCTTGTCGATCTGCTAAATATTGAATATCGTCAACTAAAAATAGATCAGCTGAACGATAATAATTATCAAATTCATCAGCAAAGGCGGTATTCTTTTGGTTTTTATTTTTAGCTTTATAAAAATCTTCAACAAATTGTTGTGCAGTTGTGTAAACCACATTTGCATTAGGATTGTTTTCTAATATATAATGACCAATAGCTGTCATTAAATGTGTTTTACCTAGCCCCACATCTCCAAAAATATAAAAAGGATTAATTGTTACATGAGGAGATTCAGCTACTTTTACAGAAAAAGTAAAAGCTTCACGATTAGCTTCACCAGTAATAAAATTACTAAAAGTGTATTCAGCTCGTAAATTTCTTTTCTTTATAATAGAAGGAGTGATTGTAGAAACGTTAGTTTCTTTTTTTTGTGCTTTTACTTGCTCATCAGCTTCAGCTTTTGAGATAAAACCAAAAGACATTTGTTCTCCTGCGATTTGAGTTAATAGTTCGTTCATTTTTACAAGATAAAATCTTTTTAGTCTAAAAATATCGAGAGAGTTATTAACAATTAAGTAAATAACGTTATTTTGAACTTTATATATTTCTGTTATTGGTGCAAATGTTTGATTAAATGTAGCTTCATCATTAGATGCTTTAAGCATTTCTTTGACTTGCTCCCATAATTCTAATTCTTTATTCATATACTCACCTCTTTATAAATAATACCATAAAACGAAAAAAAAAGAAAATAATACGAATATTTATTTTTTTCCACATACTTATAAACAATTTATCCACACTAATAAAAAAAAGATATCTTCTTGTTTTCCACGGTGGAAATGTGGAAAAGTATGAAAAATATCTTTTACTTGCAATTAAATAAAAATAATGGTAAAATAATGCAAGAAGAGGTACGTTATGAATAGAATTTTTAAAATATTAATTTTAATAGTGTATACTTTTGCTATTTTTGCTGTTGCATTTATTATCGTTTCTTTAACTAATAAAGGACCTGCGTTTAGTGAATATTCAGATAAAGCTTCAGACGAAAATATTGCAGTTGTAACACAAGTTATCGAAAAAAGAAAAAATAGTAAACAAACAAAGACTGATTATGAAGAAAGTGTATATGATCTTTATTTTTATATAAAGAAAACATCTACATTAGATTTAAATGATATTTTTGTTTATATTGCGGTTGAAACTGAAGATGGCGTTAGATATGTTCAATCTACTAGTGGTAAAGAATTGAAAGGTACAACAACAATTACATCTACTATAAGTATTACTAATTCTTCTGCTGGAGATTTTGCTGTGAATGAAATTGTTGAAGAGGATGATGTTGTAAAACACATTAACAAAGTTCCTAAAACTGTTTACGTTAGAGTTTCTTATGATAAAGTAGTTGAAAAACAAGATGTTGCTTGTGAATTAAATTATAAATTTGATTATGATGATGTTGCAAAAGAATCGTTTGATGATTACGAACAAAGAGATGTTATTGTAAGTAGTAGTAATACTACGCAATACGTTGATTGTAAAAACGATTATGTATCAATAAAATTCTTAAAAGTTCCAGTTGAAACAAGTAGTGATGAAGTTAAATATAGTGATTATCGTTTATCTAATGTAAAAATGGTAAAAAGTAATTTACCTGAAGATACTACAATTAGTAAAATAAAAATTGAAGTATTTGGAGAAATAGGAAACGAATCACTTTTAACAAAAGAATATTTTTCTAAGTATGTTAAGCTATTTGTTTATGAAGGAGCTTTAGCTGCTGATATTACAAGTTCAAGAACGGCATCATTAGCTGATGAATATAAACTAGATAAAGTTTATTTTAATGTTGAACTTGAATTAAGTAACGGAGATAAAGCAAATTATAAATATTTTGTATTAGTTTCTAACTTATTAGCTAGTTAATTTATAAAAGCTTGGTAATTGTTGTTACCAAGCTTTTATTTATATTTGAAAAGAAATTTTACAAGATATAAATACATATAAGCAAATTTATTGATATTAAATATAAAATATTGTATAATAATTCAAGCATGGTTTAATAATTGGAGGTGCTCAAATATGAAAAGAACATACCAACCTAATAAACGTAAACATAGTAAAACTCATGGTTTCCGTGCTCGTATGTCTACAGCAAACGGAAGAAAAGTATTAGCACGTAGACGTTCAAAAGGTAGAGCTGTATTATCAGCTTAAGAATATTTTATCAAACTAGGACCACTTCTTGTCATTTCTTTATTTGCAAGGAGTGGTCTTTTTTTGTGAAATAATGAAGGAATTAAAATGAAAAAAAAATATAGAATAAAGAAAAATGAAGAAATTGCAAAAATTGTTTTAAATAAACAAAAAGTAAAAAGTGATTATTTCTTTATTTATTATAAAAAAAGTGACACAATAACAAGAGTGGCTATTTCTGTATCAAAGAAAATTGGTAATTCGGTAAAAAGAAATCATGCTAAAAGAATTATCAGAGAGATTATAAGACCACATTTGAATTCTTTTGGGTTTGTTGATCTTGTTGTTGTTGTTAAAAAAGATTTAAGTGATGTTAGTTTTGAAAAGGTTAAAAACGATATGTTTCATTGTTTAACTACAATTGATAAAAGATTATATAAATAATGAAATAATTACTTTTAGGAGGAAAAATGAAAAAGAAAATAAATTTAAGTAGAATAACTGTGTTTTCTGTTTTGATTTTTACGCTTTGTTTATTGATGCTTACATCTTGTGGTTCTAAATATGGACAAAAAAATGCTTATTTAGAATATAGTTCTAATAATTCAGCTGGTTGTGGAGGAAGTAGTCAAATTGATTCAAAAGCGGTATGGTTAGAAAAATATATTAGCGAAGGTGTTGTAAGCTCTGTAGATTCATATTTAGAATACATAAAAAATGAATCATATTATGAACAGGCAGTTACAGAAAAAGAAAACATAAAAGTTAATGGAATGTTTAATGGTCAAGTTTGTAAATATATTAATGCAGATGGAAATGAAGTTGCTGTTAGAACTTATTTAGGTAACTTAGAAAATTTATTTAATAAATATGTAGATGATGATCATAAACAAGCTATTGCAAATAGTGCAGATGATGTTGAAGTAGCAGAACATTTCCAAGTATGTTTAATTGAAAATGATATTGAATTATTTAAAACTTATCTTGGTAATATTAATAAAGCTGATATTACATCTATTGATAAAGTTAAAACAGCATTAAATGGAACTGCTGGATGTTTTGATACGTCGAGTGAAAAAGAAGCTATTAACGCGTTAAATGAAGTTGATAAAGTAGATGATGCATATTTATTAGGTGCGTTATTCCTAATAAGAATTGATGATAGATTATTAGAAGCAGAACCTGTTACTTTTAAAGCAAGAACAGTTGGTGAATTCTTTAGTCATTTTTGGAATAATATGTTTATTTTCCCTGTAGCTTGGTTACTATATCAAATTTCTTCTTTATGTGGTGGATATTATATTTTAGGGTTATTAATTACTACATTACTTGTTAGAACACTTGGTTGGCCAATTTATGCTAAATCAAATAATATGTCACAAAAAATGGCTGAATTACAACCTGAACTTCAAAAGATTCAAGAAAAATATGCTGGTAGAAATGATGCTGATTCACAACGAATGATGCAAATGGAACAAGCACAATTATATAAGAAACATAAGATTGGTATCGGAGGATGTCTTGCTCCGTTCTTACAATTCCCTATCTTTATGGCAGTATATAACGCTATTTCTAGACTTCCTTATACAAAATTAATTGAAGGTTCAAGATATACTTTAAACTGGGCTAACGAATTAAACGGAACTTTATTTGGTATAAATTTATTTGAAGACCGTAACGGTGGTGGCACAAATCAATTAATTGGTGTTATAGTTTTAGTGTTATTAGTTGTTGGTACCCAAATATTAAGCCAATTCTTATCACAACGTAGACAAAAATTAGCTCAAGAAAAGCGTCAAGAAGATATTCCAGCATATCGTAGACAAGCTTATAATCAAACACAAAATCAATCTGCTAACACAATGAAATATATGTTATGGTTTATGATTTTTATGATGGGTTCATTTGTTTGGACTTCTAAAGCAGGTCTTGGGGTATATTGGTTTATTGGTAATATTTATTCAGTAGTTCAAATGTTTGTTAATAATTATTTAAATGATAGAAAATTAGAACAAAAGAAAGATAAAGGTGCTGCATACACTATTTATCCTAATAAGACAAAGAAATAGAGGAAAGAATATATGAAACAAAAGAAATATTTTGGTAAAAGTTTACAAGAAGTTGAAAAATTAGCAGTTCTTGAACTTGGTGTAGCATATGATGATTTATATTTCGATGTAATTAGTCCTGATGGAACTAAAGATGAAGAAATGGAAATTGAAGTTATTGTAGATGCTAATCCAGTTAAAAAGGGTAAAGATTTTTTAGAAAAATTCTTACAAGATGCAAATATTTACGGCTTTGTAGAAAGAAAAATGCGTGATAATGTTGTTGAATATTCAATCACTACAGAAGATGCAAATGGCGCTTTAATTGGTTATAACTCTCAAACATTAAATGCTTTACAATTAATTACTTCTTTAATTGTTAATCAATATTTTGATCGTGATAACGAAACTGGTTTAATTGTTAAAGTAGATGTTGGTGATTATCGTAAATCACGTGATGAAAAACTAGAAAAATTAGCTGTAAGAGTAGGAAGAGAAGTTGCAAGAACAAAGATTCCGGTAAAACTTCGTTATATGAACGCATATGAAAGAAAAATAATTCATAATAAATTATCAACTTGGAGAGATGTTAAAACTCATTCTGAAGGTGTCGAACCAAGAAGATATATTGTAGTTGAACCAAAATCAGCTGATGAATAAAAAAATAAGAGTAAAAATTTCTTAAAAAGAAGTTTTTACTCTTTTTATTTAACTCTTTTTATTTTAATAATTTGTAAATGGAAAAATATTTTGTTATAATCAATCTGTTATAAAATGATTATGATAGGTTTGAAGGAGAATTTGAAATGAAAAATTTAAAAAATCTTTTTATGTTAATTATGATTGTTTCTTTAATATTCTTGACAGGCTGCAACGAAAAACACGTTCATAATTATGAAGAAGTGATTATAGAACCTACTTGTACGCAAAACGGATATATTAAAAAGATTTGCGAATGTGGTGACAACTATATAGAAAAAGAACTTTCTTCAAAAGGGCATACATTTGGTGAATGGGTAATAATTAAAGAAGCTACTAAAGAAACTTTAGGTTTACAAGAGAAAAAGTGTATTAATTGTGAATATAAAGAAGAAGAAAATATAACATATAATTATAATGAATATTTAGATTATTATTTTGATGAAAATATCTCGGTTACAACACAAATTATTGAAAAAAGAAAAAATAGTAACCAAGCAGGTAATGATTATGAAGAGAGTGTATATGATCTCTATTTTTATATAAAAAAGACTTCGAGTTTTGATTTACAAAATATTCGTGTGTATGTTGATGTAAAAACAAAAGATGGAATTAAAAGTTCAAAATCTATAACATCTAAAGATTTGCAAGGTCCTATGACTATTGTCTCTACAATTAGTATTACTAATTTTCTTGTTAATAAAGTAGTAATAGAAGAAGGAAAAATAAAAAATATAAACGAAATTCCTGAATTTTTATATTTTAAGATTTCTTATAATATAATAGTTAATGAACAAGTAGAAAGTTGTGAATTAAATTATAAAATAAAATATGATGATGTAACAAAAGAATCATTTAATGGTTATGAACAAAGACAAGTTGTTGTAAGTAGTAGTAACACTACTCAATATGTAGACTATAAAAATGATTATGTATCAATGAAATTCTTAAAAGTTCCAGTAGAAACAAGCGGTGATACTGTTAAATATAGTGATTATCGTTTATCAAATGTAAAAATTGTAAAGAACAATTTACCTAAGGAATCTTCAATAAGTAAAATTAAAGTAGAAGTATTTGCAGAAATTGGAAATGAAGCTATATTAACAAAAGATTATTTTTCTAAATATGTTAAGTTATTTGTTTATGAAGGAGCTTTAGCTGCTGATATTACAAGTTCTAGAACATCATCTTTAGCAGATGAATATGAAGTAGAAAAGATTTATTTCAATGTTGAGATTGAATTAGATAATGGAGATAGTGCAAATTATAAATTTTATGTTTTAACTTCTGATTTGTTAGAAAAATAATAATAACCACTTAGTGATTCTATTTGCTAAGTGGTTATTATTTTATATTTATTTCCGTATTTATTTTTATAAGTAAAATCTATATAATTTTGAAGTAAATATATATATATATTAAAAATGAAAAGATGATTCTAGGCAATGAATCATCTTTTCAAGAAACGAGAATTGAATAAAAATTAAGGGCTCTTTGTAAAATGAATACCTTTGATTACAAAGAGTACTTTGATTATAACATACTAAAAAATAGTTGTTATAAAAAAAACTTATGAAAATGTTTACAAAAAATAATATAAGATGAAATTTTATAAAATATTTGGTATACTAATATTGAGGTATAAAAATATGAGTAATAGTTTAGATGATATTATTATAGGAATTTCAACAGCTTTATCTGAAGGAGCAATATCAATTATTAGATTAAGTGGTAAAGGTTGTATTGAACTTGTTAATAGATGCTTTAAAGGAAAGAATTTAACTAAGGCGCTTAGTCATACAATTAATTATGGATATATTATAGATGAAAATAAAGAAATTGTTGATGAAGTATTAGTAAGTGTGTTTAGAGCTCCTAAAACTTATACAACTGAGGATGTTGTTGAGATTAATTGTCATGGTGGGTTATTTGTTACAAACAAAATATATGAATTATTAGTTATTCTTGGAGCAAGACCATCTGAGGCTGGTGAATTTACGAAAAGAGCATTTCTTAATGGTCGTATTGATTTAACTAAAGCTGAAGCTGTAATGGATATGATAAGTGCTGAAAATAGTTCTGCATTAAAAATCGCAAGTAGAGGTCTTCTTGGTTTTATAAAAAGAACAGTTGATGATTTAAGAAAAAGACTTTTAGATGTTGTTGCAACAATTAGTGTAAATATTGATTATCCAGAGTATGATGATGTCCAAATGCTTACTACAAACGAAATTAGGCCTGGTATTGAAAGTATTTATAAAGATGTGGTTAATTTATTAGAAAAATCTAAAAGCGCAAAATACCTTAAAAATGGGGTTGATACAGCAATTGTAGGACGCCCTAATGTTGGTAAAAGTAGTTTGTTAAATGCGTTATTAGAAGAACAAAAAGCGATTGTTACTAATATTCCTGGTACAACAAGAGACTTAGTAGAAGCTAAGATTAATTTAGGAAGTGTTACGCTTAACTTAATTGATACTGCAGGTATTAGAGAAACTATAGATATCGTAGAACAAATTGGTGTATCTAAATCTTTAGATGTAATTGAAAAGGCAGAACTTGTACTACTTGTTTTAGATGGTAGTGAAAAGTTAACTAATGAGGATTTAGAATTATTAGATAAAGTTAAAGATAAAAAACATTTAGTAATAGTAAATAAAGATGATTTAGGATTAAAAATAGATTTAACTAAATTAAATAATCCAATAGTTATTTCAACTACTAATGAACAATCAATAGATGAACTTAAAAATTCTATTTTAAGCCTTATTAAGGTAGAAAATATCCAAAATAAAGATATTACCTATATAAGTAATGCAAGACAAATAGAAAAGTTAAAATTAGCAAAATTAGAACTTGAAGAAGCACTAAAAGAAATTGAAGAAAATGCGTTTATTGACTTTGTAGATATCCATCTAAGAGCATCTTGGATGTATTTAGGAGAAATAATTGGAGAAACTTCTTCTGAATCGTTACTAGATGAATTATTTAGTAAATTCTGTTTAGGTAAATAAAGTTTTTATTTTGACAAAATTAAATTAATTAGATATAATTATAAAAAAATATAATGCGTTGAATAGAAAAGTATAATTAAAGAAATCTATAAAGGGACTTAACGATAGTGAGACGTTAGGAGAAAGTATTTAATTAGAAATAACATCTATGAGCAAAGAGAAGAAAGAATAAATATTATAAAATTTATATAATATTATTTGATTAGAACTCTTCGTATGCTGGCGTTAACAGTAATTAAGGGTAAAAAGAAAATTCTTTTTAAACTAAGGTGGTACCGCGCTTATTTTAGATTAAAGCCTGCTAAATAAACGTCCTTAGAGTAAATATACAATATTTGTATATATATTCTAAGGCTTTTTTATTTATTTTTAAGGAGAATAAAAATGAAAAGAACAAAAATTAAACAATTATTTTTAGAAAAAAAAGAAGGTAGTGTACTTGTTTGTGCATGGGTAAGAACTAATAGAGCACAAGCTCAATTTGGCTTCTTAAATGTTAATGATGGATCATGTCTTGCAAATTTACAAGTAGTTTATGATGCTAAACTAGCTAACTTTGAAGAAATTTCAAAGTATCGTGTTGGTGTATCTGTTAAAATTAAAGGAAATGTTGTACTTACACCTTCTGCTAAACAACCTTTAGAAGTACATGCGGAAGAAGTAATTATGCTAGGCGACTGTCCAGAAGATTATCCAATTCAACCAAAACGTCACACTAGAGAGTTTTTAAGAGAAAACGCTCATTTAAGAGCAAGAACTAACCTTTTTAATGCAGTATTTAGAGTAAGAAGTGTAGCAGCTATGGCAGTTCATTCATATTTCCAAAGTCATGGTTACGTATATGTACATACTCCACTTATTACTTGTGCTGACTGTGAAGGTAGTGATCAAATGTTTAAAATTACAACTTTAAATATGCAAAATCCACCACTAAATGAAGATGGAACAGTAGATTTTTCAAAAGACTTATTTGGAAAGCAATCATTTATTACTGGATCAGGTCAACTTCAAGGCGAAACTTACGCAATGGCGTTTGGTGATATTTATACATTTGGTCCAACATTTAGAACAGAAAATTCAAATACTAAGACTCACGCAAATGAATTTTGGATGATTGAACCTGAAATGGCATTCTGTGATTTAGAAGGTTTAATGGATGTAGAAGAAGAAATGTTAAAATATGTAATTAAATATGTTCTTGATAACTGCGAAGAAGAAATTAATTTCTTTGATCAATTTGTTGAAAAAGGTTTAAAGAAAAAATTAACTGATTTAGTAGATGCTAAATTTGTTAGAATTTCTCACCATGATGTTGTAGATATTTTATTAAATGCTAATCAAAAATGGGAATTTACTCCATCTTATGATGATGATATCGCAAAAGAACATGAAAGATATATTACAGAACATTTTAACGGACCTGTATTTATTAAAGACTGGCCAAAAGATATAAAAGCTTATTATATGAAAGTTAATCCAGATGGAAAAACAGTTGCTGCGGTAGATTTAGTTGTTCCGCTATCTGGTGAATTAATGGGTGGATCACAAAGAGAAGAAAATTTAGATGTTCTTCTAAAGCGAATGGAAGAAATGCATGTTGAAAAAGACGGTATTGAATGGTATTTAGATACAAGACGTTATGGAGGATGTGTGCATTCAGGATTTGGTATGGGGTTTGAAAGATTAATTATGTACCTAACAGGAATTGAAAATATTAGAGATGTAATTCCGTTCCCTAGAACTCCAAAATCTTGTGAATATTAAAAAAAGAAAATGTGTAACTAATTTCAGTTACACATTTTTGTTTGTTATTTTTTGTTTTTCTTTGGTTTTAATTTTTTAGGTGCTTTAGTAGATGTAATTTCTTCATCGTCTTGCCAAATTAAGTAATATAATACAGCAAGAATACCAGAAACAACAAATGTAATAGCTGCTTCTAAGAAAATATCCCAGAAAACGAATTTTCCAAAACCTGCTTTGTATAAATCATTTCTATAACCTTCAAAAACAACACCATCTCCAACTTTTGAATTAAAATCTTCAGCATCTTTATATGGATTTGTATAAGTTCCTCTTACTATTTCTTCTAATTCGTCAGTTGTTCCATTTTGAATAGCAGTAGTTAAGTTGTTTGAACCACTATGGAAAATTGAGAAAGTACATGAATCTAATTCATAGAACCATCTTGCGCTTTCAATATCGTCATCTAAATCACTAGTATAAGACAATGCTTCAGTCATTGTTGTCAAACGATAAATATATGGAGTTTCATCGTCTGATACACCGTTACCTGTTGCGCCATTATCGTAAATGTATAACGGATTACTTGATGCTTGAGTTCCTGTATAAGAGTATTGAGGTAAGTTTGTTCCGTTAGGACCACCATATTCAGCATCTTTAACTTCTTGAATCATTAAATCAAGTTTTGTAACACCATAAAGTTCAGTTTCTTCTGATTCACCAGTACCATCAACGAACATAAAATATAATTTATCAACAATGTCAGCTGTTTTATAATTAACATTGAATAGATAAAGATAGTATGTAAATACCCATTCTTCTGCGTCTGTATTATAAGTTGTTTCAGCATACATAGTTAAATCAAACCATCCAGGAATATGTAATATACCATTATCCCAAGTAACACCATTAATCAGATTTTTATTATGTTCTGATGGAGTAGCGTTATATTCTTTTTTAGATTTTACATCATAGAATGATAAACCATCTTCTATAAGTGCGTAATTTTGAGCTTTCATTTTTTGATAATTTTCAATTTGATCTAAAGCGTTAACTGATTCATAATCTTCAGCATGAAAATAATCATTAACGAAATTAACTTTTTTAATATCGTGTTTGTAATAAGAATAAAGACTAATTCCTGTTACACTACCTACGACAATTAACAGCGCAATGATAAAATGCACTAATTTAAATTTAATATTTTTCACTTTTACCTCCTAAATATTCAGTTGATATTTATTTTCCGATTTATTATACCACTTTTTTAAAAAAATATCAAGCATTAACTACAAAAGTTAAAATAAAGTTTATAAAAATATTTTTTTAAATAAAATATTGACATATTTTCGTAATTATTTTATAATATTATTGTCAAGGAGGATAAGATTTATGTTTTTAATTAATTTCCAACCATGGGGAAATATTTTAATGTGGTTAATAGTTGTTATTATTGCTGTAATAATTGAAATTTCAACATATCAAATCGTTTCTGTTTGGTTTGCGGTGAGCGGACTTATTACAATGATATTAGCATCATTTAATTGTCCAATTGAAATTCAAATTATTGTATTTGTTATATTAACAGCTGTTTTATTTGTTCTTAGTAGACCGCTTGTGAAGAAAATTCAAAACAAAAAATCTGATAATTCAACGATTGAATCGATGATAGGAGAAGAAGTTTTTGTTACGAAAGCAATTAAGGTAGGAGAAGTTGGAGAAATTAAAGCAAGATATGATTACTATTCGGCGATTGCTCCTCTAGAAACAAAAGATATTCCTGTAAATACTGTATGTATAATTAAAGAAATTCGCGGGAATAAAGTTATTATAGAAGTTAAATAAAGGAAAGGAAGAAAATTATGAATTTATTTTTAGCTAATGTATCGGCTGGTGTAGCTGTACCAATCATTATTGTTGTTATTTTATTAATTATTGTGATTTCAAATATAAGAATTGTTCCTCAAACTCAATCTTATATTATTGAAAGACTTGGAAAGTATTGTAAAACTTGGGGAACTGGTATTCATATGTTAATACCTTTTATCGATAGAGTTGCAATAGATGTTAGCGCTCCAGCGCATGTTCAATCTAAACTTGATAATCCTAGAAAAATAGGTATCGTTAATCTTAAAGAACAAGTTATTGACTTTGATCCACAACCTGTTATTACAAAAGATAATGTTACAATGCAAATTGATACAGTAATTTATTTCCAAATTACTGATCCTAAACTTTATGTTTATGGTGTTTCTAATCCTATTAGAGCTCTTGATAACTTAACTACTACTACTATTCGTAATATTATGGGTGGTATGGAACTAGATGTAGCGTTAACAAGTAGAAATGCAATTAATGAATCGATGCGTCAAGACTTAGATGAAGCAACAGATCCATGGGGAATTAAAGTTAAACGTGTTGAAATTAAAAATATTATGCCTCCAAAAGATATTAGAGAAGCAATGGAAAAACAAATGCGTGCTGAACGTGAAAAACGTGCTGCTATATTAAAGGCTGAAGGCGAAAAAGAAGCTGCAATTCGTCAAGCAGAAGGTGAAAAAGAATCAGAAATTCTAAGAGCAGAAGCACAAAAAGAGGCAGATATCTTAAGAGCAGAAGCACAAAAAGAAGCAGATATTTTAAGAGCAGAAGGTGAAGCTGAAGCAATTCTTAAACTTCATGAAGCACAAGCTCAAGGTATTGAATTGTTAACTAAAGCAGGTGCTGATAAAGCAGTTCTTACACTAAAGGCATATGACGCTTTAGTAAAAGTAGCAGACGGACAAGCTACTAAGATTATTATTCCTTCTGAACTTCAAAGTTTAGCAGGTATTGCTCTTTCTGCAAAAGAAATAATTACTGAAACTAAAGAAGGTAAATAAAAAAACTTACAAAGGTTAATCGAAAAAGATTAGCCTTTCTTTTTATTTTATAGTAAATTTATGGTATGATATATATCAAGGAGATAAAATAGTATGTTTTTACCTGTAAATAAAAAAGAAATGTTAGAAAGAGGAATAGAACAACCAGACTTTGTCTATGTTTGTGGAGATGCTTATGTAGACCATCCTTCTTTTGGACATGCAATAATAAGTAGAATTTTAGAAGCACATGGGTTTACTGTTGTAATGCTTCCTCAACCTGATATATCAAATCCTGATTGGATGAAAGAATATGGAAGTCCTCGTCTTGCGTTTTTAGTTTCTGCTGGTAATATTGATTCAATGGTTAATCATTATTATGTAAGTAAGAAAAGAAGAACAAAAGATTACTATACACCGGGTGGTGTAATGGGGAAACGTCCTGATCATGCAACAACCACATATTCTAAAGCGATAAAAAAAGCATATCCTGATGTTCCGATAATTATTGGAGGGGTTGAAGCGTCTTTAAGAAGATTGTGTCACTATGATTATATTAGTGATTCGTTAATGAAATCAATCCTTCTAGATAGTTTCGCAGACCTTATACTATATGGTATGGGAGAAAGAAATACTATTGAAGTAGCAGAAGCATTAAATGCGGGGCTTAATATTAGTGATATTATATATGTAAGAGGAACTGTATGGAAGACAAAAGATGAATCATTACTTCCAAGTGATGCAATTTATCTACCAACATATAATGAATTAAAGAAAGATAAGCTTGCGTATGCAAGAAGTTTTAAAATTCAATATGAAAATACAGATCCATATATATCTAAACCTTTAGTTGAAAGATATGATAAGACTTTTGTTGTGCAAAATATTCCATCTCTTCCTTTAACAAGAGAATTAATGGATTGGACGTATGGATTAGAATATGAAAGAACATATCATCCAATGTATGAAAAAGATGGTGGTGTTCCTGCTATTATAGAAGTAGAAAATAGTATAACTGTTAATAGAGGTTGTTTTGGAAGCTGTAGTTTTTGTGCAATAACATCCCATCAAGGTAGAATTATTCAATCTAGAAGTAAGGAAAGTGTTTTAGAAGAAGCTGTAAAAATAACTAAAGGGCCTAATTTTAAAGGATATATTAATGATGTAGGTGGTCCTACTGCTAATTTTTACAAACCTTCTTGCCAAAAACAATTAGAACATGGTACTTGTCCTAAAAAACATTGTTTACACCCTGATAAATGTAAAAATTTAGAAATAAATCATGATGATTATTTAGATTTATTAAGAACGCTAAGAAATTTACCTGGCGTAAAGAAAGTTTTTATTAGAAGTGGCATAAGATATGATTACTTATATTATGATAAAGATGAGACTTTCTTTAGAGAATTAGTTAAATATCATATATCTGGTCAATTAAAAGTTGCACCAGAACATGTAAGTAATAACGTTTTGCATTATATGCAAAAACCTAATAGTGAACTTTATAAGAAATTTGTTGAAAAATATAAAAGATTAAATAAAGAAGAAAATAAAAATCAATATTTAGTTCCTTATTTAATGAGTAGTCACCCTGGATGTACGTTAAAAGATGCGATTATTCTTGCAGAATATATTCGTGATGAAAAATTATATATAGAACAAGTACAAGATTTTTACCCAACTCCTACAACTTTAGCAACCGCAATGTATTATACAGGTGTTGATCCAAGAGATATGAAACCGGTGTATGTAGCAAAATCAAAAGAAGAAAAAGCCATGCAAAGAGCGTTGATTCAATATAAGAACCCAAATAACTATGATTTAGTTAAAAAAGCACTAATTCTTGCACATAGAGAGGATTTGATCGGAAATGGTCCAAAATGCTTAATTCCAAGAGTTAAACCTAATCCAAAATTTATAAAAAGAAAATAATTATATATAATAAAGAAAGAAAAAAGATTCTTTCTTTATTTTTTTCTATTATAATGAGTAGATAAAAATATAAAATTATACAACTAAAATCTACAAAAAAATACTTGTTAAATGTATTGCATTTATAAGCAATTTATGATATAATATATATAATAAAGAAAGAATTGATTAAAGGAGAATCACTATGGGATATAAAGCATTATATAGAAGTTATAGACCCACAACTTTTAAGGAAGTTATCGGACAAAAGCATGTAATTCAAACGTTAAAGAACGCTATTGTTGAAAATAGAACATCACATGCGTATGTTTTTAGTGGATTAAGAGGAATTGGTAAAACTACAATTGCACGTATTCTAGCAAAAGCAGTTAACTGTCAAAATCCAATTGAAGGGGAACCATGTAATGAGTGTGAAAGTTGTAAAGCAATTAATGAAAATATAACTACTGATGTTGTTGAATTAGATGCTGCTAGTAACAATGGAGTAGATGAAATTAGATCTTTACTTGAAAAGGTAAATTTTTTACCAAGCTTTTTAACTAAAAAAGTATATATTATCGATGAAGTACATATGCTATCTACAGCTGCTTTTAATGCTTTATTAAAAACATTAGAGGAACCACCTGCATATGTTATGTTTGTTCTTGCTACAACTGAACCACATAAAATTCCAATGACAATTCTTTCTAGATGTCAACGTTTTGATTTTAAACAATTTACAATCGAAGAATTAACAGAAGAATTAGTTTATATTTGTGCAAAAGAAAATATTCAAATAACAAATGAAGCGTTAAATGGTATTGCGGAAGCTGCAGAAGGTGGAATGCGTGACGCGTTAAGTATTCTTGATCAAGCAAGTGTCTATGCAGAAGGCGAAATTACTGTTGAAGATATAAATAATGTAACAGGAAATATATCTAATCAAAAAATAATAAAACTTTTAAAAGCTTTAAATAATGATGATGCTACTGATGCTATTTCAAATATAAATGAACTATTAAATATGGGAAAAGAAGTTAGTAGACTGATTACAAATGTTATTCAATTTTGTCGTGATTTATTGCTATATAAGAGTGTTAATGAAGCTCCGAATGATAAATATATATATTCTACAGAGGAATTTAAAGAATTAGTTGAAGAAACAGATAGTAAAAGATTGTTCTATTATATAGATGTTTTAGTAGATGTTCAAAATAAAATAAGATTTACTAACTCGCAAAAAATATATTTAGAAGTAGGAATTATGAAAATTGTTAATTCAGCTTCTGAAGATATTGATTTATTAGGTCGTATTCAAGAATTAGAGTATCGCTTAGAAAATGGTGAAGGTTATGAATATAGTGGTAGTTATTCATCTAACAATTCATCGTTCGAACAAAGAATATTAACAATCGAAAATAAGATTAAAAAAATACAAAATGAAATAGAAAAAACTAATATTAATGGGTTTAAAGAAACTATAAATAGTAAAATCAGTGTGTTAGAAGATGTTGTATCTAAAACAAGTGCTTTACCCAATACAATCGAACAAAGAATAACAATTTTAGAGAATAGATTAGAAGATATTGAAAATGGTGATTATGAAGAAAACATAAATAACTCTGAAAATAATAATCAAAATGTGATAGATGTTAAAGCTGATAGTTATGCAAATCCACTTGATTCTAGTTTAAACGAAAAAATAGAAAAAATAGAAAAAGATTTAAACGACTATATAGCTAAAACAAATGCCATTTTAACTGCAGTTGTTGAAGATTTAGAAAACGTTAAAGATGATAATAACGATATTTCTGAAACAAGTTCTACTGTTGATGATGATGTTATTTTAGAACTAATTGATAAAATTTCACAAATTGAAGAAAAAATTAATAACATTCAAAATATTGCTGTTCCGGTTAACAATAATTCGTCTGAATTAAACGAAAAAATAAATACTTTAACTGAAATAGTTAATAGTCTTAAGAGTAAAGTTGAAGTTATTTATAATAAAGGATATGCCGAAGTTAGTTTTCAATCATTATTTGATGTTGATACTCCAGCACAAAACAATGATCTTGCAGATGCGGTAAATGAGTTAATTCAAGAATTCAATTTAGTTAAAGAAGAAATTGAAAAAATTAAAACGCAAGGGGACTCTAATTTTTCTTTATATAATAAGGACAAGGAAAACGATTCGAATGTTGAATTATTAACTGGTTTGGTTAAAGAGTTAGAGTATAAAGTTAATGAACTAGAACAAAAAATAATTAACCTACCTAATCCTTCTGTTTCTCCTTATAGTGTTCAAAATAATGATGTTATAGCAAATCAAATTGCTGAAATCAAAACTAATTATTTTGTTTTAACTCAAGCATTAACTTTAATGAAAGAAAAATATGATAATCTTCAAATAGGTGGAATACCTCAACCTGTTATTGTTCAAATTGAAAATATTGAAAATACATTAAAAGATTTGCGTATTGAACTTGATGAATTGAAATCTTGTGCATTAAAAGATGGTGCTTTAAATGAAACAATTGAAACTATTCATGTTTTAGAACGTGGTGTTAAAGAATTAGAAAATAAATTAAATGAAGTTTTAAATAATCCACAACCTATTATTCATAAGGAAGAAAAAGTAGAAATAGTTGAAAATGTTGTTAAAGAAGAACCTGTTGTAAAGAATCCTGCACCACAAGAAGACAAAGTGGAAACAATTATTCCTATTCAATCAGATTTAATTGAGGTAGATTTAACTCCTGAAATTTATAATATTAAAGTTATTGAAAATATTTTACATGAAGCAAGACTTCCTGAGTGTAAGAATGTTAAGAATCAATTAATGAGTGCTTGGTCTAATTTAGAAGATAAAGTAGGTGCTCAATTAATGTATGTTGCTAAAATATTAAGTAATGGTTTATTAGTTGCAAATGGTAAAACACATTTAATTATTGTTTATCCGAATGCTCAACTTTGTAACCATATTATGACGCCTAAACATTATGAAAATGCCAAAGAAGTTTTAAAAGTTGGGTTAGGAAAGGCTTACGAGTTTGTAGCTTTACCTGATGATACTTGGAAAGAAAAACGATTGGAATATCATGATAAATTTAGAGTAGGCGATGTTTATCCTGTGTTATCGCCAATCAATAATCCTAAATTAAGAGTGGTTGTTAGAAAAGAATCGCCAAAGTCTGAACGTGAAATTGCAATTGAAAAAGCAAATAATTTCTTTGGTGATGATGAAGATTAATATAGAAAGGATGTAGTATAATGAATCAACAAGCTATGTTACGTAAAATGCGTCAACTTCAAAAAGAAATGTTAGAAACTCAAAAACAAATTGAAGAGACTTTGTTCACTGCTACTTGTTTCCCTGTTACAGGTGAAATGTATGGTTCTAAAAAAGAATTTAAAGTAAGCGTTGATAAGGATTTTGTGATTGAAGATGAAGATGATCGTGAAACATTAGAAGATGCAATTGCATCTGTTGTAAATAAATTATTAAAAGATATTGATAAGATGACAGAAGAAAAAATGTCTAAGTATCAAGCTTTGACTGGATTCTTCTAAAAATATGTCTAATTTGAAGTTTTTAGATTTTTTAGCTGCATCTTTTGAAAATCTTCCTGGTGTTGGAAAAAAGACAGCTAAAAGATACGCTTATTATGTTATTGAAAAGATGAGTGTTGAACAAGTTGAAGAATTTGCAAAAGTATTAATTGAAACTAAAAACAGTGTTCATAATTGTCCAATTTGTGGAATGTTAAGTTTACAAAACCCTTGTGAAATTTGTTCATCTAAATTAAGAGATAAGTCAAAAATAATGGTTTTAAAAGACACTAAAGATATAATTGCGGTTGAAAATATGGGAGAATATAATGGTTTATATCATTCTCTTAACGGTTTAATTTCGCCGATGGATGGAGTAGGTCCTGATAATTTAACAATTGATTTGTTAGAAAAAAGATTAGATAATTCCGTTAATGAGCTAATTATCGCGACAAGTTTTACACCTTCTGGTGAAACAACAGCTTTGTATTTAGAGAAAATTTTTGAAAATAAAAATATTATTATATCTCGTTTGGGGTATGGACTTCCAGCCGGAGGAGATATTGAATTTATTGATGAATTAACTTTAAAAAGAGCTTTAAGTAATAGAGTAAGTAATAAAAAATAGGAGCAAATATGAATGTGATTAATAAAATTTCTGAAATTGGAAATGCGTTCTTTAATTTAATATCGGATTGGATCATTCCATTACCTGGTATTATTAAAGGCTTTATAGCACTAGTTGTTTTAGGACTGGTTGCAATAGGAATACTTACACTACTTAAAAAGTCTTTTAAGATTTTTGGAATTATATTGTTAGTGATTTTTATTGTTATATTTGCTTCTGCTATATTTAATTAATAGGAAAAAATTAGCAAGCAAAAAAAGAGTTTTACGCTGATTATTTGAAGTAAAACTCTTTTTTTTATACTTTTTTTGCATTTAATAAAAAAACAAAAAAATATTTTTTTCTCCAAAATTAAATATTATTTACTAACTTGTTTGCTAAAAAGAACAAAATGTGGTAAAATAAGATACGTGAATGGAGCTATTTTTTTAGCAAACTTTAATAAGTAGGAGGAAAATTATTATGGACATTCGCTTAGTGAATTTAACAAAAATATTTGCTGATAAGAATTCAGAAGTGCGTGCAGTGGATAATCTTAATATTGATATCCCTTCTGGTAAACTTATTGGCTTACTTGGTCCTTCTGGGTGCGGTAAATCTACAACACTTTATATGATTGCTGGTTTACATGAACCTTCATCAGGACAAATTTTCTTTGGAGACGAAGATGTTACTGCTTTACCGCCTGAAAGAAGAGGTATTGGTTTAGTGTTCCAAAACTATGCGCTATACCCTCATATGACTGTAAGACAAAACATTATGTTTCCACTTCAAAATATGAAATTAGAAAAAGATGTCATTGCAGCAAGAACTATTAAATATGCAAGACTAGTTGGTATCGAAGAATTACTTGATAGAAAACCAAAACAATTATCAGGTGGTCAACAACAACGTGTTGCTATTGCAAGAGCATTAGTTAAAGAACCAAAAGTATTATTACTTGATGAACCTTTATCAAATTTAGATGCAAGACTTCGTTTACAAACACGTGAAGAAATTAGAAGAATTCAACGTGAAACAGGTATAACAACAATCTTCGTTACTCATGACCAAGAAGAAGCTATGAGTATTTCAGATGAAATTGTTGTTATGAAATTTGGTCTTGAACAACAAACAGATGCACCACAAAAAGTTTATGATAATCCTAAAAACTTATTTGTTGCTAAATTCTTAGGTACTCCACCTATTAATGTATTCTCTGGTTATGTTCATGATGGCGGATTATTTATTGGTGAAGATCGCGTTGGCGATACAAATCTTTCTGACCAAGAAGTTACTATCGGTATTCGTCCAGAAGGTTTTGAAGTTTCAGAAGAAGGTACTATGAATATTCATGTTAAACAAATTGAACGTATCGGTCGTGACATGTCAGTTATTGCTGTAAATCCTTTCTCTGAAAAAGATACGTTTAGATTTATTATTGAATCAGATGTTGAACTTCAAGAAAACACAGATGTTAAAGTATTAGTTAAACCTCGTAAATGTTTTGTATTCCATAAAGTAACTGAAGAGAGGTTACAATAATTATGGTTGAAGGAAATAAGACAAAAAATTTCTGGAGAGGAATGTTATATTTATCACCAGCGATTATTTTGCTGTTAGTATTTACATTCTATCCAGTTATACAAACGTTTGTAATATCGTTTAACTATGGATACAATTATGCGTTAACTAGATTTGGCTTTTTTGCTCCTTATAACCCTGAAGGTTGGGGGTTTGCGAATTATGCTAAAATTTTCTCAGAAGGAAATCCGTTTGTACAATGTTTAATTAACACAATTATTATTGTTTTTGTGTCTGTTCCAATTTCTATTATGCTTTCGTTGGTTATTGCTGTTGCATTAAACTCAATTAAGCCTTTACAAAAATTCTTACAAACTATTTTCTTTTTACCGTATGTAACAAATACAATTGCGATTGGTATGGTATTTAGTGTCATGTTTGAATCAGAACAAGGTTTAATGAATACATTCTTAAATTTAATGGGACAAAGTAGTGTAAATTGGCTAGGTGGAAATCCTGATGCTTCAATATTGTTTGATAGTCAATTCTTTACATCGTTAATTGTGTTAGTTACTTATATCGTATGGAATTCGCTTCCTTTTAAAGTTATTATTTTACTTAGCTCGCTACAAAGTGTTGATAGACAATATTATCAAGCTGCACAAATTGATGGAACTACTAAATTTAGAACATTTACTAAAATTACTGTTCCGCTTCTATCACCACAAATATTCTACTTGCTAATTACATCGTTTATTGGTGCGTTTAAAGAATATACATCAGTTGTTGCTATCTTTGGAGATCGTGCTGAATCAGTTGGTAGCCATAATAATATGGGAACAGTTGTTTGGTATATTTATGAATACTTAAAAGGAAATAGAAGTGGTGCTGCTACTACCGGATATGCTGCTGCAGGTGCGGTTGTGTTGTTCTTTATTATTTTATTCTTCACTGGAATTAATAAAATAATTGAAAAGAAGAAAGTACATTTCTAGAGGTGAACGAATATGACAATGTTTATACTTACAATAATCGCTGTTGTTATAGGTGTTATATATTTCAATTTTAAAGTTAAATCAAACGAAAGCGTTGACGAACGTTTATTTAATCATGTACCATCTAAAAAGACAGCATATATCGGAGATTCTGCTGAAGAAACAATGCGTCGTGAACGCGTTATGAAAATCTTTAAGTATGTTATGTGTTATACATTCCTTGGTATTTTAGCAATCTTTATGTTGATTCCGTTCTATTGGATGATTTCAACATCACTTAAGACAGAGGCTGAAATTGAACTTGCTATTCCAACATTCTATCCACATACGCTTGCATTATCTAATTATCCAAAAGCTATTGCAAGGCTTAATGCGGGAAGATTATTCTTTAATACTGTTTGGGTTGGTGTATGGTCTACACTTGGAACTCTTGTAACTACAGTATTAGCTGCGTTTGCTTTTTCAAGAATTCAATTTAAAGGTAGAGAATTAGTGTTTAATATTTTCTTAACTACAATGATGATTCCAGGCGAAATGATGACTATTTCAAACTATATCACTGTAGTAGGTTACTTAAAAGGAGCTAATACATATTGGGCGTTAATTGTTCCGTTTGTTATTAGTGTTTATTATATTTACTTATTAAGACAAAATTTTAAACAAATTCCAAATGAATTGTATTACGCTGCAAAAGTTGATGGTACAAGTGATTTTAAATATCTATTAAAAGTTATGGTTCCAATTGCTATGCCAACACTTATTACTATTACAATTCTTAAAATGATGGGTTCATGGAACTCATATATGTGGCCTATGATGGTTACACAAGATCCGAATAAGTACTTAATCACATATGGTTTACGTCAAGCATTTAAATCATCTGATGTAGATGGTCGTACTATTCAAGGTCTTCAAATGGCAGGTTCTGCTATCGTTACTGCGCCACTTCTTGTTGTATTTATCTTCTTACGTAAATACATTATGAGAGGTGTAAGTCGTAGTGGTATTAAAGGCTAAAACTAAAAAAGAAATAAAATTCTTTGTTTAGCGAAAATAAAAAAACCAAAAAAATTAAAAGGAGAAAAAAATGAAAAAGTTTTTAACTTTATTAATCATGTTAATCGCTTTAGTAAGCGTTGCTTCTTGTGGAGGTAAAACTAATAATTCTGGTGATATTTTAGAACCAAATCAAATTGATAAATCTAAAGAAACAGTTGTTACTTTCTATCACGCAATGGGCGCTGCTAACCAAGCGGTTATTCAAGCTATTATTGAAAATTTCCAAGAAGATATGTATAATCAATATGGTGTTAGAGTTACTGTTGAACAAACAAGTCAAGGTGACTATGACACTTTAAGACAAACAATTGCTTCAAGTTTATCAGTTGGTGAACAACCAACTATTGCTCAAGCTTATCCAGACCATGTATCTTTATATTTACAAGGTCGTGCTGTTAGCTCATTAGATAAATATATTGAACATGATAAATATGGTTTAGAAGGTAGTGCTTCTGATTCATATGGTTTCATTGATAGATTCTGGGCTGAAGGTAGTATTTATGATGCAGAAGGAACAATCTATTCTATTCCATTTAATAAATCTACTGAAGTATTATTCTATAATAAAGATTTATTTGATAAATATGATTGGGAAGTTCCTGAAACTTGGGATGATGTAATTGAAATTTGTAATGCATGGAAAACTACTACTGAATATCAAAATGCTAAAGATGCTGGTAAAAAAGTTGGTGGTATTGGTATCGACTCTGAAGCTAACTTCTTCATCACATTAATTCAACAATGGGGTGGTGAATATACAGGCTTTAATAAAAATGGTGTTGGTGAATACAGATTTGATAATCCTCAAGCAAAAGCTGCATTAAATTGGTTAGTTGAAGAATTTAACAATGGTAATACAGTTACTGCAACTTATCTTGGTACTAACTATTGTTCAGATGCATTTAAAGCTGTTCAACTTCCTATGACTTTAGGTTCATCTGCTGGTGCTACTTATAACGTTGTTACTGATGGTTCATTCGTTACTGGTGTTGCTCCATATCCTCAAATGGCTGGTGCTTCTGAAGATGAAAAACAAGTTATTCAACAAGGTACAAATGTTACATTATTTGAATGTGGTGATAAACAAGAAGAATTATTCGGTTGGTTATTTATGAAATATTTAACTAATTATGAATCTGCATTAAAATGGACATTAGAAACTGCTTATTTCCCAATTCGTAAAGACGTTGCTGCTTCTAAAGAATATCAACAATATATTAGCCAAATTATTTATGACGAAAATGGTAATCCTCAATTAGATGAAAATGGTCAACCTGTTAAAGAATACGATGCAGTTAAAGAAGTATGTGTTGTAGGTCTTGCTCAAGCTGATTATTATTATACTTCTGTTGCATTCCCTGGTTCTGCTCTTGCTCGTTCTGAAGGTGAATTCGTTATTAAAGCTATTTTATATAACCAAAAAGAATATGATGTTGATAAAGCTATTAAAGAAGCTTTAGATGCATTAGAAAATAGTTAATATTAAAATTTTTTAAAAGGTTAAAAATTATGTTTAAGAATATAGTAAAATATTTCTTATTGTTCTTGTTAGTTTTTATTCTAGCAGGTTGTGATCCAAATCAATCACACACACATAGTTATGTTAATGGTAAATGTGAATGTGGTGAAGAAGATCCTAATTATGATCCGTTTGCGGATACATATAATTATGTTACTCCTGAAACTGATGCACTTAAATTAAGTGCATCATGGGAAGGAAAAGATTTTGTTAAAGATGGCATTGGTGAAGTTACTGTTAGTCAATTTGTTGATGGTGATACAGCTCATTTTAAAACAAAAAATGGTGAAAAAGTTACTGTTCGTTTTTCAGGTGTAAATACTCCTGAATCAACTTATAAAGTTGAACCTTGGGGGTTTGCAGCTAGTAAATATACAAAAGAAGCGTTACGTAATGCTTACAAAATTGTATTACAATGCGAAGATTTAGAAGAAAGATTCGATTCAACTGGTGAAAGATACTTATCTTGGGTATGGCTAATTGATGAATCTGGTGATTCAAGATTACTTAACTTAGAATTAGTAGAAGTTGCATTAGGTAAAGCTAAAGCAAGTGATACTGTATATGCAGATATATTTACTAAAGCTGTTTATGATGTTACTATTGCAAGATGTCGTATTTATGGTTATAATAATGACCCTGATTATGACTATTCAAAAGAAGCTTCTGCTATGTCTTTAAAAGAAATTAAAGAACAATATGGTACTATTGAAGCTGGTGTTGAAGGTAAAGACAAAGGTAAAAAAGTAATTATTTCTGGTGTTGTTGCAAGACGTGATGGTACTACATCTGCTTATATTCAACAATATAACGACGAAGATAATACATATTATGGAGTTTATGTGTATGGTGGTTATACTCCAAAAGCTGAACTTAAATTAGGTAACTCTGTTGTTATCGAAGGTAAAATTGGTTATTACTTTGGAACTTTACAACTTACTGATATTACAGTAAAAGTAAGATCTTTTGCTCCAAGTGATCCTTCTTCTGTTATTAACATTGATTATATTACAGATAATTCTGTTATTAACGTTAATAACCCAATATTAATTGGTAGTTTAGTTAATATTACAGATTTAACAGTTACAGGTGGTTATGACGATAATGACGGTAACGCATTTACTGTTAAAACAACATATGTTAACAATGAAGGTCATACTGTAAGACTAGATGTTCGTGTTGGTGCTAATATTAATTTAGTTGGACCAGATAAAAATAGAATTACAAGTTATGAATATTTTATGGGAAAAACAATTAAATCTATAACTGCTGTTGTATCTTATTATGATAGCAATATAGATGACAATAATAATGGTTATATTCAAATGATGTTAACATCGTTTGACGATATAGTTTTAGAATAAAAACATACAAGGAGGAATAAAAAAAGTATGTCTAAAAAACGCAATTTACTTGCTGGTTTGATTTGCTTGATTCTTGCATTTGTTTGTTTAGTTGCTTGTGATGGAGTAACAGAATCTCCAGAAGTTGCTGCAAAACAAAAAGCTGAAGCTGATGCTCAAGAAGTATTAGGTAAATTAATTTGGGATGATGAAGACAGAGTCAAAATAACTGGTTCGTTATTCTTTGCTACTCAAAATAAAAATTATCCAGGTGTTTCAATTTCATGGACAAGTTCTGAAGAAGACATTATCTCTAATACAGGTAAAGTTAATCGTCCTGAATCAGATGATGAAAGAAATGTTCTTGATGGTGAAGATTTATATGCTACTGTAATTATTACTGCAACAGTTGTTGCTGAATATAAATGGGAAGATAATGGTACTCAATCTGCTACAACTGATCCTATTTCAAAACAATTTACATTTACAGTATTAGCTAAACCTGAAGGTACTGATGTAGGTACTATTGAAGATGTAAAAGCACGTGCTTGGAATTACATTTATGTTGAACAAGGTGTTGACAAAGCATTAGTTACTAATAGTAATGTTACTTATAATGTATTATTAAGTGGTGTTGTTACTGCAAAATTAACTGCTGAAGGCGCTACTAAAGGTTTCATGTTACATGATGGTACTGATGGTATTTATGTTTATGGTGATAATACAAAAGTTGAAATTGGTGACTATGTAGAAGTTATTGGTGGTGTTTACTCATACTATGGAAGCTTACAAGTTGGTTCAAATGTATCTGTTTCTAAATCAAATGGTAAAGTTACTTTACCTGAATATAAAGTAGTTACTCCTCAAGAATGGGAAGATCAAAATAAAGGTCTTGGTGATGATGTTATTGGTCATTTAGGTGGTGACTTATATAAAGTTGAAGGTTACTTAGGTTATGAATATAACTCAACTACTAAAGATGAATTCTTTATTACTGATGCTTATACAGGTGAAGTTGCATGGATTTATTACAAATCATATACTGCTGAAATGAAAACTCAATTAGAAGCTTTAGTTGGTGAATATGTTCAAGTTGCTGGTTGTGGTTATGATCGTGACTCAAGAATTGTTAAAAACCACTTATTATGGAATGGTGAAGTTGAAAAAGTTGAAGCTCCAGTAGTTGATGATGAAACTAAAGCTAACGTTGCATTAACTCAAATTACTTTAAAAGATACTTATGATGCAGACTTTGATTTAAGTGATGCTGGTACTTGGGAAGTTGTTTCTGGTACAGGTATTGAAATTGTTGAAGGTGTTGCAAAAGTAACACGTACTGAAGAAGATCAAGTTGTTGTATTAAAAGTTACTGTTACTGTTGGTGAAGCAACTGCTTCTAAAGAATTAACAGTTACAATTAAGAAGATTGTTAAGGAAACTCCAAAACATGCTGGTACTAAAGAAGATCCATATACAGTAAGTGATGCTGTTTTAGTTGCTGGTGAACTTGCTGCTGATACTCCAACAGAACAAGTGTATGCTGTTGGTACAATTAAAGAAATTACTGATTTAAGTGTAAGTTATGGTAATGCTACATTTGTTATTACAGATGGTGTTAAAGATATTATTGTATTCCGTGCTAAATATTTAAATAACGAAAAATTCACTGCTGAAGATCAAATTAAAGTTGGTGACGTTGTTGTTATTGTTGGTCAATTAGTTAACTATGCTGGTACTACATTAGAGTTTAATTCTGGATGTTATATTGATAGTTTTGTAGAAGAACCAATCATTGTTGAAGGTCCATTCAAAACAGATTATGCTTATAAATTCGAAGTAGTTCAAGGTAATACAAACAAAACATTATATTTAACTGGTAATTATAAAAATACTTACTATGGTGAAAGTACTGAAGATGTAAACGCTGCTGCTGATGTATATGTAGTTGCTGTTGATGGTGGTTATAACTTAAAACTTGTTCAAGTTGATGGAACTGTATTATATATTAATGTTGTTGCAAGCGGAACTCATATTAATATTAAATTTGAAGCTGCTGCTTCTACTGTATGGAATTATAATGAAGAATTAGAAACATTTACTGCAGTTGTTGATGAAATTGAATATTACATTGGTACATATGGAACATATGACACAATTAGTCCTTCTTCAATTGATAAAGCTGCTTCATCATTCGTTGGTCATTTATATGATGTAAATGGCGGAAGTGAAACTCCTCATGAACATGAATATGTAGATGGTAAATGTGAATGTGGTGCTGAAGATCCTAACTATGTAAAACCAGAAAATCCTACATTTGGTGTTGTTACTGAATTTAAAGAAAATGTTGCTTATAAGTTTGGTCTTGTTCAAGGTAATACAAGTAAAACATTATATTTAACTGGTAACTATAAAAATACTTACTATGGTGAAAGTACTGAAGATTTAGCTGCAGCTGCTAGTGTATATGTAGTTGCTGTAGAAGGTGGATATAACTTAAAACTTGTACAAGTTGATGGAACTGTTTTATATATTAATGTTGTTGCAAGTGGTACTCATATTAATATTAAATTTGAAGCAGCTGCTTCAAGTGTATGGAATTATAATGCAGAATTAGAAACATTTACTACATTTGTTAATGAAACTGAATATTACATTGGTACATATGGAACATATGACACAATTAGCCCTTCTTCAATTGATAAAGCTGCTTCATCATTCGTTGGTCATTTATATGGTGGTGTTGCTGGTGAAGTAACTCCTCATGAACATGAATATGTTGATGGTAAATGTGAATGTGGTGCTGAAGATCCTAACTATGTAAAACCAAGTACAGGCGAATGTACTCTTGCAGAAGCTTTAGAACTTGCTGATGGCACTGCAGTTATTGTGAAAGGTACAGTTGTTGTTGTTGAAGGTTGGAACGAAAAATATGGAAATATGAACTTCACTATTAAAGATGCAACTGGTGAATTATATGTTTATGCATGTGCTTATAAAGTAGTTAAAGGTGACATCGTTACTATTACTGGTGTTATGGGTTCTTACAATGGTGCAAAACAAATTGCTAAAGGTGCAACTTGCGAAGTAACTGGACATGATTCATCTTATGATCCTGCTGCAGATGCTGTTATTATTAATTTTGATAATACTTCAAAAAGAACTGTATATACTACTTCTCAACAAGTATGGGTTGAAAACGGTATTACTGTAACTAACGATAAAGGTGCTTCTACTAGTAACGTTGGTGATTACTCTAATCCTGCAAGATTCTATAAGAGTTCAACATTAAAAGTTGAAAGTGAAAAAGCATTTACTACTTTAGTATTTACTTGTGGTAGTACATCATATGCTTCTGCTTTACAATCATCAATTAATGTAGAAGGTGCTACTGTTTCAGTTAATGGTTCAGTTGTTACAATTACTTTATCTGCTGCTGCAAATTCATTCGTTATTGATTCGTTAACTGGCGGTCAAGTACGTGTAGCTTCTATTGAAGCAAAATAATAAATTTGAGAGTATCACATTTTGTGGTACTCTTTTTCTTGTAATTATTAATCTTATGATGTATAATGAACATTAGAAGTAGGTGAATGTATGAAAAAAATATATTTATTATTAGTTTTATTTGCTGTAATGTTTAGTTTAACAAGTTGTAAAAATAAATATGAACTATCAGATAATGCATATTTATTAGAATATAATAAATTAGGTACATATGGTTTTTCTTTTGTTAACAGTGATGGAGATAATGAATATTATTATAAAGTTCCATTAAATGTTGTTGTTGGAGCATATGATGATTCTATAAAAAGTAAATATACAATTTGTTATGTTTATTATGATGTTAATGGTAATATTACTAATGTGATAAAAAGAAAAACCAACATTTTAAAAAAGGGTCAAACTCATACATTACATTTAAATTATGGTGAAAAAGAAGAATATATAGACGGAAAATATTATCGTTATGTTGAGTGGAGAGAAGTATTATATATCTATGAAGGCCTTAATATTTATGTAGATAGTTCTTATTTTTAAAAAAATAACCTGATTTTAGGTTATTTTTCTTTTTTAATGAAAAAGTAAGATATATATGTTATAATAAATAATAGGTGGTGAAATAAAATGTTAACAAAAATTTATCATAAAATAAAAGAGTATAATACAATAATTATTCATAGACATACTAAACCTGATGGAGATGCTCTAGGATCACAAATAGGTTTAAAAGAAGCAATTTTGGCAACTTTTCCTACTAAGTGTGTAAAAGCAGTAGGAGATATATCTGAACGCTATTCTTGGATAGGTGATATGGATGAAATTGAGAATGAGTTATATAAAGATGCATTAGTAATTGTTTTAGATACTGGTACTGATCGATTAATTAGTGATGAAAGATATAATACAGGTGCTTTCTTAATTAAGATAGATCATCATTATCCACAGGGTGAATATGGTGATTTAGCATATGTTGATACATCACGTGAATCATGTGCAGGCGTTGTTGCAAAATTCTTAATTGAAAAAAGATTTAAATTAAACGATAAAGCTGCAAGTGCTTTATTTACTGGAATGGTTACTGATAGTGGAAGATTTAGATATTCATCAACTAATTCTGAAACATATAAAATAGCAAGTGAACTTATGAAGTATAAAATTGATACTGAATATATTTATAATAAAATTTATGTTGATAAACTTGCTAATGTAAAACTTAAAGCAAAACTAATTGATAAGTTTGTTGTGCTTGAATCTGGTGTTGCATATTTAATTAATACTAAAGAAGAAATAAAAGAATATAATGTACCTATTTATGATGTATCTCGTGGTATGGTTAATATTATGGCTGGTATTGAAGAAATATGTATTTGGGCAAATTTTTCTGAAGATGAGTCTGGAGATATATATTGTGAGTTTAGATCAAATGGTAAAAACATAAATGTTGTTGCTACTAAATATGGTGGAGGTGGTCACCTTCAAGCAAGTGGTACAACTGTTTATAGTTTTGATACTGTTAAAGAAATTATTAATGATTTAGAACGTGTTGCAAGAGGTGAAGAATGTTTATAAAAATTTTAAATAAAATAAAAGAATATAATCGTATAATTATTCATCGTCATATTAGACCTGATGGAGATTGTATGGGATGTCAAATGGGACTAAAATATTTACTTAAAAATTCATTTCCTGAAAAAGAAGTATATGCAGTTGGAGATGAACTTCCTGAATATTTAAAAGAATTAGGTGAAGTAGATATTATTTCTGATGAATATTATAAAGATGCTTTAGTAATTGTTGTTGATACAGCAAATGAAAGTAGAATTTGTGATGGTAGATGGCAAACAGGAAAATATATTATAAAGATAGATCATCATGATGATAGTCCTGAATTCGGTGATTTATGGTATGTAGATGAAACAAGCCCTGCGTGTAGTTCTATTATTGTTAGAATGATTAAAGCATGGGGGAATGAAGTTAAAATGTGTGAAAAAGCAGGCTATGCTTTATACTTTGGAATTGTTACAGATACTGGTCGCTTTAGATATCGTGGCTTAACTAGCGAAGTTTTAAACAATGCAGGTTATTTACTTGATTTAGGTGTAGATGTAGATACTTTATATAATAAGTTATATATTGATGATGTTGCAACTCTTAAACTTCAAGGTTACGTTTTAAATAATTTTAAAACAACTCCTAATGGTGTAGCATATATATATTTTTCTAAAAAGATAATTGAAAAATTTGGTGTAACTAAAGATGAAGCTGCAAACCTTGTTAATTCAATTAGTACAATTAAAGGACATCCTGTGTGGGTTGCGTTTGTTGATCAAGGATACGAAAAACCTGAGCACTTAGCAAAAGGCGAACTAGATCCATCTAAAGAAATAAGAGTGCGTCTTCGTTCAAGAGGTGTAATAATTAACGGTGTAGCATCACGATATCGTGGTGGTGGACACCTACAAGCTTGTGGCGCAACAATTTATTCTAAAAAAGAAATGAACTCAATTTTAGAAGAACTTGATTTATTAGTAAAACAATATAAAGAGGAGCATCCTGATGCTTTATAATAAAAAAATTCTTATTACAAATGATGATGGTTTTGATGCTGATGGAATAAGAATTCTTGTTGAAGAAATTTATAAATTTACAAAAGATATTATTGTAATTGCTCCTAAATATAATTCGTCTGCTGTATCTCATTCAATTACATTAAAAGATGGACTTAAGTTAGTTAAAGAAGAATCAATATTTAAAAATGTTTTAACATATTCTTTAACCGGGAGTCCTGCTGATTGTATAAGTGTTGGAATTGTTTATTTGAAGCTTAATCCTGACTATGTAATATCTGGAATTAATAATGGTCTTAATATGGGGATAGATATATTATATTCTGGAACTGTTGCTGCTTGTTTTGAAGCAGGTATTCATAACACAAAAGCTATTGCTTTTTCAAGTGAAAGAAATGAATTTATTTCTGCAAGCCAAATACCGAATATAATAAAATATATAGAAAGTAATGAAAAACTTAAAAATAGCCCTATTTTAAACGTCAATATGCCGATAAACGCAGAAGGATATAAAATTACTAAACAAGGTGGAAATCAGTTTTCTCATAAGTATGATTTAATTGATGGACTACTTTTTGCTACAGGTGAATGTTTATATGGAAAAGGTGAAAAAGATATTGAATCTGATATAAGAGCTTATTATGATGGGTATATATCTATTACACCACTTACTATTGATAGAACAAAATATTAATTAGTTATATAATAAGAATATATTTCATACAATTAAATGGTGATAGTATGAAATTCTTAAAAGCAATAAAATGGATTGTTGAATCAATTCTTTTGGGTCTTGGAATTTTGTTTGTATTTAATTTAGTAGGAGTTTATATTAATGTAAATATTCCTATTAATATATTCACAATTCTAATTGTTGGATTTTTAAGAATTCCTGGTCTTGTTGCGGTAATAATATATATGTTAATATAATTAATATGAGAGATATAAAAGGAAAAGTATGAAAGTAAATGTTAATTTTAAAAAATATAAAATAGAAAACGAGAAAAAAGAATTAGAATTATTTTTTAATACAAATGGAATTTACCAAGATAGAGTTTTAAAATTTGTAGATCAAGAAAAAGTAATTAATTTAGTAACTATTAATTTATTTGAAGTGGTTGTTCAAAGAAGTGGTGAAATAACTTCAGTAATGACATTTAGAAATAAACAAAAAACAAAGTTTCAAATGAGCGCTTCTTTTGGAAATTTAGAATTAGATATATATACTAGCAAGTTAATTATTGAAAAGGATTCTATCTATATATTATATAATGTATTAGAAGATATAAATAATTATGAAACATATGAACTTCATATTGAATACGGACCTTTAAAATAAAATGCTTGCAAAAAAACAAAGTTTGTAGTATAATAGAAACACTGTAAATATAAAATAAGGGAGGCACAAAAATGGGTGTTAGAGAAAAAGATAAATCGTTATTAGAAATTGCTGTTGAATTACTATTAACCAAACATAGACCTCAACCAATCCTACAAATCGCAAAAGAAGCAATGGAAATTAAAGGATTAAAAACTTCTCAAGCAAAAGAATTATTACCTCAATTCTTACTTGATTTCCAAACTTCAGGATATTTTGTATATTGTGGTGAAATGGGATGGGATTTAAAAGATCGTCAACCTACATCTGTTCTTGATAAAGATGGTACTGAATCTATTATTCATTCGTCTGAAGCTGAAGAAGCAGAGAAAAACGAACTTAAAGATGAAAATTATGATGTTGATGTTCGTGTTGATCAAAGCCATGATGATGATGATCAAGAAGAAGATGACGATATCTCTACAATGTTAAAAGAAGATGGTGAACTTGCTGCTGAAGAAGGCGTAGACACTGGTTATGAAGAATACGAAGGCGAAGAAGACGACGAAGAAGAATACTAAAAATAAAAAAGAATCGATAGTTTATTTAAACAATTGATTCTTTTTCTTCTTTTTAAATTAAATATTTGATACAATATTACTAGAGGTATTAATATGAATATAAATGAAGTAAAACAAATATTAACAAAATATGATGTTAGTGTAAAAAAACAATTTGGACAAAATTTTTTAATGGATAATAATATTATTAATAAAATATGTGATGTTTCAAATATATCTAAAGAAGTCAATGTTATTGAAATAGGACCAGGGCTTGGCTTTTTAACACAAGAATTAAAGAGCCGTGCTAATAAAGTTATGTGTTATGAAATAGATCCTGAAATGGTAAAAGTTATTACAAATAGATTTGAAAACGATGATAATGTAATAATTAAATATCAAGATTTTTTAAAAGCAAACATTGATAGCGATATTAAAAAATATTTAAGTGATAAACCAGTTATAGTAGTTGCTAATCTACCTTATTATATAACTACTGCAATTTTAATTAAAATATTAGAAGAGTCTAAATATATTAAACAAATGACAGTTATGATGCAATTAGAAGTAGCTGACCGTATTTGTGGAAAACCTTCAACGAAGGATTATAATAGTTTAAGTGTCTTAATGCAGTATTATACAACGTGTAAACTTGCAATTAAAGTTGGTAAAGCATGTTTTTATCCAGAACCTAATGTTGATAGCGCTGTAGTGCTTATTAAACATAAAGAAGAAATTATAAATGCTACAGTTAATGAGGAATACTTTAAAAAATTTAATCGTGTAGTTTTTGCACAAAGAAGAAAAACACTTGTTAACAATTTAAAAAGTGGTTTTGGATATAAAAAAGAGTTGATAGAGGAAATACTAACAAAAAATAATATATCATTAACTATTAGAACTGAAGCATTAAGCGTTGAACAAATTGTACATCTTTCAAACGAATTTTATTTAGCACAAAATAAATAATTTTTCATATAATAATATGGAAGGTGTTTTTTGTGTATAAAATTAATGATTTTGTTGTTTTAAAAAATGATCCTAATAAAATAGTTTTTTTAATTAACCAATTAAATAATGAACAAGTTGTTTTATTTGGTTATATATATAGAATACAAGTTACAACGAATATTGATGAAATAGAACATGCTGATAATAAACTGATTGAATATGAAAATAAAATACTTTCTAAAATATATGAAAAAACAATTGTTAAAAAAACTAGGCCTTCACATAAAGTTTTATTTGGAACTGTATTGCATATAGATAGTGATGAAAAGTATTTAGAAAGTTGTATGAATTTATATAAAGAAATGAAAGTTCATGCATGGGGAGTTCATTTAAAAGAAAAAGATATAATAAAAGTAATTAATAATTTATTAGATGATGTAACTCCTGATATTGTAGTTTTAACAGGACATGATTATTTTAATGGAAAAAACGAAAAAGAATTATTAAATTATGAAAACACACAAAAATATATAGATGCTGTAAGAAGTATTAGAAAAAGATTTAGTAGTGAATCTGTTATTATAATTGCTGGAGCATGTTGTTCTCATTTTGAAGCGTTAATTGCAAGTGGAGCTAATTTTGCGTCTAGTCCAAAAAGGATTCACATTCATACCTATGATCCTGCTATTATAGCGATTAAGTGTGCTACAACATCGTGCAATCAAACCGTTGATTTTAATAACATGTTAAAATATATAGAAAATGGTAAGGATGCTTTTGGTGGAATTGAAACTAAAGGTAAAATGAAGTTATTATTGTGAGGTAACAAATGAAATTTTTAGCTTATGCAAAAATAAATGTAAGACTTAATGTTTTAGGAAAAAATGAAAAAAATTATCATAATTTAAGTATGGTTAACGCAAAAATCTCATTAGCTGATGAAATCGAAATTATTGAAGCAAAAGAGAATAAAGTGTGTTATTCAGAAGAAGAACTAAATCAATTAGAAAATAATCTTTGTTTAAATGTATTAAATGAAATGGTTTCTAATTTTAATATTGAAAAAAGATATAATATATATATAAAGAAGAATATTCCAATGGGTGCAGGTCTTGGTGGTGGAAGCAGTGATGTTGCGTGTATTATAAACGCTATTAATGATTTGCATAGTTTAAATTTATCATTAAATGATAAAATAAAGATTGGGTTAAAATATGGTGCTGATGTTCCATATTGTTTAATAGATGATGTTGCGTTAGTTGAAGGAATTGGAGAAAAAATAACTTTACTAAATGTATGTTTTAAAGAAAGAATTGTTGTTGTTTATCCTAATATATTTGTTTCTACTAAAGATGTTTTTTCTAAAGTAAAAAAATATAGTATATATAATAAAAAAGATGAGATAGAAAATTATATAAAAAATAAAGATTATGAAAATTTATTGATTAATGATTTGGAAAATCCTTCTTTTGAATTAAATCCTAAGTTAAAAGAAATCAAAGATACTTTAAGTACTATTGGAAATACTGTGATGAGTGGAAGTGGATCTTCTATGTTAGTGCTTATTAATGATGATAAGCAGTTAAATAAAATAATTAATATTTATCCGAAATTTCTTATAGTTGATACTTATACAATATAAAATATATAGCTATTATCGTTTGATGGTAGCTATTGTTTTTTAAATAAATTATTGTTTTACTTTACGAAAACGTTTTCATATGATAAAATATAAAAGCAAGGTAGAAAGGAAAAGCTTTTATGAAAATAACTGATGTAAGAATTAGAAAGATTGACGGACAAACAAGACTAAGAGCTGTTGTGCCATTACAATCGACGATGCTTTTGCAGTTCACGAATTAAGAGTTATAGAAGGAAAAGATGGATTATTCGTTGCTATGCCTAGTAGAGAAGCAAACGACGGAACATTCAGAGATTTAGCACATCCAATCAACACAGAAACAAGAGCAGCAATAGAGAAAGCAGTGCTAGATAAATATAACGCTGCAGAGTAAACAAATTAGAACCACTTTGTAAAGAGTGGTTTTTAATTTTATGTAATTTGGTTGCTAAAAGTAATGAAAAAAGATATACTATATATAGATGATGATATTTTGGAGGAAGACCATGCAAAAAATAGCTAAAGAAATCAGAGCGTTAACTATAGAATGTATAGCTTCGATAGGCCAAGGACATATTGGCGGGAGCTTATCTATTGTTGACGCTTTAACTGTTTTATATTACAAACATATGAATGTTAATCCAAATGATCCTAAAATGAAAGGAAGAGACAGATTAGTTGTTTCTAAAGGGCATGCTGGTCCTGGCGTATATGCTACACTAGCTCATAAAGGTTATTTCCCTAAAAAAGAATTGCTTACATTGAATAAATTTGGAACTAATTTACCAAGTCATTGTGATATGAATAAAACTCCGGGTGTTGATATGACTGCTGGATCGCTTGGACAAGGGTTATCTTGTGCTTGTGGTATGGCACTTGGATCAAAACTTGATAAAGATAATGCGTATATTTATTGTATTATTGGTGATGGTGAATCACAAGAAGGTCAAATTTGGGAAGCTAGTATGTTTGCTGCTGCTGCAAAACTTGACAATTTAATTGTTATGCTAGATAATAATAAATTGCAATTATGTGGATATACAGAAGATGTTTTATCTTTACTTGATCCTGCAAAAAAATGGGAAAGTTTTGGCTTTTATGTACAAAGTATAGATGGTAATGATCTTGAGCAAATTGATAAAGCTATTATTAATGCAAAAGAAAATAAAGGTAAACCTTCGATGATTGTATTAAATACTGTAAAAGGAAAAGGGTTCAGTTATTCTGAAAACGCTGGAATTGATAATCATAGTATGCCTGTAAGTGCTGAAATCTTAGCTAAAGCTAAAGAAGAGTTAAAGTAGGAGGAAATACAAAATGGAATTCAGAAAAGTATTATGTAATGAACTTTCTACTTTAATGAAAGAAAATGATAAAATTGTTATTCTAGATGCAGATTTGTCAAAACCTGATGGAATATATCCTTTATTTATGGAATTTCCTGAACGCTGTTTTCAAGTTGGTATTGCTGAAGCAAATATGGCGGGGTTATGTGCTGGTTTATCTGCTTATGATTATTTGCCAATTATGGTAACTTTTGCTCCTTTTGCTACAAGAAGAGTGTTTGATCAAATTGCTGTATCGATAGCATATGCAAAACAACGTGTTATTATTGTTGGTACAGATCCAGGTATTTCTGCTGAACTTAATGGCGGAACTCATATGAGTTTTGAAGATGTAACAATTATGAGAAGCATTCCTGATATGGTAATTTATGATGCAGTTGATGATATTCAATTAGGTCAAGCTATTAGACAACTTATCAATCTTGACAAGAATGTATATATAAGAATGCCTAGAAAAGTTAGACCAACAGTTTTTAATGAAAATTATAAATATGAATATGGTAAAGCTGACGTTGTAAAAGAGGGTGCTGACATAACTATTGCTGCTACAGGCACGATGGTGTATGAAGCGTTAGAAGCTGCTAAATTGCTTAAAGAAGAAGGTATAGAAGCAGAAGTAATTAGTGTGAATACAATTAAACCAATCGATAGAGAAACTATTTTAAAATCAGTTAAGAAAACAAATTGTGTTGTTACATGTGAAAATAATAATATAAATGGTGGTTTATATTCCGTTGTGTCAGAAGTTTTATGTTCGGAATATCCTGTTATTTGTGGTGCTATAGGTGTATATGATGAATTTGGACAAGTTGGAAAATATAGTGACTTGTTAGAAGCGTATCATTTAACCCCAAAAGATATTGTTAATAAAGTAAAAGAAATAATAAATAAAAAATAAGAGGAGAAAAAAATGGCTTTAATTCATGGTAAAAAAATTAAATTATTCTCGCTAAATTCAAATAGAGAATTAGCTCAAGAAATAGCAGATCATCTTGGTGTTGAATTATCTGCGTGTACTGTTTCAAAATTCGCTGATGGTGAAGTAAATATTTCTATTAACGAAACTGTAAGAGGTTATACTGTATTTGTTGTACAACCCACAAACAATCCTGTTAACGAAAATTATATGGAATTATTAGTTATGATTGATGCATTAAAAAGAGCGTCTGCTAAAGAAATAAATGTAATCATGCCTTACTACGGTTATTCTAGACAAGATCGTAAAGCTGCCCCACGTCAACCTATTTCAGCAAAATTAATGGCTGATTTATTACAAGTTGCAGGCGCTAACAGAATGATGTGTTTAGATTTACATGCTGCACAAATTCAAGGCTTCTTTGATATCCCTATTGATAATTTTTTGGCATTACCGGTTTTAGCGGAATATTTTGTTCAAAAGAATTTAGATGATATTGTTGTCGTTTCTCCTGATCACGGTGGTACGACTCGTGCTAGAAAACTTGCAGAAGTATTAGATGCTCCACTTGCGATTGTTGATAAACGTAGACCTAAGCCTAACCAAGCTGAAGTAATGAATTTGATTGGTGAAGTTGAAGGAAAAAATTGCATTATTATCGATGATATGGTAGATACTGCCGGAACTCTTTCAATTGTTGTAAGTGCGATTAAAGCAAGAGGTGCAAAAACTGTTTATGCATGTTGTAGTCATGGATTGCTTTCGGGTCCTGCTTGTGAAAGACTTGATGCAACACCACTTGAAGAATTAGTTATTACAAATAGCGTTAAATTAAGTGATGATAAAAAAGAAAAATATCCATGGATTAAACAGCTATCTATTGCTGGTTTACTTGCAGCAGGTATTTTAAATATTGTTGACGACAAACCTGTTAGTGATTTATTTACTTATAATAAAAAATAAGAAAGGGTGGTTCTTTTGAAAAAAAGAAAATTAAAATATGGTGATAAATATAATAAAGGTGAAAGGCCTTATTATATAATAAAGGACAATGAAAACTCTAGAATTAGAATTTCGAAAATTAATAATTATTCAAGCGTAGAAGAAATTGTCCATGATAAAATGTTAACTAAAGCGCTAGTTGTTGATAATTTTTTTGATACAAATTATTTGAAAAAAATAAAAAAAGACGCCATTAAATATCCTGTATCTAAAGAGTTAGAAATTTAATTTCTAACTCTTTTAAAAATTTTTAAAAAATATGAGCATTATATTAGACATAAAAAGTAAAAAATGATATACTATTTGAGCGTTTGTAATAGAAAACACAAAAGCAAAAAACATTATATATATTTTATAATCAAATTAGTTGACTATTTTATCTATTTATAGTATAATGTTATAGATGCTGAGAAACGCATTGAAATTATTTGATCTTTGAAAACTAAACATAACAGGTGGAGTTAGGATAAAATTTATTGAGAGTTTGATCCTGGCTCAGGATTAACGCTGGCGGCATGCCTAATACATGCAAGTCGAACGAGGTAGCAA
>SVBG01000005.1 GCA_015059015.1 Erysipelotrichaceae bacterium
TAAATTGGCAAGTATAGCTTAATATGCTTGTTTTTTCTTTTTTCAATATCTTAAACAAAAAATTGAAATACCTTTTCAGATATTTCAATTTTTCTTTTTTCACAAACATAGTTTGTCAACAGTCTGAGCTTAACATTAATACATGTTAAGCTCTTTTTTATTCATAAGGAAAGTTCATATTTTTGATAAATATTTAAAATTCTATTGATTTTTATAATATAATATGGTATAATAAACATTGTAAGAAGATTAAGTTTTAAAGGTTATTATTTACTCTAAAGAAGTAATAACCATATTAAAATTCTTGCTACTCCTGGGGAAACAGGTAACTTGAGAATTGCGCTTTAGAGGTTACGCGGGTATTGACATTATAAGAGATATATCTATTTCTAAATATAGAAATAGAATCTTTTATATTGTTGATACCCCTTTTTATTTATAAAAGGAAAGGGGGTGAAAAGATATGTTTAAAGTAATAAAGTATAAATATGTTCCAACAAAAAAAGAAAGAAGATTATTGAGACTTTTATGTCATATATCTAAAAACTTATATAATAGTACCCTTTATATATTAAGACAAGAATACTTTAAAACTAAAAAAGTGATTAAATATTATGATTTAAATAAAATAATGAGTGATAATGATAATTATAAAATATTAAATTCATATATTTCAATTTGTATTATTAAATCTGTTCATACAGCATTTACTAATTTTTCAAATAAAATAACTAAATTGCCAAAATATTTAAAAAAGAACGATTATTATCAACTATACACAGAACAAATACTACCTAAAATTATTAATAAGAAACTAGTAATTAAACTTCCTTTGTCTAACTTAACTAGAACAAGTAAAACATTTAATAAAATGTTTGAAGATGAACTAATTAATAAATTCATCAAGGAGTCAGACATAAAAAGGAGTTTTGATATTTATTTTAAAATACCTGAAGTAATAAAAGATAAAGATATAAGAGTATTTAGAATTATTCCTTCTTTTAAAGGACTATCATATGATATTCATATTACATATGTTGATGATACAAATATTAAAATAAATAAAAATCCCAATCAAATTATGGCAATAGACTTAGGAGTAAATAATCTAGCAACTTGTGTACTTTCTAATAATGAATCGTTTATTATTGATGGTAAATACTTAAAATCAATTAATCATTTTTATAATAAACAAAAAGCATATTTACAATCAAAAAAACCAAATCAAAAAGAATATACATTAATGGAACACAGAATCACAGAAAAAAGAAATAGAAGAGTAAATGATGCCATTAATAAAGCAGCAAGACAGTTAATAAATATAGCTATAGAAAGTCAAGTATCAGAAATAATAGTAGGATATAATAAAGGATTTAAAATAAATGGGATAAAATCAGATTTACCAAATAAAGAAAAGAAAAGAATAAATCAAAACTTTATTCAACTTCCTATTTCTAAATTCAAAAATAAAATAAAAAAACTGTGCAAAAGATACAATATTAAATATATTGAAATAAACGAAGCATATACATCAATATGTTCATTTTATGATAATGAAGAAATCAAATATCATAAAAGCTATTTAGGAAAAAGAATAACAAGAAGTCTCTTTAAGACAAAAGAAGGAAAGATCATTAATGCTGATATTAATGGCGCATTAAATATCTTAAAAAAAGGTAAACCCGATAGAATTGATATAATATCATTCTTGAGGAATATAGGTCAAACAGTACCAATAAGACAAAAAATCAAGCTATAAACGAAATATTACATTTAATAACTTGATTTAATGCTTCTTATAAAACAAGAGCGAATGCTCTTAGATGATTTTTTTAAAAAAATCATTTTGTTCTTCCTTTGTATAATCTAACTATATCTTTAATTCTTTTGAAACTATAATACAAAAGCTATAAAATTACAAGATTTAATGCAATTATTATTGATAAATTAAATATTTGGCTCTTGTTGCTGAAAAATTTTCAGCGTCTTTGTCCATTAATGTAAATATTTGATCTAATGTGTAAGTCATATTGTTTATATAATCTACACCTGTAACTAATTTTAAATAACTTTGTAATTGAACATTATTTGGATACATTTCTTTAACTGTATAAACCATTGCAACTCCTACTTTAGTCGCACTAAATTTATCTCTATCTGTTACATGAACTTGAACTCCTCCACATAATTTATTAGCATAATCTTCAAATGTTGGAGTAAAATAAATTGGTCTAAAGTAAACTCCTTCTAATCCTAAAGAGTTAAGTTTATTAGCCCATGCATGTGGATCAACATATGGAGCACCAATGAATTCGAATGGTTTTGTTGTTCCTCTTCCTTCACTTATATCCAATCCTTCAAAGTTTCCTGTTCCTGTATAAACCATTGCTGTATCTAATGTTGGCATATTAGGTGAAGGATTTATCCATGGAACTGTTGTTTCATCAAGATATAAATCATGTATATAGTTTTCCATTTCAATAACTTTTAAGTCACAATTAATATTAAACTCTGTATTAAATAATTTAGCTAATTCACCCATTGTCATACCGTGGCGAGTGATAATAGGATACAATCCGATAAATGAACTGTTATTTTCTTCTAAAATTGTTCCTTCTACTTTTCCACCAATTGGATTCGGTCTATCAAATACTACAAATGTTTTACCATATTCTTTACATGCTTCCATAGCATAAGCCATAGTATAAATATATGTATAGAATCTAGCACCAACATCTTGAATATCAATACATAAAACATCAACGTTTTCTAACATTGATTTAGTTGGTTTTTTAGTATTTCCAAACAAACTATAAACAGTTAATCCAGTAATAGCATCTACTTCATTTCCAATTGAACCACCGGCTTGAGAATTTCCCCTAATTCCATGTTCTGGAGCAAATAATGCAGTTAAATTAACTTTTTCATCTAAAACATCAATTGTTGTTTTATATTGACTATTAACCCCAGTTGGGTTTGTAATTAAACCAACTTTTTTTCCATTAAATATAGATAAATTTTTATCAATTAAATCAATTCCTAATTTAACTTCAACTAATTTATTTGTTGGTTCAGGACATTTTTCACATTCTCGACATTCTTCACATATTTCACAAAATTCACATTCATTATTATTAGAAGTACATTCAGATTGATTACATCCAAATAAACAAAAATTTAATAAAATAACTAAAATTATAAATAAAAATTTTTTCATAAAATACCTCTTTTTTAAAATTATAACATATTTTAAATAACTTTTCAATAATAAAAAGATGATTCCATTTGTTATATATTTAGTATATCATTTCACCTTGAAAGAGGTCTTTTTTTTCGTAAAATTTCAAAATAACTTGTAAAAGTAAAATAAATATGATAAAATATTATTAGAGGTGAAGATAATGAATAAAAAATTAAAGTTTATTATTGTTTTAGCAGTTGAGTTTATTGCGGTTGTAACAATTATTTTGTTAATATTTTTTGCTGGAAAAAAAGTTTATACTATAACTTTTGATATTAATGGAGGAGTTTTGATTAGTGGTAGTTTAGAACAACATGTTACACAAGGACAATCTGCAACTCCACCGCAAGTAACGAAAGATGGATGTTATTTTTTGGAATGGGAAGGAAAATATCAAAGAGTAACTAAAGATGCTGTAATTAAAGCTATTTGGGAATATGAAACAACAGAAGGTATTGAATATAATATTATTGAAAATTCAAATTATTGTACAATTAAAAGTTGTTATAAAGATTTAGTTGGAGACGTATATATTGGTGCTTATTTTGGTGAATATAAAGTGCTAGGAATAGAAACTGGTGCTTTTAAAGATTGTACTAATGTAACAAATGTATTTTTACTAGATGGTATTTTAAATATTGATGATAGTGCATTTGAAGGTTGTACAAGTCTTGAATCTATTATTATTCCAGATACGGTTGTTAGAATAGGTAATAATGTTTTTAAGGATTGTTCACAACTAACTGATGTAATAATTGGTAATAGTGTTAAATCTCTTGGAAATGAGGTCTTTTCTGGGTGTTCTAATTTAAAAGAAATTATTATTCCGATTTCTGTTGAAAAAATGGGTTATAGTGTATTTACAAACAATATCGATTTAGTAATCAATTGTGAAATTGAAGAACAACCTGATGGTTGGGATGAATTATGGTGTATGGATAATTCTAATATTGTATGGAATTATAAAACAATTGATGATACAGTAGATGAAGAAAGTTCTAAATAGAGGTGACTAACTATGCATATTATGCTCATGGTTTTGATCCTTGTTGTTATATATTTCTTTAGTTTAGTTGTTATTTTTATTAATCGAGAAAGAATTAATATTAAAATAGGTAATTTGATTTTTGTCATTTTAAATGGAATAACTTTTGGATTATTGAATTTGTATTATTATAATCATGGTGGGTTAGAACATTTTCTAACATTAGATAATATAAGTCCGATGATGTTTACAACAATGTTATTAATTTATTGTATGCATCCTAAAGTTAAAGAGTGTTATTTGTGTGCTGCATCTTTACTTTCTTTTGGAATGTTTATCGCAATGCTAGTAAATCCAAATTTTGCATATTTGTTTAATTTTAAACAACAAGCAACGCTTGATTATATGTATGATTCTCTAGGACATCTAATTTTTGCGGTATTTGGAGTTTATCTTGTTATCACAAAACAAGTTAAGATAGGAATTAATACTATTAAAAAAGCGGCAATTTGGATATATTCTATTGTTACTTTTGGTGTCATATTAAATTTTGTCTTTCATAAAAGTTTTTTTGGTATGAATCCATATGGTAAATATAGTATTTATATGTTAGATATATTTGGATCATTTTGGATAACATTGCTTGCGTATTATTTAGGTATTTTTGTTGTATTAATACTTGGATCACAGTTTAATTATTTATGGGAATGTATAATGAAACATGATGAAAAGAAAAATAATTTTTAATATATTTGTATAAATCTCGTGAAATTAAAGAGGTTAGCAACAAGTAATTAAGATATAATGGAGGTAGAAAATGAAAAAAATTATTATTGCTGCTATTGTTGGTTTTGCTTGTGTAGGTGGAGGTGTAACAACAGGTGTTGTTGTTAATTCACCAGAATATGTTATGTCTCATGCAATTTCTAGTGCTGTAGAAGAAGTATTAGAACGTGAAGAGTTAACATATATTTTAGACGTTTTAAATCAAGGCTCATTTGAGGTAAGTTTTAATAAAGAAAATAATATGTCATTTGATGGAAAAGTATATTTTGGTCTTGATGATTCCAAATTATATATAGAAAATGCAAATTTAAATATTAAAAATGGGGAACTAAATTTTGCTGCAACTGCTAATATGTATATGAGTAAAGATATGATATATATTGAGAATGAAGATTATTTAGATGGTGCATATGGACTTAAATTTAAAAATTTAAGTGAACAAATTAGAAATAGTATTTTCTTTAAAAATTCAGAATATGAGGTTCCTGATGAATATAAAGACATGATTGAAGATTTTCTTGACTATTATGAAAATGATTATCCTGAATTGCAAAAAGATTTAAAGAAACTTTATAAAGATTATGCAAAGCAACTAGGAAAACTTGTTAAAAAACATGGTGAATTTGAATCAGATAACGAAAAGGTTTGTTTAGTAGATAGTGATAGTAAAAAACGTATTATTACGTTAGAACTTGATGAAGATTCAATTGCAGCTATTGTTAAAGATTTTATTGAGTATATAATTGATGATAAAGACTTTAAAAAGTTTGTTGAAACACATGTGGAAAAGTTCAAGGATATGACCTCATTATTAACTGTAGAAAAAGAAAATATTGATATTTATGATGAAATTATAGATTCATTAAAAGACCTTTTATCTGAAGTTGATGAAATAAAAGAAGAAAATTTTGAAATTACACTTGAAGTAGTTACTCCTAAAGCAAGTGCTAAGTTATTAAAGTTTGATGTTGAAGTTGATTATGGAAACTATTCTTCTTCTATAGGAATTGATTTTGGGACAAAGGGTGTAAAAGAATCTAAAAATATAGATTTATATAGAGATGATAAAAAAGTTTATTCATATAAAATAGAAGAAAATAATAGAAAGAAATTTGAAGCAAACTTAGTTGATTATACTGGTTATGATGATGAAACAATTGAGTTTACATATGAATTAGATAAAAAGAAAGAAGAATTTAATATTAAAGCTGTAGTAGATGAAATGGAAAAAATGGTAATTAAAGGTGATGCTTTAATTGATGGTAAAGCAATTACATTTAAACCTAGTCAATTTGTTATTAAAGATGAAGATTACGACTATGATTATGATTTAGGAAAATGGGTAACAACATATGAAGAAGTTGATTATCTAGAAAATATTAGTTTTGAGTTTACAATTTCTTCTAAAGATAAAATGCCTAAACCAAATAAAGACTTTAATAGTATTTTAGAAATAAGTGAATCTGATCTTGATAAAATAATTAAAAAAATAGAAGAAGATACTATAAATTAATAATTTAAAATCACAAGACATATAAATTAGTCTTGTGGTTTTTATATTAATTGTTTGGAATATACTTTTTTTATGATATACAACAAGTTTTCCACATGATTTTGAAAAAGTTTGATTCAAAATAAAAAAATATAAGTAACTCTAAAATAAAACTTGGGTTTACTTAGATTATATTTTAAAATGAATGTTGAAAAATATGTACTAACATTAAATACTTACATTGAAAATTCTATTGTTTGTTTTAATGAATTAAACTCTTGTTTTTTATATAGTTTTATTGCATGAATTGTAAAATATTAACAAAAATATATTTATTGTTTGAAATATACTTTTTTTTATGATATAATATAAAAGGAAAAAATTGGTTTATTTTTAAACCCATAATTCTATTTAAAAAAGATTATAAAAAGAGGAGTTAACAAATTTATGAAAACTATTGATTTAGCTAAATACGGTATTGTTGGTGTAAAAGAAATCGTACATAATCCTTCTTATGAAGAATTATTTTTAGCTGAAACTGATCCAAGTTTAGAAGGTTTTGAAAAAGGACAAGAAACTGAACTTGGTGCAGTAAATGTAATGACAGGTGTATATACTGGTCGTTCGCCTAAAGACAAATTTATTGTAATGGATGAAAATTCTAAAGACACTGTTTGGTGGACTAGTGATGAATTTAAAAATGATAATCATCCTTGTAGTAAAGAAACTTGGAATGAATTAAAAACATTAGCTGTTAAACAACTTTCTGATAAGAAATTATATGTAGTAGACTGCTTCTGTGGTGCTAATAAAGACACAAGAATGGCTATAAGATTTATTATGGAAGTTGCTTGGCAAGCTCACTTTGTTACTAATATGTTTATTAAACCTTCGAAAGAAGAATTAGAAAACTTTGAACCTGATTTCGTGTGCTATAATGCTTCAAAAGCTAAGGTTGAAAACTTCAAAGAATTAGGCTTAAATTCAGAAACTGCTGTAGTATTTAACATTACTTCTCGTGAACAAGTTATTTTAAATACTTGGTACGGTGGTGAAATGAAGAAAGGTATGTTCTCAATGATGAACTACTACTTACCTCTTAAAGGTATGGCTTCAATGCACTGTTCTGCAAATACAGATATGAATGGTGAAAATACTGCATTATTCTTCGGCTTATCAGGTACTGGTAAAACTACACTTTCTACAGATCCTAAACGTTTATTAATTGGTGATGATGAACACGGATGGGATGACAAAGGTGTATTCAACTTTGAAGGTGGATGCTATGCTAAAGTTATTAATCTTGATAAAGAATCTGAACCAGACATTTATAGAGCAATTAAACGTAATGCATTATTAGAAAACGTTACTGTTGATGCTAATGGCGTATGTGATTTTAAAGATGGTTCTGTAACTGAAAATACACGTGTTTCATATCCAATTGATCATATTGAAAAAATCGTTCGTCCTGTTTCTGCTGCTCCTGCTGCTAAGAATGTTATTTTCTTATCTGCTGATGCATTCGGTGTACTTCCTCCAGTTTCAATTTTAACTCCTGAACAAGCTCAATATTACTTCTTATCAGGATTTACTTCAAAATTAGCTGGTACTGAACGTGGAATTACTGAACCAACTCCTACATTCTCTGCATGTTTTGGACAAGCATTCCTTGAACTTCATCCAACTAAATACGCTGAAGAATTAGTTAAGAAGATGGAAGCAAGTGGTGCTAAAGCATACCTTGTTAATACGGGTTGGAATGGTACAGGTAAACGTATCTCTATTAAAGATACAAGAGGTATCATTGATGCTATCTTAGATGGTTCAATTCTTAAAGCTGAAACTAAAGTTGTTCCATTCTTCAATTTAGAAGTTCCAACAGCATTACCTGGTGTTAATCCAGCAATCTTAGATCCTCGTGATACTTATGCTGATGCTAAAGAATGGGAAGTTAAAGCTCAAGATTTATCTGCTCGTTTCGTTAAGAACTTTGTTAAATACACTGGTAACGAAGCTGGTAAAGCATTAGTTAAAGCTGGTCCACAACTATAGGATTTTACAATGTATATAAAAGTTTTGATTTAATTATCAAAACTTTTTTTTAATATATTGACTTTTTTTAATAATAATTATATAATTGTAATATAGAAATGGAGTAATGAAATGAAGCAATTTACAAACTTAAAAAATATTGTAATTATAATTTTATTTAGTTTATGTATAACATTAGTTAGTTCTTGTAAAGACAAAACTAAGGAAATATATGAAGTAACTTTTGTATATAATAATGGGAGGATAAATGAAACTATTCAAGTAGAAGAAGGTAATACTATTTCTACACCTATTGAACCATCAAAGAAAAATTATATCTTTAATGGTTGGTATAAAGATCCTTATTTTAATTACAAATATGATTTCTCTAAAGAGGTTACTGAAAGTTTTAAATTATATGCAAATTATAAAATTAACGCTGTTGCTTTAACAAATCAAATTTCAACAGATACAATAAAAGGCGTAGTTAAAGTATATAATGAAAGTGTAGATACTTTTTTAGGAATTCCTATATATAGTAGTACTTCACAAGGTTCTGGTTTTTGTTTTCATATCCAAGATGGTTATTATTATATTTTAACAAATTGTCATGTTGCTGTTTTAAAAGATTCATATAATTATCAAAAATTTACAGTTGTTGATTATCAAGGTAATGAATATAAGGCATATTTGTATAAAAATCCAAACAAAAAAGTTAGTGCAATTGCAGCAGAATATGATTTAGCGTGTTTGTATTTTAAACCGTCATCTACTAATGTGAAAAAATTAGAATTTGGAAGTTATAATCCTTCACAACGAGATGATGTTATTGCGATAGGTGCACCTAAAGGACAATCTAACGCTATTACTTATGGTAATGTTCAGTCTTATAAACAAATAACATTAACAGATACTTCTAAAAGAGAAAGTAATGTAACTTTTAATGTAATTTGTCATAGTGCTTATTCTAATAATGGTTCTAGTGGTGGTCCTATATTGAATTCTGATCTTAAAGTTGTTGGTGTTCATTACGCTGGTTCAACTAATAGTTCACAAGAATATGCTATTCCACTTGAAAAAGTAAAAGAGTTTTTAAAAGATTATGTATATAACTAAAAGAAATTAAGTTAGATATTATTAAATTAGATAAATTTTATAAAAACTATTAATATTGTTATGAATATGTTTTAAATGCGTTTCTGCAATATATAATTTTGGTGAAGAAATTGAACTCATAGTTTCAAACTTCATCTTTTTTTATATAAAAAATTGACAAATAATGCTATTTGTTATATAATAATAAATATAAATAAAAAGGAGAAAAAAATGAAAAAAACATTTATTAAGACATGTCTATTAGTATGCTTAGTTTTAATTGCTACATTTTGTGTTTCTTGTGATAAGAAATGTAAAGAACACAATTATGTAGATGGTGTATGTTCAAAATGTGAAGCTGTTGATCCAGATTATAAACCTCATACACATGAATTTGTAGAAGGCACTTGCGAATGTGGCGAAAAAGATCCAAATTACGTTGATCCTATTATTAAACTTGAAGAGTCTATGAATTTACTTTCTACTTCAAGTTATACTGCTAACATTGAGTCTAGCATATCAATGAGTGCAAAACAAGGTAGTGTAACTAATTCGCAATCTATCGTTATGAATATTTATATGGAATGCGATCCAACACACAGTTATTCTGTAATGACAATGGATGGAGAAAAACAAAATAGTTATGCAATTATTGATGGTGATGTTGTTAAACAATATCTTCAATACGAAGGTGAATGGATGTTGGCGCAAATTTTAGATATTACAGAATATTCAGATACTACTGATATCTTTGATGTAGAAGTAAAAGATGCGTTTACACTACAAGATGGTGTATATGTAGGTAATTTAGAAGTTTTAAGTGAAGTTTTAGCTGAAACTATGAGCCAAATGAGTGAAGAATTAGTTGGCATGGGAGGTACTATGAAAGAAACTTCTATTAAAAAATACAATATTACACTTGTTGATGGAAAAGTTGCCTCAATTGATATTGAAATGTTTATGTCAATGTTAGTTGAAGGTATGACAATTGAAATTTCATATAATATGCCAATGACAATGAGTAAAGTTGGTGAAACTACAGTAACTGTTCCTGAAAATTTACCTGTAGTATAATTTTTAATAATTAAAATAGTTTAGAAAGTGTAAACAATTAAATGTTTACATTTTCTTTTTTTCTTTATATGAAAGCGTTTGACAAAAACACTTTTTTTTAGTATATTATTATTGAAAGAAAGAGAGGAATCTATGAAAAAAATATATAACATTACGCTAGTATTATTGTTAGTGTTAGTTTTAGGCTTATCTTCTTGTGGTAAGAATAAACTTAAAGATGTTACATTCAAAAATGCTCCTACAACTATGTATGTAGGAGAAGAAGTTACACTTGAATATGAACTTCAAGTTAATGCTTCTATTGAATGGTCTAGTTCAAGTAATAAGGTTGCAGAAGTTTTAAATGGTAAAATTACTGCTTTAGAACCTGGTACTGTTACAATTAAAGCTAAAGTTACGCTAAAAAAAGAATCAAAAGAATATTCTTTTGATATTACAGTTAAAAAAGTTGAATTTAGTGTAACTTATGAAAATGATGGTACATATGGAGATAAAACTAATGTAACATCTTATTCAGTAAATAAATTACCTGTTACTTTAATAAATCCAACAAAAGAAGGGTTTACATTTTTGGGTTGGTATTTAAATGATGTGAAAGTAACTGAAATTAAAGAAGGTACAACTGGTGATATTAAATTAGTTGGTAAATGGGAAATTGTTAATTATAACATTACTTATAATCTAGATGGTGGTGTTAACAATGAAACAAATCCATCTACTTATACGGTAGAAGATGAAGTTGTACTTAGTGCTCCAACTAAAGAAGGTTATGCATTCTTAGGATGGTATGTAAATGATGAATTAGTTACTAAAATTGCAAAAGGTACAACTGGTGATTTAGAACTTGTTGCTGCTTGGCAAGCCGGAAGTTATAACATTAACTATCAATTAGATGGTGGTATAAATAACGAAACTAATCCAAGTGTATTTACAGCAGAAGATGAAGTTGAACTTAATGCTCCTACTAAAGTTGGTTATAATTTCTTAGGTTGGTATCTAAATGATGAATTAGTTAATAAGATTCCTGTTGGAACTAATGGTGATGTAACATTAGTTGCTAAATGGGAAATTGTAAGCTATAACATTACTTATAATCTTGATGATGGCGTAAATAATGAAGCTAATCCTGCAACTTATACAATTTTAGATGAAGTTGTACTTGGTAATCCTACTAAAGAAGGTTATGATTTCTTAGGCTGGGTTGATGCTGAAGGTAATGCTGTAACTGGTATTGCAAAAGGTACTATTGGTGATGTAGAAGTTTATGCTAAGTGGGAAAAAGGAATTGTTACTTTAACTATTACTTATACATTAAATGGTGGTACACTTCCTGAAGATGCACCTAAATCATTTGTTCAAGGTGAAGTTGTTACACTTCCTATTCCAACAAGAGAAAATTATACATTCTTAGGTTGGTCTTTAAAACTTGGTTCTACTACATATTATACTGAAATTCCTGCTACTCAAACTACTAATGTTAAGTATTATGCAAATTGGAAAAAAATGGATGTATATAGTCCAATTTATTTTGTATGCAATGGTGGTTCGTTTACTGAACCTGCACCTGAAGTTTATTTAGAAGGTAAAGTGTTTAACTTGCCTATTCCAGTTCGTGAAGGATATAATTTCTTAGGTTGGACATTATCTGAAGATTCTACTAGTTATACTAACGTTATTAATAAAAATCAAACTGGTCCTGTGACTCTTTATGCAAATTGGGAATTAGATACATCATTTACAATTACATATGTTTATGAAGAAGGTGAACTTCCAAGAAAGGTTCCTGCAAATATTGATGAAGTTAGAGAGTATGTATTTACTTCATATTACAATTGGTTGAAACCAAGTGATGATTATGAAACATTTAAAACAAAAGTAATTGCTCAATGGAAAGATAAACAATCACAAGGAAGTTATCAATTCTATAAACAAGGTGGTAAAGATACAATTGATGATGCATATTTCTGTAATGCTTCTGAAAACTTTAAGGAATGGAATGCTTGGTTTACAGTATTTGATGCACAAGTTACAGCAGCTAATGGTGCACAAAATGCATGGAATTCATATGTTGGTATTTTAAGACTTGGTCAATGGTTAGCTAATGCGTCTCCAACTACATGGAAGGATTCAATGAATCAAGCATTAATTGATGCTACACTAATTCCAATTCCTCTTATTACAGAATATAATCTAGGTGATACAAAAGAATTAGTAGAGTTAGTTGTTGATGATGGTCGTACATTCCTTGGATGGTATGATGAAAAAGGTAATAAAGTAGATAAAATTACTGCTGATATGTCTGGCGATTTAACACTTACTGCAATGTGGAGTGCATCAACTCCTGCAGAATCATTTGAACTTACAAAAGTTGAAAAACTTGGTAAACTTGATTCATATCAATTAACATGGGTGTTATTACCAGCTGAAACTACAAATAAGAAAATTGTATTTACATCAAGTGATCCGACTATTTTATCGATTGATAAATATGCAGTAATGCATGGTCATAAAGTAGGTAAGGTAACTGTTACTTATGATGTGCTTGCTAATCCAGAATTAAGTGGTTCATTTGAAGTAGAAGTATTTGTTGATCCTTATATTGATGCAACTTTTGATACTACATCTGTTGTAGGTGTTGGAGAATATATTCAAATTAATGCAAAAGTTATGGCTGCAAATGGTAAAATTGTATGGACTTCTAAAGATCCAGCAATTGCAACTGTAGATGAAAATGGACAAGTTTATGGTAAATCTTCAGGCTACGTAGAAATAGTTGCTTCAATGGAAGGCAATGATAAAGTTAAGTTAGTTCTTGGTGTTACAGTATTAACAAATGAAGATAAATCATTATATAGCGTTTTAACAAATGCACACAACGCAGAAGTATATTATGTAGATGACTTAAATGTTGCATATGATTATGATACAAGTGTAGCGTGTTCAGTATCTGACTTATATTTTAACTGGGAATATACAGTGAATGAAAAATATTTTGTTACTCCTAATAGATCAAAAATGTCTAGTGTAGAATTTATTACAGTTCACTATTCTGGTATGCCTCTTTCTCATCAAGATGGTGAAGTTATTGCGCAAGCAATGTATAACGGATTCCATGGAACAAACTGGAATGGAACTAGCTGGCATTATTCTACAGGTAATGATGGAATCTTCCACTCAATGTCAGATGAATTAGTTGCATGGCATGCAGGTGATGGTACTGGAACTAAATTCCAATGGTTAGATACAGGTGTTAAAGCAACTTCTAACACTAAACCTGTATTTGCAGTTGTTGCAAATCCTAATGGTTCTGGATATGTTTATTCAGTAAATGGACAAGTTACAAGCCTTGCAGCTCCTGGTAACTATAAATTAACATTCTATGGACCTACTTGGAAGATTGAAAATGGTAAATACTATATGGGTAATACATATTATAATAGTTCATATGGTTATATCTCAAGTCGTGGAGGCAACTTAAACTCAATTGGTATTGAAACTGCATGTAATCTAGGTTCTGACCTTTGGATGACATATCACATTACAGCACAACTTGTCGCAAGATTATTAGTTCAAAACAATCTTGATATTACACGTGTCCAAGGCCATCATACATTCTCTGGTAAAGATTGTCCTCAAACATTACTAGAAGGTAATGGAGAACTTTGGTATAAATTTATGGACTTAGTAGAAGCAGAACTTGCTCTATATCAAACAATGTCTAATTATACAATTACAAATGTTTCTTCAAATAAAGATTTAGTATCTGATAATGGACGTGTAACTAAAGTTCCTAATTACACTGAAACAGTTACTTATACATTAACAGTTAAAAATAATACAACTGGCGTTACTAAAGAAATTAAACTTTCTTCAGTAATTCATGGTTTATATAACTTAGATTAATAATTTAATTAAACACTCGGTTAGTAAATAACCGAGTGTTTAATACTTTATTAATAGGAAAAAATCAAAAAATAAAATCTTAAAATTATCGTAAAATTTAAAAAAAATCAACAAAATAATATAATCATTTTACAAACGTTAAAAAAAGTGTTATAATAAGTGAGTATAAGTATATAAAAATAAACCACAAGGAGGGTTTTTATGGACAATCAAACTAATACAAAACAAGATTTAAGACATAAAATATTTTCAATCGTAGGGATAGTATTGTGTGCTATTTTATTACCAATGCTTATTATTAACATTATTATGATTATTAATAGTTACACTAGTAAAGATGAAGTGCCTAGTGTTGGTAAATATGTACCGTTTATTATTCAATCAGGATCAATGGCTGGAACTATTGAAGGTGGAGATATTATTATCACTACTAAAGTAGAACCAGAAGAAATAAAAATTGATGATATTATTACATTCTATGATCCAAAAGGAAATGGAACTTCTACAGTTACCCATAGAGTAATAAATATTGAAGAAAAAGATGGAACATTAATATTTACAACAGTCGGTGATGTTGTATTAAATGAAAATATTGAAAAATATGGAGATTTTGAAAGCATTCCTGAACCGATTTTAAATGTGATATGTGAAACAGTTTCTGAGGATAAAGTAATATCTAGATATAAATTCAGAATCCCATTACTAGGACATGTATCACTATTTATGTCAACAATTCCTGGTTTTATCGTTTGTGTACTATTACCATTATTATTATTAGTTGGTTATGATGTAGTAAGAAGAAAGATTAACGATAAAGCTAACGATGCTGATAAAGATGCATTACTTGCAGAACTTGAAGCATTACGTGCTGAAAAACAAGCAAAAGAAGAACAAACTGATTCAAACGAAGAAACAGAATAAAATTAAAGAAGCATTTACTGCTTATGAAGAACATATGTTCTTCCCCAAACTTTGGTATTAAAGTAAAAGCCACTAATTACTTTAATATATATTTAAAAAAGAGTTTAATAAAAATTTTAAAAGGAGAAATATTATGAAGAAAAATGTTATGATGCGTTTATCTGCACTTTTATTAGTTGCAGTTTTATTAACTACTTGCGTTATTAGCGGAACATTTGCTAAATATGTAACAACTGGTGCAGCTGGTGACGAAGCTAGAGTTGCTAAATGGGGTGTAACTGTTACTGTTACTGGTGATGAAGCATTTGGTACTAAATATGATGATGCAATTGAAGCTGAAGGTACTAAAGTTATTTCTGCTAATGGTGATAATGTTTTAGCTCCTGGTACTAATGGTACTTTAGGTAGTGTTACTATTTCAGGTGCTCCAGAAGTTAGAGTTTCAGTTGCTGTTGATTTAACAATTACTTTAACTGGTTGGGAAATTAGACTTAATGATACTGACGGTGATGATGATATTGATGAAGATGATGATGCAGAATTCTATTGCCCATTAGTTATTTCTGATGGTACTACAACTTTAAATGGTACTGACTATGATTCAGCTGCTGCATTCAAGGCTGCTATTGAAACTTTAGTAGATAGTGCTGCTGCTGAAGTTGCAGCTAACATAAGTTTAGCTAGAAGTGTTACTTTAACTTGGGCATGGTCATTTACTGGTAACGATGTTAAAGATACTGCTTTAGGTGATTTAACTACTGCTCCAACTATTGCTGCTGCATGGACTGCTTCAGTTACTCAAGTTGACTAATTTTAAGTTAATTTAAAAATTAAATAAAACAAAATTGAATTCAATGTTGGTTTAGCCACAAAAATTAAATCTTAATTAAGCCTGCCCCTAGTGGCGGGGGCAGGCTATAAGATTTTAATAATAATATTTTTATTTTAAAGTATCAAATGGTGATTTGATGTTTTAAAATAAAAATATTATGGAAAGGAGATATTGTGATTTATTGTCACAGTAAGTTATTATATGAATAATAAGAAGAATGGCTTAAGTTTAATAAGTGTGGCAATAGTTGCATTATGTGTATTATTGCTTCTTTCTATGGGGTATTTAGTTGTTAGACTTGCGGTGTCGCTTCCTCATACTGATGATACGTTTGTTATTAAAGATGAGTTTGATACTGTTGAAGTAGCTGATGATAAGGTTATTTGGAGTGAAAATAGTGATGTTACTATTTTTAAAACTAGTGATGTTACTGAAAATGGTGATGTTGTTGTTGAGTCTAATAATGGTAATAAGATAATTGCTCCTGGTATGGAGGGAAATTATCGTTTTGAAATTAAGAATTTAGGTAAGTTTGCGGTTGATACTACAACTGTTGTTTCTGCAAAGCTTACTATTAATGATGAAGTGTTTGAAAATGCTCCTATTGAAGTACGTTTTACTAATTATAAAGGTGAAAGTGTCACTGAAGGTGGATGGATTAATGTTAATGAACTTACTGAATTTTATGATGAGTTAACTATCGCTAAGAGATCTTATGTTTATTTTAATCTTGATTGGCGATGGGTGTATGAAGGAAGTAATGATGAACTTGATACTTTACTTGGTAATTTAAGTGTAGATAATGATGTTAAGTTTACTGTTAGTATTGTTGCAGCTGCAACTAGAAGTGGTGATAAAAATGCAACTGGTGGTATTCCTATTGGTGAAGTATCTCTTGAAAATGGTTTATTAGATATTACTCCATTTATTGTATTTAATGTTATTATCGTCCTAATTATTGTTACTCTTTCAATTCGTGAATATCATAATCGTAAAAAAGAGATTAGTAAGTATCGTATAGTTGAGAATAAGAATAAATAATTATATTTAAGTTTTTGGGTGGACAAGATGAAAATAAAACTAAAGAGAATAATTCAATATGTATTTAGAATAATGATATTTTTGGTTATAAGTTTAGTTTTTGGGTTAACTTTTTATACCATTAACGCAAGACGCGTTTCGGGTAATCGTCTTGTTATGCCTTTTAATAAAACAATTGCGGTTGTTTTAACTGGTAGTATGGAACCTACAATTGGTGTTAATGATTTGATTGTTGTAGAAAAAACTAATGATTATGAGGTTAATGATATTGTTGTTTATCAAACTGGAAATATGTTAGTTGTTCATAGAATAATAGCTATTGATGGTGAAATGGTTATTACTGCTGGGGATAATAATGATGGTGAAGATACACCTATTAATATTAAAAGCATTAATGGAGAAGTTGTTGATATTATTCCTCATTTAGGACTTGTATTAAAAATAGTTAAAAGTCCTATTGGGCTTGTTGTAATTGTAACTTTGGCTGTAATATTACTTATTTTGTCATATAAGAAAGAGAAAAAAGAAGAAAATAAAGATATTGATTCGATTAAAGAAGAAATAGAAAGATTGAAAAAAGAAGTAAACAATAATAAACAATAAAAAATTAGGAAAGGAGTTGATGTTAGATGAAAAAACGTGCTGATAAATTATCGTCAGTTGTATTTTCTATACTTGTTGTGATGATAGTTTTACTAGCAATTTCTAATTATTTAGCTTCTGGACTTTATGCGAGATACTTGTCAGTTGGTAATGCTACTGATGATGCAAGAGTTGCAAAATGGGAGATTAGTTTTAAAGATGAAAATGGTGATGTTTTAGATTCTAGTATTCCATCAGTTCACTTAGAAAATGGAAGTGTTGGCGAATGGTGTTTAGATATAGTAAATACATCTGAAACTACTGCAGCATTAAGTGACGATTCTTATATTAAATTACGTCTATATTCTCCTAATTTTGATGTAGATCATAATCATAATACATGGGACTTTTTAGAAGATAATGAACATCATGCGATAAATAATCCAATTAATTTTAAAGTTTATTTATATAACTGTAGTATTAGTGATTTATATAGTACATATTTAGAAGATGGTGTATTTAATAGTAAAGGTTCAAGTATTGAAGAATATGTAGTATTTGATACAGCTGATGATGTTAATCCACTTCATTTTGAAATGAATATTGAAGATGGTGTGTTCTATTATGAAACTAGTGTATTGGTAGGAGTGTTATCAGAAAGTTACAATATGGATCCTACAACTGGTAATATTTGTATGAGAGTTGTGTGGAAAGTTGATAATGCTTTAGGTGAAGTTATTGAACCTGATAAGTATGTTTCATATCATATTGTTGATGTTAACGACTATGATAGTTCTATTTATAAAGGTGTTGTTAATAAGACTACATTTAATAGTACAATTGGTTTAATTGAATTAAATAAAGATAGTTTAAGTAATGATGAAATTAATACTATACTAGGTAATAATTGTTTAACTATTGATGAAGAAAAATATGTTATTGCATATAAAGAATATGATTATTTTGATTATTTTATTTATACATCTAGTATAGGTGGAGAAGTAATGATTACAACTATTGTTGATGGAGATGAAGTTATTAAAAAATCTAGTAAACTAACTGATGATGAAAAAGCAAGTTTATTAGCAAGAACAATAAGTGATCCTTCAACACTTGATAGTCTTAATCTTTATGTTGAAATGTTAGAATATAATTCATATCAAGAGTTTTTAACTGTTAAATCACAATATGAAACTGTAAGTGGTTATGTAAGTTTAGGTCTTGAATGTCGTATATTATTTTATTTAAAGGTTGAACAAGTGGATTAATATGAAAATGGAAAAAATAGTTAGAATTATTAGAAACGTTTATTTAGGTTTATTAGTAACTATAATTACTTTTTTAGGAGTGTTTTTAGTTAGTTCATTATTCAGTAAAACTGATTATACTAGTGTATTTGGATTGTCTTTTTTTGAAGTTGAATCTTATAGTATGTATCCTGAACTTACAAAAGGTGATTTGGTTGTCGTTAAAAAATTAGATGCTAGCGAATATGAAGTTGATATGGTGGTTACATACATTAAAGAAGGAGAAAAAACTCCTACAACTCATAAAATTGTTAAAATAGAAGGAAATATTATTACTACTCGTGGTGTTAATACGCAAACTAATAATGCTGATGATGAACCTTTTGATGTATCTTGTATTATAGGAAGAGTTGTTAGTGTTTGGCATGGTTATGGAAATGTTCGTAATTTTGTAACTAATCCACTTGGTATTATTTCAATTTTACTTATTGGATTCTTTATTGTTGAAGGGTTTAATTATTTAGAGAATTATTTTAAAGAAAAAGAAAAAAATAAACAATTAGAATCAGTTAATGACTAAGTTGTTAGAAAGGAGAGGGCTAATGGATAATAATAAATTTAAAATTAAAAAAAGATATATTTTGTTTACAGCATATCTACTAATTGTTGGATTAATATGTTTAAGCTCATTAGTCCTTGCAAAATACGTTTCAGAAGAAAATCAAGAATTAGATTTTACAGTTGGTAGTGTTTTATATTTTAATTATGAAAGATCTAATTTAGAGAGAAATGGTGAGGTAGTTCAAGTAACTCCATCTGTATATGAAGAAGATGGTAAAAATTACCAATTATTAGAAACAACGAACGTTGCTCCTGGAGACAGTTTAACTTATTATTTTTATGTTAGTAATTTTAATAGTGTTACTGGAGACCAAAACATTGTTGACGGTGTATTATACCCTAATACTTCCGCAACACTTTCTCTTCCGATTAAAGGTGAAGTTTATGATGTAGAATGTACAATTCTTTATCGTCAAGTTCCTTATGATGAAACAGATACTACTACTCCAGATAATAATGCTTGGAATAACTTAGTTGTGGGCAAATATTTAGATTTACCACCAATATCTAGTCAAAAAGTTAAATATGAATTTAAACTATCTATAATAGTAGATGATCAAGTTTCTAATACAACACATGAAGATTATTTCAATGCAGTTTTATCCGTTAAATTATTTATTAATGCTGCAAGCGATGAATAAAAATTCTTAAAAATATTAAAGAAAGGATGAAGTCAATGTTTAATAGAGATAAAAGTAAAAGACGACTTTTAATTCTTGGTTCATTAATCATTACATTATTATTAATATATATATCTCAAACTTGGCTTGTACCAACTTTAACGAGATATATTTATCGTGAACAAGATGAAATTAAAGCTCATTACACAGCGCTTTATTTTGCGTCAACTGGTGAGGGAAAAACAATTGCAATAGAAAATAATGTAGGTTATATTGATTTTGATTTAAGAAATTATATTGGTGAAAATGTTACACAACGTGATATTGTATATACAATTTCTACACCAAGTGTATTTTATGATAAAAATGGTGATAAAATTAATGATGTAGAAGCTTATCTAGCGACTGATGTTAATAATGAATTACACGTTCTCGATGTTTGGGGAAAACCTCAAAAGGTTGCAAGAAACACATATTTATATGATGTTGAAATTGTAAAGAATAGTGGTGAAGTAGTGTCTGAGGGTGTATATTCATTCACTTATGAGAAACTTGGGACTGGTGCTGTTGGTAAAGTTCACACTGTTACTTGTAAAGTCACAAAAAGTGGTGAAGAACCTCTAAATGATACAATTTCACTTGTTGTACAGTTATCTAAACCATATAAAGAGGTTTTAATAATAAATATGAATGTATCAAATCGTTTAATTACTTTCGCTCATAAAGAAGTTAATGTATTTGATGTTGAATTTGATAAGTTATATGTTCAAACAGCTGATTTATTTGCATATCATAAAAATAATACAATTAGAAAAGTTGATATAGATGCAAGTTCATACTATCAATTTACTTCTTATGCATTTAAGATTACGATTACTTGGTCTGGATATATTCTTGATGAAGAAAAATTAGAAGATATTCATATTGGTACTTCAATTTCTCCTGGTGGAGATATTGAAAATGATGCTATAGATGGGAATGGGATAGTTAATAATGCCGGAGCATTCCCTAATCCTGATATGAATAATCCATATATTGATTTTGAAAAATCTACGATTGCAAAAATTAACAGTTTGTACGATGATGTTAATGGCCATCGTGGTGAACTAATTATGTTTGTTCCACAAGGATCTGATTTATATTTAATGTTCTTAAAAACAGCAAGTTCTGGAACAATTGATGTGAAAATTGAAGCTTATGTTTCTAGAGTTGAAAATAGTTCTGTTGTTGAAACAGGTTATATAATTTATAACGAAGAATTAAGCGGTTATGCACATACTAATGATGTTTATAATTTAGCTAATTATAATTAAAAAAAGGAGGCAGTAACATGAAAACAAGAGGTAATAAAAAATATTTTATTATGAATATTATAGCAGTTACACTAGTTTTACTAGTTACTGCTTTTATGTTTATATACTTTAATAAAACTTCTAGTACTGTTGCGGCAGGAGAAAATACAATTGAAATTCGAGTTGATAAAGTAACTACAGTATCAATATATGCCTTTGGTGAGGGAGTTGAACTTATAGAATCAACTAATAATTATGATGTTTATACTGCAAAAATTGGTACTAATGTAAGACTTCAAGCAGTTAATGAAACAAGAATATTTGAAAATTGGGTTATTTCAAATTTAACTACTGGTGATGTTCCAACTATTGCTGATTTAACTAATAATATTATTAATTTCACAGTAACTGAATCAATGTCTGATTTAAGTATTACAGTTAATAGACGTAATGCAACTCAAGAAGATTATGGTAAATATATGACAGACCGTTTTATAATTGTTGATGAGGTTGATTTAATTGCATTACAAAATATTCTAGATGGAAATGGTACAGATAGTGATTATTCATTGTTCTATGAAAATCCTGAATCATATAATAATGATTCTAAAAAAGCTGTATTAAAAGAAGATTTACGTTTTGGTTATTTTTTAATATCTAATAATTTCACAGTGTTTAATGAAAAATTTACTGGTTTAGGAACTAAAACAGAACCTTTCCAAGGAATTGTTTGTGGTAAAAATAATATAAATTCTACTATTTTCTTAACAATTAACAATGTTGAGACACCTGGTGAATCATCATATGGATTATTTAGATATTTAGGAAACGAAGCTTTAATAAGACATTTAAATGTTACTACTTCAATTGGTATTAACTCACCTATTGAGGCAAATCTTACAAATCAACAAAAAAATCAATATACTAGTAATGCACCTATAATTTATGCTGGTGGGCTTGCTGGTGTAATGGATAGAAGTACACTAATAAATGTAACTGTATCTACAAGTATTGGTATTGCTAGTACTTATGCAAGTAATATTAATGCTGGTGGATTATTTGGTAGTATAAAATCTGGTTCGGGTATAGATTCAGTTAGTGATGTTACATATGATGGAACAGATTCTTCGTGGTCAATTGTTTCTCATAAAGAGGGTTCTATTATTAATGCTGGACTTATTGCAGGTAGTGCAGTTGATTCATATATTAAAGAAGTTGATTTAATTGTAACAAATCAAATAGTTGATTTAAAAAATGATAGTGTTACAAATCGATATACAAATTCAAAATTATATTTAGGTAATGTATTTGGTACATATGTAGCAGATACTCATGCTGAAACTATTGATGATATTATGATCATGGGTGATTCTGGGGAGAGTCTTCGAGCAGTAACTACAAATGGTGATGCTGCAGTTGGTGGTTTAATTGGTTATGTTGATGGTAATCAAACTGGTAAATTAAATATTGAGAAAGTATATTTTAGAGTTTTAAATGATGAAAATGAATTTACTTCATCGTCAATAGAAACTTCAAATGTTACAAATCTTTATGCTGGTGGTGTAATTGGTCTTATAGATGGAAATAATGTCATTGCACTTGAAGCATTTAAAGACCGTTTCCAAGAAGTTGATTTAGATGGAGAAAATAAGATTAATGTTGCTAATTATTTATATGAAGGTAATTATACTATTGAAACTGTTCAAAATGGCACAAGTTTTGCTGTAACAAATGGTAAATCTATTGCTGGTGGTATAATTGGTAAAGGATATATTAATTTAGAAGGAAGTTTAGAAAATAGAAGTGATTTTGCTATTGCAAGTCCTACAAGTACATTTACTGTTGAAGCGGTTCAAGCTAAACTTGCTAGTACAAATGGAACGTTTAATGATAAAGAGCATGCTTGTGCAGCTTTAGTTTATGGTAGTGTTGGAAATAATAGAGTAGTTATCTCAAATATCAATGTATATACTAATAATACAACTATTAATACAACTAGAGAAATTGGTACTGATGCGATAGGTGATTTACATACTGGTGGATTTATAAGTTATGCTACTAATAGTAGTTTTTCAAATATTGGTTTATATTTAAATAATTCTATTCTTATTGCTGAAAGTTTATCGGATTTAGGTCATAATAGTAATGAAGGTACTAATAGTGCATTCTGTGGCGGTTTTACTGGCGAATTAGATAACAATAGTTCATTAACAAATGTTGAATTTGCTGGGTATGATGTAAATTATTTAACAATAACTGGTACAACATCCTATTTAGAATCCATTCAAAATACAAAACCTGCTGGTGTAAATATCAATTATGGTGGTGAAAATTATATTGGTGGTATTGTAGGACGTATTCAATATTCAACTTTAACAAGCTGTAAATTCTATGGTTCTACAACTAATAAAGATTATATTAGAATGAATGGTCATAGATCACCTGATAGTGCATTCTGTGGTGGTTTAGTTGGTTTAATTAGAACTGGTGGAACTAATTTAGTGTCATCTGTTATCGATTGTGAAGTCAGAAATACTGAAGTTAGTGGTAGTGCTACTTGTACTAATACAGGTTATAACGATCCTGATATTTACGTTGGTGGTGTAATTGGTGCTGCATATATTCATGGCACAGGAAATAATGAAAGAATCACAGTTTCTAATTGTCGTTTAATTAACTCTGATGTATACGCTTTAGGTAATGAGAGAATTGCCGCTTTTGCAGGTGGTATTTTAGGTGGATCCACTTGGGAATCTTCAATTCTTGTAAATAATTGTTATGTTACAGATAGTTCAGTTGCATCAAACATTGTTACAACTATAAATTATAATAAAACTCTCCAATCTACTGCTGGTGGTATAATGGGCGGTATGAAAGGTGATCCTGCTGATAGGTATGTTAATATTCAAAATTCTGCTGTTATTGATACGAATATTGAAGCTTTAGTTAATTCAAATGATAGAACTATTTCTGCATATGCTGCTGGTATTTTAGGATTTAGAGAAAATAGTAATCAAAATTCCAATAGAGTTGTTCTTAATAACTGTTATTCCAATGCCGTTATTACATCAAATCATAATAATGGTGGTACTGCAAATGTTTATGGTATTGCATTTAACTGTAGTTTTACTAATAATACTTATTCATATTATTTAAGTAAGAATGTAAATTCTGCTGATAACAATTTAGGCGTTGCGCTTGCAAGTGGGCCATTTGAAGTCACTGCTTATGCAAATAATCCGTATAGATCTTATAATGGTCTTAATGGAACATATGGTTATGGACAAAAACTATATATTGAAAAAATTGGAGAAGCTAATGAGTTTACAATAACTAATGCATTAGGTACAACTCCAAAAGTTTCTGCATCATCTGATGGTATAACACTTGCTCATGTATGGATTAATATTAATCAAAATGGTGGAATAGATGGTAGTTCAAATTTAATTGTACCTGATCATCATGATAAAGAAACTGCTGCAAAAAATGGTTGGTTTATTTTAGATTATGTATTGTTATATCGTGGTACAATAGATTCAATTTCAAGTGATTTAACTGATATTGATGCAAGTTATAAAAACGAAACAAGCACTTATGAACATAAATATACTGATTTAGATAGTGATTCTATAAATGACCATTATTTAGAAAATATACAAAATAATTCAGATAAGATTTTAAATAATTATATTGAAAAAGATGTTGTTGATAATGTAAAAGAATTTGAGTTTTATGTTTATGATGATATGTTATCTTTAAATGTAGAATTTAATATTACACATTTTTCTTCGAATTATAGAATGTTATTTAAGAATACAAGTGATGAAATAATTGATGAAGGAACATTTAAACAAAAATATGGTTCTATTACACTTGAACTTGTTGAAAAACATACTAATTCTATTAGTGATAAGTATAACTTAATATTTAAACCTAATGAAAAACTTGAAAATGATGTAACATTCTTTATTTACTTTGTTGCAGGTAATAGTGAATATACTGCATCTACTTCATTTAAAGTGACTTTACATGCTAACAAATTAACACTTGTTGGTGTAACTTATGCTGATTATACTCCTCCAGTTAACTATTTTGAAGATCAAAATATGTTAGGTACTAATAGTTTACCATATCATTTATATGTTGGTTCTGTTACTAAATTTATACCTATTTTTACAAAATCTAACGATTTACAACAAGGTATCAGATATATTTTAGAAGAATATATTGAAAAATGCACTTATTCAGTAGATAATGCAACTGATCAATACTTCGATATTCATAGTAATGGTGAGTTGAATACAGGTAATAATGTTAATCAAAATGGCACACTAACAGTTACTTATGGAACTGATACTGTGACACTATATGTTTTATCTGTAAAAGAAATTAATGTTTCTTATTCAGTAAGTGGATCTGATGTTGAAGGTTTAACTGTTGCAAGTAATACCACAGATTTCTATTTTGAACAATATATTAAATCTAATTATAGTGGTGTTCCTACATCTGCAAGTATTACAATTGGTAGTACAGTGTATTCGATAATTGATTTAAATAATAAAAATGCGAATATTAACGTATATGAAATTACAAAAGAAAGAGCCATAAGTAATACTCCTATTACATCATATAATCCGAATGCATATGGATATGTAATTAGAGTCGATAACTCTTTAATAATTAATAGTGTTAATAATATTAGTGTTAATATAGATTATCCAATTGTTTATACAATAACATTTAAATTACAATGTGAAACATTTAATGATTCACTAGATGCTGAGGATTTAACAAAATCATTTAAGATAATTAGTGGAACTAGTTTTAAAGAATATTTTACAACTGATGGTGTAATTAACCCTGAAATTACAAATTGGATTAGTGATGCAGAATTATTTGGTTATGTATTTACTGGTTTCTACTTAGTAAATGATGCTAACTCAATTCACTCATATGGCATTAGTTTTGAAGAACTTGCAGCATCTAGTTATGTTGTAAACTCATCTTTAACATTCTATGGACGTTGGAGTTATTTAATTGAAATTATTGAAGCATCTGGTACTTATATTAAAACTGGATTTAATAGTGCTTTCATGCAAGAATATACTGGTGATGGTTTTACTCGTGCTATTCAAATTCCGATTAATGCAAATCAAGGTTATGTATTTAGAGTTGATACAGATGCATCATATGTTGGAAGACCAGGAATTGAAGCATATGTTGTAACTAAAGATGGATCTGGTAATAAAGTAATGACTGAGGTTGAAATTGAAACTTATCAAAATAATAGTTCGTTATATTATATTAGACCTGAATATATTACTGGTTATTTAATTATTAAAACAACTGTTAGTAATTCTGATGTTATTGTTGGTGAACATACATCATCTATTACTGAAGATATTGCTCCAGAAGATGGTATTATTACATTTAAATATATTGTAAATCATGTCAATAAAGGTGATAATAAATCATATATTTATAATTTATCAAGTGGTAAAGATTATGAAACATTACCTATTGAATTTGTATTAGACTTTTATAAACAAAGTGACCATTCAGATTTAGTTTTACCTGATTTAACTGAAATTAGATGTTATTATAATCGTTATGTGAATGGTTCTAGTACTCCTGAAAAAACGATTATTGGAACTTACATAACTCATAATGATGATAGAGTTTATTTAACAGAGTTTAAATTATTAGATCTAGAAACTCCTGCTCTTGCAACTAATAGAACATTTGGTGATGTTCTTGGTAATAACGAAACAGTAACTGAAATATTCTATTTCACTATTACACCACCAAATGGATACACAAATAAAGTAAAAAATGAGATAGCTAATTATGTTGTTGAATGTGGATTTGTTGATGGTCAGTCTGAACCACATCAAGAAATTAATTACTTAAAAGGAAAAAGAACTGAAACAGAACTTGCAAATCCTAATGATTTAAATGATATCGTTTCTCCTTCAACAGATTATGAAACTTCTAGACAATATAAGGTATATCAAATTATTCCAACTCGTAATACTTCGCTTGAAGAAGAAAATAATGGAACATATACATTTACTGATGATAAAACATATTCTATTTATGATATCATTTTAACTAATACACAAAAACTACCAGACTTTAGTTATATTAGTTTATATGATGATGATAGACAAAGTCTTGTAGAATCTAGTGTTATGAGTTTTAATATTAAAAAATTATCATTAAGACTAGGTTATAGACTTGGTAATGTTGCAGTATATGGCTATGATAAAGAACATGATGTATGGGAAAAAGTAACTGATATTAATGTAAATTCAGCTATTTATCAAGAATACGAAGTTGATTTTAAAGATTCCGAAGGTAATTATCCTTATTACGCATATCGAATTGATAATACATCTACAAATGAAATAAGACTTACTAATATTGATGTTTTATCTGGTGTTAATGGGGTATTATATGAAGGAAATGTTGTTGATTTATTTGAAAAATCAGTAGATTCTGAAAATAAAATTTATACATATTCATTAGAACATGAAATAGTTGGTGATTCTAGACATGATGGTAAAACATTTATGTTAGCAATTCAAGTAGCTGACGCGTCTAATAAAGAAATGCTTATTAGTGATATTGATGGTGGTATTTATATATTAATTAACGGTATTGGTTTAAATATTAATCATTATGTTGCGTTAAACACTAATCGTGGTAAGAATACTGCATATCTTAACCTTACTGAGATAATTGAAGTTTTAAATGTTGATGCAATTAATTTTAATATTGTAGTCCCTGCACAGTATCAAATATATACTGCTAGATTATTAGAAGTTACAAATGAATTTAAACCTGCATCAGGTGAAGTAAGAGTTGAATTTACACATCATCATTACTTTATTGATGGTGAATGTTACTGTGGTGTTGTAGATCCAACTTATGAATCTCCAATTCATGAATTTGCATTAATGCTTGTTGGTGACTTCAATGCTGAAGGTGGAAATTCAGAAACAACAGTAGAAGAGTTCTATTCAACTTCTGCTAATAATATTAAAGATATTTGGACAGATAGAACAATGCTACACAAATATCAATGGTTCTTAACTTATGTAAGAGATACAATTACTGCTCAAGCAACTCTTAATAATGCATTAACAGATAGTAATTATCTAAATGCTATTGCAATGCTTAATGCAATGATTGTTGGTTATCACCCAACTGATATCTTTGATACTGATTATACAGCGGGTAGTGAACTTGTTAGATACTTTATTGAAAGCTTAATTAACTTTAAATCTCCTACACAAATTAGTGCACCTGTAAAATATTCTAAATTTATGGTTGATTATTCTGCTTCAGAATTTAGAAATGAATTCTTAGCTGAATATGAAAAATCTAAAACTACAATCTATGTTCCAATATATAATAACTCTGGCTTAGCATCTGGTAATGAAAACGATACTATAAATGTACTTTATTTATGTGCTAGTTCTATAGTTTCAAATAATAATTTAAAATATCAGTATAAGATTTTATTAAGTCAAGTTGGTTCTACAGATTATTATAAAGTTGTTGCATTAGATAACGCAACTGATACTGCTAATAATGTTGCATCTGCTGCTGGTGTAACTTGGACGCATGCTATAACTACAGCATATCAAATTGATATTGTAGAATTATATGGACATTTATTAAATAAATATGTAGTTATGAGTAGTGAGGATATTGATAATACATATTCTGGATACCAATCATTTATTGAAGAATTTAAGAATCAAACATTTGAAGGTGGATTGTATGTTCCAATAGCTGATGAAGCACCTTTAGTTGGTTGGAGTGGAGATCCTGTAAGATCAATTTCGATAAAAGAATATGCTCATACTCGTATGCAAAATTCAACAGTTTATGAAAGTACTTATTTATGTCATTATAATTCAGTTGTTTATCAAGCGGGTTCAGGATATACACAACAAAATAATCTTCAATATCAATATAAAATGTTATTACAATATGATGCTGAAAAAGGAGCTTACAAAGTTGTAGCTAAGAATACATCTTTTGATAATGTAAGTGCAAATAATCTTGCTACTAGTTTAGGAGTTACATGGATACTTGCAATTGCTTCGAGTAAGGTTGATGTTACTGCATATGCTAACGTTGGTCAATACATTGTCTTTGAACGTAGTGGTGCTCAGATACATGGTGATGCATTAAATACTCTATCAGATCAACAAATTGGCTTAACAGCTAAAGTTTATAATGCTAACCAATGGTATTAAAATAAAAACGATTATAGGAAACTATAATCGTTTTTTTTGTAGGAATTAATTGTTAAATAAAGAAGGGTAGAGTTTATTGTGTAAATTACTCTTTTTAATTAATTTAATGGATTAATACTATAAAGTTGAAAAAAAAATTGAAATGTGGTATAATAAATACACTTACTATGGAAGGTGATTATTATGAAAAGAAAAAATAATATATCTATTATATTTTTAGGTATCGCAATATTACTTGCAAGTGTTACGCTTGGTTTATTAATTATTCAACAAGGTAATAATGTTTTTGGTGATATTTCTTTTTATGTTATTTGTGGTGCTTTATTTTCTTTAATTATTGCGGTTATTGTATCATTTACTAATCGTAAGAATCACTTATATATTGAAACTTTAGAAAATAGACTAGAACTTTGGAATACTATTTCCTATAAAGTTAAGGGTGCAGGTGAGACTGCATTTAAAGATTTACCTATTGGTGTTTTAGTTCTTGATAAAGCATATCGTGTTAAATGGAGCAATCAAATTGTTCAAAAAATGTTAATGATTAATCAAAAAGAAAAAGAATTAAAGGATATTGCCAATGGTAAGATTTTTGAATTTGTTAAGGACATTGAAGAAGAGCAAAATCAAGACGATGTTATAACAAATGAAATTGAATTATTTAAGAAAATTTATCAAATTATTTATGTTCAAAGTATTAGAATTATATATTTAACTGAAATTACTTCATTTGTTGATTTAAAAAATCAATATGCAAATCGAACTGTTGCTATAGGATATATTAATGTAGATAACTTAGAAGAAGCTTTATCTGATTTAGACGTTCAAGATAAGAGTGAATGTCAAGGTAAGATTACTACTGCAATTGTTAAATGGTCTGATAAGTTTAAAGCTTATGTTAGAGCGTTTTCTGATTCTAAGTTTATGTTAATGACTAATTATTCGCAATTAGTTAAAATGATGGAAGATAACTTTGGAATTCTTGATGAAATTAAGTTAATTTTAAAAACTACTAAAGCTGTTCATGTTACACTTAGTATTGGTATTGCTTGTGAAGACTTACATATTAAAGAGTTATCTGATTTAGCTGAAGATCAACTTGAACTTGCTTTAAATCGTGGTGGAGATCAGGCTGTTGTATTGGTAAATGGAACTGCAAGATTTTATGGTGCTAAAACAGACCCTACTAGAAAAGAAGTTAAAGTTCAACTTAGATATAAATATCAAGAATTAGAAGCTTTAATCAAAGGTGCTGGTACAGTTTTCTGTTGTGGTCATAAATGGCAAGATGCGGACTCATTTGGTGCAACTATTGCAATGTATAATTTAGCTAGTGCACTTGGAAAACAAGTTTATATTATATTTGATGAAAATAGTATTGATGCAACTGTTAGAAAAGTATATGAAGATGTTAAAAAATATCATAAGGTATTGTTAAAATCTTTTGTTACGCCTGATAAAGCTGCCGATATAGCTGATGATAAAAGTCTACTTATGGTTTCTGACTGTCAATCTAAAAAGCAAGTTTTATTAAATGATAAACAACTTTCAGCCTTTAAGAAAATCGGAATTATTGACCATCACCGAAAAAATGATGATGGAACTATTCCAAATCCAATATATTATTATTCTGAACCTGCTGCTTCATCTAGTGTAGAAGTAATATTTACTTTATTAGAATTTTCTGAATATGAACTTAATATTTCAGATAGTGAAGCAACTTGGATGTTGCTTGGTATTGTTGTTGATACAAACAACTTTGTATATAGATCATCTAATATGACATTTGAAATTGCTGCTTTACTTGCTAAGAAACAAGCAAGTATGGGTAGAGTTAAAGAATATTTAAAAGAAAAGAAAGAAGAAAAACTTCAAAGAAATAAACTTATTGGTGAAATTGAAGTATATCGTGGTAATGTTGCTATAGCAGTACAAACTGATGATACAGAACTTGAAGCAGCTACTCTTGCTAAAGTATCTGATGAATTATTATCTATTGAAGGATTTATCCTTGCTGTTACATGTGGTTATATCACTAACAAGAAAATTCGTATTTCTGCAAGAAGTTTAGGTAAAGTTAACTGTCAAGTATTAATGGAAAAACTTGGTGGTGGTGGGCACTTAACTGCTTCTGCATGTACCATGGATATTTCTAATATGAAAATTGCTGTAAAACGTCTTAAAGATGCAATTGATGAAGTATTAAAAGAAGAAGAATTTAAGAAAATAATTTTACAAGAAGATGTTAAAAATATAGGACGTAAAGGTGAAATACTTGAGGTTGCTATTGAACAAGCCAATAACTTAATTTCTAGTAGTCACGCTATTGAAGCTACAGCTGAAGCTATTCGTATGATAGAACAAGAAAAACAAGAAGAAGCACAAGAAGCAGCTAAAAAGTTACAAGAGTTTTATGAAATAAAAAAATTAATTGAAAAAGATCCTTTAAAAATTATTGTAGATACAGATGATAATGGTCACATTTTAGAAATTGTTAATAATAAAACAATTTCAAGTGCACTAGAAAAAGCAATTGGTATAAAAATTGATCGTCGTAAGATTACATTTAATGATAGAGTTGTAGCGTTAGGGTTATATGAAGCACAAGTAAATTTAAATAATGAAATTTATGCAACAATTACACTTCATATTGTTGAGAAACCTTCTAAATAAGAAAGAGGTAATTTATAATGAAAGTAATATTAACTGCCGATGTAAAAGGTAAAGGTAAAAAAGGGGAAGTTAAAGAATTTCAAGCTGGATATGCTAATTTCCTTGTTAAAAGTGGTTTAGCTAAAGTTGCAAGTGATGGAAATATCAAAGAATTAGAAACACAAAAAGCACTTGAAGCTGAAAAAGAAGCTCTTCATTTACAAGAAATGAAAGATTTAAAACAAAAAATTGAAAGTACAATTGTTAAAATTATTGTAAAAGTCGCAGCAGATGGTCATGTTCTTGGTACTGTTACGACAAAACATATTGCAGAAGCTGTAGAAAAAGCAATTAATGCAAAAATTGATAAACGTAAAATTACATTTACAGCCCTTGTAACTGCACTTGGTGATTATACTGCTAAAGTACAATTACATAAAGAAGTTATTGCAACAATTAATATTGTTATTGCAACAAAATAAGTAAAAGTAGTTATACTAAATAGGAAGGAGAGTTTATGAATAATAAAAAAGAAGTAGTATACAATCGTTCAGTTCCATTTAATACTGAGGCGGAAGTATATGTTTTAGGTAGTATTTTTATTGATAATAAAATTATAGATGGATTAATCGGAAAACTTGCAGATACTGATTTCTATGAACCACGTCATGTTATGATTTATCGTGCAATGGTTAATTTAAGAAATAATGGTAATCAAATTGATGTGTTATCAGTTGTGGAAGAATTAAAACGCCTTAATTATAATGATGTTCCTAATATTAGTAACTACCTTGTGGAAATCATTGACTCTGTTCCTTCTATCGCATCAGTTAAACTATATATCGAAATTGTTGAAGAAAAAGCTATTGAAAGAAAATTACTTCATAAAATGCAAGGTTTATCTGATGATATCTTAAATCATCGTTATGAACTTAACGATATGTTAGATAAAGTTGAATCTAATATTATGGAAGTAATTAAGCTTCGTCGAACTAGTGAATTTATGACATTAACTGAAGCTGCTGAAGAAGTATTTGAGAAAATTAATTCATATGTTGGTAAAGATCAAGAAATAATTGGGTTAGATACTGGGTATCCTAATCTTAATAAAGCAACACTTGGTTTCCAAAAAGGTGATTTAATGATTCTTGCAGCACGTCCTGCAGTTGGTAAATCATCTTATGCAATTAATCTTGCATTACAAGTAGCTAAGAATAATGATGCTCACGTTGCATTTTTCTCACTAGAAATGAGTATTGAACAATTAATGATGAGAATATATTCATATCAAGCTGGTGTAGATTTAGGTAAAATAAGAAGTGGTAACTTAAATAATGATGAATTATTATTATTAAGTCTTGCTAAAGAAGATCTTGCAAAACAAAACCTATATTTTGATGTTTCACCATCATCAAATATTGCCGATATCAGAACTAAATGTCGTCAATTAAAAAATGCTGGAAAACTTGATTTTGTGGTAATTGACTACTTGCAATTAATTACAGTAGAAAATTCAAGAGGTAATCGTCAAGAAGAAGTAAGTAAAATTTCACGTCAATTAAAAACACTTGCTCAAGAACTTCAAGTTCCAATTCTTGCATTATCACAATTATCACGTGGTGTAGAAGACCGTGAAAATAAAACACCACAACTTGCTGACTTAAGAGAATCAGGAAGTATCGAACAAGATGCCGATATCGTATTCTTTATTTATCGTAGAAAAGATGTTGAAGATCAAGATGTTGCTGATCAATTAAATGAAAAGCTAAAAGAAGAACAATTACAAAGAGAAAGCAAATCTAAGAAAGAAATGCTTGAAGTAATTATTTCAATAGCTAAAAACCGTCAAGGGCCATTACAAGATTTCGACTATCATTTCTATGGACATTTATGTAGATTTACAGAACAAAAAGAATTCCGTAAACCAATAGGAAAACGAAAAAAGGCTCAAGGAATGCGCCGTTTAAACGGTAATAATAATAACAATTAAGGAGAATAACATGAAAGACCGTTTAGAAGTTATTTGTGCAAGATACAATCAAATAACAGAAATGCTTTCTGATCCAAGTATAGTGTCAGATATTAAAAAACTTACTGAACTTTCTAAAGAACAAAGGGGTTTAGAAGCAGTAGTTAATAAATATAAAGAACTTACGCAATTAGAAAGAGACATTGAAGACTTAAAAGAAATGAGCAAAGATTCAGATCCAGACTTAAGAGAAATGGCTGAAATTGAACTTGTTTCATCTGAGGAGAGAATTGAAAAAATTATTGAAGAAATTAAAATTCTACTTATTCCAAAAGATCCTAATGATGAAAAGAACGTAATTGTTGAAATAAGAGGAGCTGCTGGTGGTGATGAAGGTAATATCTTTGCAGGAGATTTATTTAGAATGTATTCTAAATATGCAGAATCACGTGGATGGAAAATAGAACTTATGGATTCTGAACAATGTGAAGCAGGCGGCTTTAGCTATATTGGGTTTATGATTAAAGGTGATTCAGTTTACTCATATTTAAAATATGAATCAGGATCACACCGTGTACAAAGAGTTCCATCAACAGAATCTGCTGGTCGTATTCATACATCAACTGCAACAGTACTTGTAATGCCTGAGGCAGAAGAATTAGAAGTAGAACTTGATATGAATGATGTAAGAATTGATACATTCTGTGCATCTGGTCCTGGTGGTCAATGTGTTAATACTACTAAATCTGCAATTCGTGTAACACATATTCCAACTGGTATAGTAGTAAGCTGTCAAGATGGTAAGAGCCAACACGAAAATAAAGCAAGTGCTTTAAAAGTTCTTCGTGCAAGACTTTATGACCATATGCTTCAAGAAAAAGAAGCAGCAGAAGGTGCTGAAAGACAATCTAAGATTGGACATGGTGATAGAAGTGAAAAAATTAGAACTTACAACTATCCACAAAATAGACTTACAGACCACAGAATTGGATTTACAATTCAACAACTAGATAGAGTTATGGAAGGTAAACTAGATAGTGTAATTGAAGCTTTAATTGCCTTTGAACAAAAGCGTGCACTTTCTGCAAACGAAGAAAACTAATAAAATAAGTCACCAATTGGTGACTTATTTGTACATATTATGTCGCAAACATATTCAATGTATAATCTGTGAATGAGATAAAAACTAAAACTTTTGTTGAAAATTTGAATTAATGTTATAATATACTTAATAGCTGATTTAGGAGGTAAAACGTGACATATAGAGAGTTGCTAAATAAATATTCAAGTAGTTGTAAAGAAAAGAACTTAGAAATTGAAGCAATTAAATTATTAATATTAGAATTATCTAATTTTGATGGTGCATCTTTTCTTGCACACTATGATGATGAAATTGAATTAGATAAATTAAATGTTTTAGAAAGTGCTATTTGTAAATATGTTAATGATTTTATTCCTGTTCAACATATTTTAGGATATACTTATTTTTATGGATATAGAATTAAAGTATCAAAAGATGTATTAATTCCAAGATGTGAAACAGAAGAACTAGTTGGATATGTTTTAGAATATTATGATGAGATATTTAAAGGAAAAAAGGTGAATGTTTGTGATATTGGTACTGGTAGTGGTGCGATAAGTATTGCACTATCTAAAGAAGAACCAAGCATGATTCTTTTTGCGACAGATATATCAAAAGAAGCACTTATTGTTGCTAAAGAAAATGCTATATTTAATAATGCTAATATAAGTTTTTATGAAGGTGATTTATTACAACCTTTGATAGAGAATAACTTAAAGTTTGATATCTTAGTATCTAACCCTCCTTATATTGATAAGTATGATGAGGTTGATCCACTTGTTATAAAGAATGAACCACATCTTGCTTTATTTGCAGATGATTTAGGAATGGCTTGTTATGATAAAATATTAAAAGATGCAAGTAAAATACTTAATACACCTAATATAATTATTTTCGAACATGGATATAAACAAAGAAAATTAATGTTAGAATTAGTTGATAAATATTATCCTAATTCAGAATGTGAAATAATAAAAGATTTAAGTGGTAATGACAGAATAACAGTTATTATCAATAAATAGGAGTTTAATATGTTTTTAAAAGATTTAAATAAATTAACAAAAGAAGATTTAATAGGTAAAATCATATGTTTTCCTACTGATACTGTATATGGTGTAGGATGTATTTTAGGTGATGTTGCTGCACTTGAGAAGATTTATGAACTTAAAAATCGTGATTTATCTAAACCACTTGCGATACTCGTACCAAATAGTCAATCAATTATTCCGTTTATTAAAGATTGTCCTAGTGTTGCAAAAGAATATATGGATAAATATTGGCCTGGAGCACTTACTATTATCTTTAATAAAAAAGAAGGAATTTGTGATAGTTTCACGAAAGGATTATCTACAATTGGCTTTAGAATGCCAAACTCTAAAGTTGCATTAGAAGTTTTAAATAAATTCGGTCCTCTTGCAACAACAAGTGTTAATATTAGTAATAACCCTCCACTAAACAATTTAGATGAAATAATTAAGTATTTTGGCAATAAAATAGACTATATAATTGAAGACAAAGAAATAGTATCTGAAGTATCATCAACAATAGTTAATGTATCAAGTGGAACTCCTATAATATTAAGACAGGGAGATATTAAATTATAAATGTATAAATCACTAATTCTATGGTAAAAATAGGATTGGTGATTTTTTTATGAAAAAAGTATATTTAATTATATTAATTATAATATTAAGTATTGTTACTTCAAGTTGCAATCAAGAAGAAAAGTATGTAAGACTACGTATCATTGCAAATTCTAATTTAGACATAGATATAAGTGATAAAACAATTATAAAAAATACAATAAATAAATTATTTGATGAAAATAAATTAACATATGAAACAATTAATACAAATAATTTAAATATGTTATTAAAAAATAATTTAAACAAAGACTTATATAATAAAATTTCTATACAAGAATGTATAAGTTATTATCCTGCAAAATCTTATAATGGCAAATTTATTCCATCTGGTAATTATGAAACTTTATTAATTGAAATAGGTGATGGGAAGGGGAATAACTTTTGGACATTACTTTATCCTGAATACTTTGGATATGAATTTGAAGAAAGTAATGAAATAGAATATCGAAGCTATTTTTACGATTTACTATCTTAAAAAGCATTAATATTAGTTTTAATTGTAAAAATGTGATATAATGGATATGTGTTAGAGGTGATAATATGATTATATCAATTGCAAGCGATCATGCTGGGCTTAATTTAAAAAAAGAAATTAAAAACTATTTAACAAATAAAGGTGTTGATGTAGTAGACTTTGGAACTAATTCACTTGATTCATGTGATTATCCTGATTTTGGATATCCTGCAGCTTGTGCTGTTAAAGATAAAAAAGTGGATTTTGGCATTTTAGTATGCTATACAGGTATTGGAATGTCAATGGTAGCTAATAAAGTAAAAGGAATTCGTGGTGCACTTGTTGGAAGCGTTGAAAATGCACATCTTACAAGAGAACATAATAATGCAAACGTTCTTTGCCTTGCAGCAAAAGATATAGCTACTCCTTTAGTGTTTGAAATTGTTGATGAATTCTTAAATACTGAATTTGCAGGTGGACGTCATGAACGTCGAGTTAATAAAGTAATGGATATAGAAAAATAATATGGATAATAAAACATTAAAAGAACAAAACTTTAAAGATATTTTAACTGCATCAATATGGAAAATATTTGGTATGGCAGGTATTGGACTATTACTTGGCTATTTAGTTTATCGTGATTCAGAAAAAGATGGAGACCCACAAATTTTATATTTATGGTTTTTAATCGGTTTATTTACTTTAATTGGTATTATAATGTTTTTAGTAAAAGTAATACCTGCATATAAAAAAGTATTAAAAGAAAGAAAAGAAAAAGCTAATGATTTTAAAGAGGACTGTTAATTGACAGTCTTTTTTCTTGCATTTATGCATATAATAATATATAATATATGTGTAAACACACATATAAAAAATAACACATATGTGTTATAACTCATACAAAGAGGTGGATTATGGAAAAAGAACAAATTAATAATAATTTAGTATATACATTATCAGAGTTTTATAAAATTATGGCTGATTACACAAGAATGAAAATTATATATGCTTTGATGAAAAAAGAACTATGCGTTTCAGATATATCTGAAATCGTAGAAATGAGTCAAACAGCAGTATCATATCAGTTAAGAATATTAAGAGGTGCAAGACTTGTAAAACATAGAAGAGAGGGTAAAATGATTTTTTATTCTCTTGATGATGATCATATTAATGATATTATAAATACAACAGTTATGCACTTAGAACATGAGGAATAACATATGAAAACACATGAATATTATTTTAAAGGCATAGATTGTCCTAATTGTGCAGCTAAAGTAGAACATTTATTAAGTAAGTTAGATAATATAGAAGAAGTAAGAGTTAACTTTTTATCTAAAAAAATAATTATTACTTATAAAGACAATATATTAGATCTAATTGAATTAGAAGAAATTATTAGAAAGATAGAACCTGATGCAGAAATATCATTAGATGATGAGTTTGAACATCATGAAAGTTGCCATGAACACGAACACAACCATGGTTGTTGTCACGAGCATGGTGAGCATGATCATGAATGTTTTAGTCACGAGCATAGTGAGCATCATTATGAATGTTGTTATGAACATCATAAATGTTGTGAAAAGAAAATTATAAGTGTTGTTCTATTTGTTTTAGGATTATGTTTTGGAGTTACAGCTTTAATTTTAAGTACTATATTAAAAGAGAGTAATGTTGTAGTTATTGGTAGAAGTTTATATATTATAAGTTATTTATTACTTGCTTATAAAATAGTATTTAAGTCAATTAAAAATATTATAAAAGGTAATATTTTTGATGAAAATTTACTTATGCTTATTGCAAGTATAGGTGCATTAATAATTAATGAAGGTTTAGAAGCAATATTAGTTGTATTATTATATACAATTGGTGAATATTTTCAAGATCTTGCGCTTGGAAAATCTACTGATGAAATTGGTAAATTAATAGAGTTAAAAGTTGATGTAACACATTTAGATAATGGGGAAGATGTTTTAACTAAAGATGTAAAAGTAGGCGATGTTATTGTAGTTAAAGTTGGTGAAAGAATTCCACTTGATGGTATTATTAAAAATGGCGTGAGTACTCTTGATACTAAAGTTATTACTGGTGAAAGTATGCCACAAGATGTTAAAGTTGGTGATGAAGTTCATTCAGGGTGTATTAACTTAAGTAGTGTTTTATATATTGAGGTAACTACTTTATTAAATGAATCAACAACAAGTAAAATTATTAAAATGGTTGAACTTGCAAGTAATAAAAAATCTAAGACTGAAGAGTTTATAACTAAGTTTGCAAGAATTTATACTCCGATTGTCTTAATACTTGCTTTTGTTGTATTTTTAGTAGAATGGTTATTAATAGATAAGTTTTCATTAGATGATGCGTTGAATAATTGTTTTGTATTTTTAGTATCATCATGTCCATGTGCACTTGTAATTTCAATTCCTCTTTCAATGTATGGAGGAATTGGTAGATGTTCATCATTTGGAGTACTTGTAAAAGGTGGAAACTATCTAGAGGCATTATCTAAAACAAAGTTAATTTGCTTTGATAAAACAGGAACACTTACCAAAGGTAATTTTAAAGTAAGTAAAATTTATCCTATTAATATTAATTTAGATGAATTTATGAATTATTTAGTAAGTATTGAGTCGATGTCTAATCATCCTATTGCAAAAAGTATTGCTAAATTAGAATGTAATAAAATGTTAAATATTAATAACGTTAGAGAACTTCCTGGATTTGGTATTATTGGATATTATAATAATAAAGAAATACTTGTGGGGAATTATGAATTAATGATAAATAATAATATTGAAATTACTAAACGTGAAGAATCTTGTAATGTGTTATATTTAGCTATTGACAAAATTTGTTATGGTTATGTATTAATAGTAGATGAAATTAAAGAAGAAGCATATGAAATGATTAATGGTTTAAATAAATTAGATATTGAATGTGTTATTTTAACTGGAGATAATTATGCTACTGCAAATGATGTTGCAGCAAAATTAAATATTAATAAAGTTTATGCTAAGCTATTACCTAGTGATAAGTTAGGGAAATTAGAAAATATTATAAAAAATAAAGAGAAAAATACAAGCGTTGTTTATGTAGGAGATGGAATAAATGATACACCATCAATAAAACTTGCTGATATAGGTGTTGCAATTGGTGGACTTGGTAATGATGAAGCAGTAGAAGTTAGTGATGTTGTTTTATTAAATAATAATATGAATAATTTAACTAAAGCAATCAAGATATCTAAGTTTACAAAACGTATTTTAACTTGGAATATTATATTTGCACTTGGTGTTAAATTTATTGCTTTAATAATCGGAACGCTTGGAATACTTGGAAGTTATGGAATGCTTTTAGGTGTTTTTGCAGATGTTGGTGTATGTTTAATTACAATTCTTAATACGCTTAGAATTTTAAAATTTGGAGGAAAGAATGAATAATACTTTAAATATTGTTTTTTTAATTATATTTTTAGGAATGTTAATAGTATCTAGTATTGTTATGTTAGATACAAATTTTGAAAAAATATTTAAACAAGGTAAAATTGGATCAATTAGAGCGTTTTTCTTTATAGTTGTGTTCTTAATTTCTATTTTTACTGCATGGGGATTTAGAGAATTAGTAAGTGTAATTTATAATATTTTAAATTTCTAAAAAAATTTTGAATAAGAAGTAAAAAAACTTCGCATAATAAATGCGAGGTGATATTATGAAAAATTGGATTAAAAAAATTGGCCAAAATAAATTTCAATTTTTCTTCTTCGTTGGAATCGTATGTTTATTATTTGTTGCTATAATCGTAGGGAGTATAAATACTAATAAACCAGTAGAAAGTCCTGGCGATGATACAACAGTTACTCCTACACCTACACCTGATGATGAAGAAAATGTAGGAAGTGTTTCAGAAGAATTTGTTTCAATGCCTTTTGATGCTACTCTTGAATATGAAGTGGTTAGAAAGTTTTATGAAAAAGATGGAAGTATTGAAGATCAAACTAAATCTTTAATTAAATATCAAAATAGTTTTAGAACAAGTACTGGAACAAGTTATGCTTTAACTAGTGGTGGATACTTTGATGTTGTATCTGCAATAGCAGGAACAGTGACTGAAGTATCAAGCAGTCCATTATTTGGTAATTATGTTGTTGTTTCTAACGATGATGAAGTTAAAACTTTTTATTATGGCCTTAGTGAAGTCTGTGTTGAAAAAGGTACTAAAGTTTTGCAAGGTGTAAAACTTGGGGTAGCAGGAACTACTACAGTTGACTCAGAAACTGGAATTCATGTGTATTTTCAAATTTCTAAATCTGGTAAATTCTTAAACCCTGAAAAAGTAATTGGTACTAAGACTAAAGAATTAAAATAAAAACTGTAAGAGAAAGTCTTACAGTTTTGTTTTTGATATAGTTATAATATAAGGAGAATTAGGTCTATTATAATTTAAGTATTTAGTAACTAAATATTTTTTACTACTTAAGTTTATTGCATAGTTATCAATAAAATCACTTTCTACTTTTCCTTCTGCATGTCCTGGATATAGACAAATAATAATTAGTAAATTAGGATTATTATTAATCTCAGAAACAAGTTTTTCGATTGCTATCATTGTTGTTTCTTTTTTTGTTGTAATAGATTTATCTGTATTAGGCAAATAACCTAAATTAAATATTGCAAGATCATAAAGTGATGCCTCAATATATTCATGTGATTTATGATATAGTGTAACATTATTGATATGTAAATCATGTAATTTTTCTTTTGTTGCATTTATTGCAATCTCTTGAATATCGTAACTATCAACACTCCCTTTTTCTTTTAAAAGGTTAGCTAAATAAATAGTATCATTACCCATTCCACATGTTGCATCTAAACATCTTATAAAAGAAAGGTTAGAATTATTAATATATTCTTTAATAATTATATGACTAAATTCAACAATCTTGAACATATAAATCTCCTTGATAATAGTGTTCTTTACGCATTAGTTTATCTATTTCATTCATTACAACAAATTTCTTTAATGTCCATGTAGGGGCAATTAGTTCTTTTTTATCTGCATCTCCAGTAATTCTATGAATTACTATATTAGGTGGAAGAAGACGAAGTTGTTCTACGACTATTTTTACATATTCTTCCATGGTTAATAGAGGAAATGGATATTCTTTATAAAGTTTTCCAAGTGGTGAGTTATTAATTACATGTAACATATGAATTTTGATTCCATCAATTGGTAGTTTCCTTAAGAATTTAACAGTGTTAATCATATCACTATGTGTATCTGTTGGAAGACCATTAATGATATGAACTATAACTGTTATTCCGAGTGATTTTAAGTCTTTTACTGCTTTTACTAATATATCGTTTGAATAACCTCGATTAATATATTTTGCAGTTTCTTCATTTGATGTTTGAAAACCAAGTTCTACCCATAAAGGGATTTGTTCATTTAATTCTTTTAGTAAGTTTAATACATCGTTATCTAGACAATCTGGACGAGTTGCGATAGATAATATTTTTATTTTATCATCTAATTTTTTACCATCTTTAATGATTTGCTCATAACGCTGTTTTAGTTCACTTACTGTTCCATATGTATTAGTGTTTGCTTGGAAATATGCTATATAAGCCCCATAGGGCCATTTTTTTTCAAGTATAGATACAACTTCATAAAATTGATCTTTAATCGATAGATTAATATTTCCCGCAAAATCACCGCTACCACTAGCTGAACAAAAAATACAACCATTAGTACTTATTTTACCATCACGATTAGGACATGAAAAGCCTCCATTAAGAGATACTTTGAATACTTTTTCATTGTAGATATTTTTTAAATAGTTATTTAATGTTAGATAATGTTTTTCATTTGTAAATAATTCGTTCATAAATTAAACCTCTATTTATATTTTACTATAAATTTAGTTAAAACAATAAAAACATGCTTTAAAATTATTATATTTTTAACTTTATAACAAGTATAGTAATTTGATTTAATATAGTAGTTTTCTTTTTTGGTTGATAAAAAGAATTAATAATGGTATAATAGAAATATAAGAGGTAAACATTATGATTTTTTCTAAATTAAGATCTATTTTTGCAGTACTTGTTATGTATGCTGCAGCAATTGTTGGATGTATCTTTTTATATCCATATTTAAATATAAAAGGTGATGTTGGTGAAATTATTCTATTTAAAATATTAATACTTGATTTAATTGCAACAGTATTTATTTTTATTATGAGTTGTATATTTAAGAATTCATCAATTTATGATCCATATTGGAGCATAGCACCAATTGTAATGTCAATTAGTTTTTTATATCTTAGTGATAATATTAATTTATGGAGTGGAGTATTAGTTGTATTAATATGTGTATGGGGGATTAGACTTACAATCAATTGGGCATCAAGATTTAATAATCTTCGCCATCAAGATTGGAGATATGTTCATTTTAAAGAAAAGTTCCCTAAGTTTTATCAGTTAATTAATTTCTTTGGAATTCATTTAATGCCAACAATTATTGTTGCGGTAGCAATGCTTCCTGCATTTAACTTTATTGGTGATGTAACTAAAGCAGGTTATGAACCATCATTTATGACTATTATTGGATATTTGGTTATAATAATAGCTATTTTAATCGAAACTATAGCTGATTTACAAATGTCGATGTTTAAAAAAATCCCATCTAATCATGGACTTGTTATGACACAAGGACTTTGGAAAAATAGTCGTCATCCTAATTATTTTGGTGAAATACTATTTTGGTTTGGAATTTTTTTAGTACATTTTAGTGTAAAAAATGCTAATCCTGCACTTGTGTTCTGTCCACTAGTTGTATTTGTATTATTCCAATTTGTTAGCATTCCAATGATGGATAAACGTCAACTTAATTCAAAACCAGCGTTTAAAGAATATATGGAAAGTACAAATCCATTATTACCTATTTTTCCACCAAAAAAAGATAAATAAAAAATAACAGCCATTTGGCTGTTATTTTATTATGATTTGGTTGTTTGTAAGAGTAATTAAAATTTCTTTTAATGTAGTAATATCTGATTCTGGGACTTTAATAGTTAGTGTAACATTAGTAGTAAAGCCTTTAGATACTATTTCGTAATTCTTTAGTTTATTTTCTATTATATTCATGAAACCATAGTTAAATGTTAATTCTAACGTTTGGTAATTAATTATAGGTTGTGTTCCTGCTTCTTTAAGTGCAAGGCTTGCAGAAGATGAATAAGCTCTAACAAGTCCTCCTGCTCCTAGTTTAATTCCACCAAAGTATCTAACTACGATGCAAACAAAGTTTGTGATGTCATTTTTTTTAAATACATCTAGGACTGGTAGTCCTGCAGTACCACTTGGTTCTCCGTCATCATTAGCATGACCATGTTCACCAGTTGGTCCTACTAAGTATGCTGTTACATGGTGTGTGGCATTTGGGTGTAGTTCTTTAATTTCTTTAATGTAGTTTTTAGCATCAAGTGGTGTAGTTACTAACTTTAAATATGTTATAAAACTACTTTTATTGATTTCTTGTTCTACAATAACGTCTTTTCCAATTGTGTTCATAGTATGCTTCCTTTCCTTATTATTATAGCAAAAATTAAATAAAAAAGAAATTAATAAGTTTACAAAAGTATTAAAGTATAGTATAATAGTAAATAAGAGGTATCTTAAAATGATTAATACAAAGCGTTTTTATTTAAGAAAATTTAAAATAACTGATGCCATTGCTATGTTTAATAATTGGGCAAGTGACGATGAAGTTACAAAGTATTTAACATGGCAATCTCATCGTAATGTTGAAGTGTCAAAATCTTTTATTCAATATTTAATTGATACAAACAAAACAGATCTTGCAATATGTGATCGAGCAACTAATGAGGTTATTGGTGCCATTTCTAATGTTAAAGAAAATGCTGATTTTTCAGCTTGTGAAATTGGATATTGTTTATCAAGAAAATATTGGAATCAAGGAGTTATGACAGAAGTTTTAGATGCCTATTTAGACGATTTATTTAATAATAAAAATTATAAAGTTGTTGAAGCAGAACATATGGTAGAAAATGCAGCTTCAGGAGCTGTAATGATTAAATGTGGATTTAGATTTAACTATAATGCTGAGATATTAACTGATAAACATGGGTGGATTAATGTGAAACATTATTCGATTACTAAAGAAGAATACTTAATGCATAAGTTACAACTGTTATTAAATAATTTTTTAAATAGTAGAATTCCTTTGTTTTCAACACTTAATCAAACGATAAATTATTTAAGTAATAATGGATATTTAGTTAATGTTGTAAATACGATATGTGATTCAAAAGTTCGTTATAAATCTATTGATGATGTTTTAGTAATTAAGAAAAGTGAGTATAATATAAATTCGTACTATTTTATTGGTAAAAGTAATAAGAAAGAATTATTTAAAAAATATGTTAATGACTTTTTATGTACAAATCAGTTATTTATTATATCAGAAGGAAATGTTTCTATAGAAGAAGTTCTTGTGAAGATGTTAATTAAAAATAATCTTACAATTAGTTTTGCGGAAAGTTGTACTGGTGGATTAATGGCTGCTACATTGATTAATGTAAGTGGTGCATCTAGTGTTTTAAATGAAAGTTATGTAACTTATAGTAATAATGCTAAAAATAAAATTTTGGGTGTAAATAAAAATACAATTGATGAATTTTCGGTTTATTCAAAAGAAACAGCTTTTGAAATGGCTAAAGGTTTATCTATGGTGTCTAAATCTAATGTATGTGTTAGTATTACAGGACTTGCAGGTGGAAGTAGTTATCACCCTGGAGATGGTAGTTATCATTCCTGTATAATAGTTAATTATAATAATAAAGAAGTAATAATTGAACTTGCAAAACATGAAAAAGGTACACGTAATGATGTTAGAAGAAAACAAGTTAATTATGTATTTTATCAAATAATTAAAGCTCTAAGAGAAATTCTTTAGGGCTTTTTCTTTTAAAAAATAATAGGTAATTGTAGTTGAAAAAAAGTTCAAATTATGGTATACTATCTAAGGATATTTTGAGATATCTATTGTGTTGGAAAATTTAATATATTCTTATAAAGTTCGTATGTGATGGAAAAACCGTTGACATATTAACTCTGTAAAATACCAAACAAAAAGACTATAAAAAAAGCGGAGGTTAAAATGGAAAACGATTATATTAATGACGCCCTTCTTGGGAAGATTTCTCGTGAGCAAAACGTTAAAATTTCCCAAATTAGAGCAGTGTTACAATTAATTGAAGGTGGTGCAACTGTACCATTTATCGCTCGTTATCGTAAAGAAGTTACTGGCGGGTTAGACGAAGAGCAAATTAGAGCTATTTATACTGAATGGGATTATGGTCAAAAGCTTGCTCAAAGAAAAGAAGACGTTATGCGTCTTATTGAAGAAAAGGGTAAACTTACTCCTGAATTAAAAGAAGCTATTATTAAAGCAACTAAACTTGCTGAAATTGAAGATATTTATCGTCCATTTAAGGAAAAGAAAAAGACTCGTGCAACTGATGCTAAGAAAAAAGGCTTAGATCCACTTGCAGAATATTTATTATCATTTCCTCTTGAAGGTGATGTTGAGGCTGAAGCAGCTAAATATGTTACAAATCTTGAAGGTAAGACTGATGAAGAAATTGAAACAATGAAAAAAGAAGGTCTTATTGTTAAGAATACAGCTGAAGCTATTCAAGGTGCAAAAGACATTATTGCAGAAGTTGTTTCTGATGATGCTCATTACCGTTCATGGATTCGTGATTATTTTGAAAAGAATGCTAGTATTAAATGTACTGTTAAAGATGCAACTCTTGATGAAAAGAAAGTTTATGAAATGTATTATGATTATTCTGAACCTATCAAGACTGTTAAACTTCATAGAATTCTAGCTATCAATAGAGCAGAAGCAGAAAAAGTTATTAAAGTAGAACTTGTTGAAGATTACGCAACAGTACTTAACTACATTTGTTCAGATAAAATCACAGTTGCAGAAAGCATTACTGCTCCTCTTGTAAGAGAAGCATGTGAAGATGCTTATGAAAGATTAATTAAATCTGCTATTGTACGCGAAATTCGTGGTGATTTAAAAGATAAAGCTGAAAATCAAGCTATTCATATCTTTGGTGAAAACTTAAGAAATTACTTGTTACAACCTCCAATGAAAGGCAAAACTGTTCTTGGTGTTGACCCTGCGTTTAGAACAGGTTGTAAATTAGCAGTAGTAGATGCAACAGGAAAACTTCTTGAAAAGAGTGTAATGTACCCTCATCAAAAGAGTAAGGATGAAGTTGTTCCACCAGGACGTTATGCTAATGCTGTTGAAATATTTAAAGATTTAGTACTTCGTCATAATGTTGAAGTTGTTGCTATGGGTAATGGTACTGCTTCTCGTGAAACTGAAGCATTCGTTGCAGGAACACTTGGTGCAATGAAAGAACAATTAGATGATCTTGGACGTGAAGTTAAATATATTATCGTTAATGAAGCTGGTGCATCTGTTTATTCTGCATCTGACATCGCTCGTGATGAATTCCCTGATTTCTCTGTTGAAGAACGTTCAGCTATTTCTATCGCAAGACGTCTTCAAGATCCACTTGCAGAACTTGTTAAAATTGATCCTAAATCAATTGGTGTAGGTCAATATCAACATGACGTTACTCAAAGTAAACTTGCTGAAAGCCTTGATTTTGTAGTTACTACAGCAGTTAACCAAGTTGGTGTTAATATCAATACTGCATCACCTTCACTACTTAAATATGTTGCAGGGCTTAATGCAGGTACTGCTAAGAAGATTGTTGCACATCGTGAGGAAAATGGTCGTTTTGACAACCGTGAAGATATTAAAGTTAAAGGTGTTGGTCCTAAAGCATTAGAACAAGCTATTGGTTTCTTAAGAATTGTAGATGGTAATGAACCACTTGATATGACTGGTATCCACCCTGAAAGCTATGCAGCTGCTCGTGCAATTTTAGAAAAGCTTGGATTCTCATCAGCTGATTTAGGTAAAGCAGAATTAGTTGAAAAAGTTAAAGCTATTACTCCTGAAGAATTAAAAGCACTTCAAGAAGAATTAAATATTGGTGAATATACAATAAAAGATATTTTAGATGCATTCTGTAGTCCATTACGTGACCCACGTGATGTAATTGAAGCACCTATTCTTAAGAGTGATGTCCTTCACTTAGAAGACTTAAAAGTAGGTATGGAATTACAAGGTACAGTACGTAATGTTACAGACTTTGGTGCATTTGTTGACTGTGGATTACATGATGATGGATTAGTACATATTTCAAAAATGTCAACAGGATTTATTAAGCATCCACTAGATGCAGTTCATGTAGGACAAATCGTTAAAGTATGGGTACTTGAAGTTGATCTAAAGAAAGAAAGATTACAACTTACAATGATTGACCCTGAAGCTCCTAAACCTGCACCTAGAGAAGCAAGAACACCTAATAATAGAAGACCTAAAGAACCTAGACAAGACGTTAAACGCGCTAATCAAAAACCACAAAATAAGCGCAAAAAGATGCCTGAGTTACCTTTCGCAGTTAAAGAAAGACCTCATCTAGGCAGAAAGTAATTTAAAAATATAAGGAGAAAATTAATTATGGTATTCGAAAAAGTTAAGAAAATTATTGTAAAAGAATTAAGTGTTGCTGAAGAAAAAGTAACTATGGAAGCAAGTCTTGTGGAAGACTTAGAAGCTGATTCACTTGATGCTGTTGAAATTATTGTTGCAATTGAAGAGGAATTTGGACTTCAAGTAGATGACGAAGCTGCTGAAAATGTTAAAACAGTTGGCGATTTAGTTAGATGTATTGAAGCAAATTTAAAATAATTAATTAAAAAAGAGTCAATAATGTGATTTAATCATATTGTTGACTTTTATTTTATTGTAAAAAAATGGTTTAAAAGTAATATTTTTTGCTTTTAAATTAAAGATATGTTATAATAATTATGAAAAATAATGAATCGAGGTATAAAAAATGAAAAAAATATTATTTGCTATATGTTTATGTTTATTACTTGTTAATGTATCTTGTACAAATACTAGTGAAAGTGTTAAAAAAGGTACAATTGATTTAACTGTTGATACTAAAAATATGACAGTTGATAAAGTTGATGATGCTGATTGGTATACTGTATCGGTTAAAAATAGTAGTGATTTACAATATATCGTTGTTACTGTAAAAATTACTAATAATGATTATCTTCCAAAAAAATGTAAATTAGTTGTTAATGGTGAAGAAATCGATAGTAAAAAATATACTATTGAAGATAAAACAATCACATATAAAATGGATGATCCAAACTGGTCTGATTTCATTTAAAATAGGAGTTAAATATGGCTACTGAAAAAGATGAAAATAAGAAAAAAACATCTACAAAAAAAGAAGTAGAACAAAAAACAACTAAAAAAGCTCCTGCAAAAAAAACAACTTCAAAAAAAGAAACTAGTTCATCTAAAAAGTCAACAACTAAGGAACCTGCTAAAAAATCAACTTCAAAGAAAACGCCAGTAAAAAAAGTAATTGACCCTCGTACTGGTAAAGTTGTTACAGCTGGTAAAAAAGAAACTCCTAAAAAGGAACCAGTTAAACCTGTTGTAAAAGTTGAAATAAAAGAAGAACCAAAAAAGAAAACTAAACTTCCAAAGAAAACTTCTAAAGAACTTACTATTGAAGTACCTAAAAAAGAACCAGAACCATTAGTTCGTCCTACTCCAAAGAAACAAAAAGAATTAAGTAAAGAAGATAAAGTTCTATATAAACAATTATGTGAAGCATTTGATTTTGTTATTAATATGGGGAATGTAATTGAAGATAGAACAATGGATAGAAAACTTATTCCAGATTTGGCACTTGGTGAATTACATGTTATTGAAACTGTTAACAAAAATAATAACAAACCAATGACACTTATTGCAAAAAAAGAACATGTTACAGTAGGTGCTTTAACTACATGTGTTAATAGACTTGTTCAAAAGGGTTATTTACTTAGAACAAGAGATGAAATGGATCAACGTGTAATTTTACTTTCAATCACTCAAAAAGGTAAAAAAGTATTAAAAGCTCATGATAAATTTCATGATGATATTATTGGATTAACTTTAGAAGGTGTGAATCTTGCACAAGCAACAAAAGTAATGACTCAATTTGCACATATTTTAGAAGTATATTATGATCCATCACTTTTAAATGTTAAAGAACCTGCTAAAAAAGGCTCAAAGAAAAAATAAAAAATTAAAAACATCCACTTTAATTAGTGGATGTTTTGTCATTTATAACACTTAATGCAATTAACGTTTGTGATGGAACATAAAATAACCATGCAAAATTAAATGGTGGATTAGAAAGAAAATTTAAAATTATATTATTACTGACATTAATATAAGAATCATTTAGAATCGCTATACCTATTTGTAAATCGCATAATGAAAATAATAATAAACCAATAGAGAATAAAATGGATTTATTTGATTTTCTAAATGCAATTATTATGTTTATAATTAAATTTGCATAATAGAATGTAGATATGATACTTAAAAAATCAGTCTTTTCTTTTAATATAATTATAGTTAGTATAATAATTAAGATACTAGTTGTAATTCTTGTAATAATATGAATAAATTTTTCTTTTTTAGACTTCTCATTTAAATATAATCTTAAAAAATAACACATTTGTGTTATTGAAAAACAAATCATAGCAGGTATTTGTAACATTGGAGTTATTACAACCAAGAATAAGTCTGCAAATACTGTAAATAATAATCCAAGTTGAGTTAAAAAGGAATCCTTTTTTAAGAAAATAAAAGAAAAACCACATGCTATAACAACAGATAAATAACATAAAACTATATGTAAAGTTTGATGTGTAAATTGAATTAATATTCCTAAAATAATTTCAATTATTATAAATAAACTTGTCATTAATATTAATTTTCTATTCATAAGTATATTCCTTTAGTTTTTTTATAATTAATATTATTTTACTATAAATGATCTAAATAATCAATAGGCTCTTTATTAGAATACATAAAAACATTAATAAAAAACATTATAAAAATTATAAAAAAAGATGTATAATTATTAAAATACTGAATATAATAATATTGAACATGAAAGAGGTGTATTAAATGAAAAAAATCTTTCTTGGCATCACAATCATGTTTATAATGTTTTTTACAACATCGTATGTGTCTCTTGATGCATATGGATTTGGTTTCACAAGAAATGATGACCATAAAACTCCTGAAATTGGTAAGTACAAAGCTATCATAGATGGAACTGATAGCTACTATGTTGGTGATACGAATGAAAAAGTTATCTACCTAACTTTTGATGCTGGGTATGATAATGGAGAACTACCAAAAATTTTAGATATTTTAAGCGAAAAGAATATTTTGGCTAGTTTCTTTTTAACAGGTGATTTTGTAAAAAGATTTCCTGAACTAACAATTCGGATGGCTCATGAAGGTCACACCATTTGTAATCATACTTATAACCATACTAATATAACAAAACTTAGTATAGATGAGTTAAAAGTAGAACTTACAAAATTAGAAGAAGCTTACTTTAATTTAACAGGTATGAATATGGTTAAATATTTTAGACCACCTGAAGGTGAATTTGATAGAACTTCCCTTTTAAATGTAAAAAGCCTTGGGTATAAAACAGTATTCTGGTCTAGTGCTTATTGTGACTGGAATGTAAATGGTCAAAAATCAGTGGAGTATACAAAAGAAATGTATTTAAATAATCTCCATAATGGTGCAATTTTATTAATGCACAGTGTATCTAGTAGCAACCGTGAAGCTTTATCTTGCATTATTGATGAAGTTATAGAATTAGGTTATACCTTTAAAACTGTTACTTCACTTTAGAGACAAAAAAGAAGCCCTTAAAGTAATTTAAGGACTTTTTTTTATTATAGATAGCCTCTTTCTCCTTTATCGCCACCTAAATATAAATCTAATGCATATTCATATGTCTTTGCAGAAGTATCAGAAGAAAAATCTTCATCTACTAAATATGTAAAATAGAAACTTGATGTTCTACCACTAGAAGTAGTATATGTACCTTTATAATAATATGTATCAAATTGTTCTAAATAAACATAACTCAAAGATAAATTTTTCTCAAGTATTTCTCGATATTTACTTACACTTACACCTGCATCTTTAGCACCAATTTCTAAGTAGACTTCCCATCCTCTCTTAGCTTTGTTAGTAGTTCCACCACCACAAGATACATTTACTAAACATAATACCATGATAACTAATACTAAACTTAAATTTTTAATTATTTTTTTCATATATTCCTCCATGTAAAATATCTTTACATTAAATAAGACACAAAAAAAAGAATTTTATTTCATAAAATTGTATAAAAAAAGCCCTTATACTAATAAGGACTTTTTTTGTGTAATTAATTTTGTTCCCATCGAGCAGTAAGATTGATTTCTGCAGGATATAATTTATCAAGTGATGTTACTTGGTTACCTTCATCATCAAACCATCCTAAGAAAGTCCAACCTTTAACAGAAATTTCTTTAAGTGGAATTGAAGCTTTTTGTGATTCGTTTGAATAGAAATCAATTTGTTCAAGTAATGCTTGCTGTGCATTAGATGCATTAACGTACTTTTCTGGATTAGACTCTCTTAAATAATCTGCATATGCTTGTTTTTCATAATCAAGTAAAGTATGTTTTACTGAATAAGTTGCAGGATTAAGACTTAAGTTTTGTTCATTAAGCATTTCTACACGTGATGAATTAAAGTTTGCGTTACCTTTTACATCGTAATTAACTTTAAATTCAGTAGGTGTCCATTTAGCATAAAGAGCAATTTTAGTAGAAGTATTAAATTTATATTCTAATAATGATTTATCATTATCATTATTAAATAAAACTACCCCTGTGCAATCAGGTGTTAAATACCAACCTGCAAAATCATAGTAAGTACGTTTTGGATCAGCTGGAGCATCAATTAAAAGACCATCAGTTCTTGAGACTTGGTATCTTTCTGATGTTGATGCGTTATCTTGTAGTTTAAATTCAGCTTTTACTGGTGTTGTAAACATAATTAAAGCTACAACTAGTAATACTACTATACCTGCAAGACTTGCTATAACTGTTATTTTTCTTTTTTTATCAAAAATTGGTGCGGTTTCGTTAAATCCAGATGTATCACCGACTGCTTCAGTGACACTCATGACTCTTTTTTGTTTTTTACTCATTTGTAAACCTCCTAAATATTATATATATTATACCATATTTTTTATAAAATATCTATTAAATGTTTTAAATTTTATTGTTTATAAGTAAATTAAACAAAAAAAAGACAAAATAATGGTATAATATATTTATAATAGATAAAAAATTATAAATTTTTGTAGAAGGAGCGTTACTATGGTAACTAATGTTGTAAAAGAAAAACAAGAAATTTTATTATCAATTAAAAGAATTGGAATCAATGGTGAAGGTATTGGGTATTATAAACGCCTTGCGGTATTTGTAAATAATACTTTACCTGGTGAAGAATGTGTTGTACGAATTACAGAAGTTAATGAAAAATACGCAAAAGCAGTACTTGTTAAGATTAAAGGAGAAAAGAGTCCTTATCGAGTAGAACCTAAATGTCCACATTATAATGTATGTGGTGGTTGTCAATTCCAACATATAAGTTATGAAGGACAACTTAAATATAAAAAATTCTTAGTAGAAGAAGCTTTTGCAAGATATTATGATGGAAATCTAAATCCTGTTCTTTTTAAAAATACAATTGGAATGGATAATCCATGGTATTATCGTAATAAAGCTAAGCTTCCTGTAAGATATGATGGTAAAAAACTAGTTACAGGACTTTATGCATTTGATTCAAATAAGTTAGTATATGTAGATAACTGTGATGTTGAAAAGAAAGATATCAGAAGTGCAGTTGATGAAATATTAAAATATTTAACTAAATATCAAGTTATTGCATATAATCCTAAAATGAGAGATGGAGTTCTTCGTCATATTGTTGTAAGAAGTTCTACCGCAACTAATGAAATTCAAGTTACATTAATTCTTTATAAGAAAGATGAAAGAACAATTAAAATTGCAGAAGGATTAACTAGTATTAAAAATGTTGTAAGTGTTTATATTAGTATTAATCATGATACTGATGCACTTGAAAACTTTGGTGAAAATACGTATTTACTTGCTGGTAAAAAGACGATTGTTGAAAAAATTGAAAACTTTAGTTTCGAATTATTACCTACAGCTTTCTTTCAATTAAACTTAGAACAAACAGTAAAACTATATAATCAAGTAGTTAAATCTGCAAGACTTAAAGGTTATGAAAAAGTAATTGATGCATATTGTGGTGTTGGTACAATTGGACTATTCTTAAGTAAATATGTTAAAGAAGTACGTGGTATTGATACAAATGAAGAAGCAATTAGAAATGCTAATAATAATGTTGAACTAAATAACGTTACTAATGCATCATTCTATGCAGGTGATGTACTTTCTAATATTACTAAATGGTATAAAAAAGGGTTTGAAGCAGATGTACTTGTAGTAGATCCTCCAAGAACTGGTCTTGATTTAAAATTAATTAATTATTTACAAGAACATCCTGTAAAGAAATTAATTTATGTATCTTGCAATCCAGCTACACTTGCTAAAAACTGTAACCATTTACAAAAGAAATATCATATTTTATCAATTCAACCTTTGGACATGTTCCCTTCAACTTCAAATACAGAATGTATAGTGTGCTTAGAAAGACGATAATTAAATTTATATAAAAGATTGTTGTTAATATTTCATGATATTGACTTAATACAAATTATTGAAAATGCAATAACATTTTATTTTCAAAATAATAAAATAAGGAAGAAAGCTAATATTCTTCCTTATTATTATAAAGAAAGTGGAAGAATAACATTAAAAAAATTAGAAAGAAGGTATAACTATGGCTGGATACAATCCTGGTGGATTTAAGATTTCAAAGAAAAAAGTAAAAGAAATCATTATTGAATTAAAACTAGATAAAGATGATATAAAAAGTGTTAAAAGAAATTTAAAGAATGTTCAAAGTACTTTAAAAAATGGAGATATGCAACTTGCAAAAGTAATATTATTAGATCCTCTTTATATCGCATGTTTTTCTGATGAGTTTGATTCAGTATTAATATATAAATATCCATCATTTTTAATATCAAAATATCAATTAAGACTAAATCAATACTTAGTATGTTCTAATTCATATTGGCCTAAAGAATATTTCAGTGTTGAAGATGATATTATTTTAGGAGAAAATGCAAGTAAATCATGGCGTGATGTAATTTGTTATGTACCTTTATTTTTATGTAACGAAAAACAAGAAGTCTTTAGTATCAACTGTATTAGTAAGATTTTTACAGAAAGTGAATTTGAACACTTTGAAGAAAGCATAAAAAAATATATGGATAAAAAACCAAATACTTATCGTGATGGTTTTAAAACTTTAATTAAATACTAGGAGTTTTTATGAATTATAAAAAAATTAATCTACAACTAAAAAATGAAAACTTAATTGACGAAAAAGGATTGTTATGCCATTCATACAAATCATATACATCCACTAGTAATAAAGTTATCTATATGGAAATGACTAGAATTGGAAATGACAAGAAGATGCCTTCTTTTATGTTGTTATCAATCAATGATGATAAGCTTAACATTAGTTATGCAGGAGGATTTGGTGGCTTTAAAAAGTATTATGCATCTTTTAAACTATCTAATTTAGAGTATGAAGATAAATTTACTGCAGATAGAATAGTTGATATCTATAAATTTAATGTTTTAAATGATCAAAGCGAAAAACTTGGTGATTTTTTTATAATTGCTATAAAGCATAAAGAAGATGCAAAAAAATTAGTTGAAGCTATTATTGATTATAATAAATAAAATTAGTTGAAGCTATTATTGATTATAATAAATAAAATTAGTTGAAGCTATTATTGATTATAATAAATAAAATTAGTACCTTATTTATGAAATATTTTAACTCACCTTTTAGGTGAGTTATTTTTTTATAGTCTCAACTAATTTGTTATTGTATTTTATGAATAAAGTTGTTATAATATTAGTGTAAGCTTACTTAATAATGAAAGGATTTAAAAATGAATAGTATAGGAAATAAAATTAAGAATTTAAGATTATCAAAAAATGAAACACAAAAAGATTTGGCTGATGCTTTATGTATTACATATCAATCAATTTCTAAATGGGAAAATGGTATTAATACACCATCTATTGATTGTTTAAAACAACTTTCAATACATTTTGGGGTGGATATTAATTATTTTTTAGAAGTCGATAATAGCAGCAATGAAATAGAAGAATTTAGTATAAATACTAAAATTAATGAAGAAGCACCTATAATGCTATGGACAGATTTTTTGTATAATAACACTATTGCACCAGCATCTGTAATTAATAATGGTTATCATGTACCAGGTAAAAGATATTTAAAAACTCATCCTGCTCCTAAGGATTATTTGGTTATTGCTGTTGATATGATGAGTGAAATTTGTTTTTTATCAAAACATTGTAATTATTTTTTGCCTACTTGTGGACCTGATGGATTTTTTTATTCAAAAATTGATGGAATGAAAAACAATAATCCATGTTTGGTTGTTGAATCAAGTTATGATAATAGAAGAGGTTGTAAAGATTTTGAATTCGTTATTCCTAAAGATGGTTTTGTTCTTGCTCTTCCTTGGAATACTGTTGAAGCAAAATCCTTAATTGAATTTATTGTTCCAAATAGACTAAAAAAAATTGTTAAATATAATTATAATAGACTAGTTTCTCTTAATAACCAATATCCTTCATTTAATAAGTCGTTTTTTACTGAACATCTTTATATTGGAGAATTAAGCAATATTAAAGTTTTATTAAAAGGAAATAATGTTGTATTTGTAAAACCAAAAGAAGAATATAACGAAGAAGAACAAATTTTTCAAAATGATCTAAATATTTGGGAAGAAATAGAAAGACTTAATCATAGAATTGATGCATTACAAACTGACATTGATAATTTAGGAGATGGGATTAGTGATTCTTTAAAAGAAGCGATTGGTGAATTGATTACTATATATAATAAAAAATAATTAATATTTTGATATAATGTATATGAATTTATAAAATTAAAAATGGGAAAGTATAATTATGAGATCTTATGATAAAATTTATTTAGAACATGCTTCTGTAAATATTGGTACAATGTTTCAGTATGCAGTGTCTTGTGAATATGATGCTAAAATGTTTTGGGATATGTTTTGTAAATCTAATATTTCAAAAGAAATCGAAAAAGGTAACCCCATTTATTTAGTAGGACATTCAGCTATAGATCTATTTAATTATGTCATTGATGAACCTGAATTTATAACACCTGAACGTTTTTATATTCCAAATGAGTATTATTGGGCAGGATGGGTACTTGCACAATATCAAAATCTTAGAAATATTTCTTTTTTTGATATAAATAGAGATTTTCCTATAGAAAAAGTATTATCATTATATAGTACATTACATGAAGCGGATATTACAAAATTTTATGATATTGCTGATGAATTTATCTATAATAACAAAAGAGAAACAAACTTAAAAAGAATAAGAAAAGCTGCAGGTCTTTCACAAAGTGAACTTGCTTTTAAATCAGGAGTATCAATTAGAAATATTCAAATGTATGAACAAAGAAATAACGATATTAATAAGGCTCAAGTAGATATTCTTTTAAAATTATCTAAAACACTTGGGTGTAACATTGAAGATTTATTAGAATATCGAAATTTTTGTCACAAATAAAAAGTTTATTTGTTTTATATGTGAGGTGATAAATTATGGCAGGAAAGAGATTATTAATTACTTCTAAAATTATTTCTAAAATTATGGGAATGATTTTAGTGATTGCATGCGGAATAGAGTTGTTTATAGGTTTTATATTTGCTCTTTTTATGGGACCAATAGAAACTCCACAAGTAGATAATCTAATGATGATTGGGATTGCTGCATTAACATTATTGTTACAGTCTATACCTTATTTTATGATGATTACAGGCACAATAGGAGTAATTATTGGTGGAATTAATATTTTAATTAGCGCTATAATTGATAATTATATCGATTTAGATATTTTAGATAAAAAAAGAAAGTCATATAAATTAATTATATTAGTTTGCTTTTATGGCATTTTAATAACACCAAGTTTGTTTTTAATGATTTTTGCAATAATTGATGCAGAAGACTTTTTTACCACATTCTATATTCTTTCATGGATATTTATTATTAATATTCCTAATATTGTAATGTTTTCATTTTTATTAGCATCAAGAAATATTATTAGGAAATATAAATTAGAAAAAATTAATATTAATAATGAGTAAAATAGTTAGGGTGTTCCCTAACTATTTTAATTGAAATAAAACTTTTTATAGTGTATAATATTTAAAAGTGGTGAAAAAATGAAAGTTATTAAAAGCGAAGAAGGAAAATTATCATATGGTAGATTTACTAAAAGAAGTCAGCGTATAGCTAATCTTTTAATGATTCCTGTTACTATTGTTACAATAATTTTTGAATTCGTTTTATATAATTTATTAGATAGTTGGTTGTTATCAATATTATTATCGATTATTGTTTTAATAATTTTATCATTGATAATAAGTTACAATTGTAATTTTCTTCAAAAAGCATTAAATAAATATTATAAAGATTTTGATTTTGTTTCTTTTGAGACAACTATTCAATTGTATTTAAAAGAAGATTTACATTCTGAAACTAGAAATGAAATCTTAATGCAGTTTGCAAATTTATTATTAAATTATGATAAAGAAAGAGCATTTTTAATGTGGAAAAATGTTAAAGAACCAATTATTAATAAATTTATATATCATACGTATGAAATAAATTTTTTAATTGAAGAAGGAAAAATTGCTGAAGCTAAATCTTTAATTGAAATTTATAAACTAAGATATCCTTCAAAAATGTATGAGCAACAATATAATCATATGAAATTGATATTACAAATTCATGAATCTAATGAATTAATAGATGATATAGAGTTTAAACTTTTAGGTAATAAGATGAAATTTTATAAGATTGTTGCATATTGCAATTTAGTTTATTATTATCATACAAGAGGTTTAAAAGATCAAACGAAAAAGTATATTAAGCTACTAGAAGAAGAGAATGCTTTATTTACTGAAATTAATAAATTAATAACTAATGTAATAGAGGAAGAATAGAATTCTTCCTTTTTTGTAGGAAAAAATTAATTGTTAAAAATAATAGAATTAATTATTAAAGTATGCTTTTATTGAAAAAATAAGGTAATAGTAGTATAATATTATAGATAAAAAAAATAACAAAATACTATTTGGAGGTAAATATGAAAATTTGTATTATTGGTGCTGGTAGTACTTATACACCAGAATTAGTTGAAGGTATTATTAATAAAAGAGAAACTCTTCCTGTTACTAATTTAGTATTTATGGATATTGATGAAAGAAAATTAAATATTGTAGGTAGTCTTTGCGAGAGAATGATTAAAGCAGCAGGACTTCCTTGTAAAACTGAACTAGTTTTAAATGATTATGCTTATGCTCTTGAAGGTGCTGATTTTGTATTATGCCAAATTCGTGTTGGTAAACTTCCTGCACGTGTTAAAGATGAAAAGATTCCTTTGAAATATAACTTAATTGGTCAAGAAACTTGTGGTATTGGTGGAATGTTTAAAGGTTTAAGAACTATTCCAGTAATGATGAATATTGTTAAACTTATGGAAAAACATTGTCCAGATGCATGGTTAATCAACTTCTCTAATCCATCTGGTATGATTGCAGAAGCATTACTTAACCATACTAATGTTAAGATGATGGGACTTTGTAATGTTCCTATTAATACAATTGATGGTATTAAACGTGCTATGAATTTACCTGATGCATATGTTGAATATATGGGACTAAATCACTTCGCATATATCACTAAAATTGAACAAGATGGTAAAGATTATTTACAAGAAGCATTACAAGCAGGTTTAAATAGTGAATCAATGAAGAATATCCCTGCTAGTGGATTTACTAAAGAACAAGTTGCTGCTATTGGTGCTATTCCTACATGTTACTTAGAGTATTATTACTTTAAAGATAGTAAATTAGAACATTTAAAACATGCTGAAAAAACTCGTGGTGAAAGATGTATGGAAATTGAAGAAGAACTTCTTGAAATTTATCAAAATGCTGAACTTCATGTAAAACCTGCACAACTTTCTCAACGTGGTGGAGCACGTTATTCTGAAGTTGCAATTAATCTTGTTAACTCAATTTGGAATGATGTTGGTGATATTCAAGTAGTTAATGTACTAAATAAAGGTGCAATTGATTTCTTAGATGATACTGATGCTGTTGAAGTATGTGCTCGTATCGGTAAAAATGGTGCTGAACCTTTAAAAGTTACTGGTGTCGTTACAGATCATATGAAAGAATACTTACGTAATGTAAAAGCTTATGAAAAACATGCTGTTAAAGCAGCACTTACTGGTGATAAACTAGAAGCTATGCGTGCACTTGTTATTAATCCTCTTTGTGGTGATTTAAAAACTGCATCAGCTTGTTTTGATGAAATGGTTGAAGCACATATTGAATTCTTACCTCAATTTAAAAAGGAACAAAACTAATGAAAAAATATATTATTGGTGTTGATGGTGGAAACACTAAAACCGATTATTTATTATTTGATGTAAATGGTAATTTTATTGATGGAATGCGCTGTGGGACTTGTAGTCATGAGGCTCCTAGTATTGGCAGTTTTGAAGGTGCATATCTTGAAATGAACAAACAAATAAATTTACTTTTATCTCGTAATAATTTAGTTATTGAAGATGTTGTATCTGGTGCATTTGGACTAGCTGGAGTAGATGCTCCATTTCAAAAGAAAGCATTAGAGGAAGCTGTAGAAAAAATCGGCTTTACTAAATATGCAGTTGTAAATGATGGCTTCTTAGGTATTAAAGCTGCATCTAAAACTGGTACTGGTGTATGTAGTATTAATGGTACAGGTACTGTTAATGTAGGTATTGATGAAGATGGTAACTGGATGCAAGTTGGTGGTATAGGGTATGTTGCAGGTGATGAAGCAGGTGGAAGTTTTTTAGCACGTGCTGCAGTTAGACTTGCATTTGATGAATGTTTTAGATTTGGTCCTAAAACGAAAGTTACTGAATATGTATTTAAAATGTATGGTATTGAATCGAAAAAAGATTTATCTAACGCAATAGTAGGTAAAAAAGTTGATTCAACATATCTTATTAAAGCATTATTTAGTTGTGCTAATGAAGGAGATGAGGCTGCAATCAATGTACTTAGAACAGCTGGTGAAAATATGGGAAGAAGTATTTCAGGGTGTATTTTTGAAATTAATATTGTAGAACCTATTCAAGTAATATTAGCAGGAAGCGTTTGGGCAAAAGCTACAAATAATGAAATGTTAGATAGTTTTAAAGAAACAGTTACAAAACTAACTAATAAAAATTGCGACTTTATAGTCTTAAAAGAACCACCTGTACTTGGTGCAGTTCTATGGGCATTGGAACTTGCTAATAATGAATTACCTTCTAGTGATTTAAAACAATTTGTTTTAAATCAAGTTATAGCATATCAAAATAGGTTTTAATATGCACTGCTCTGTAATACAAGGTAAAGTTGATGATTTAGTTCTTGCGGTTAAATTTTCAATTAATAAAGATTTACCACTTGTTAGTAGTCTTGCTAATTGTTCAAAATTAATATATGATTATTTTGATAATACATCGTGGGCAGGATTTTATATAACAGATGATAAAAATAATTTATATTTAGGTCCTTTTCAAGGTGATACTGCAACTATGTATATTGAATATGGATTTGGTGTATGTGGTAAGAGTCTTGCTGATAAGAAAACTTATATTGTTCCTAATGTTCATGAGTTTCCTGGCCATATTGCGTGTTCTTCATTATCTAATTCTGAAATAGTTGTGCCAATTATTAAGAATAATAAAGTAGTTGCAGTAATAGATTTAGATAGTAATTTATATAATAATTATGATGAAGATGATTCACTAATTTTAGAAAAAGTTGCTTTAGTTTTAAGTGAACTTTTTTAAGAAAAAATAGTGGTCTATATAAGTTGAAAAAAAATCAAAAATATGGTAAAATGAATATAAGTAAAAAGTAGAAAATATGATGTTTCTACTTTTTTAATTAGCATAAAAATGATGAAAGGAGCAATTATAATGAGAGTATTATTTGAAAAGATTAAAGAAGCATCAATGTCAGTACTTCCTATTGTTGCAATAGTGTTAATTTTATTATTAACACCATTTGCAAGTCTTACAACTAGTGAACTTGTTACTTTTTTAGTTTCAACAGTATTTTTAATCTTAGGTATTGCTCTGTTTACACTTGGAGCTGACCTTGCTATGACACCGATGGGAAGTAGTGTTGGATCTGGGCTTGCTAAAAAACGTAAACTTGGTTTATTATTAATTGTTTCTTTCTTATTAGGACTTCTTATTACAATAGCAGAACCTGACTTAAAAGTATTATCACAACAAGTAGCTAATGTTATGAATCCAACTTTATTAACAGTAGGTATTGCTGTAGGTGTAGGTAGTTTTATTATAATTGCAATTATAAGAATTATATTTAAAAAAAGTTTAGGAACTATTTTAATGTTATTTTATATGTTATTATTTGCACTTGGGATTCTTGTTTTAATAAGTGGAAATGGTTCATTGCTTCCACTTGGTTTTGACTCAGGTGGTGTTACTACTGGTCCTATAACAGTTCCATTTTTAATGGCGTTAGGGCTTGGGATTGCAAACATTTTAAGTGGTAAGAATGCTAAAGAAGATAGTTTCGGTTTTGTTGCACTGTGTTCTGTAGGTCCTATTTTAGTTGTGTTATTATTAAGTATCTTTAGTAAAAATCCACTTGATTATAAAATGCAAGAATATTTAATTAGTGGTGATTTGTTCACTGCTATTATGCATAGATTTTCTGAAGTTGTTAAAGAAGTGTTTTTAGCTTTAGGATTAATTGTTTCATCATTTTTAGTAATTAATTTCTTATTTTTAAAGCAACCTTGGAAACATTTAAAGAAAATATTTATTGGTATTGCTTATACATTTATTGGTTTAGTTTTGTTTTTAACAGCTGTAAATATTGGTTATATGCCTGTTGGATATAAACTTGGAGTTGAAATTGCTGCTACAAGTAAGTTTGTTTTAATTCCTGTTGGTTTTGTAATGGGTATGCTTGTAGTACTAGCAGAACCTGCTGTTCATGTGTTAAAGAAACAAGTAGAAGAAATTACTGGTGGTTATATTACAAAACGTTCAATGACAATTGGCCTTTGTATCGGGGTAGGTATTGCGATTTGTTTATCAATGGTTAGAATAATCTTTAATTTTAATTTAATGTATATTGTAATTCCTGGATATTTTATTTCACTGGGGCTTTCTCTTTTTGTACCTAAAATTTATACTGCTATTGCATTTGACTCAGGGGGTGTTGCTTCTGGTCCAATGGCATCAACATTTATTTTACCTTTTGCAATTGGTGCTTGTTATGAAATTTTAGGTGAAGCTGAAATTTTAAATGGTGGTTTTGGTATTGTTGCATTAATTGCTATGACACCACTTATTACAATACAATTATTAGGCTTTAAAGCAATTGTAGGTAATAAAGTAAAAGAAACTATCGCAATGAGACGTATCTTAAGTGAAGATGATGAACAAATTATTGATTTTATGTAGGAGATATTATGGAAAATAAGAAAAATCAATCTATAAAAAAAGCTAAATTAATAATCACTATTGTTGATCGTAATAAAACAGAGTTTTATGCTGATGTAATTTCAGGATTTGATAGTAATCTTCAAATGGTAATGTATGGTAATGGTACTGCTCCAAATACTGTATTAGAAAATTTAGGTTTTAATAATGAAAAAGGAATTATCTTTAGTGTAGTGCAAAATGAGAAAATTAAAGCTGTGTTAAATACATTAGATGATAAATTTAAATCAATTCGTAATGGTAAAGGTGTAGCAGTTGTAGTTCCTATTTCATCAGTTATGGGACTTTCACTTTATCAATTTATGATTAATAATAGAACAAATAGAGGTGAATAAGATGGAAAATCAATTTGAAATGGTCTTCGCTATTGTAAATAGTGGATATACAGAAGATGTAATGGATGCAGTTAAAGCTTGTGGTGCAACAGGTGGGACAATCCTTAATGCACGTGGTACTGCAAATACTGAAATTGAAAAATTCTTTGGTATTTCTATTTCTTCAGAAAAAGAATTAGTAATGATTATCATCGCAAAAGAGATTAAAGAAAATGTTCTTAAAGCTATCTATGAAAAAGTAGGTTTAGATACTCCTGGTCAAGGTATTGCTTTTACTGTTCCCGTAGATGATGTTGTAGGAATTAAAAAGAATTTTATTGATAAAAAATAGTAAAATTCAAGATATATTTAAGATATATAAAGAAATTATTTTCTTTATATATCTTTTTTTTATTTTTTTTTGATATAATATACATAGGTGATAGTATGAAAATATTTAAGTTTATTTGTTTATTTGCAAGTATTTCATTATTTAGTTTAAATTTTCTTAATTGTAAAAAATGCGATCATAATTTTGAAATAATTGAACAACTTGACGCAACATGCACAAAAAGTGGATATCAAAAACAAAAATGTTCTTTGTGTGATAAAGAAAAAACAATTCCACTTCTTTCAAGTGGTCATAATTATAATGAATATGTAATTATAGAAGAAGGAAACTGTATAACAGATGGTATAAAAACAAGAGAGTGTTTAATGTGTCATTTCGTTGATACAGTTAAGTTTAAAAACATTGTACATGATTATGAAATTGAAATAATTGCTCCAACATGTACTTGTGATGGATATGTTTTAAAGACTTGTAAATTATGTGGTGAAATTAATGAAGAAAAACAAGGTACTGCACTTGGTCATTCATTTAATGATTGGGTTATTAAGATTAATCCAACATCAATAAATGATGGACTTGAAATTAGAAACTGTGGTATTTGTGGTCATGAAGAAACTAAGATTCTTCCATCAATATCATATATTGATTTAAATGTAATAAGAGGAAATATTGATGTAAATAAAGTAATTACTTGTAAAACACTTGATGAATTACAACTTGTATTTGATACAGCTATTTTAAATAATGTTGTACGTATTGAAGTTGATGTACAAATACAAGATTTTGATTTTGATAATATTTTAACAAAACTTGTTGATGATTGTTCAATTGAATCAGCATATAAAATTCAAGCATCATATTTAAAGACATTAGTAATTAATTTAGAATATAAAGAAGTAGCTACAACACCTGCTTCTAATACTGATGCGTATACTCAATATAATAGTGCAAATTATACTTCATATGCTTCTTTAAGAAATGATGATTTTAATAATTTTAATATTTATCAAAGTATGTATAGTTATAATGTTTCAACATCTGATCAATTGTTCTATGTTTTAGAACGAGGTGTATTACCTATCCTAGAAAAAAATTCAAGTGCAGAGAAAATATTTGAACTTGCAAAAGATGTTTTAAGAGATATAATTGATGATAATATGACTGATTTTGAGAAAGTTAAAGCAATTCATGACTATTTAATTTTAAATGTAACATATGATAATGAATTATTAAATCTAACATATCAAAATCCTTCTAATGTTTCTAAATATAATGGTTTTTATTTAGAAGGTGTATTTCTTGATAAAAGAGCAGTGTGTGAGGGAATAAGTAAAGCATTTAGTGTTTTATGTAATATTGAAGGTATTCCTTGTGTTCAAGTTATAGGGTATCAAACAAATAACCCTAATGGTTTAGGCCACGCATGGAATAAAGTTTATCTAGATGGAAACTGGTATATTGTTGATGCAACAAGTGATGGAATTATAGTTAATAATAGTTTTGAAGTATTATCATATCAATATTTCTTAATAACAGAAGAAAAAATGAATGAAAAATATACTGGTAGTATGCGTAATAACATTGTGTGTGAAAAAAATTATGAAGCATATAAAAATATATATTATTCTAATAATGATTTTTATATTGAATCATTTGATGAACTTGTAGAAATTTTAAAATATTATGAAAATTTAAACCCTAAAAATTATACAATAGAATTAAAAATAGCTTTTAATTATGGTTCATCTATAATTGATGATATCCAAAATGCATATAATATTTTAAAATTACCTGCTTCATTTTCACATATTATAAATGATGATATTTTAATGATTATTAACTAAGGAGAAATTCTATGAGAAGATATTTAATATTTATTATATGTATTCTTTCATTACTAATAACTGCATGTAAAAATAACAATAATAGTCATGAACATAATTTTATAGAAGGTACTTGTGAATGTGGTGAAAGTGATCCAAACTATGTCCCCCCACATGTACACGAATACGTTGAAGGGGAATGTGAATGTGGAGAGACTGATCCGAACTATTTACCACCACATAAACATGAGTTTGTAGAAGGGATTTGTGAATGTGGAGTATCTGATCCAAACTACGTACCACCACATGAACATGCATTTGTAGAAGGCAAATGTGAATGTGGAGAAGTTGATGAATTATATGATCCACCAGTTGTGCATGAATGTACTGATGGTGTATGGGTGTTTCCTGAAGATGCAAAATGTTTAGAAATGTATCCTGCAACCCTTATATGTACTACATGTAGTGAGCCAATGGAGATTGCTAGTAAGAAAAAGCCACATAATTATATAGATGAAGAAGTAGAACCTACATGTGGTGAAGATGGTTATTATAGAGAAACTTGTACTAATTGTGATTATTGTTATGAAATAACATATCCTGCGACTAACGAACATATGTTTGTTTATGAAATTATTGGTGAAGCTACTGATGATTATCTTGGCTATAAACAACAAGTGTGTGAAAAATGTGGATTAGAAGGTAATTTAGTTAAATATGCAAATAATGGATTCTTAGATCATGGTAAACTTTCAGTTGTAGGCCCTGATTTAGTCGATGAACATGGAGAAAAATTCCAACTTGTAGGTATATCAACTCATGGACTTCAGTGGTTTGCAAAGTATGTAAATTATGATACATTAGATGCACTACATAATGAATTTGGTATTAATGTAATTAGATTAGCACTATGTACTGCAGAAGGCGGATACTGTGAAGCAGATGAAACTAAAAAAGAATATTTATATCAAAAAGTAGTAGAAGGTATAAAAGCTGCAACACTTCTTGATATGTATGTTATTGTTGATTGGCACATGGTAGGTGCAGAAGATCCTAATGATAAAAATCCTTTATATTATGTTAACGAATCAATGGAATTCTTTGGTCGTATTACAGAAGAATTTAAAGATTATAATAATATACTATATGAAATAATGAATGAGCCAAATGGAAGTACAACTTGGTCAGATTGTAAAAATTATGCAAATCAAGTAATTCCAGTTATTAGACAAAATACCGATGCAATAGTTCTTGTTGGTAATCCTCATTGGAGTGCTAATCTTAATGTTGTATTAAACAGTCCTTTAGAAGGTTATACAAATATTATGTATACATATCATTTCTATGCAGCAGACCATTCTAATACATCACAAGTTATAAATGCATATGATAAAGGCCTTCCAGTATTTATAAGTGAGCATGGTGGCATGGAAAGTAGTGGTGATGGTGCTATAAATTATAATAATATTACGCGTTGGTATGAAATATTAGATAAAAGAAATATAAGCTATGTTGCATGGAATTTATCTAACAGTAAATGTAGTGCTTCTATTTTAAAACAAGAAACTACAAGTTTAACTGATTTTAGTGATGAAGCTTTAAAAGAATGGGGAGTATGGTATAAATCTTGGGTTAGAAAGAAATTTGGGTTAGATGAGTAAAATAGTATTACTATTATTAGAATTGTAATCTCATAAAAAGATTTATAATTGAATTATTTGTTAATATCTATTACAATAGGAGAATAATATGAAAAAATATTTAATAATTTTTACATGTATTTTTGTTTTTACAATAACTGCATGTAAAAATAAACATGAACATAATTTTATTGAAGGCAAATGTGAATGTGGAGACATTGATCCAAACTATAAACCACCTCATACACATAATTATGTAGAAGGTAAATGTGATTGTGGAGAAATTGATCCAAACTATAAACCACCTCATACACATAACTATGTAGAAGGTAAATGCGATTGTGGAGAAATTGATCCAAACTATGAACCTCCTCACGTACATAATTTTATTGAAGGAAAGTGCGATTGCGGAGAAATTGATCCAAATTATGAACCACCAGTAGTATGTAATTGTACTGAAGGAGTATGGGTGTTTCCAGAAGATGCAAAATGTTTAGAAATGTATCCTGCAACACTTGTATGTATAGAATGTAATGAACCTATGGAAGTTGCTACTAAGAAAAAACCTCATAATTATGTTGATGAAGAAGTAGAACCTACTTGTGGCGAAGATGGTTACTATCGAGAAACTTGTACAAATTGTGATTATTGCTATGAAATTGTTTATCAAATGACAAATGAACATACGTATATTTATGAAATTATAGGTGAAGCTACTGATGATTATCTTGGCTATAAGCAACAAGTATGTGAGGGATGTGGTGTAGAAGGAAATTTAGTTCAATATGCAAATAACGGATTCTTAGACCATGGTAAGCTTTCAGTTGTTGGTCCTGATTTAGTTGATGAACATGGAGAAAAATTTCAACTTGTTGGTATATCAACTCATGGTATTCAATGGTTTGCAAAATACGTTAATTATAACACATTAGATGCTCTTCATAATGAGTTTGGTATAAATGTAATTAGACTTTCATTATATACTGCAGAAGGTGGATACTGTGAAGCAGATGAAACTAAAAAAGAATATTTATATCAAAAAGTAGTAGAAGGTATAAAAGCTGCAACACTTCTTGATATGTATGTAATTGTTGACTGGCATATGGTAGGAGCAGAAGACCCTAATGATAAAAATCCTTTATATTATGTTGATGAATCAATGGAATTCTTTGGTCGTATTACAGAAGAGTTTAAAGATTATAATAACATTTTATATGAAATAATGAATGAACCAAATGGTGGCACTAGTTGGAATGATTGTAAGAAATATGCAAATCAAGTAATTCCAGTTATTAGAGAAAACACTGACGCGATTATTTTAGTAGGTAATCCTCATTGGAGTGCTAATCTTAATGTTGTATTAAACAGTCCTTTAGAAGGTTATACAAATATTATGTATACATATCATTTCTATGCAGCAGACCATTCTAATACATCACAAGTTATAAATGCATATGATAAAGGGCTTCCAGTATTTATAAGTGAGCATGGTGGAATGGAAAGTAGTGGAGATGGTGCTATAAATTATAATAATATAACGCGTTGGTATGAAATATTAGATAAAAGAAATATAAGTTATGTTGCATGGAATTTATCTAATAGTAAAGGTAGTGCTTCAATTTTGAAACAAGAAACTACTAGTTTAACTGACTTTAGTGATGCTGCTTTGAAAGAATGGGGAGTATGGTATAAATCTTGGGTAAGAAAGAAATTTGGGTTTGATGAATAACAATTTAACTAGTTCTATTTAAGAACTAGTTTTTATTTTACTAATTATTATTTTTGAGAACAATTATTATAATATAAAGATTAGGTTTTACTTGCAAAAATGATTAAATTTTGTTATAATAAGTTAGACAAAGATATTAATTTAGGAGTATTTATGCAACGTTATTTTGTTGAAAAAGATGCAATTAAAGAACCATTCATTTATATAACTGGTGATGATTGTCATCATATCTCTTTAGTTATGCGAATGAAACCTAATGATAAAGTATATATTAGTGATCAAACAAGATCATTTATTGCTAGCATTATAGATATTAAAAAAGAACTTGTAACACTTGAAATTATAGAGGAGTTACAAGAGGAAAAAGAATTGCCATTTAAGGTTAGTATTGCACAAGGACTTGTAAGAAGAGAAAAAATGGAAGAAGTAATTGATTATATTACTGAACTTGGTGCTACAAGTTATATTCCAGTTGTAATGAGTAGATCAATTGTAAAAGTGAATCTTGAGCAAATGGAAAAGAAAAGTACTAGATATGCTAAAATAGCAAAAGAAGCTGCAGAACAAAGTCATCGTTTAAAGATTATGGAAGTTAAAAATGTAATGACTTGGAGAAACTTTTTAAATCACGCAAAAGAATATGATTTATGTTTATATGCATATGAAGCTTCGCCTAAAGATGATTCATTAAAACAAATTTTAAGAACAAAAAAATATACTAATGTTTTAGTTGTCGTTGGACCTGAAGGTGGTATTAGTGATAAAGAAGTAGAAGATTTAAAGAAAAATAACTTTCTACCAATTAGTCTTGGACCTCGTATTTTAAGAACACAAGTAGCACCATTATATGTAATGAGTGCACTTAGTTATGAGTGGGAGGCTAAAGGATGAAAACATTTAGTATCTTAACTCTTGGTTGTAAGGTAAATAGTTATGAAAGTGAAGCATTGATTAATAAACTTATTGATGAAGGGTATGAACTTAAAAACTTCAATGAAGTTTGTGATATCTATATTGTAAACTCATGTACTGTTACAAAAACATCTGATCAAAAATCACGTCAAATGTTACATGCTGCAAGAAGAAAGAATAATAATGCTGTGATTGTTGTAATGGGATGTTATTCACAACTTAATGAAAAAGAAGCAAGCACGATAGCAGATATAGTAGTAGGTACTAATAATAAACTTGATGTTGTAGAATTAATAGAAAGTTATTTAACTACAAAACGTCAAATATTAAAAATAACAGATGTACTAAATAATCCTACATATGAAGAAATGAAAGTAAATGTTCTTAAAACACATACAAGAGCATTTATAAAAGTACAAGATGGTTGTGAAAACTATTGTAGTTATTGTGCTATTCCATATTCAAGAGGTAAAATAAGAAGCCGTAGACCTGATAATGTTATTGAAGAGATTAAATATCTTGTTAATAGTGGTACTAAAGAAGTAATTCTTGCGGGAATTAATACTGGAACTTACGGAAAAGATTTAGGAAATATTAATTTAGCTAGTTTAATTAAGCGTATTATGGAGGAAACTAATCTTTATAGGTTGCGTTTATCTTCAATTGAACTTATGGAAATTACAGATGAGTTATTAAATGTTTTATATAAATATAAGGATCGTATCGCAAATCATTTACATATTCCTTGTCAAGGAGGATCAGATACTGTCTTAAAAAGAATGAATCGTAAATATACACTTATTGAATATGAAAATAGAATTAAAGATATAAGAAAAATGTTTCCTGATATTGCGCTTACAACAGATATTTTAGCTGGGTTTGTGGGAGAAACAATTGATGAATTTAATGAAACAATTGAATTTATTAAAAGAACAAAATTTTACGAAATGCATGTCTTCCCATATTCTAGAAGATGTAATACTGTAGCTGATACACTAGAAGGTCATTTAGAAAAATCTGTTATAACTACACGTGCTAAAGAAATTAGTAACTTAGCAGAAATTTTAAAAGAAGAATATATTAATAATTATATAGGATGTGAAGTCTATGTACTTGCTGAGGCTAAGAAAAAGAATTATTGTCATGGACATACTAGTAATTATTTAGACGTTTATTTTGAAAGTAATCAAGATTTAGAAAATAAAATTGTAAAAGTAAAAATAAAATCTTATGATAATAAAATAATATTGGGAGAAATGGAGGAAGTTTATGAGTAGTTTTAAAGATTATCATTTTAAAGAATATATCAATGAAGCTTTAAAAGAAGTTAATTTTACCTCTCCAACACTTGTTCAGACTAAAGTTTTACCTAAAGCAATTAAAGGTCAAAGCTTAATGGTTGAAAGTGCAACAGGTAGTGGTAAAACACATTCATTTATGATTCCTATTTTTCAAAACTTAGATGTTCATGATAAAAGTTGTCAAGCAGTAATAATATCTCCAACAAGAGAACTAGCGGAACAACTTTATAATGTTGCAAGTCAAATTGCTAAGCATTCAAATCCTGAAATTACGATTGCAAAAGTAATGGGTGGAATAGATAGAGATACAGAACTAAAAAGATATGAAAAATTAGAACCACAAATAGTAATTGGAACAATTGGTAGAATTCATGATTTAGTTATTGAATCAAATGTTTTAAAGATTCATAATGCTAAAACAATTGTAATTGATGAAGCGGATATGATTTTTGAAGAAAAAGAAATCGTAGAAGTTGACCATATTATGGGTAAAATCCAAGATATGCCACAATTCTTAATCTTTTCTGCAACAATTTCAAAAGGTTTAAGAGCATTTTTAAATAAATATTTACAAAATATTGAAACAATTGTCTTAGAAGAAAAGAATCTTACTAAAGTTAATATTGAACATTTAATGTTACAATGTAAAGCTAAACAAAAAGAACATGTATTACTTGATTTACTTAAAATTATTAATCCTTATCTTGCGATTATATTTGTAAACAAAAAAGATAAAGTAGAAACTTTATCAATGATGCTTGCAGAAAATGGGTATAAAGTAGGTAAAATTCATGGTGATATGAATGATAGAGACCGAAAACAAATGTTAAGAAGGATTAAGAATCTTGAATTTAAATATGTAGTAGCAAGTGATATTGCTGCACGTGGTATTGATATTGAAGGTGTTAGTCACGTTGTAAATTTTGATTTACCTGTTGATACTGAGTTCTATATTCACAGAACTGGTCGTACTGCAAGATTTAATAATACTGGTGTTGCAATAAGTTTATATGCATATGATGATGATGCTTATGTAACGGGTTTAAGAGAAAAAGGTTTAGTTGTTAAATTTGTAAAAATTAGTGATGGAGAACTTGTTCAAACTAAACTTGTAAAACGTCAATCTAGAAGTTTTGTAAGAGAAATCGAAGAAAAAGTTCATCAACAAGTAAGAATGCCAAAAAAAGTAAAGCCTGGTTATAAGAAAAAACGTAAAGCTGAAATTGATAAAAAAATTAGAAAAGCTAAACGTGAGTATATTGCAGAAATTTATAAAAGAAAAGCAAAGGAAAAGAAATAATGAAAATAGGATGTCATGTAGGTAATAGTGGGCCTCTTATGCTTGCAGGAAGTATTAAAGAAGCACTTTCTTATGATGCTAACTGTTTTATGGTATACTTAGGACCTCCGCAAAATACGATTAGAAAACCTATTGAAAGTATGAATGCAACTCTTATGGCAGAAATTGCTAAAGAAAATAACATCAATTTAGATGATGTTATTATTCATGCTCCATATATTGTAAATCTTGCAAGAAAAGACCCTGAAAAGTTTGAATTTGCAGTAAGATTTATTGCAACAGAGGTAAGTGGTGTTCATAATATTGGGTGTAAATATTTAGTCCTTCATCCTGGATCGGCTGTTGATTCAGAAAGAAATGAAGCTTTAAATCAAGTTGCAAGAGGGATAAATGAAATTATTAAAATAACTCCTGATGCACGTACCGTTATAGCTATTGAAACGATGGCTGGAAAAGGTAATGAAGTAGGAAGAACATTTGAAGAAATTAAATATATTATTGACCAAGTAGAGAACAAATCACGTGTTGGTGTATGTCTTGACACTTGTCATGTTAACGATGGTGGTTATGATTTAGTAAATAATTATGAAAATGTTATTAAGGAATTTGATGAAGTAATTGGACTTGAATACTTAAAAGTAATTCATGTAAATGACTCTAAAAATCCTCTTGCTTCCCATAAAGATCGTCATGAAAATATAGGTTTTGGTGCTTTAGGATTTGAAACAGTTATGAAAATCTTTAATGATGAGAGATTTATTAATATTCCTAAAATTTTAGAAACTCCATATGTTGCGTCTTTAGATAATAAAAATAATTATCCTCCATATAAATATGAAATTGCAATGATTAAAAGTGGTGTTTTTGATCCAAATTTAAAAGATAAAATAAGAAATATATAAAATGAAAGGAGAATAGTATGAAACATTTTATAAAATCATTATTAAGTCTTGTTTTAATTATTAATTTATTAGTTGTTTTGACATTAAGTGCTAAACCAACTGTAAATTTTGAAAGTGAAACTATTAAATCTTATACAGATATAGTTTCAAGTGATGTTTATGGTGTTGCAACAATTAACCAAACTACTATTACATCTTATAATAAACGAGTAATCGTTGAAGGTAAACTTGCTGATCATAACTCTTATTGGTTAGAACCAAATGTCAGTCTTGCTGATTCTGATTTAAGAGTTGTAAACTACACTTCAGGTTCTGCAACTAACTGGAAAGGTGTAAAACCAACTGAACTTGCAAAAATCTATGAAGAAGAAAATCCAGGATGGATTGTTGTAGGTGGTACAAATGGAGATTTCTTCTGGATTACTGACAACTGTGAAATTCAAGGTACTTCAATGCAAGAAGGCGATTTCTATAAACCTTATGATTATAATGTTGGTGAGCATATGGCAATCGGTTTTAGAGATGATGGTACATATGTATATGGAATAGTTGACGCTTCAGATAAACAATATGTTCAAGTATTAGGTGAAGATGGTAAATATACTGATGTTGTAATGATTAATGATGTAGATGATACGCCTACTGCTACAGGTGTAACACTACTTACTAGATTTACAACTTGTCCAACTCCTTATGAAGATGTTGAATTTGTAGGTACTTTACCGTATGATTTAACTGGATATACAGTTTATAAAGTTAAATATGACGTTCAAAGATTTGACCGTGATGGTAGTGCAAAAGTTGGAGAACATCGTGTATTTGTAAAGGGGACAGTAACAGAAATTGTTAATGATGTTAAAACACTTGAAATAGATGATAAAGAACAATTAAGTTATTTAGTTACAAAAGATGATTCATTATCAACTCTTAAAGTTGGTGATCAAGTACGTTGTCAATGTAAACTTGAAGGTGAATGGGAAGGTGTAACAAATATTACAAGTGCGTATAATCAAGTACTAAAGAATGGTGAAGTTATAGACTATAATCTACCACACGATTGCGATTCAGGGTATGTTAACGCTATTAAAAACAGAACAATTATGGGATTTAAAGCTGATGGAACACCAATTATGATGGTAGTAGAAAAAGGGGCATACGGTGCTTCTTATGAAGAATGTGGTGAAATTCTAAAAGGTCTTGGTTGTGTTGAAGGATTCCTATTTGATGGTGGTGGATCAAGTTGTATTTTTGTAAGAGATAATTCTGGTGGTTTTGTTACTTTAAATAAACATGAAGATGGTCGTGAAAGAAGTGATGGTAATGCTGTGTTCTTTGTTAAACGTGATCCAGGATTTAATATTATTGTTAATGATTTAGAACGTTTCTCTGCAACTATTAAATTAGATATTACTAATCAAGATTATTTTAATGAATTATCTAATATTAAAGTTACTTTAAATGGAGTAACTAAAGATTATGATCCTAACGGATTAAAATTTGATAATTTAGAAGAAAATACTGAATATGTAGTAAATGTTTTGTATGAATTGAAAAGAAATACTGATAGCGATAAAATAGTTAATAGTTCGCATTCTAAACAATTTAAAACACATGGATTCTCTGCCCCTAAACATGGATTAAGTATTGAAAATGTAACTCATAATTCGTTTACAGTTAAGAAAAATACTGAACTTGAAACTTCAAGTTGGATTCAAGATGTAGTTATTCATGTTGGAAGAACTACATATAATATGGGAAATAAGTCTGAAATTGTTTGTGATGATTTAGACAAAAATACAGAATATGAAGTTTATTTTGAATATGTTGTTGTAGATCCTGAAAGTGGAAAAGAGTATCCACTATCATCTAATCCTACATATATTTATACTTTACCATTCTGTGTACCTGCAATAATTAAATTTGAAGAATCAAGAAAAGGAACATCATCATTAACATTAGATTATGAATATTTAGATGATGATAAAGTTGTGTCTAAAGCTTATATTGAAGTAAATGGAGAAATTGCAAAAGAATTATCTATCAAATATGGTAAGGTAACGCTTACTGGTCTTGATTTTGATGAAAATAACTATACAATTAAATTAGTTTTAGAATATTTAGATGATAGTGAAAACACAATTATCGTAGAATCAAATGAATTAGTATATGAAAAAGAACATGTTCACAACTTTGTTGATGGTAAGTGTGAATGTGGTGAAACAGATCCAAACTACGTTCCACCACATGTACATGAATTTGTTGATGGTAAGTGTGAATGTGGCGAAACAGATCCAAACTATGTACCACCACATGTACATGAATTTGTAGAAGGCAAGTGTGAATGTGGTGAAGAAGATCCAAATTATGTAGCACCACATGAACACAACTTTGTAGAAGGCAAGTGCGAATGTGGTGAAACAGATCCAAATTATGTAGAACCTAACGATCCACAACCTGAACCTGCAAAGAAAAAATGCGGTAAGAAGAGTGCAGAATTAGTTGTTGCAATGTTATCTTTAACTGCAGTAATTGGCTTATTCTTTAGAAAGAGAAAATAAAAAAGGGGTATAACTACTTATAATGGGTAGTTATACCTTTTCTTATTATATAATATTTAAAATTTCATGTTTTAATTCTTCTATGATATTTTCTTCTTTTATTTTTCTAATAATTTCACCATGTTTAAAAAGTACGGCTTCATTATTTCCACCTGCGATACCAATATCCGCATGCCTTGCCTCACCTGGTCCATTGACTACACACCCCATAATTGCAACTGTAATATTAGAATTAATAGTATTTAAGAATTTTTCAATCTCATTAACAATATTAACCATATTGTATTTTGTTCTTCCACATGTTGGACAACAAATAAGGGTAGGTTTAGTATAAAGATTATGCATGCTTAAGATTTCTTTACAAGTTGGAATTTCATTAACTGGATCACCATTTAGTGAAACTCTAATAGTACTACCGATTCCTTTATTAAGAAGAACACCAAGTGCATAACTCGATCTAATAGAACCCGCAAGAACTGTTCCTGACTCTGTTAATCCAATATGAATTGGATAATCAAAATGTTCATTTAATAATTCATTAGTTTTAATAGTATTTTCAATATTCGTAGATTTTATGCTTAAAACAATATTATGAAAATCAAGAGATTCAAGTAGTCTAACATGATTAGTAATACTTTCTAACATTGCCTCAGGTGTAGGACCATTATATTTTTCTAATAGCTGTTTCTCAACTGAACCACTATTAATACCAATTCTTATTGGGATATTATATTCTTTTGCAACATCAACTACTTTTTTTACATTTGCAAAACTTCCAATATTTCCTGGATTTATTCTAATTTTATCAGCACCTGACTTAATAGCTTCTATTGCTAATCTATAATCAAAGTGAATATCTGCAACAATAGGAATATTAATATGTTTTTTTATTTCAGTAATTGCAAGAGCATCCTCGTCATCTAATATAGCAACTCTTACTATCATACAACCAATATTTTCTAAAGCAAGAATTTGCTCAACTGTTTTATCAATATCTTTAGTTGGTGTATTTGTCATTGATTGGATTGCAACTGGATGATTACCACCAATAATGACATTACCAATTTTAACTTCTTTTTTAGTTTTCATAAGTCTCCTTTTTCTAAAAAAACTCTAAAGAATCTTTAGAGTTAGTTTATTTTTTAGTAGATTTTTTTGTTGTTTTTGTTTTGGTAGTAGTAGTTCTAGGCTTTCTTGCAGGTTTAATTGTAGTACTTGCAACAACCTTTTTACCACTAGGATTGTTAGTTGTTTTTCTATCATAAATTCTAACAATTTGAATAATTTTATTTCCTTGTTCATCGTAACTAATTACCTTACGTTTCTTTGCTTTACGTTGTGGAGAACGAATACGACCTTTTCTTAAGAAATTATAAATTGTACTACGTGATGCTTGAACACCATATTCTTCTTGAATAATTCTTGCAAACTCACTAAAGTTAGTACCACGGAAACTTTTACGATAAATTTTACAAACAAATACACCGATTTCTTCATCATATGTATTGTATGGTTTATAGTTTTTATTTTTATGAATTACACCTTCACGTCCTTCATTTAAAACTTGACGTTTTAAGTTTCTTACTTGACGAGTTGTAATTCCTAATTTCTCTGCAGCTTGAGTTCCATTGATTTCACCATTAATTAATGATGTAATTACTCTTAATTTTTTCTTTTCGTTTTTTGATAATTTCTTTGGTTTTTCATCAAGAGTAAAATCATTAATGTTAATAGCATCAGTTAGTTGTGTACTCATAATGACTCCTTTCATGTCTTTTATAAAATTCATTGATAATATTATACAAAATTTTTTTATAATTTTCAAATAAAATGAATAGGAAATAATTATGTAATAAAGTTTTATAGTATAATGATTAATATTTATTCAAATTTCTTTTATTTTTCTACTAAATGTTATATAATAATAAAAAAAGAGGTAAACAAATGAAGTTAGAAATACTATATGAAGATAATCACATCATTGTAGCAGTAAAACCTGTTGGAGTACTTAGTCAAGAAGACCATACAAAAGACCCTGATATGTTAACATTATTAAAAGAATATTTAAAAGTTAAATATAATAAACCAGGTAATGTTTATTTAGGACTTGTTATGAGACTTGATCGAATGACAAGTGGTGTAATGGTTTTTGCAAAAACTTCTAAAGCAGCTGCAAGAATTTCAGAACAAATTAGAAATGGTGAAGTATTGAAAAAATATGTTGCTATTGTAAATGGTAAAATAAATAATTATGGAACACTGAAAGATTATTTAATTAAAGATGAAAAACTTGTTAAATCATTTGTTACAACTAAAGAAAAAGGAAAACTTGCTGTACTTGATTATAATTTAATTAAATTTATTGATAATTTAAGTATTGTTGATATTTTGCTACATACAGGACGTCATCATCAAATTAGAGTTCAATTTTCTAATATGGGGAATCCTTTATATGGAGATAAACTATATGGTGGATTAGGTGAAAATCATATGCATTTACATGCTTATTATTTATCATTTGTTCATCCAGTTACAAAAGAACCAATGAAATTTAAAAATAAACCAAGTGGTAATCTTTGGGATAAATTAAATATCGATAATTTATAGTTTTGATAGACCTTAATAGTTTAATGGATAAAATATAAGATTCCGATTCTTATGATATAGGTTCGATTCCTATTTAAGGTGCCATTAGAATGTGTCTATAAGTCATTAATATGAATCATTGATTCATAATGTTTATAGTGAAAATATAACGATTTTAACATCAAAATCAAGGAATTATGCATCTTTTTAGGTGCATTTTTTTATTTTCTAATAAGAAATAGAGTTTTGTTCGGTTAATGAGATTTGAACCAATAGTACACATCTATATATTTGACATCAAAGGTAATATTTGTTATAATAAAGGTGTGGGAAAAAGCTCATACTCTAAGATAGTTGTAATAATTACCTTAAAGTATTTTGGATTAAAATTATTAGACTCGCTTAGAAATAAGGGAGTTTTTTCATTTATGACATATAATATAAATAATGGGAGGGGTTACACATGATTAAGATTTATTTGTTAAATATGGTGATTATCTTTGAAAATGTATTATTAAGCAATAAAGTTAATATGATTAAAAGGAGTGATATAAAATGAAAAAGATATTTGTATTTTTCATGAGTTTAATGCTTATAATGTGTTTAGTGGGGTGTAGTATGAGCCATGAAAAGGTTAATATAAATTTTATTATTGATGGCAAATCTCATTTAGTAGAAATTGATAAGGGAGGAGTAATAAGTAAGGATATGATACCACTGGAATATAAGGAAAATGTGGAATTGTATTATGATGAGGAAATGTTAAATATTTATAATTATGATAAAGTTTATAATAATATTACAATTTATGTGAAAATAAAAGAGAATATTATTGCTAAATTAAACTGCGAATTGTACTATAATATTTCTTATTTATTTAAAGACTCATTTAAAGAAGAGCATATAACTAGAGGAGTAGTATATAATGGGATTTTGTATGAAGAAAATGTTTTAGAAAATTATACCGTTATTGTTAATTCTGATAGTGAACTTAATAATATTTTTAATGATACTTCTTTTCAGATTAATTTACAAGAACAATTTATTATAATATATGCTTATACAACAATTTATGGAGCATCATCATGTGAGTTAACAGAAATAGAAGTAAAAAATAACGATTTAGTATTTTATGTTACTGAAAAATTAGGACCAGTGGGAACAGGTTCTGCAACACGTCCTATGACAAGATTTTTAGTTATAACAATAGATAAATTTAATGAATTTAGTAAATCTAAGTATTGTTTCGTAATTAATTAAGGATGTGATTTTTATGAAGAAAATAATTATAAAAACCTTAATGATATTTATATTTTTATGTTTTTCTTTTGTAATTAATGAAAGTTCTTTCGTGAAAGCTTATAGTTCTAATATAGAATCGAATTTAGAAACTAAAATGAATGAAATTTTTGAAGAAAAGGAAATAAGTGAAATAGATTATTTATATAATTTTGATGATAAACCAATTTTCATATACATAGATTTTATTGGTGGTGGATATAGTATTTTATCTATTGATTGTAGTACAATATTAGAATATTCTTTAAGTGGAAATGGTCCATATTATAATATTGATAAAAAATATTATTGTGGGCCAACATATTATTTAAGTAGAATTTCAAAAAATGAATATTATAATAGCTATGATAATCAAGAATATTATTTGTCAGATAATCAATTATTAAAGATTAATCAAGACTTAGAAACAATTGCTAATGTGAATGCATTTAATTATGAAATAGAGACGGAAAACTTAGATAATATTAATCTATATAGATCTTTAGATAATGTAGCATCGAATTCAACCGAAAATAATATTATTCAAGTTGCTACTTCCTCAACTACTGTAACTAAATATATATCGAACTCCAACTATTTTACATCTAATCCTATGCATGGAGTTAATCAAACAGGTACTTGTGGGGCAATTGCTGCACAATTGATTTTAGGCTATCATAATTATTATTCAGATAGAAGAATAATTTCATCGAATTTTTTAAACGGTGGATGGAATAACTTAACAGGTGATAATGATATTTATAATTCTTTAAATTATAATAGTCCGAATGAGAATCCTAATGCTTGTGCCAATCCAAACACTATGAATTGGAAAACTTTAGGTACAACAGGTGTAAATGAAACAGACAGTGGCACATATTTCAAATATTTAGTTGATAAAATTCCTGCATGGTCTACAACAACTCAGGTAAAAAATGGAATAATTAGTGCCTTAAATGAAAGAAATAATATAAGTTATCAAATTGATTCTGAATATGGAACATCTTCTGTTTGTGTTGATAAAAATTACATCAAAAATGAAATAAATTCAGAAAGACCGACTATAATTTTGATGCAAAAGTCATTCGGTGGGTCAGACCATTATGTTGTTGCATATGGTTATCAAGATGTGACAGACTCGTTATCTGGTAGTAATTATACTGGTTTTTTCACACATTTTGGATATAGTTCTGAAATTGCTCCGTATAAAGTTAATGTTTGGATAAATTCTTTATGGTGTTATAGTTATATTTCGTTGCAAATAAATCATACACATAATTATAATATAGTAACTAATAATATTATAAACAACTCAACAATAGAAGTTAGATGTGGAGAATGTGGACATAGAAAATTAGATGAGTTATTTGTTCTTTCTGGTAATACTATTATTGATATGAAATATGATTTTATGAGCACAATCACTATTCCAAGTCATATAAATGGTATAGAAGTAAAAGGAATTGGCTCAGAAGCATTTAAAAATTGTGCTAATTTAGAAGAAGTCATAATCCCTAATACTGTTACAAGTATAGATTCGTATGCATTTGAAGGATGTACAAATTTAGTGAATATTACTTTGTCAAATAATTTATGTGCTATAGGTGTTGGTGCGTTTAAAGGGTGTACAAGTTTAGAAGAAATAGAAATACCAGCTAGTGTTCAGTGTATTGATTCAGGTGCATTTCAAAATTGTTCATCTTTAAAATCAGTTACCTTGTCAGCAAATTTAGCAACAATTGGGGCATCAGCTTTCAAAGGGTGCACAAATTTAGATGAAGTGATAATCCCTAATACAGTTACAAACATAGATTCGTATGCGTTTGAAGGCTGTACGAACTTAGAAAGCGTTACTTTATCTAATAGTTTATATGCTATAGGTGTTGGTGCTTTTAAAGGATGTACAAGTTTAGAAGAAATAGAAATACCAGCTGGTGTTCAGTGTATTGATTCAGGTGCATTTCAAAATTGTTCAAATTTAAAATCAGTTACCTTGTCAGCAAATTTAGCAACAATTGGGGCATCAGCTTTCAAAGGGTGCACAAATTTAGATGAAGTGATAATCCCTAATACAGTTACAAACATAGATTCGTATGCGTTTGAAGGCTGTACGAACTTAGAAAGCGTTACTTTATCTAATAGTTTATATGCTATAGGTGTTGGTGCTTTTAAAGGATGTACAAGTTTAGAAGAAATAGAAATACCAGTTAGTGTTCAGAATATTGATTCAGGTGCATTTCAAAATTGTTCAAATTTGACATCGGTTATTGTTAAAAGAGCAGTTAATGGTATAACTAATTTAGGTAATAATGTGTTTGATGGTTGTTCAACATCTTTACAAATAGTAGTTCCACAAGATAGAATTGCTGAATATAAAAATAAAGTATATTGGTCTAGTTATAGAAGTAAAATAATACCTGATAACTCTAGTTATAGTGAAATTGAGTTATATTGCTTAATAGATGAGGATGATAGTGTTACATTAAATGCTGGATATAACAAATTATATAAATTAGTTGTTGAGTGCACAAGGTCATATAAATTTGTAACAGATGCATCTTCAAAAATAATTGTTTATAATTCAGATATGACTGTTGCTTATAGTGGAAATAATTCATTGCCTGCTTATTTGAATAAAGGTTCATATTATTTAAGTATTGAACATTCAACAGTCACAACAAGTGGTACTATTAAAATCAACTATGAGCCTGCTTATAATCCTGATGGAATAGCAATTGCTTATAATTCAAGTAATGGAACAAATATCGCATCTGGGTTACATTTAACTGATAATAATATCTATCATGCTAGGCTTAAATATACGAATTATAATGGTGCTGGTTTTTATAAATTTACATTAAATGCTGGTGCAAGTGCTATATATCCAGTAAATGCGATTCAAGTATATACTGATGCTAATAGAACTAACTTATTAAGCATGTATTCTTTAAGTGAACTTGACATATTTGCTCAATCAAATGAAAATGAAAACATAATGTATATATATTTGCCAGAAAATGGAACATATTATATAGATGTTACTTTACCATTAAGTAGTTATTCAACTCTAACATTTAACATTCAAAGTATAGAAGTAAATAATATTAATTATTTGAATTCATTAACAAGTATTGATTTTGATGTTCTATTTGAAAATGTAAATACTCAAAGCTGTTTTGAAGAAGTAACAATTAGTCATCGTTCAGAGATTCAATTAGATATTATTTCAAGTGGAACTATTTATAATGACATTAAAGTATATGTTTTTGAAAAAGTAAGAGACCCTGGCTATGAACCTGGCATAAACTATTATTATATTGAAAGTGTATATATAGATGAAATCACATCAACAAATAGAAGTCCTGTCTTCACATTGATTTTAGATCCAGGAACTTATTATTTTGGATACGCTGAAAATGAAGATGCTGTAAACATAAACTTTGCTTTAAGAAGAATGGTTGATTATAATATGAATATGCAAGGCATTCTAGTTGCTGATCCATATTATACTGGATATGACTTAGGAACTGAAGTTTTATTTAATAGTGGTGAATGTGATGAATATACTATCACTGAAGGATTTACTAGAAATATTTATTTAATGGTTGAAGATAGACTAAGAGACCCTATGTCAAGACTTGATTATGATTGGTATTCAAGTAATGAAAATGTTGCTATTGTAACTAATTATGGTACAGTACTTGCGATGTCAGTAACTGAAGATACGACAGTTACAATTTATGCTGTTCTTAAAGATGATCCTAAAGTTGTTTATTATAGAACATTCACAGTCTTAAATGATGAAGAAGAAGATTTAATTGAAATAGAACTTAATATGTCTTATTCATATGTTGCAGAAAATGGAACATATCAACTAGAATTAACCAATACTAATTGTCCATATCCAATGATTCAATATTATAATTGGAGTATAAATGTTCCTTGTCAAGAAAATGATATTTCTGTAACAATGGGTGCTTGGGGGTATATTACTGCGAGTGGTCCTGGAATAGCAATCATAACTGGAACATATGAATTGAATCCAAGAGTTACAATAATTATTAATTTAACAATTACTGAATAATATTTTAAAGGGAATTAGTAGAAATACTAGTTTCCTTTTTTTAATTCAAACACTTGATTTCAACTGGTAATATTTGGTATAATATATGTGTGGGGATTAAACCGCACCCTTGAAAGTTTCTATAAATTACTTAAGGGGTATATAGTTGATGATTAATCACTCTTTAGGTATAAACTAGAGAGTGTTTTTTGCATATAAGGAGGTGTCTGTAATGAAAATTAAGAAATTATTTTTGGTGTTGGGTGTGATACTTTTTAGCCTCGTGATTTCTGGATGTACATCAGTTAGTTATTTAAAAGAAGGAACTTATGTTTCAAATAATAATATTGAGAATGGTGACTTTAAAAAGGCTAAATATACAATATCAAAAATTGATAAAGAGACTTTTGATAGTCACAATGGTGTCAATGTTTTTATAGATGCTGCAAGTAGTAGCAACAACCCTAAATATCTTTTAATTGAATTATATTTATTTAGTAATGCAACAAATAAATTTGAGCTAGTAACTTTATCAACTATTAAACATATGGGAGGAACTACTAATCAATATACAATGGATGCCTTTCTTAAAATTGATGATAAAGAATATAATGGTCAGATTACTTTTAATACAGGATATTTTGAAATTTTTAATTTTGCAGGTACATTTATTCATGAAAGTAATAAGATTATTGAAGGCGAATATGAAACAACAGAAAATATCGTTAAAACCCAAATTTCAAAATCAAAACTTATTATAAAAGAAATTGCTAAAGAAGAGTATGAATTAAAAAATAGTAATGTTTTTATAGGTTTATATGATAATCAATACATTAATATTGAATTATATATATTTGATGATGAGGTTAATGATTATATCAGTACAACAATTCAAAATATTTCGTATCAAACGTATAAATATATTGGAGATATCGAATTTGTATTTAATGAACAAATTGTAAAATCACGAATTATGATAACATTTGATGAAGAAATAATTATTGAAATCGAAGGATATTTAGGACACAAATATAATAAAATTGGGAGGTAAAAATGATTAAAAAGATTTGTGTTGTTATTTTTTCTTTATTCTTAATAGTAATGTTTTCAAATAGTATAGTTGCCTATGCATATTCAGGTGATGAAATAATAGATGAAAATAATTTAGAATTTGTTGAAGAAGAAAATGAAGAAATAATTCAATATACCGTAACTTATGATTTAAATGGAGGTACATATAATGGACTATCAAGTTATAGTGAAATGTATGATGAAAATTCACTATTGGTTGAATTAGATGAATCTTTATTGGAAAGGGTAAATTGTACATTTGTAAGTTGGGAAACTATGGATGGTTTTAGTTGGAATTTTGAAGAAGATGTGATAACTTCAGATATTACCCTAATAGCAATATGGAATTGGGACGAAACTTTACCAATATATACACTTGATGCAAAATATCATTATTGGGATGTTGAAGAATATTTATTGAATAAATATCATGGTAATACTTATTCTGGAGATACTTATGTTTATAAAAAATATACTAATTCAGTTAAATCAGTTACGGGTGCTTATCCTATTGAAATGCGATCATCAGATTTTCCTATGTCTGAAATATTGCAGGCTTTGTCTAGAACTACTTCCAATAGCACATATGGTGGGTGTGGTCCTATTGCTATGATGGGGATTATGCATTATTTTTCATCGACTTTAGGATATTCAGAAATTATAAATAACCCTAAGGATAGTGTACAAAGAATTGAATTAGCATATGATGTACTATCTAATACACCGACAACAGAAGTTGGATTTGTAGGAGATAAAGGAACTTTTACTTGGCCATCTGATTTCGAAACTTCATTTAATCAATTAATGTCTTCATATGGATTAGGAGGAAAAATTTCAGCAACTAATCATGGAGTATGGAAAAGTAAGGAATATAATATTGAAAAAGCGAAGGAATCAATTGATAATGGTATACCTGTTACGTTATTTACTGCTCTAGCTGGAAGTAGTGATGTAGGATCACATTATGTCAATTTGTTTGGTTATGAAGATTGGTATATAGAGGACAAAAATGGAGAAATAATTACTAATACGGTTTTTATGATGCGTATGAATTGGGGTTGGTCATCATTAGATAGTTATATTGCATATGTAGATGCTGATATATTAGGTAATAATTTTACAGGTATTATTACATATCAAATTAGTGGGTACGATAATTCTACTATAATTTATGCGTCCGATTTTGCTGAAGAATTCATTAATCCTATTACAGGTCAAGGACAATATTTTTTCGATCCAAGGACAACATCAGTATTAACAACAAACGGATATAGTTTTAATACTAATAGATTACGTTGTAGTTATATAGAAAATCAATATTTGGTATTGTCCGCTAATAGATTAAATGCGGGTACGGCTTATTTAGAATTCAATTTGCCAAACAATATTAGAAAGATGACATTTGATATGGCTCTTTGGAGCGGTACTGAATACTTAGGAAGTGGTGGTACTCTGTCAATACAAATATATCAAGAAAAAGAAGGTTCAGAAGGAGAATATGAATGGAAAGACCATATTGTTTTTGATATTTATTCACTATCAGTTTTGAGGGATTATCCAAAAAATTATACTGTATACTTTCCTGCAAACACTTCAAAATTTAGATTCTATGTAACTAAAGAAAACCCTACAGGAGATAGAAATAAAGGTAGGGTAGTTTTAGATAACATAGTGTTTTATTATGATGAAGAAGATAACTAAATAATAATTCTAATAAAGGAAACTAGTTTATCTGTATTGAAATACTAGTTTCCTTTTTTTAATTCAAATACTTGATTTCAACTGGTAATATTTGGTATAATATATGTGTGGGAAAATGCTCATACACTAGGATAGTATTATAAATATCTTAATGTATAATATAGAAACTTTATAAGTATTTATACAACTCTCTTAGGATTAACTTAAGGGAGTTTTTTGCATTTATAACATATAATATAAATAACGGGAGGTGTTACACATGGTTAAGATTTATTTAATGAATATGGTGATTATCTTTGAAAGAGCAGTTAATAATAATATCAATAAAATTGAAAGGAGTGATGTGAAATGAAGAAAGTATTTTTAGTTTTTATGAGTTTAATGTTTATAATGTGTTTAGCTGGATGTGGTGAAAATCAAGAAAAGATTAATATAGATTTTATTATTGATGGCAAATCACATTTAGTTGAAATTGATAAAGGTACTTCAATTAGTAAAGATATAATACCTTTAAGTAACGATGAAGAAATTATAGAGTTGTATTATGATGAGAATATGGAAAAAAAATATAATAACGAATTAGTTGAGCAAAATATTAAGCTATATGTTAAATTAAATGAATGGAGTAATATGATAAAAAATGGCAAAAAGATTGAATATAAGATAAATTACAATGGTATTGGTTCTATTGGATATAAAATAGTAGATGACATATTTCAAGTATATTCTTGTGGAATAATTAATTCTTTAGTAGAATTAAATAATTTGTGTAAGGAATATAATAATAGTAATTTTATGAATGAACATGAATCAATTTATAATGAGGAGTTTTTTATAGATAAATCATTAATTATATATTCTTTTGAAACAGGTCATGGTAAAGAAACGATAATAGAAGACTTAATTTTAAATGAAGAAGAATTGATAATAGTTGAAAAAACAATTTCAAAAGATGGGTTTTATACAACAGAAGCATTTCGTTGGACAATATTAATAGAAGTAAAGAAAATAGAAATTGAAAATGCCAAAGAAATAAAAATAAAACATAAATAAAAATTTAGAGAAAAAAAGGAGGTGTAAATGAACTATGATGAAAAAAATATTTTTCTCATTTATGACTTTAATAATTTTATTATTCATTTCTTTTTTTGGATTAAATACTTTTACAGTATCTGCATATGTAGATAATGATTTAGATTCAGAATATACAAATGTAGAAACAATACTTAATGATACATATGAACAGGTTTATAATTCTTTCATAATTAGCAATAAAATATATAATAACAAACAATATAATGTTTACGATGAAAATTTTTCTGGTGTATTTGTTGATAGTGATGGTGTATTAAATATTGCATATGTGAATAATGATACACTCACTTATACAGGTAAAATTAATAATAATTCATTAATAAAGTTTGTAGAGTTTACTTTTTCTTATAATTATTTACAACAAGTATTAAATTGCATTGAAGATATCATGATAGAATATAATGTAACTATGGTTCAAATTAGTGATGAGAATAATCAAGTTCTTGTTTTTACTAAAGATAATAATAAAATTTCAAATATTATTCAATATTTAGAAAGTAAGGGACTATATGAACAAGGTGCAATTAGTTTTATTTGTGATCCTTTAGTTAATTTTTCTAAAACATTAGAAACATCCTATGGAGGAGAGTCAATATTTTATATGGAACCTATTCCTGAACGACCAGGATATGTTAATGTTTCTCGAGGGACAATTGGTGTACAAGCAGTAAATAATGTAACAGGAGAATTAGGAATTTTGACAAATGAACACGTGGCTCCTATGGGAAAAGATATGTATTATGGTGAACACTTTGATAGTAATCTACCATCTCGTTTTACCAAACAAATTTTTTTAGGGACACCTTCAATTACTCATAGTGGTAATACTACTGATGCGTCTTTTGTACCATTTGCAGATCAGTCAGATTGGGAAATTTCTCCATATAGTAAATATAATAGTACAATATTTAATAATATTTTTCTTGGGACCAACAGTCAAATAATTAATGGACGTTCAATAACAAAAATAGGTCAAACAACAGGAATAACAAATGGAATTATAAATAATAGTAACACATCGGTTAATGTTGATGGTACAATATTTTCAAATGTAATAATATACACAAATTCTTCTCAAAGTGGAGACAGTGGTGGTCCCGTATATTATAATGACGGCACAAATTTATTTTTAATAGGACTTAATTTTGCAGGAGGTACTATTTCAAATACACCAGTTGGTGTGGCGTGCCGAATTTCTAATGTTATGAGTGATTTGAATGTTACTCCAATCACAAATGATAGTTTCAGTACTACTGTTCTTCCAGATGGAACAATACAATTAGATGCTATAAACTTTAATTTTAATGGTGCATTTGTTGTTCCTTCTTCTTTAAATGGAAGAATTGTATCAAAAATTGGATCTAATGTATTTAAAAATAGAAATCAAATAACAAAAATAATTTTACCTGATACAATTAATTCAATTGGTGATTCAGCATTTGAAAATTGTTCATCCTTACAATCAGTTACCTGGTCACCAAATTTAGTAACAATTGGAGCATCAGCTTTCAAAGGGTGCACAAATTTAGATGAAGTGATAATCCCTAATACAGTTACAAACATAGATTCGTATGCGTTTGAAGGCTGTACAAATTTAGAAAGTGTTACATTATCTAATAGTTTATATGCTATAGGGATTGGTGCTTTCAAAGGTTGTACAAATTTAGAAGAAATTGAAATACCAGCTAGTGTTCAACATGTTGATTCAAGTGCATTTGAAAATTGTACAAATTTAACGTCAGTTATAGTTAAAAGAGCAGTTACTGGTATAACTAATTTAGGTAGTAATGTGTTTGATGGTTGTTCAACATCTTTACAAATAGTAGTTCCGCAAGATAGAGTTGCTGAATATAAAAATAAAGTATATTGGTCTAGTTATAGAAGTAAAATAATACCTGATAACTCTAGTTATAGTGAAATTGAGTTATATTGCTTAATAGATGAGGATGATAGTGTTACATTAAATGCTGGATATAACAAATTATATAAATTAGTTGTTGAGTGCACAAGGTCATATAAATTTGTAACAGATGCATCTTCAAAAATAATTGTTTATAATTCAGATATGACTGTTGCTTATAGTGGAAATAATTCATTGCCTGCTTATTTGAATAAAGGTTCATATTATTTAAGTATTGAACATTCAACAGTCACAACAAGTGGTACTATTAAAATCAACTATGAGCCTGCTTATAATCCTGATGGAATAGCAATTGCTTATAATTCAAGTAATGGAACAAATATCGCATCTGGGTTACATTTAACTGATAATAATATCTATCATGCTAGGCTTAAATATACGAATTATAATGGTGCTGGTTTTTATAAATTTACATTAAATGCTGGTGCAAGTGCTATATATCCAGTAAATGCGATTCAAGTATATACTGATGCTAATAGAACTAACTTATTAAGCATGTATTCTTTAAGTGAACTTGACATATTTGCTCAATCAAATGAAAATGAAAACATAATGTATATATATTTGCCAGAAAATGGAACATATTATATAGATGTTACTTTACCATTAAGTAGTTATTCAACTCTAACATTTAACATTCAAAGTATAGAAGTAAATAATATTAATTATTTGAATTCATTAACAAGTATTGATTTTGATGTTCTATTTGAAAATGTAAATACTCAAAGCTGTTTTGAAGAAGTAACAATTAGTCATCGTTCAGAGATTCAATTAGATATTATTTCAAGTGGAACTATTTATAATGACATTAAAGTATATGTTTTTGAAAAAGTAAGAGACCCTGGCTATGAACCTGGCATAAACTATTATTATATTGAAAGTGTATATATAGATGAAATCACATCAACAAATAGAAGTCCTGTCTTCACATTGATTTTAGATCCAGGAACTTATTATTTTGGATACGCTGAAAATGAAGATGCTGTAAACATAAACTTTGCTTTAAGAAGAATGGTTGATTATAATATGAATATGCAAGGCATTCTAGTTGCTGATCCATATTATACTGGATATGACTTAGGAACTGAAGTTTTATTTAATAGTGGTGAATGTGATGAATATACTATCACTGAAGGATTTACTAGAAATATTTATTTAATGGTTGAAGATAGACTAAGAGACCCTATGTCAAGACTTGATTATGATTGGTATTCAAGTAATGAAAATGTTGCTATTGTAACTAATTATGGTACAGTACTTGCGATGTCAGTAACTGAAGATACGACAGTTACAATTTATGCTGTTCTTAAAGATGATCCTAAAGTTGTTTATTATAGAACATTCACAGTCTTAAATGATGAAGAAGAAGATTTAATTGAAATAGAACTTAATATGTCTTATTCATATGTTGCAGAAAATGGAACATATCAACTAGAATTAACTAATACCAATTGCCCATATCCAATGATTCAATATTACTCGTGGAATATACTAAATGAAAGTGAAGAAACAGTTACCATGAATTATTGGGGACAAATATCTTCTACTGGTATATGTACTGTTCTAATAGTAGGAACATATAATTTAAATTCAAGAGTAAGATTGTATATAACACTAATAATTGAATAATCAATTAAGGTAGTTAACCAAATATGGTTGCTACCTTTTTTCGTTATATTTCTAAAGGTATAAAATTTCAGCACCCATTTTAAGAACTGTAGCAGAGTTTTATTGTGGAATTGATAAAATGCTGAGGTCCTCAACTAAATGACGGTGTGGACCTATTTTAAAGTAACAAACTTTTACTTTCTCATTTGTCTGGACTTAAAACAAGTTATAGTACATAATTACTTGAACTAATTAAGAAAAGAGTAAATGATGGAAAACAATCTTATAAGTGATGAAGAAAGAAAAAAGTCAAAAGAAAAGATGAATAGACTTATGGATTCAGAGTTAAGACTAAGAACTATTCACGAATTAAGATGGATATTACTTGGGCTATCAGAAGACATCAAAGATCATGATGTATATATAGAGAGAGAAGGTCAATAAATATTAAGTGAAATGGAAAGACAAGTATGGAAATACATTAATGGAGAAACTCTAAACTACTAATGTAGATGAAAGGCTATAATGCCTTTTGTTGTTTGAGAATATAAATTCCCAATTTGGTTGAATTACTAAACTAAAAACTCAATAGATAAGTTATTGTTTTAAAATTATAATATGATATAATGTTAGTGTAGCTACAATATAATAAGAGGAGAAAATGATAATGAATGTGAGTTTATCAGAAAAATTAAAGAGTTTGAGAAAAGAAAAAAATGTTTCTCAAGAAAAATTAGCAGAATATTTGGGTGTTTCATTTCAAGCAGTGAGTAAATGGGAAAATGGAAACACATACCCTGATATATTATTGCTTCCAGACATTGCAAGATTTTATGGAATAACGATTGATGAATTACTGCAAGTTGAAAAGATAGACGAACAAAGATTAGTTGATGAATTTGAAGACCAAGCAGAGGCATTATGTAGAAATGGTGATTATGAACAAGCATTAGAATTATGTAAAAAGATGTATAAGAAAATGCCAAATAATATTGAGATAAAAGAACATTTAATGAGTTTATATTATGATGTTGATAAAATTAAATATCAAAATGAAATAATAGATCTTGGAAATGAAATATATAATATGGATCATCATAGTAATTATTACAAAGGTCAAGTATGTAATCAACTAGCTGTTTTATATAGTTATTTAGGCAAAGAAGATATGGCAGAAAAATGGGCTGATAAATCATTTCCGCTTCATCATTCAACTGAATTAATATATACACAAATATTTGGTAGTGAAGAAACTATTGGGCATGTCAGTTGGTGTATGTATTGGTTTTTAGATAAAATGTATTGGATGGCAGCGCAAATAGTATTTGATACTGAATCTCCAAAGGATGCAAAATATAAACAAAATGTATTTAAGACAGTATCAGATATATTTGAAGTAGCATATAAGAATGATGATATGAGTTTTGAAATGATGAAATTATTATATATAATGCATAAAGAAATGGCAAAATTTGAAGCAAAAAGTACAAAAGATGAAAATGTATTAAAGCATCATTTAACTAGATGTTTAGAATTATCATTAAAGTCAAGAAACATAAAAGAACATACTTTGAAACTACCAATGCTTGACACTTGGAAAATTCAAGATGCACCATCAAATAATATGCAAGTAGTTGATATGATGAGAAAATTATTAACAATAGAATTATTTGATGAATATAAAGAAAAAGAATGGTTTATTAATATTAAAGAACAATTAAATAATATATAATTTAGATAATTTTATTGACATTAATTATATTTTGTGGCATAATAATTACCAGTTGGGTAATTATTATAGGAGGGGTGTTATGAATGAAACTAATTTATAAAGACGACTATATAGAAAAATTGTTTGAAAATTTATAAGCTCCTAGCAAAAATAAAAAAATTATGCAATCCATTAATAGTATGGATATTTTACGGAGCCTTAAAAGAAAATTGGATCAACTTTTAGCTTCTCTGAATTTTTATTTTGTTATAGATAAACATATTGGTAAATGGGAACCCTTAGAGGGGAATATGAAAGGAAAATATTCAATCCATATATCTGCAAATTATCGATTGATTATTTGTCTTAATTCACCATATTTAAGCAAAAATAGTTTGGTGAGTTGTGAAGAATTTTATATAGAAGGAGTTGTTTATTATTATGGCACAAAACAAACATGGATTATCCCGTGATTTTATTATTCATCCTGGTGAAACAATTGCTGAATTTTTAGAAGAAAAAAATATGTCGCAAAAAGAATTAGCTATTCGTTGTGGCGTAAGCGAAAAACACGTTAGTACAGTTATAAGCGGTCAAAAAAATATATCTGTAGATTTTGCAAAAAAATTAGAATATGCTTTAGAAATAGATGCAATTTTTTGGATTAATCTTCAAACAAATTATGATAAGGATATAATAGAATTTGAAAAAATTAATAATATTTCAGAAGAATAATTAAGTTTATTATCTAAATTTAAATATATTTTTAAAGAATATAGGTAATATGGCTTTTTATAAAGAAATTTGTTAAAGGTGGATAAAGTTTTAGAAGCAAGAAAATTATTTAAAGTAAGTAATTTACTGCAAATTCAAAAAATTAGTCACGTTGGAGCATATAGAATAAATAATAATAATTCTGCTGATGAATATATAATGTATGCATGGGAACGCTTATGCGAATTAATAGATGAAAATAATGATGATTTTGAAAAGGAACAGTGTAATAATAATTTTGATATAGAATTTTTAAAAAGTTCTATAGAGGATATTAAAAAAATAATGTTTTTAGAACCTAATCAAATAATTCAAAAGTTACGTGAAATATTTTTAAAATGTGGGATTAGTTTTTACTTAATGAAAAATTTTACTGGTGCACCTGTTCAAGGATATATTAGAAAAAATACAAGAGATGGTTTATCTTTATATATGACTATTAGAGGAAGTTATGCTGATATTTTTTGGTTCTCATTATTTCATGAAATAGGGCACATAATTAATGGTGATGTTAAAAATAATTTTATTGATTATAACACAATGCCAGATGAGATAGAAAAACGTGCAAATGAATATGCAGCTAATTGTTTAATCTCTAAAAAAAGCTATGTGGAGTTTATAAAAACTAGTAACTTTGATTTGGAATCAATAATAGAATTAGCTAATAAAAATAATGTAAAACCTTATATTTGTATTGGTAGATTAATGAAAGAAAATTACATTAAATGGAATCAATATAGTAGTTATAGAGAACGATATGAATTAATAGAGAATTAGATTGTAATCTTTTATATTATTAAACAACTAAAAAACTATATAACCATACTGCAAAATGTATGTTTTGTAATGTGGTATATAGCTTTTTTTTGTAAATTAATTTAAAAAGTTTGTCAGTAAATTTATAATTCATACACTATATTAATGAAAGGTGGTGAAACAATGTCTAATAATATAAGTATACGTGATAAATTAATTCAAGAATTTGTAGATAATTATATGGAAAAGATATTTTATTTTTGTTTAAAGAAAACAAGTAGTCATTTAGATGCAGAAGATTTAACTCAGGATATCGCATTAAATGTAATAGATGGTTTAAATAAAGGAACTATTCCTAATAATTATTCTGCTTGGGTATGGCAAATTACACGTAATGTTTATTCCAAATGGGCAATTAAAAATCGAATAAAAAGAGAGAATATTAATAGTATCGACATTTATGATATTGAGATAATTGATGATGAACCTAATATCATTGATGAAATGATATTAGGTGAACAATTAAAACTTTTAAGAAGAGAGTTAGCGTTCATAAAAAGTGAATATCGTAATATTATAGTTGCTTATTATTTAGAAAATAAAAATGTAAAAGATATTGCAAAATCACTAAATCTTTCGGTTGATGCAATACATCAAAGACTGCATCGAGCTAGAAATGTATTGAAAGAAGGTATGAATATGACAAGAGTATTTGGTAAAAAAAGTTATAGTCCAGAAAATATTGGATTTGTGATGAATGGTAAAGATGGAAATAAAGGACAACCTTGGTCAATTATCACACATTTATTATATAAAAACATTTTCTTAGAAGCGTATGAAAACCCACAAACTGCTGAACAACTTGCATTAGAATTAGGTATTGCACTCCCTTATATGGAAGATGAATTAGAATTTTTATGTAAAGAAGAATTGTTAAGAAAAATTGGAAATAAATATGAAACAAATTTCAAAATAATTAGTAAAGAAGAACAACTAAGAATTCATAATGAAAACATAAAATATGCTAAAGATATCACTATAAAACTATGTGAATTAATTGATATTTATATGAGTGAAGAGAATAAAAGAGTTAATATTTCATACGTATCATATGAAAATGCTAAATGGATATTATTAATGAGAGCATTTGATTATATTTGGCTAACATCACCATATGCGCATCCTGTATATAATAAAGAAGATGAACATCCTAAAAGACCCGATGATGGACATTGGGAGGTAATTGGATATGAACAACCAATTGATTTTGATGAACCGAAATTTGTAGGATTACATGGATATGAATGTAAAGATATTAGAGAATTAAAAAAAGATATTGATTTTGGTCAATATAAATTCTATAAATTTGATTTATACAATAAATCGCCCGAATTTTTAAATCATAATTTAGTATATCAACTATGGTTAATATGTAATGGTCTAAAAGAAGAAACTGATGAAAGATATATTAATGATTTGCTAAGATATGGTTATTTAAAAGAAAAAGGTGGAAAAGTTATTCCGAATATTGTTATTTTTGAAAAAGGTAGTGCTAATAAAAAACTAATAAATTATGAAAAATTATTAAAGTTAAGAGATGAAATAGTTTTAATGATGGGAAAAGCTAAAGACATATCTAGAGGATATATTATAGATCAAGCATTAGATCTTGGATGGTTAAAGTTTGATGAAAATACAATTAATACTGTAGGAACATATATTTATAAATAATTTATAACAATATCAGTTAACATTTTAGTTAACTGATTTTTTATGTTGAAATTAAATTAAAAAGAATATATAATAATTACTAATTATGGTTATCTTTTTTTTAAAATTGTTACTATATTAGTGAAAGGATTAGAAGTAACTATTTATGAAGTCAAAAAATGAATTATATGAAATATTAGTCAATGAATATGTTAAATATTTTTACAATTTTTCATTATCAAGAACTGCATCAATAAGTGATGCTGAAGATTTATCACAAATGATCCTTTTAGAATGTGTAAAAGCTATAGATAAAGATATTGTCATAAAAGATATAAATAAGTATTTTTGGAGTATAGCTCATAACACATATAAAAGATATTTAAAGAGTAAAAATGAAACTGTAGTTTATGATAATGATTATTGTATGAGAATTGAAGAGACAAATTCAGTTGATACAAGCGATGAGAGTGAGGAAATGACAAAGATAAGATATTCGCTTTTAGTGCTTTCTGGACTGTACCGAAAAATCATTGTTGATTATTATTATGATAATATGAAAATAAAAGATATTGCAGTTAAATATAATCAATCAGAAGAAATGATAAAATGGTACTTACAAAAAAGTAAGAAAAAATTAAAGGAGATTTATCAAATGGAAAAGACATTCGGAATTAAAAGTTTCAATCCATCAGATTTTTCAGTTTATTATTCAGGTATTGATTTTTCAAGAGTAAATGTATGGAATTTATTTAAAAGATTATTACCAAAACAAATTGCTATTGCTTGTTACAATGAAAGTAAAACAATTAGTGATTTATCAATAGAATTAGGTGTAGCAGCATGTTATTTAGAAGAAGAGGTTGAATCGCTTGTTAAAGGTGGAGTTTTATTAAATAATGGAAAAGATAGATTTTGTACTAACTTTTTAATACTAGATAAAGAAAAACTAGAAACTATTAAAAATTTATACAAAGAACTATATAAAGATTATATGAAAATTGTTGAAGAAAAGTTTAATGAAAATTTTGAAAAGTTAAAAGCTACAAAGATGTTTAAATATGATTCACCAGTAGAAAGATATAAATGGATCTATGGAGATAGAGTAGCTGATTTTGATTGGAGAATTTTAAATATTAAAGATGAAGAATATCCTAGAATTTTATCATGTGGTGCTAGAGCTTTTATATTTGGTGAAGAAAACAAAGGTACAATTTATAGTGCAGGACAAACACCATCTAAAACTGATAAATATACTTTATGGGCAAGGGACTGTGTTGCACTTGGAATGACTTATAAAAATCAAGAGATATTTAGAAATGCACATTATACAAAAATAGTGACTGATGTATATAATGGTATTATTAATGATGAACTAAAAGAAGATTATGCATATTTAATTAAAGAAGGTTATTTAGTAAATATTGACGGTAAAATCTATTCAAATGTACCTTATTTAGGTAAAGAATTTAAACAATTAATGGATGAAATTAATAAAGAACTATATTTAGTATTAGAAAAAAAATCAAAAGAAATATTAGAATTTATGGAACAAATTGTAAAAAGAACATTGCCAAAGAATTTAAAAGCTTATTCACATGGTTATACTGTTACTTTAATAAGATTCTATAGTGGAAATTATTTCTTAGAACATCAAATAAATAGTGGCTTTTGTAAATTAAATAAAAATCATCATGATACATTAGTATTAAATTATTTTACTGATAATTAATTATCATTTTAGAATAGTATTGTAGTAAATACTATTCTATTTTTTATTGATTGAAATTTTTGATTTATTACCTTCCGTATGCTATAATAAAGCATATGATATAATTAAAATATCATATAAAATGTAGCTAACGTTATGTAGATAATATATAGTTAAAAAAAATTAAGACATAATAAACTTAGGAGGAAATATGACAATTAATGAATATCAAGAAAAAGCAATGTTTTTTTTAAATAATAAATTATCGAAAAAAGATGTGTTAATTAATGGAGTAATGGGACTTTGTGGTGAATCTGGCGAAGTAATTGACATTGTAAAAAAACATCATGCACAAGGACATGAATTAGATAAAGAAAAGATTATCGAAGAACTAGGTGATGTATGCTGGTATATTGCGGAAATAGCAACAGTTCTTGATGTAAAATTAGAAGATATTTTAGAGGGTAATATTGAAAAACTTTCTAAAAGATATGAAAAAGGTTTTACCGTAGAAGAATCAATAAATAGAAAGAAGTAATAATATGGAGAAATTAATGAAAATTCCATATGTTAGATTATGGTTTAATCTGTTTAGTTTGAAAAAGGGAATTTCAAAAAAAGATTATTTAATTGATACTTTTCTTTTAATATTTACTTTTGTTGGAGTTTATGCTATTTTATGTTTTTTTGTTAAAATAGATTATAGAATATATTATGATTTGCTAATAGTTTATTACTATCTATTGTTTATTCCCTTATTCATTAAAAGGTTAATAACTGTAAAACGATTAATTTTATTGTTTACATTACTTTGTGTGGGGCCATTTGTTATTTTTCCTATTTTTTGTGGTGCATTAGAGGAAAAAAATGTTAATGATGACTTTGGACTAATTTCAAAAAATAATAAAAAAGGTCTAATTTTTGTAGTAATATTTTTTGTAGTAATATTTGCATTTATTGTAAAATGGTTAGTCGTAATATGTACATTATCATATGCTAGATATATGTTAAATTCTGATGGTTATACAATAACATTTAAAAATAATATAAATGAATATGATGAGTGTTTAAAATTATGTCATAATGCTGAATATATGATGCCCAAAATTAGTGATTTAAATGATTATAAAGATATTAAATTTTCATATTTAGAACGTAATAATTTTGGTGATCAAGAAGGTTATTCTTTATTTGTTACATATGGTAATAATTATCATAGTAAAAAAGAAGAAATGTTGTCTAGTTATGAATTTTATGATAAATCAATCACTGATGGTACACATCAATATCTACCGGTTACCTCTTTTATATATGATGGATATTATTATCAAATAGTGATGGATTATGCATATTTTGATCAAGAAAGTTGCAATTCCTTCTCTTTAATTGGATATAATGACGAGAAAATGGAAATAGCCTATCATTATTATTATGGTGTTGATACAATTATAGTTTATGACAAGACAGATGATTTAGAAGATGCAATGATAAAATTTGTTTCAACTGTGTTTTATTATTATGACTAGGTTGTGTAGTGAATGTTTCTTGTAGAGGTATTCACTTTTACATTTGATATAATACTTAATAAATTAATGGAATATTTTTCCTAAAAGTTGTATAATATATAAGTAAAATATAAATAATAATATAAAAGGAGATATTATGAGTAATTTATGGTTATTTATTATTTTAGGTGTATGTTTACTTGCATTATTATTTGTAGTTTATAATTACATTGTAATTAAACGTATGCCTGAAGGAACTGACAGAATGGTTAAAATGGCTGGAATCATTCGTGATGGTTCAAATGTATTTATTAAAAAAGAATTTACAACAATTGCAATTGTTATTGCAAGTTTAGCTGTATTATTTACTTTATTCATTGAAAAATTTAGTGGTATAACTTATATTTTAGGTGCTACAATGTCAAGTATTGTATGTATTCTTGGTATGAAGAGTGCTACTTATGCAAATGTAAGAACTGCTAATAAAGCAAAAGAATCATTAAATGTTGGTGAAACTGTTAAAGTTGCATTAAAAGGTGGTTCAATTAGTGGTTTAAGTGTACAAGCATTAGGTTTACTTGGCCTTTTATTAATTGTATTAATCAGTGGTGTAGGTCCTCAACAAGATACAATTATTGCTGGGTTATTAAAACTTGATGGATTTGAAGGCAATGGTTTAATTCCTATTAAAGCCCTTCTTACTAATACTGCTGTAATGAGAATTACTACTTATTCATTAGGATGTTCAACTGTTGCAATGTTCAATCGTGTTGCGGGTGGTAACTATACAAAAGCTGCTGATATTTCTGCAGATATCTTAGGTAAAATCCGTAATGATTTACCAGAAGATGACAGTCGTGTTCCTAATGTAATTGCAGACTTTATCGGTGATAATGTTAATGATATTGCAGGTAACTGTTCTGACCTATTAGAAAGTTTTGTTGCTACAATCTCTGCATCTATTGTACTTGCTATTGCATTCTTAGGCAATACTGGACTTGCTAATATTACAAAAGAATTATTTACTGCAACTTATATGTATCCACTTATTGTTGCAGGAGGTGGTTTACTTTCTTGTGTAATTGGTTTATTTATTGTTCAAGTTAGAAAAATGGGTGATAATCCTTCAAAAGAACTTAATCTTGCAACTTATATTTCTGCAGGTTTAACACTAGTTGTAGTAGGTGTATTATCGTATGTAGCATTTGGTAATGCAGGTGATGCTTTAAAAGAAGTTCTTGGATTTAAAGCTGGTTGGGCTACACCTTGGATTTGTTGTGTATTAGGTTTAATTAGTGGTGTTGCTATCGGTATGATTACTGAATATTACACATCTGCTGATTTTAAACCAACTAAGACTGTTGCTGAATATGCTGTTGAAGGTGAAGCATTTGTAGTTACAAAAGGTGATGCTGTTGGTTCTAAATCAGTTATGCTTCCTGTTGCGATTATAGGTGTTGCACTAGTTATTGCTGCATCTATTGGTGGTACTTATGGTATTGCAATTTCTGCTCTTGGTATGCTTTCATTTGTAGGTACTACTGTATCTATTGATGCATTTGGTCCTATCGCTGATAATGCTGGTGGTCTTGCTGAATCATGCCACTTAGATCCAGAAGTTCGTAAGATTACAGATAAACTAGACTCTGTTGGTAATACAACTGCTGCTGTAGGTAAAGGTTTTGCTATCGGTTCAGCTGCATTTGCTACAGTTTCATTAATTTGTGCATATGTATCTAACTTAAATGTAGTTCCTAGAATTGATAGCTTCATGGTAATTGCTGGATGTATTATTGGTGGTGCATTAATTGAATTTTTCTGTGCGTTACTTACAGACAATACAATTGCTTCTGCAAAAGAACTTGCAGATGTTGGTGATAGACAATTATCTGATCCTGCAATTTTAGCTGGAGAAAAAGACCCAGATTATAATGAACTTGTTGCACTAGCTACTAAGACTGCGTTAAAGAGAATGTTAGTCCCTTCAGTTATTGCTCTTGCAGTTCCATTTGTTTGTGGTGCAATCCTAGGACCTGAATTTGTAATTGGTATTTTACTTGGTGCAACAGTTGTTGCAATTCCTCGTGCAATCTTTATGGGTAACTCTGGCGGATCATTTGATAATGCTAAGAAATATATTGAATCAGGTGCAATTGAAGGTCATGGAAAAGGTTCTGCTGCACATAAAGCTGCTGTAACTGGCGATACAATTGGTGATACAAGAAAAGACGTTGTAGGTGTTGCTCTAGATATCTTTATTAAAATGATGTCTACAGTTGCTACTACATTATTTGTAGTAATTACAGCTCTTTATAGTTTAATCCAAACATTATTTAAATAAAATTTTTTAACTCTCACTTAGGTGAGAGTTTTTTGTTTTATAAAAAATACATATTAGTCGGAAAGCAATGTACATAGTAGTTTTCATTTTTTTTATTTTTTAAAAGAATTTATGAATAAATTATTTAACTAATTGATCTAATTATTTTAGTATTAAGTTTTATTAAAAAGAATATATATATTTTTTAAATTTTAATAAAAATTTTAATAATTAATTAATACATTTTGAAATAAAAATTAAATAATATGTGTCTTATTTAGTGTAAATAATAAGGAGAATTAAAATGCCATTAGTTTCAGCAAAATGCCCATATTGTGGGGGAAATTTAAAAATAAACGATCAAGCAAAAGATAAACTCATATGTCCTTTTTGCGGTTCTTCATATTTAGTTGAACAAGCATTAAATATAGTAAATGTTTCAAATTCAGTTGTAAATAATATTAAAGCAGATAATGTAATTGTTGGTGGATTTGATGAAAAAGCAGAAATCAATAAAGCAAGACAGTTGGTAGGAAAAGATGATAATTTAGCAGCAAAAATTTACAATAAAATATTTGAAAATAACCCTCAAAATTTTGAAGCTGAATGCTTAAGAATTATACTAAATAATGAAACTAAAACAGTTAATGTAGAAAAATTTGAATATGTTTATAATGATATTTTAAAAATGAAAACCTTAGAAAAAAAATATCATCAAGAGGATACGCCTTTGTATAGTGAAAAAGAAAAAAATTCCGCAAAATTTAAATTACTTTATATGGCTATTGAATTAAATTTTGAAGAACTTATTCCAATATTAAGGCAAATATGTTCAGTTTCTTTTATAGTTGGTGGTGATTTAGTAGTACAAAATAACATTATAAAATTCATTCCATTTGCAACTGAACAAGAAGCTTATAAATTTATTTCCTTTTTATATACGCCTGAAGAAGCGAAACAAGGTGTTTTAAAATCTATTGATATTTCTTGTAAGGTTCATGATACTAGTAGTGACAATATCTATTTTGATAAAATAATTCATCAAGAAAATATTATGTTACTATTTGACCCAACATATCAAAAAAGAAATGTTGAACCAAAAAAAGAGTTGAAACAAGGTTGTTATATTGCCACATGTGTTTATGGATCCTATGATTGTTCAGAAGTTTGGGTTTTAAGGAGATTTAGAGATTATAAATTAGCTAAGTCATGGTATGGAAGATTTTTTATAAAGTGTTATTATTTAATATCACCTAGATTAGTTAAATTATTTGGAAATAAGGAGTGGTTTAAAAAAATATGGCGAAATAAATTAAATAAAATGGTAGAAAAATATAAATTAGAAGGATATGATGATAGTCCATATAATGATCTTTATTAATAATTATATTTACAAACAAGTAAAAAAATTAAAATAAAGAAAGGAATAAAATAAAATGAAAAAATATATTATTATAATTATCTTATTGTTCTTTATAGTTACTTTATCATCTTGTTCAAGTAAGGCAGAAAGAATTTATAAAAAATCAAGTTTAGATGATTTTGAAAAGATGGAGCAATTAATCTTGTTATACTTAAAGGAACATCGCGCTGAATCAAAATATAATGATCATGTTAGTGATAGAGCATGGGATGCAATTAAAAGTGGTAATTTTGATAAGGCAGCAAATATTACAGGTGCATTTAAAGGTGGAGCTGGTGATGATGCATTGTATTATTTATCATTATTGCAGAAGGAATTACATCAGCCTGAAGCAGTTTATATTCAAATAACATCTAGAAATGGTTGGGATAGGATATATTATGACTTTAAAGTTGTAATTGATTATATTGATGTAAAATACCGAGCAGATATTACGTCTTCATTTATGGAATATAAATTAGAAATTAAAGATGGACCATATGAAAAAAATGAAATTTATCAGTTTGACGATGATAGTTATATGATTGGGTCTACATGTCGATATGTAGAAGAAAAAATTCATGATTTAAAACATAATAATAATTCATCACCATATTATGAATTTGAAATACGTGTTACTGCAAAAACTGGACAAAAATTAGATTATTACTGCGATTCCAAAGAATATATTTATAAATTAGTAATTTCAGATATTTCAAAATCTGGTGCAGGTTTATATGAATTTGAATATGTTGGCATTAGTGAAAATTAATTTTTTAGGAGGAGAAAATGAAGAAAGAAAGTTATTTTACCTGGATACCAATGGTATTTGTTTTATTAATTATGTTTACGCCTGCATGTAAAGTAAAATCAGATTATTCAGTATCATATTATTATGATGGTACGCGTAGTAGCTTTAGTTTTAATGGCAAAATTGGATCTATTTATGATTTCATTTTTGGAGCTGACGATTTAGGAAAATATGGGTTAGAAAGTGTTTCATTTAATCCATTATTATTTATTGGTTTTTTTTCTATAATTATTGCAATTATTATTTGTATTATTAATTTTTCTAAAGATATTAAGGCTCTTAAACTAATTGAGACTATCTCAATTGGTATTTCTACATTCTTTTTATCGCCTATATTTTCATATTCTACAGTTATGAAATTTTATCAAGGTTTACCGGAACATAAAAGATTAGGTACTTATGCTGATTATCGAAACTTTAAATTTGGTGGCAGTTGGTATATAGTATTTTTTGTTTTACTTGGAATTTTAATATATAATATTATCGCTTTATGCAAATGTCAAAATAAAGAGAAAAAAGCAACTATAAATTAAATTATTATAGATAATTTTAAGTATTTTAATATAAAAATGGAGGTACAAAATGAAAGTTTATAAATGTATAATCATTATAATAATGATTTTTTGTTTTATTACATTAACGTCTTGTAGTAAAAAAAATATTGATTACACTATTGATAATTGGGATAATTTTTATAATGCATCAGATTTCAATAACGTTAGAATAACGACAGAATCTTATCAAAATGGTAATAAGTATTTTATTACTTATGAAATTCAAGAAAATAAAATGCATTATAAAAAAGTCCATTCTGTAACTGAGATAGTTTATGAAGAATATTGCGTAAAACAATCAGATAAATCAGTTACGATTTACAAAAATAATGATGGAGTATGGGAAACGAATAAAGAAAGCTATTCTTCACACTATTATTTTTCACGCTATATTGATCTTGAATCACTATTTGGAAATATTAAAACAGAATTATTTGTTTTTGATTCATCTAGTAATATTTATAAAGCTATTGAATGGTTTAAAAATACAGATCGTATTTATTATAAAATTCATACTTTAAAGTTTGAAAATAATTTAATTACTGAATATATGATTGATAAAGAATATGAGGGAGAAAAAACTTATAAATTTAGTGACTATGGAAAAGTATCTATAACTTTACCAAGGTAAAAAATGATTAAGAGTTAGGTGTAAAAAATGTTTAACATGTTTTAAGGTAGTTATATTAAAATTATGAAACAAAAAATAGGATGATTATTGCAAGTGACGGGTATCGTAAATTTGTTAAAACAAGTTATATATTTGATTATTTATAAAAGTATTTGTAAAAATAATAAACCTGTTATAAAAATTGTGGCTAAGTATATATTTTGTCTTGATGAAGTTAATGATTTTAGTGGCAATGGATAAATATGAAATTTAAATTTTTATAAAATAATTTATCCAATAAAGAGGAGATAATATGAGAAAAGTATTAATTTTAATAATTTTTATTGTAATTAGTTTTAACACAAGTTGTATGTCTAATTCTAAAAAATCTCAAATTTCAGCAATAATATCTGAAGAATTTGATAAATCAACATTAGAAACTATCACCATACAGTCTGGAAAACAATTATTTTATGATAATTATTTACCGAATTCAATGTCGTTTACATTTAATGATAAAATTGAAGACTTTAATATTGAATGGTCTGTAAGTTCACAATATATTCATATTGATAGAAGTTACAGTAGTAGTAGTGCAGTTTTTACGGTTTTTGGTCCTATGGTACTTGCTTATGGAAGCGATATTAGTAAAATATATATAGATAAACAACCAGAAGAAGATGTTCAATTTGTAATTACCGCAAAATTAACATATGAAAAAATATCTATAAATAAGCAAATTAATTGTGTGTTAAAAGGAGATGAGTTTTATTACTTGTATAGTATGAGAGGATGGAAAAAGGTAAATGATTCATCGCTTGAATACACTTATAAAGCGCAACCTTCATATGATATTAATGGAATAGGATATAGTTCATATATACATGGAGAACTGAATTTAGATACATTTATTTTAAAAGTTAATTCTCATGAAAATGGATATACAAATCGTGGGGATTCCTGGAACGCTAGTTCATATGAATTTACATATAATACATACGATAAAACATTAGTATATAATGGTTATTTGCTTGATTTATCTGTTAAGCATTCTCCAGAAGAATATTGGTATTATAAAGATTTAGGTGTTGATTGGGATGAAATCATCAATGATGCTGCATATCAAATAAGATGTATTGATCAATATATGATTCATATAGGAAAAACAGAATATGTTACGATATTTAATACATTATCTTTGTATAGACATACTACTTTATTTGATGTGCCTGAACATTAGATTTTAGAATAATTAATTAAAATAAAAAAATGTCAAGAGTAAAAACTCTTGACTATTTTTATTTTTGTTCCATTTTTTCAGGTGCAGATACACCAATTAAAGATAATGCATCTTTTAATACAACTTGAACTGCTTTTAAAACAGTAAGTTTTTCTAATGTTTCCTCAATGTTTTCTGTAATTACTTTTTCATCATTATAGAAACTATGAAGATTAGATGCAAGAAGATTAATATATTGAGGAAGTTTATGAACTAAACGTTTAGTAGCTGCTTCTTCAATAACAGCAGGATATTTGATTAATGTTAAACATAAATCTTTAATTTTTGAAAGGTCTAAAGTTTTAAACTCTTTAACAGGTTCAAAACTATTACCTAAGTTGTTCCATTTTTCAAAGATACCACAGATTCTTGCGTGTGCATATTGTGCGTAGTATACTGGATTATCAGTTGATTTTTGTTTCATAAGACCTAAGTCTAAATCCATATGAGTTGAAAGTGCTTTTTCAACATAGAAGTATCTTAAAGCATCAGTCCCTACTTCATTGATTAAATCAATTAGTGTGATTGCTTTACCACTACGTTTACTCATTTTAACTTCTTCACCATTTTCAATTACTCTTACCATTTGAAGAATTTCAACATCAATTAGATTAGAGTCTCCACCAACCATTGATACAGCAGCATGAAGTCTATCAATGTAGCCATGATGGTCAGCTCCAAGCACATCAATAAGATGTGTATAACCACGTGATAATTTGTTTGCGTGGTATGCAATATCAGGAAGAAGATAAGTATAACTTCCATCTGATTTAACAATTACTCTATCTTTTTCGTCGCGGTATGTAGAAGTTTTTAACCATAAAGCTTCATCTTTAACATAAGTGAAACCTTTTTCTTTTAGAAGATTTAAAGTATTTTCTACTGCACCTGATTCATATAGTGATGTTTCAGAGAACCATGTATCAAATTCAACGTTAAATGATTTTAAATCTTTCTTTAAATTGTTTAATAGTTTTTCTGTACCGAACTTTCTAAAGAGATTTAAATCAAATTTATCTAAATATTCATCATTATATTGCTTTTTGAATTCTTCCGCAACAGTAATGATTTCTTTACCGTGATATCCATCTTCAGGAATGTTTAAAGGTCTACCAAATAATTCTTCATAACGTGCATAAACTGATTTAGCCATGTTAGTTATTTGGTTTCCAGCATCATTTACGTAATGTTCTCTATTTACTTTGTATCCTGCTTTTTTTAGAATATTTGCAAGACTTGCACCATATGCAGCACCACGTCCATGTCCTACATGCAAGTAACCTGTTGGGTTAGCAGAAACATATTCTAAACAGATGTGTTCTTTTTCACCGATTGATAGATTACCATATGAAGTACCTTCGTTTAAAACTTGATTAATAATATTAGATAAATAATTCAAATCAATTGTTAAGTTAATGAAACCTGGTGCAACAGCATCAATTTTAGATAGATGAATTTTGTTAATATCTAAATTTGTACAGATTTCATTTGCGATAACTAGTGGTGCTTTTCTTGCAACTTTTGCAAGACGCATTGCAACGTTTGTAGCATAATCACCAAAACTTTTATCTTTTGGAGTTTCTAGAACTATTGAATCAGGATTTGGAATTACTTGATTATCTAGATATCCTAGTTTTTCAATTGTTTCGTAAATTTCTTTACGAATTGAAGACATTAATTTATTAAGCATAATTATACCTTCTATTTATTTAAATATTTTTTTAAATCATCAACTTTATCAAGTTGTTCCCAAGGAAGAAGAACATCAGTTCTACCAAAGTGTCCATATGCAGCAGTTTGTTTATAGATTGGTTGTCTTAGGTTAAGACTAGTTATAATTCCTTTAGGTGTAAGATCAAAGTTTTCTCTTACAATTTTGATAAGTTCAAATTCAGTATATTTAGATGTACCAAATGTATCAATGCAAATACTTGTAGGTTCTGCAACACCGATTGCGTAAGATAATTGGATTTGAACTCTTTCGGCAAATCCTGCTGCAACTAAGTTTTTAGCTACATATCTTGCAGCATAACAAGCACTTCTATCAACTTTAGTTGGATCTTTTCCTGAGAAAGCTCCACCACCATGTGGTGCATATCCTCCATAAGTATCTACAATAATTTTTCTACCTGTAAGACCTGTATCACCTTTTGGACCACCGATTACAAATCTACCAGTTGGATTAATAAAAATACGAGTATTTTCATCCATAAGTTTAGCATCAATTACTTTATTGATAACTTCTGTTATCATAAGGTCTCTTAAATATTCTTGTGATACTTCCTCATTGTGTTGAGTTGAAATAACAATTGTATCAATTCTAACTGGATTATTTTGTTCGTCGTATTCTACTGATACTTGAGTTTTACCATCAGGTCGTAGTTCATTATGTCCTTCTAGTTTTCTTAAATCAGCTAAACGTTTTGCAAGTTTATGTGCAAGCATAATTGGAAGAGGCATATATTCAGGTGTTTCCTTACAAGCATAACCAAACATCATTCCTTGGTCACCAGCTCCATCTCCATCTTTAACACCCATTGCTATATCAGGTGATTGAGAGTCTAAGGAAACAAGTACAGCTAAGTTTTCAGCATCAAATCCAATTTTTCCACGATTGTAGCCGATATTTGCTACAGTTTCACGTACAATTTTTTGTACGTCACAGTAACCAGTTGTTGTAATTTCACCCATTACCATAACTAGTCCTGTTGTTGCGCATACTTCACATGCTACGTGAGCAGAAGGATCTTGTGCCAAAATATCATCTAAGATTGCATCAGAAATTTGGTCACACACTTTATCAGGATGGCCTTCAGTAACAGATTCAGATGTAAAAATTCTTCGTTCTTTTACCATAATTGTTTTTCCCTTTCTTATTTTTAATATTTGTGGCTTTATATATTTTATCACATAATGTGTATTTTTGCAAGTGAAGAAGATTATAAAAAGATTGTAAAAATATGAAGGAACGCTTTAAAATATATTTGTTATTAAAAAATTAATTGTAAAATATGATAAAATTAAGTAAAATACACTTGTGAAATATCTCTGATTTAATAACTTGTAATATTTTCTAAAATATGGTATAATAAGAAAGAATAAAATTTGATGATAAAAAAGAGGTGAGAACATGGCAGTAAAAGATCAAGTAGCAAAAGTTAGACAAACTTTAGAAGCTCATACTAATGTAAGAGTAGTTGCAGCAGTAAAATACTATGATATTAATAAAACAAAAGAAATAGTAGAAGCTGGAATTACTGATATAGGCGAAAACAGAAAAGATTCATTTTTAGAAAAGTATGAGGCTTTGAAAGATTACCCAATTACTTGGCATTACTTTGGAATTATTAAAATACCTCCAAAATTAAATAGTGCTTTCGTGGACTCAATCGATTATTTACATTCATTAGATAGTATAGATCTTGCTAATGCAATAAATAAAACAAGAAAAAGAAAAGATCCGCTTAAATGTTTTGTTTATGTAAACATCGCAAGTAGTCCTAATAAAGCAGGGCTTGATGAATCAAAAGTTATTCCTTTTATTAAAAGTCTTGCAAAATATGAAAAAATTGAAGTTGTAGGATTAATGACAACTGGGAAAAATACTTTTGATGAAGATTTAATTGCATCTTATTTTGATGCAATGGTTGAATTACAAAAAGAAGTACAAGCACTTAATCTTCCTTATGCTCCATGTAATGAACTTTCAATGGGGATGAGTAACGATTATAAAATAGCAATTGAACATGGTGCTACATTTGTACGTCTTGGACAAATTTTATCTAAATAGGTGATTTAAAATGGCTGCAAAGAAAAAAATAAGTAAAAAAAATCTTGGTACTTCATTTGATCGTTTGTTAAGCTATAATCTAAAAGATGATGGAACAATTGATGATCAAATGATTGAACTTGCTGAAGCAATTCTTAGTGATTGTCCAGTATTGTTAAATTTTGATACTGTAAAAGATGTTAATGTTTGTAATAGAGTTTTATCTTTCTTATCTGGTCTAAATTATGCCATTGCAGGACGTGTTTATCAAATTGGTGCTGAATCTTATCTTATCGCATCAAGTGCTGCTTTTGAGGATGGTAGTTTAGAAAAATGGGTTAAGGAATTTGGCCATTTCGATGATTAAAGATAAACTTGGTGATTATAGAAAAATCGTCTTACGTGGAGATATCGTATTAACTGATTTTTTAGATTTCGAAGAACAAAAAGAAATTTATGCTGTTAAAAACCCTAATATTGATTTATACTTAGATGGTGGATATGAAGGTGCAGAAAGAAAAAGAGCATTGATTGGATATCTTGATAATTCTAAGTTAAATTATGATATAGTCATATTACAAAGTTCATATGATCCAAAATTTGGTGAAATTACCCATCGCAATGTATTAGGAACGATAATGGCTTTTGGAATTAAGCGTAATACATTTGGTGATATTGTTGTTGAAAATAATTTAATTACTATATTTGCAAGTAGAGAAATTAGTGAATATTTAATCAATAATCTAACAATGATATCTCGTCAAAGAATGAACTGGAAAATAATAAATGAGTTTGTTCAAATAGAAAATAAAGAAGTTATTAAAACTATAAATGTTGCAAGTATGAGACTTGATGCTGTAGTTGCTAAAGCAATCAACTGTGGTCGTAGTGAAGCAGTAGAACTGATAACCTCTGGACTTGTGTTAATTAATCACAAAGAGTGTTTAAGTATTACTCATACTGTAAAAGAAGAAGATCTTCTTTCAATTAGAAAGTTTGGTCGTGTAGAAATATTAGAAATAATAGGTTTATCAAAGAAAAACCGAACAATTGTAAAGATAAGTGTTAAACATTAGAAAGGAGTCTATCATGGACTTAAAAACAAAAGATTTTAAAGATACATTATTAATGCCAAAAACAGATTTTCCAATGCGTGGAAACTTAGGGGTTAATGAACTTCCAATTCAAGCTAAATGGGAAGAATTAAATATTTATGAAAAAGCTGTAAAGAAAAATGAAGGAAAAGAACCATTCTATTTACATGATGGTCCTCCTTATGCAAATGGTAATATTCACTTAGGGCATGCACTTAATAAAATTTTAAAAGATTTTATTGTAAGATATAAGACAATGAGTGGATTCTATGCTCCATATCAACCAGGTTGGGATACACATGGACTTCCAATTGAACAAGCATTAACTAAGAATAAAAAAGTTAATCGTAAAGAAATGAGCATTGCAGATTTTAGAACACTATGTGAAAAATACGCATTAGAACAAATTGCTCAACAAAAGATTGGTTTTAAACGTCTTGGTATTTTAGGTGATTGGAAAGATCCTTATATTACTTTAACTCACTCATTTGAAGCAGAGCAAATTAGATGTTTTGGTAAAATGGCTGCAAGAGGTCTAATTTTTAAAGGATTAAAACCTGTATATTGGTCACCATCATCAGAAACTGCTTTAGCTGAGGCTGAAATTGAATATAAAGATGTTTCTGCTACTTCAATTTATGTAGCATTCCCTGTAGTTGATGGTAAAGATGTTTTATCAAATGATTGTGAACTTGTCATTTGGACAACTACTCCTTGGACAATTCCTGCAAACTTAGCTGTTTGTGCTGGTGCAGAATTTGAATATGTTGTTGTAAAAGTTGAAGAAAGATTCTTTGTTGTAGCATTTGATTTATTAGAATCTGCTGCAAAAGCAATCGGTTGGGAAAATTATGAAATTGTTCAAAAACTTACTGGTGATCAATTAGAAGGTGTAAAATACTTACATAAATTATATGATCGAGTTTCTCCTGTAATTTTAGGTGATCATGTAACACTTGAATCAGGTACAGGACTTGTTCATACTGCTCCTGGACATGGTGAAGACGACTTTAATGTAGGCAAAAAGTATGGACTTGAAGTTTTATGTCCTGTTGATTCTCGTGGTTTTATGACTGAAGAAGCCGGTGAATTTGCTGGAATGTTCTATGAAGTTGCAAATGATGAAGTAATTAGACGTTTAGATGAAGAATGTATGTTACTTAATAAATATACATTTATGCATAGTTATCCACATGACTGGAGAACAGGTAAACCAATCATCTTCCGTGCTACTCCACAATGGTTTGCGTCAATTGATAAATTTAAAGATGACATTTTAGAAGCAATTAAAACAGTTACTTGGTATCCTCAGTGGGGTGAAGTAAGACTTGCTAATATGATTAAAGATCGCGAGGATTGGTGTATTTCACGTCAAAGAGTTTGGGGTGTTCCAATTCCTGTATTCTATGCAGAAGATGGTACTGCAATCTTAGACCAAGATGTAATTAATCATGTTGCAGATCTATATGAACAACATGGTTCAAATGTATGGTTTGAAAAAGATGCAAAAGACCTACTTCCAGAAGGTTATACTCATCCTGGTAGTCCTAATGGTAAATTTACTAAAGAGATGGATATTATGGATGTATGGTTTGATTCAGGTACATCACATCATGGTGCATTACTTAAAAAGTATGGCACTTGTGTTGCAGATGTATATCTAGAAGGATCTGACCAATATCGTGGTTGGTTTAACTCAAGTTTAATTACAAGTGTTGCCTTAGAAGGTAAAGCTCCATATAAGACAATTATTAGCCATGGATTTACTCTTGATGGACAAGGAAGAAAGATGTCTAAATCACTTGGTAATACAGTTGATCCAATTCAAGTTTGTAAAGAATCAGGTGCTGATATCTTAAGACTTTGGGTATCAAGTGTTGCTTATCAATCAGATATGCCAATGTCAAAAGAATTGTTAAAACAAATCAGTGAATCATATCGTAAGATTAGAAATACTTTAAGATTCTTACTTGCAAATGTGTTTGATTTTGATCCTGCAGTAAATAAAGTAGATTATGTAAATCTTGGTGAAGTTGATAAATATATTTTATGTCGTTTAAATGAAGTAGTAAAAGAAGTTCATAGTGCTTATAGTGTTTATGAATTTGATAATGTTTATCGTACTATTCTTAACTTCTTAACAAACGAATTATCCGCATTCTATCTTGACTTTACTAAAGATATTTTATACATTCATGATGCTAATAGTTTAGACAGAAGAAGTATTCAAACAGTATTCTTTGAATGTTTAAAAGCAATTACAACAATGCTTACTCCTATTCTTCCTCATACTATGGAAGAAGTATATAGCTATATGCCTGGTGAAAAACTAGAATCTATTTATCTATGTGATATGGTTAAACCAGTATATTATGATGGAAGTGAAGCTATTATTGCTAAATTTAATAAATTTATGACATTAAGAGATGATGTATTAAAAGCATTAGAAGCAGCTCGTAATGAAAAAATTATTGGTAAGAGTTTAAATGCTCATTTAGTAATTTGTCCAAATGATGAAATGGCTAAAGAACTTGTTGATTTCCATTTAAATCTTGGTCAAGTATTCATTGTTTCTAAGTGTGAAGTAGTGTCTAGTTTAGAAGACGGCGTTGAATATCCAACTGCTAAGATTAAAGTAACAGCATGTGAAGGTGTTACTTGTGCTAGATGTTGGCAAATTGTTGATAACGTTGATGTTGATTGCTTATGTGAACGTTGTCAAAAAATTGTTAATAAATAATAATAAATAATAATAAATTATAAGAAAAGAGGTACTTGGAATGATTATTCATTTTTTCAGGGAAAGAAGTAAACCACGAATTGATTTTTATCAATTAGTTGATGGATATTTTGATAATTTAGAAAATTGTGTTATAAAATCTAATGATGATGAACTTGAAATATCTATTAATATGAATAATTTTGATTTTTCATATAAATTTTATATCACTAAGCGTTCTAGAGTTTCTAGCTTATATCGTTTAAATCGTGAATATACTAATTTACATTTTTTATGTGAAATTCCAAGCGTTTTACCTCAATACATAAGTAGATTAATTTTTAAACAAATAAGTGATGTTTGTGAAAAGTTTGAACTTGCAATTTATTGTAGTCAATTTGAAGATATTCATACTTTTGATATGTTTGAACTTATTACTGCACTTGGTAAAGAACGTATACAATATTTAGAAGAAAATGAAAATGTTGAAACTTATAAAGTTCCAATGTCAGTTCTAAATGAAATGTGTCGCTATCAATCAATGATTGGAGATCTTCCTGATTTAGTAAAGGGTGATGTTATTGTAAAAAAATATAACATTATGCGTGAAAAAAGAACAGGCGTAATTTGTACTAGCATAAGCTGGAAAGTAGGGACACCTACACTTTTTCCACCACATCTAAATTATGTGCAAGTCGAAGAAGAAGAAAATCTTGTTGCTTTAGTGCCCATTGAAATTTTCTATAAATACGTTGAAAAATTAATGAATGAAGTAAAAGATGTTGACTTTAAATTATTATATTTAAATGAAAAAACAGCACTTAAAGCTAAAAAATTAGTTAAAAGGATGCGTAAAGCAATCGTATCATATACAAACTTTGAAGAAATTAAAATTACTAATTTAATAGAAAGTTAGGAGTTAAAAATGAAAGTAAATAAGTTAATAGATCATACAATTTTAAAAGCTTTTGCTACAGAACAAGAAATTATTAAACTATGTGAAGAAGCAAAAGAATATGGTTTTAAAAGTGTTTGTGTTAATCCAGTTAATGTAGCACTTGCTAAAAAACTATTAGAAGGAAGTGACGTTTTAGTTTGTACAGTTGTTGGTTTTCCTCTTGGTGCTAACACTAAAGAAATTAAAGCATTAGAAACACTTGATGCAATTAAAAATGGTGCTGATGAAATCGATATGGTAATTAATATCGGTAAAGCTAAAGAACACGATTTTGAATATATTGAAGATGAAATTAAATGTGTAGTAACTGCATCTGCGGGGAAAACTACTAAAGTAATCATTGAAACTTGTTACTTATCTGATGAAGAAAAAGTTGAATGTTGTAAAGCTGCAAAAGCTGCTGGCGCAACATTTGTAAAAACTTCAACTGGTTTTGGTACTGGTGGTGCAACAGCTAGTGATATAAAACTAATGAGAGAAACTGTAGGTGCTGAAATGGGTGTAAAAGCTAGTGGTGGTGTTAGAAGTTTTGATGATGTTAAATTAATGGTTGAAAATGGTGCAACAAGAATTGGAGCTTCAAGTGGTATTCAAATTATGAAAGATGCATCAAATGTAGGTGAATAATATGATAAAAGCTACTCCTCATATTGAAGTAACACAAGAAGGTAAAATTGCTAAAACTGTTTTAATGCCTGGTGATCCACTTCGTGCTAAGTTTATTGCAGAAAACTTTTTAGAAGATGTTGAACAATTTAATTCAGTTCGTGGCATGCTAGGATTTACTGGTACTTATAAAGGTAAAAAAGTATCAGTTATGGGTTCAGGTATGGGAATGCCTAGTATTGGTATTTATTCTTATGAACTATTTAATGTTTATGGTGTAGAAAGAATTATTCGAATCGGTTCAGCAGGAGCATATGATGCAGCTTGCAAAGTTTATGACGTTGTTGTTGTTAAAGATGCTTACTCTGAATCTAACTATGCTCGTTTACAAAATGGTGAAACGAAAACTCATTTAGATTCTACAAAAGAATTAACTGATACAATTCTTGCTACTGCAACTGAACAAAATATTAATGTACATTTTGGAACTATTCATTCATCTGATGTGTTCTATGGAACAGATTCAGATCTTTGGAAACGCTTAAACAAAGAAGAAGGTTGTCTTGCTGTAGAAATGGAAAGTTTTGCATTATTCCATAATGCTAATCATTTGGGTAAAAGTGCTGCTTGTATTTTAACAATCTCAGATTCTTTTATAACTCATGAAGAAACTACATCACATGAACGTCAAGTTGCATTTGCTACAATGATGAAATTAGCACTAGAAACAGCTATTAAATACTAAAAAACAAACCACTATTTTATATAGTGGTTTTATTCTAACCTTGAAAGGAGTTATTATGGATATAATAAGCTTACAAAATTTAAATTTATATTATAACTATGATAGTAGATTTAAAACAATTTGTGTTTGTTTGTATTTTTCTTTTCCAATTAATGAAAAATATATTCCAGAACTTTCAATTCTTACACAAATGATGCAAAAAACATCTAAAAAGTATCCTTCTGAAGAAGAATTTGCTTATTATTTAAAGAGTATTTACGACACTTCATTTAGCATAACAAGTTCAAGAATTGGTAAGGTACAAAGTTTAAGAGTTTCTGTTTCATTTATTAATCCTAAATATATTAATGAAGATATAAATATTGTCGAAAAAGCAATAAATTTCTTATATGAATCGTTATTATATCCTAATTTTTCTATAGATAATTTAGAACTTGAGAAAAGTATTTTGACACAATTTCATAATAATACTTACAATAATAAGACAAAATATGCTTCAGTTAGATTTACAGAAGAAATGTATAAAAATGAAGTTCAAAGTATAAATGCGAATGGGACAGTAGAATCTGTAAAAAATGTTACTATTGAAGCAATTAAAGAAGCTTATACTTATTTAATTAATTCCCCTTGTTATATATTTGTCACAGGAGATACACCTATTGAACCTATTTGTAATGAACTAAATAAGTATGATTTAACTGTATTTAGTAAATATGAATTAACAAGTGAATTAGAATTTATAGATAATTATAAAAAAGAAATTAATCAAGTAGTTGAAATTGTTGAAGAACAAGATATTAATCAAACAATTATGTTTATCGGATATAGAAGTGATATAAGAAGAAATACTAAATATCGTTTTGCCTATACATTTTTATCGGCAATGCTTGGTGAATATTTTCATTCAACATTATTTCAAGTAGTAAGAGAAAAGTATAATCTTGCTTATTCTATTGGTACATCGACAATGATAAATAAAGGTGCTATTCATGTTTTTGCACGTATTTCTAAAGATAATATTGAACTTGCTAAAAAGTTAATATTTGAAGAAATTGAAAAATATCAAGATGGTGATATTGATGAAAAAACTTTTGAACTTACTAAATCATCAAGAATTAATGATATTTTAAAAAACGGAGATTCGCCATTTAATCCTCTTTATGATTTACAAGAGGAATTAATGGGGTGTGGTAAAATATCTGATGAGATAATTATTAACAACATAAAAAAATTAACAAAAGATGATATTGTTGAAGTTGCAAATAAACTAGTTCTTGATACAATCTATATTTTGAAAGGAAGAGCATAATATGGAAAAAATAACAAATGAATTTTTACAAGAATCTTATTATAAATGTACTCTTCCGAATGGTTTAACAGTTATTTTATTTCCAAAACCATTAATTAAAAGATCATATGCAATGCTAACAGTTAAATATGGATCTATTCATCAAGAATTTAAAATAAATGGAAGTGATGAAATTATTTCTACACCTGCAGGTGTTGCTCACTTTCTAGAACATAAAATGTTTGAAATGCCAAATAAAGTTGACGCAAGTAATTTGTTCGCAGAACTTGGAGCTGATGTTAATGCTTATACTTCACATGAAAATACATCATATTATTTTTCCACAGTAATGAATTTTGAACAATCACTTGAATTATTATTAGATTTTGTTCAAACACCATATTTTATGGAAGAATCTGTAGAAAGTGAAAAAAGAATTATTGAACAAGAAATAATGTCATCTTTAGATAAACCAAGTAGTGTATGTTATCACGGAATATTAAGAAATTTATATGAAAAAAATAAAGTTATTGATGATATTGGTGGTACAAAAGAATCGATTAATTTAATCAATAAAGACATCCTTCAAATGTGTTATAACACTTTCTATCATCCATCTAATATGTTTTTAGTAATTGCTGGTAATTTTAATCTAGAAAAAACTTTAGATTTAATTAATTCTAATCAAGCAAATAAAGATTTTAATCCTTATTTAAATCCAAGAGTTATTAATTATTTTGAGAGTAATAGAGTACATAAAGAATATGATAGTTTTATTATGGATGTTAATATAAGTAGTGTTAGTGTGGGGTTAAAGATTGATCTACATGAAAATACTCCACAAGAAATTTTAAAAATTGCGGTGTTATTTGATTTTATTTTAGAAGAACGATTTGATTATGCATCTGAAAATTATCAAAAATGGTTAAGAGAACAAATAATAGATTATACATTTACATTTAATTTCTCTTTATGTAAAACTCATGCTTATATTACTGTTGATGGTCAAGCAAATGATCCAAATATATTTATTGATGTAATTAGAAAAGAATTACTAAATATTCCAAATATTGAATTTAGTGAAGAAAGATTTACTAATTTTATTAGAAGTCATATCGCATATCAAATTAGAAAGTTTAATTCAGTAGAAGCTATAGCAAATGCACTAAATGACGAAGCAATAGATGGTACTGAATTATTTGATAAATTATTAGTACTTCAAAATTTAAAATTTGAAGATATTAAAGAAGTATACAAATATTTTGATAAAGATGCTATTTCATCATTTGTTGTAGTACCAAAAGAAAATTAAGCCTATAAACATTTAGTTTATAGACTTTTTTTTGTTTCTTTTTGAACTGATAATATAATAATATTATTAGGATCAATATCAAAATACTTAAGGTTATATACATCAATATTATTATTATATAAAGAAATTAAATTATTCTTAATTAAATCTTTAAAACTTTCATTATAATTACTTTTACTATATACTAATAAATAGAATTTCTTATTAAATTTAAATGTCTTTATAGATAAACTAGTTAAATAATAATTTTGATTAGTATATTTAAAGCTAATGTCATTTGTTGAATATAGAAAATACAATAGGGAATTATCTTCATATGTTATTTTACTTAACATTCCATTAGATAAATAATAATATCCGTCAATATATAAAGATGTACCCTTTTTATCATCCCTTAAAATATTTTCTTTTAATTTTAAAGAGGGGTACATTACAAAATAATTTATTTCTTCAAAATCATTAATTAAATCAATAAATGTTGTATGATGGTGTTCTATTTCACTTTTATATTCAGTTAAAATATTATAATAACTTGATGTATCACTAAAATAATCAATATTAAAAAGTTCTTTTAGATTTTCATTTGTTATATAAACATTAAATTTAGGATAAAAATCATTATGAGTAGAAATATAATTTATTAATTGTTCCATATATTGACTTGATATAAAATTTGTTTGTAGAACAATCGTTTCTAAGTGGGAAAAATTTAATTTTACAAATACACTATCATATAGTTTAAAAAATGCATCATCAATTGTATCACTACTTGAAGTAATGATTGTTGCAACTTTAGAATTTGATGAAGTATTGTAATCATTTTTACTCATTGTATAATTATTAATAACATACGCATAGATTGTAAATTTATTATCTTGATAATCAAGCCCCATACTTGAAACATTAACCATATGAGTTATATCAATATAGTCATTATTATAATATGGAATACATAAAAAAGAAATTAATAGTAATAAAATAAGTAGTATTTTTTTCATAATTACTCCTTTTTAGGCATAAGCCATCCTTTAAATTTTCTTAAATTTAAAGGTATAATAGGTTCTAAATAATAACGGTTAAACACTTTTATGTTTGCAAGATAACTAATAATAATTATACTACTAACTAAAAAACCTATCATTCCTAGTACATACGACATAATTAAAATAAATACCCTAAAAATAGAAAAAGAAGTAACTAAATATGAATTATTTGTAACCGCAAAACTTGATACATAAGATAAAGATGCAATTATTATTGCAGAACTTCCAATTAATCCAGCATCTAATGCATTTTGGCCAATAAATAAGCCACCAAAAATAATAATGATATTTTGTACAAAAGAAAGTGGACTACGGGATGCAAGTTGTCTATATGCTTCAAATAAGATAAGAACAATAATTATTTCAATTATTAAAGGAAAAGTAGTACCTCTTTCAGAAATTTGAAAGTTTGTAATAAAGGGAACAGATAAAGCTTCCGGGTGATGAGATGTTAAAAGCACGAATAGTCCTACTAGAAAAATAGTTAAAAATAGAAAAATTAAAACAAATATTCGGTTAAAAATAGTCGAATATGTAAAACCATTAGTTTCATTAGAATTTTCTGTAAGTTCAAACAAAGAACTTGGAATAATAACTGCAATAGGAGAATTATCAATTAAAATAATGACTTTATCTTTAAGAATTGAATTGACACATGTTTCAGGATTTCCAGTAAAAACAAAATTAGGAACAAGTAATTCTTTAGTTAAAATACTATTCAAATCTAGAACAGAAACAATATTATGATTTTTATGAAGATATAGTTTATTCTTAATGGTTTCCGCAATGTACTTATTTTTCTTTAAATACACGAGATTTATTTCGCATTCAGTTTTATCTCCCATAAATAGTTCATCAAAGATTAAATCGTTTGTTTTAATGCGTTTTCTAATTAAAATTCGATTATCAGCAATTATTTCATTAAAACCATCTCTAGAACCAAATAAATTTGAAGGATCACATAAACTATCAGTTAAGCCTCGTTTTGGTGGAAAATTTAAATAACATGCATAAGCATCATTATCAACTAAAACTAAAACAGCACCATTTGATAATAGGCGATTATAATCATCAAAAGTTTGAAAAGTTAATCTTTTAAATAAACCTGAATATAATGAAGTAAAATCTTTTTCAATAATTTTAGGTAAAAAATCTCTTATCCATAGTTCAGATAATATTCCATTTTTTAGGTATATAAATTCAATATCATTTATCTTATCATAAACTAAATCAACTCTATTTTTTTGTGAATCGATAAATTCTTTTAACAACTCTTACACCTCCTATCAAAATAATTAGTAAAATACTTACACATGTGAGAATAGCAAGTAAATTATTTAAATATATCATCTCATTTTTCACTTGATTTACTAAAGTATTACCGACTAAAAAAACAATTAAGTAAATGAAAAAGTAACTTTTAATATTTTTTTTACATAATAATAGAATTCTTAAATAATCACCATAAATAATGAGTTTAAAAACGATAACGACAAAAACAATAATTAAATATAATAAGTCTAAATATATATTTGAATTAGGAAGAACGAGTAAATATTTTAAAATATTTCTAAATGGTGTATTTGTATAATTAACTTTTGTAATTGTTAAATCTAAATAAGTGTAAAAAGAAAGTAAAATAATGGCTGTTAAACTTGAAATAATTAATGTTTTAGATAAAGTCTTATCAGGTTTTTGTGAAAAATGTAATTTATAAAAAATTAAATCAACAATTAAAATAATATATGAGTATAAATAAATTGAACGTTTATTAATATTTATTACATCTAGTTTTAAGTTACTATTTGGAAATAAAAAAGTAAAAAAAATAATAAAAATAATACTGATAATTCCCAATAAAAGAAATATATTATTATTAATTAGCCTTTTATTACATGATAAAATAATTGTTAGAATTAATATAATACTTAAAGTAATTGTTATTGGGGTAATAATATAAAATAGATTATTAATTAAAATGCCTATAATACTTAAATAATAAATCAGTGAAAAACTTAAGAAAATAATAGATAAAGTTTTTATAAGAGGATGATTAATTAGCTCTTTAAGCTTTATACTACCCAAATCAATTAATGATATAATAATTACAATTATAACGGCACTAGATAGCAAAATATAAATAGTAGATCCTTCAAAAATGTTAGAAACTAAAGAAGTAATTCCAATTGATGCACTTATCAATGTTAGTAATGTTGATAAAATAATAATTTTTAATTTTTCAGTCATTTTATATTCCTCTTTTTAAATATTATAACCAAATTATTCAAAAAAATAATTTAATTTATATCTAATTAAAGTAATTATTCAAAATGTTCATTTTAATATATTAAAAAATTCATTTACTAGTATAAAATAAATTAAATTTTCTTAAAAACATTACTTTTTTGAAAAAATGTATCAAATAGGTAATTTGACTTTTAAAATAATTAAATGTATAATGTCAATGTACAAACAAAAATATAGGAGGATATAAAATGTTAAATTCAGTAATACTAATTGGACGTTTAGTAGAAACACCAGTTCTTAAAGTGTATGATAATGAATTATTATTAGCAACTGTTACTTTAGCAGTAGCGAGACCATTTAGAAATCATGAAGGAGAAGTAGATACAGATTTTATTAGATGTGTTTTTTGGGATGTAACTGCTAAAAATATAACTGATTATTGCTCAAAAGGAGATTGTATTGCGGTAAGGGGGCGATTGCAATCAAGACTTGCTGATTTGAGTTTTGAAAAAGATGGAGAAACACTGAAAAAAAGAATTACTTCACTAGAAGTAATCGGAGAAAGAGTCGTGTTTTTAAGTACAGCTAGACATAAAAAAGATGAAATATTAAATGAAGAATTTGTATAAAAAAAGTCATGTAATAACTTTTATTAATTTTTAGGAAAACTATTAAAAAATGTGTTATAATATTTTATACTACTGAAGTATATAATTTATATTTGTTTGTACATTATATACACACTTTATTAATAAGAGTTATATGAGGTGATTAAAATGCGAATGATAGATTTGATTTTAAAAAAGCGAAATAATGAAGAACTAAATAAAGAAGAAATTGACTTTATTATTGAAGGATATACAAATGGACAAATTCCAGATTATCAAGTTAGTGCCTTATTAATGGCAATATATTTTAATGGGATGACTAACGAAGAAAGACTAAATTTAACTATTGCAATGTTAAAAAGTGGTGAGGAAATTGATCTTTCTAAAATAAATGGAATAAAATGTGATAAACATTCAACAGGTGGTGTGGGTGATAAAACGAGTTTAGTTGTTGGTCCGCTTGCTGCCGCATGTGGTGTAAAAATGGCTAAAATGAGTGGAAGAGGATTAGGTCATACTGGAGGAACTCTAGATAAGCTAGAATCAATTCCTGGATTTAATATTTCTATTAGTGCTGAAGATTTTCATCGTCAAGTTAATGAAATAGGGCTTGCAATAATTGGTCAAACGGCTAACATTACACCAGCTGATAAATTATTATATTCTTTACGTGATGTAACTGGTACAGTTGAATCAATTCCTTTAATTGCATCTTCAATTATGTCAAAAAAATTAGCAAGTGGCGCTGATAATATTGTTTTAGATGTAAAAGTTGGTGAAGGTGCTTTTATGAAAAATATTGATGAAGCTACTAAATTGGCTGAAGGTATGGTTTCAATTGGCAATTTAGCAAAAAGAAAAACAGTAGCAGTATTAACTGCAATGAATGAACCACTTGGTTGCGCAGTAGGTAATTCATTAGAAGTAATTGAAGCTATAGAAACTTTAAAAGGAAATGGTCCTAAAGACTTTCTTGAACTTTGTATTTATTTTGTTAGTGAAATTCTTATGGTCTGTGGAATTTGTAAAGATATTTATGAAGCAAATATACTTGTAAATGAAAAAATAAATAATGGGGAAGGACTTAATAAGTTAGCTGAAATGATAAAGTATCAAGGTGGTAATCAAAAAGTAGTTAATGATTATTCATTATTAGGTTGTGCAGAAGAAATTATCGAAGTTAAATATTTTGGAAAAACACCTGTATATATTGAAAAACTAGATGCTTTAATGATTGGTGAAGCTGCAATGTTACTTGGTGCTGGTAGAGAAACGAAAGAACAAGCAATTGATCCTACTGTTGGTGTTGTCTTAAATAAGAAAATTGGTGATAAAGTATTACCAAATGACATAATTGCATATGTACATACTAATGGTAAAAATACTAATAAATCTATAGAGATGATTTTTAATGCATATCAATTTAGTAATAAAGAAGTTATTAAGACAAATAAAATTCTTAAGGTAGTTAAATAGAGGTTATTATGGTAAATCAAAAATTAAAAGAACGTTTTTTAAAATATATTTCATTTGATACTCAATCTTGTGAAGAGTTTGATACAATTCCTTCAACTGAAAAACAAAAAGATTTAGCTAAGTATTTAAATGAAGAATTAAAATTGATAGGAATTAAAGAATCCTTTATGGATGAGTGTGGTTATGTTTATGGATATTTACCATCTAATTGCAATTCGTCTAATACAATTGGTTTAATAGCTCATTTAGACACATCAGATGAAGCAAGTGGGGAAAATATAAAACCTCAAGTTATATCTAACTACGATGGCGGAGTTATTTTACTGAATGAAAAATTAAATCTATTATTAGATCCAAAAGAATTTGAATATTTGAATTTACAAATTGGTCACGAATTAATTACAACTGATGGAACAACTTTACTTGGTGCTGATGATAAGGCTGGCATTGCAATAATTATGACAGTTGTTGAAGAATTATTAAAAAGTGATATTGAATATCCTAATATAATTATTACTTTTACACCTGATGAAGAAATCGGTAGAGGAACTAATGCTTTTAATTATGATTATTATAAAGAAAAAGGGTGTTCTATTGCTTATACTTTAGATGGTGGTGAACCTAATGTTATTAATTATGAAAACTTTAATGCTGCATCTTGCGTGGTTAAATTTAATGGAAAATCCATTCATCCAGGTTCTGCTAAAAATAAGATGATTAATGCAAGTTTAGTTGCAATTGAATTTAATGATTTACTGCCTAAAAATATGCTTCCATCATTAACAGAAAATTATGAAGGGTTTAATCATTTAGTAGATATGACAGGTTCAGTTTCTGAAGCACAACTTGTATATATTATTCGTAATCATGATTTAGATATTTTTATAAAACAAAAAGAATTATTTAATAAGGCTGAGGAATATTTAAATTGGAAGTATGGATATAATGTTTGTGAGGTAGTTATAAAAGATAGTTATTTCAATATGAAAGATATCGTTTTGAAAAATCCTGAAGTTTTAAGACTTGTAGAATCTGCTTTAATTGAAAATAATTTAGTACCGAAATATGAGCCTATTAGAGGTGGTACAGATGGTGCAAGACTTACATTTGAAGGTATTATTACTCCAAATTTAGGAACCGGTGGACAAAATTATCATGGTCCATTTGAATATTTAGATGTTGATGAATCATCAATTATGGTGAATGTTGTGAAAAGTTTGTTAAAAAAACATAAATAAAAGTTTTAGATTCAGTTTTAAAAATTAGAACTGAATCTTTTTATATTTTTGGAAAAATTGCTAATAATAATTAAAAAGAAAGGAATTTAAGAAATGAAAAATAGAATAATTATTAGTATTTTTAACTTTGTTTTTAGTGCTTTAACTTTGATTGTTGGAGTATTAATATTACCTTCAGTAACAAATTTTGGAATTATAGTATTACAATATATTATTGCTGCATTAATATTAAGTTATGTGTTTATTGTGCTATTGTATAAAGCAATAAAAAGAACTGAAGTTAATCAAATATTGGCCATTATAGAAATGGTTTTAGATATTGTTATAGCAGTTACATTAATTCTTAATTTTAAACTAAATTTTATTGTTTTTAATGAATTATTTTATGTAATAATGTTGGTGCTATTTATACATGCTTTTTTCTCAATTATTAGTGGATTTTATATTAATAGAAAAGTTAAACTTAGTTATCCAATTTATTTACTGTTGATTGATATTTGTTTAATAATTTTTTCAACAATAGGATTTTTAAAACCAATATTAGATAATAATTCTTTAATAATTATTACATCATGTATTTGTTTTTTATGTAGTGCTTTTGGAATAATTTATGGATTAGTAAATCTAAAAAATAAGAATAATAAAGAGTTAACTAACTAACTCTTTTTTTTATTATTTTTTACAGATGCTTAAGTTTTTAATTACTTGAATAAAAAGTTAAAATATGGTAAAATATATGAAAAAATGAGGTGAATTATTATGATGACTAGAAACACTAAAATAATTTGTACTATTGGTCCTGCGATTGATAATGAACAAATGCTTGAAAAGATGTTTAAAGCTGGAATGAATGTTGCAAGACTAAATTTTTCTCATGGAACACCAAAAAAAGCAATTAAACAAGTACAAAGAATTAGAAATGTTTCAAATAAAGTAGGAAAACATATTGCAATAATGCTTGATACAAAAGGTCCTGAAATTAGAACAGGATGTTTTGAAAATGATAGTTGTAAGTATGAAGAAGGTGATGTAGTACAATTAGTAAAGGAAGAAGTTCTTGGTAATAAAGAAAGATTTCATATTACATGTAGTGAATTATTTAATGATGTCAATATTGGTAATATTCTTTTAATTGATGATGGAAAGATTACATTAGAAGTACTTAAAGTAGAAGAAGATTCTATTACATGTAAATTTAAAAATGGTGGTGTGGTTAGAAATCATAAAGGTATTAATGCACCAGGAATTAGTCTATCAATGCCATTTATTTCTGAAAAAGATTACGAAGATATTAAATTTGGTTGTGAAAATGGTGTAGATGCTTTTGCATTATCATTTGTTAGAACAGCAGAAGATGTACTTGAAGTGAGAAGATTATTAACTGAATTTGGTACTCCATATATTGAAATAATTTCAAAAATTGAAAGTCAACAAGGTGTTGATAATTTAGATGAAATATTAAAAGTTTCAGATGGTATTATGGTTGCTCGTGGTGATTTAGGGGTAGAGGTTGCTCCTGAACTTGTCCCAATGTATCAAAAGAAGATGATTAAACTTGCTAATAAGTATGGTAAAGTAGTTATCACTGCAACTCATATGTTAGAATCTATGATTGAAAATCCTCGTCCTACTCGTGCTGAAGCAAGTGATGTTGCTAATGCAATTTTAGATGGATGTGATGTAATTATGCTTAGTGGTGAAAGTGCAATTGGTAAATACCCCGTACAAAGTGTAGATTATATGGTAAAAATTGCTAGAATATCAGAAGAAATGATTGATCATAAAGATAATTTAGAGACTGCAAGAGAGAATTCAAACGATTCGGTTAATGATGCTATATCAATGGCTGCTTCTGAAATAGCACTTACAATGCCAGGTGTAAAAGCAATTTTTGCATTTACTGAAACAGGTGGTACTGCTAAACGTATCTTTAAATTTAGACCAAAAGTTCCAGTAATTGCATGTACAAATAGCTTAGAAACTTGTCGTAAACTTGCATTTTATCGTGGTATTCATCCAGTTATTGCTAAATATGTTAATAATATGAATTTATGTGATGAAATCGCTAAAGAAGTTGCTGAAAGCATTGGATTAAAACAAGGAGATAAAATTATTATTACTGCTGGATTTGATGCTAAGCACGGAATTACAAATACACTTAGAATTATTGAATTAAAGTAGAGGTATTAAATGCAAAAAATTGCTAAATTTGAAAAAGTATCGTTTGAAAACTTTGCTGCTGCATACTTAATGTTTAAAGGTCCAACAAATATTGAAATAATTAGGAAAATTTATGATGATATTAGTCTACCTAAACGTGCAACAACTGGATCTGCAGGATATGATTTTTTTATGCCTGATGCGGTATTATTAAAAAAAGGTGAAACAGTTTTAGTTCCAACTGGAATTAGAGTTAAAATTAATGATGGTTGGGTATTAAAAATTTATCCAAGAAGTGGCTTAGGATTTAAATTTCGATTACAACTAGATAATACGGTTGGTATTATAGATAGTGATTATTACTATTCTGATAATGAAGGACATATATATTGTAAGATTACCTGTGATGCAAAAGAAGAAAAAGATGTATTATTAAAGAAAGGTAGTGCATTTGTTCAAGGAATTTTTTTAGAATATGGAATTACTTTTGATGATAATGTAACTGAAATTAGAAATGGTGGCTTCGGAAGTACAAATAAATAGGAGTAAGTATGGAACAAAAGTTTTTAGAAATTTATAAGTTAAAATATCAAAAAATTCATAATTCAGCTAAGCTTATGTATAAATCACTAGCCTCAAATAATGAAATGGCATTTTCTCAAAAAAAGATGTTAAAAGAAGCCGATATTTATATTCAAGCTTTAGTAGTAATGTCGTTAATAAAATCTAATGAATTAACAGTTGAAATATTAAGACAATTAAGTGATTTAACTGAGTATCAATTTTTATTTAAAAAAATAAAAGTTAAGAAACTTGAAAATTTTGATGATAAACATTTTCAAAAAATAAAAACTCTTGTGAAAGAAGCATTAACTATTGAACCTTTGTTTATAAAAGTATCATCATTTTTTGATAAAATGGTAAAAAAACTTAATCTTGATAATTCAATTAAGGGATGTAATATTATTGAAGAATGTTTGCTATCAATGTTATTATTAGTTCGTAATATTGATTATGAAAATAATGATATTAAACAATATAAAAAAGATATAGAAATAATTTATAAATATATTGAGAGATAATTATATGAAACCTAAATATTTAAATGTAAAAAATAATGTTGCACATATTAGAGATATTAATCTTGTAGAAGTTGCAAATGAATATAAAACACCTTTATATGTTTTTGATCAAGTAGAATTAGAAGACAACATGAAATTATTTACTACTAATTTTAGTTCAAATAATTTCAATTGTCATACTGTATATGCTTCTAAAGCATTTTTAGTTCCAGCTTTATGTGAATTATTAGTAAAACATGGGCTATGGATGGATGCTGTAAGTTTAGGTGATTTGTATGTTGCTTATAAGAGTGGATTTCCAATGGAACATATTATTTTTCATGGGAATAATAAATTAAAAGAGGAATTAGAATTTGCTGTTGAGCATAACTGTGTAATTGTAGTTGATCATCTAGAAGAATTAAAGTTATTAAATTTGATATGTGAATCTAAGCAAAAAAATATAAACACTATGTTTAGAGTAAATCCTGGAATTGACGCACATACACATAAATTTATTCAAACTGCAACTTATGTTAGTAAATTTGGTGAAAGTATTTTTGATGAATCAACTATTGATAATATAATGAAAGAATATGTAAATAGTAAATTTGTAAAATTACTTGGTTTCCATTCTCATATTGGATCACAAATTCAAGAATTAGAACCATTTTTATTAAATGTAAATAAAATGCTGTTATTTTCTAAAACAGTAATAGATAAATATAATTATGAACTTATAACTGTTAATTTTGGTGGTGGATTCGGGATCCCATATATTAGTAATGATAAGGCGTTAAATAAAGAACTAACAGCTACTAAGATGATTGAATTAATCACATCAATTGGAAATGAAATTGGTTGGTTACCAAAAGATGTATTTATTGAACCTGGACGTAGTATTGTAGGTAATGCTTGTGTAACTTTATATACATGTGGCGATTTTAAACATACTTATGGAGATAAAAACTATCAATTTATTGATGGTGGAATGACTGATAATATTAGACCTGCTTTATATAGTGCAGAATATACATGTGATATTGCAAATAAAATGAATTATGAAAAATGTGTTGTTTGTGATATAGCGGGTAAATGCTGTGAATCTGGTGATATTATAATATATAATGCGTTAATACCTAATCCTAATCCAGGTGATATATTAATGGTTTACGCAACAGGTGCCTATAACTATTCAATGGCATCTAATTATAATAATATATTAAAACCCAGTGTTGTTTTTATAGACAAAAGACCTAAAATAGTTGCAAAAAGAGAAACTTTAGATGATTTATTAAGATTGTTTAAATAAAAATTGTTGACTTTTTAATATATATTTGTTATACTTAAAAAAAGAAAGGGCTTATAATATGAATAAAGAAGATGCTTTAAAAGTTTGGCTTTATGAATTTGGTGATGTAGATTATGCTCATGATTTCACTGGAAGAAAAATAAAACGAGAAGATTATTTAGTTGAAAATCAAGTTGGTTGGGTTGTATCTTATATTAAGCCCTTATCATTAGGTGGGCTTAATAATACTGATAATATGATTATTTTAAATCATATTACTGCATATGAAAAATCGGATAATTATCCTGATTTTGAAGTTATTGGTGTAAAATATACAATTAAATACGATAGTACCGATGATTTTTACTATATTGAAAAAGTATTAGACTAAAAAAGCAATATAGCCATAGATTGGTTATATTGCCTTTTTAAAAATATGATATAGAGTAGAGGAGAAGCAGAATTTTCTTCTGCAAAAATATTATTTACATTTTTAATATAATATATACATAAAATAAGGAGAAATTTTTTATGAGAATTATAGCGGGAAAATATCGTGGTAGTAAACTAAATACATTAGAAGGCTTAAAAACAAGACCTACACTTGATGCTACAAAGGAAGCAATTTTTTCTAGTTTAGGTAGTTACATTCCAGGATTTATTGTGTTAGATATTTTTGGTGGTAGTGGAGCATTAAGTTTAGAATCATTAAGTCGTGGTGCTGAAAAAGCTTATATCATTGATAATAATATTGATGCTATAAATATTATTAAAAGTAATGCTAATAAACTTAAAGTAGGTAATGAATTAGTTGTATATCACTCTGAATATAAAAGTGTTCTTGAAAAATTAAAACATTTAAAGTTTGATTTAGTTTTTATAGATCCACCATTTAAACTTAAAGTTATTGATGAATTAATTAGTTATTTAATTGATAATGATATGATTGCTGAAGATGGTTATATTATGGCAGAATATCCAATGGAAGATGTAGTTGAAAAAAATTACGAAGGATATCGAGTTAAATTATGTCGTAGATATTCTAGTAGTGAAGTATTAATTTTGGAAAAGGAGTAATTTGTTATGAAAATTGGTGTTTATCCTGGTACATTCGATCCAATTACTAATGGTCATTTAGATATCATAAAAAGAGCTTATCAATTATTTGACAAACTCTATATAGTTGTTCCCAATAATATTGGTAAAAACGCATTATTTACAACTGAAGAAAGAATTAAATTGATTAAATTAGTTTTAACAGACTATCCTGATATTGAAGTTGCATCTACTGATAATTTAACAGTTGAATTTGCAAAAAGTGTAAATGCAACTGTGATGATTAGAGGGCTAAGAATGGTTTCTGACTTTGATTATGAATTACAACTTGCTACAATTAATAAACAATTAGATAGTTCTATTGAAACTGTTTTTATAATGAGTTCTCATGAATATTCATTCTTATCAAGTAGTAGTGTTAAAGAAATTGCTAAGTTTAAACGTGATGTTTCTTTGTTCGTACCTGACGTTGTAAATGAGGCATTAAAAGAAAAATATAAATAAGTATATAATAATCAAGTTTATCAAACTTATGATTACAGAAAATAATCTGTATTTAATAAAGTTGGAAAAAGATAAACTTGATTTTTTTAATATCCAATATACTTGTAAGATTATTGCAAATCCGTGGCTAAAAATAAGAATATTTATAATACAAAATGTCAAAAAACTTTGATTTAAGCCAACTAAAATATTTATTCCACTTGTAATTTCAAAAAGCGATTTAATATATGAGTTTGGAATTAATAGACTAATTAAATTACAAATTAACATAGATGATAGTATAGATAATAATAGTGTTGGTAATGAATTAATAATATCAAAATAAGTTGATAAAATTGAATGATTATATATAGAAGATTGTTTAGTATGAATTGAATCTATTTTATTATAATTAAATTTAGAAACAATTAATGATGTTATTAATTCTAATATTAATATGAAAATAAAGATGTTAAATTCAAAAATAGAATATAAAAATGGTGTTGAAATAAAACAACTATATTTTAATAGTCTATTACCTTCAGTGATGGAAATTTCATTATTATTTACTGCATTATTAATTAATTTTGTGGAAGTAGGGTTACCAACAATGATAGAAACTAAAAATAAGCTACATGATTTTCTGTTTTCAAAATTATATACTTTTCTAAAAAAAGGATAAATAATATAGGAAACTAAAGGAAAATTTACTAAAAATATTGATAATATATAGGATGTACTGATTGATGGAACTAACTTCTCAAACCATAATATTATGGTTGTTTTAAAAGATTCGAAAAATACTTCCTTATTATATAGAAAATAAAATAATAATAAAATGAAATATAGATTAATAAATATATAAGATATCTTCTGGATAAATTTCATTTGAAGCTAAATTATTTGTTTGTTTAATTTTATTAACTGTCGTATTAAATTTATTTGCAATTGAATATAGGGAATCGTTTTCTTTTACAATATAAGTTATAACATTACTTGGTGCATAAGGTACTTTTAAATAATCAGTTATTGCTTTTACAACACTTTCTGCTAGGAGTGGCCATTCAAATCTTAGACGATTAGAGTCAATTTCATTATCTGCAAATCCATATTCAATAATTAATGCATTATTAGGTATAGTATCTCTTTGAATAAAATAAAAATCTTTTCCAAGTCTATTTTTCTTCTGATAAACATTTCTTATTTTTAAACCATTATTTTTAAGATTATTTGCAATAATATTAGGTAATTGATTGTTTCCTCTTATAGAATATATAACTTCTCCACCTATGTCACCACCTGAATTTATATGATTAGAAATTAAAATATCGGAAGTTGTAGGACTAAAACTATTGATTCTATCTATCCTATCTTTAGGAGTTAATGTTTCATCCGAGTTTCTTACAAGTTTTGAATTTATACCTAATTCTTTGAATCTTGCATCTTGATATTTACTAATTAAAAGATTCATATCTTTTTCTTTAAAATAGTTATTTGTTCCTCCACCTGGGTCAAATCCACCATGACCTGGATCAATTATAATTTGCATAAAAAAACACCTCATAATATTTTATGAAGTCTTTTTTTTTATAGAATAGAAAAATATAATTATTAATTATATATGAATAGTATGAAAATTAATTTCATATTTTTATTAATATATTAAATTATTTAAATAAAAAAACTTAGTAATTTAATACTAAGTTATTTAATAAGTTGAGTGATTTTTGTAATTAAAAAGTCCATAGCAACTTTATTATGACCACCATCAGGGATAATTATATCAGCATATTTTTTTGATGGTTCTACAAAAGCTTCATGCATTGGCCTTACTGATGACATATATTGGTTAACAATTGAATCAAGTGATCTACCTCGATCAATCATATCGCGCTTTAAACGTCTGATAAATCTTATATCATCAGGAGTATCAACAAATATTTTGATATCAAAATATTTCCTTAATCTTTCTATTGCGAAAACCATAATCCCTTCAATAATAATTACTTCTGCAGGTTCAATATGTTCGGTAATATTAGTTCTTTTAGATTCTACAAAATCATATGTTGGCTTTTCGATAGCTTTGTGATTAATTAAGTTATCTAAGTTTTGTAATATTAAGTCGATATCATAAGCATCTGGATGGTCAAAATTTGGGCGACCATCTTCAGTTTTAGGTACATTAATTTTTCCATAATAATAATCATCTATTCTAATTAAAACAACACTTCCAATGTTGCTGGCTTGTTCATATAATTGTTTTGCGATTGTAGTTTTTCCTGATGCAGTGCCTCCTGCTATACCGATAATTGTTGGTTTCATATAGACCTCCATTAATTCTACATTTATTATATCATAATTATTTAAATGATTGTTTAAATTAGTTGATAAAATAATAAATTTTTGATAAATTATTATTAAATAATGTCACAAAATGATATTGTAATTTGTTTTATATGTGAAGAAGGAAAAAACTATTATGGCAATAAGAATGACAGAGGAGCAATTTGAACAAAAATATTTACAGTATTCACAAGACTTGTTTAACGTTGCGTATGGTTACACAAGGAATGTGCAAGATGCAGAAGATATTGTTCAAAATGTTTTTATTAAATTTATACAATACGATTATAATTTTAAAACGGACAATGATGAAAAATACTGGTTAATTCGTGTTACGATTAATGAAAGTATAAATTTTGTTAAGTCTAGTTACAAAAAGAAAACTGTCTATAGTGATGAAATAGTTAATTCCACTTCTGATCAAACTAAAGAAAACACATCTAAAGAGATACTTCAATTTTATGTTGAAAAATTACCTGAAAAATATAAAGTTGTAGTAATTTTGTTTTATTATGAAAATCTTAAAACAATTGAAATTAGTAAATTATTAGATATTTCTGAAGCCGCGGTTCGTAAAAGACTAGAGAGAGCTCGTGAAATTCTAAAAAAGAAAATGGAGGCCTATAATGGATAATAATATTGATATCTTGTTTCAAGAAATAAATTCAGATATTCCAAAAATTAATCCAAATTTAAGTGCAAAGATATATGAAAAAGCAGTTGAGAAAAAAAGTAAAAGTATTTTTCCTTTCTTCAAAAAACCTTTAATTATAGCTTTTACTTCTGTTATCGCAATATTTATTGTACTTTTTGGTGTTATTAATTTAGGTCAAAAAAACAATAAAAGCAATGTTAACAATGATCATCAAGATAATCCTGGAAATAGTGATGTTGTTGATAATCAATTTGTTCCAAATCTTTCTCCAACAACACAAAATACTGTATTTATAGATTATCATTATACTATTTATACTCAAACAGAAGATTTAGTTACTCTTATTATTAATAATAAAATAAATTATCAAAAAATATATTTAAAAGCATATAATTTAGATATTAATAATGTCAAAATTAATAATGGCGATGTTGAATTAAAAAAAGTAACTATTGAAAATGAAACATTCTTTGAAATCGTTCTTGATAATACAAATACTTTTATTCATTATTTGGATTTAAGTTTTGAAAAAGGGACAATATCTAATATGTTAAAAAATCAAACTGATTTTGAAATAAATTTCATCATGTATATTAATGAAGTTGATTCTACAAAAGGTTATGGGTATAAATTTAAAATTGATAATGTATTTGATTTAAGTGAGGGGAACTATTTATGAGAAAGTACCTTTTAATACTATTTGCTGTTTTCTTTAGTTTATTTTTATGTTCATGTAGTTCTGGTTTTGATGATAAACTTTATCCTAGTCATGATGACATCCCTGATAATTTTGTTTTAGGTGAGCTAGTTAAAGAAGAAGAAACAAAACTTACTTGTATTGCTCATGATGATAATGAATATTATGAATCTTGGGTTGATTTAGTTTATGAATATAATGGTGTATTTAATTATTTTAATGGGTTTTATCCATTAAAAACTAATAATCGTTTAACTATTAATGCACCGGTAGGAGCTGATATAGAAATATCATTATTAGATAATGATGGTAATGTTGTATATACAAATGTTCCAAATGCACAAGGTATATGTTATTTATTCCCTAATTGGTTTTCATATATGTATAAAATTCGTGTAAAATATTATAATGATTTCAACAATGAACCAATTATAACTGAATATGAAATGCATGATACGATAACACTTTCATTTGGTGTTAGAAAAGTAGAAAAAGATACAATTGATTTAATGTTTGTAGTTGATACTACAACATCTATGGATGATGAATTAGAATTTTTGAAAAACGAAATTAGTGATGTTGTGGAAGAAGTTAATTCTTTTAATGATTGTATTGTAAATGTTGCAGTACTGTTATATAAAGATAAGGGTGAAATTTATGAAACTCTTTATTCAGAGTTTACAGAAGATATTAATGCACAACTTGAGTTTTTGGAAAATAAAATTGCCTATGGTGGTGGTGATTTTGAAGAAGCAGTAGAAGTTGCTATAGAAGAAGCAGCTTCAAAGTCGTGGTCTGGTAGTAATAGCACTAAAATTATTGTTCATATTGGTGATGCTCCTGCACATGATGAAAATATTAATGATTGGTACAATGCAGTTATAGATTTATGTAATAAGGGAATCAGATTAATAACTGTTGCATCTAGTGGCATTAATAAAAAAACCGAGTATTTATTTAGATCAATGACATTGATTTCTAATGGTACATATGTTGCTATTACAAATCATTCTGGTATTGGTAATGATCATATTGATAGTTCAGTTGATGTAAATGTTACGGTTGAATATTTAGATCGTTGTTTAGTTAGACTAATTACTGGATATCATACTGGAATTTTATACGATCCTATTCCTATAAATTAAAAACAGGTTCATTTGAACCTGTTTTGTTTTATCTTGAATTATAATCTAAAATTCTATGCCCTACAGCTGTTGCAACAGCTTCAGCGGCTGTATTACTAGATGGTAGTAACATAGCATGTAATGCTTCTTTATATGGGTTCTGTAAAATCTTTTGAGATTTTGAGATAAAATAAGAATTTATCTTAAAAGATTTTATTATTTGTCTCAAAGGATTTTATTAGATATCTCAAAAAAATTAAAAGAGAACGGTACAAAAAACCG
>SVBG01000006.1 GCA_015059015.1 Erysipelotrichaceae bacterium
GTGCACTTGATGTATCTATTCAAGCACAAATTATTAACTTACTTAAACAATTACAAAACGAACTAGGACTTACATATATGTTTATATCTCATGACTTATCTGTTGTTAAATATATTACTGATAGTATCATTGTAATGTATTTAGGTAATACAATGGAAATCGGAGATACTGTAGATATATTTGAAAATCCACTTCATCCTTATACTAAAGCATTATTCTCAGCAGTACCTGTACCTGACCCTGATGCTAAGATGAATCGTATTATACTAAAAGGAGATATTCCATCTCCTGCAAATCCTCCAAAAGGATGTAAATTCCATACAAGATGTGAAAGTTGTATGAATGTATGTAAATTTAAAACTCCTAAGTTTATTGAACATACTAAGAATCACTTTGTTACATGTCACTTGTATGATGAAGAAGTTATGGCTAATTTAGATAAATATGATTTAGAGTATGAAGAAATAGTTCGTAAAGAAAATGAACTAAAAGAAATGCAAAATGAAAAGAAATAAGAATAATAAAACTAATGAATATATTGATGATGGTCATACAATTTATGATATGAATGTAGATGCATCTTGGAATAATCGTAAGGATAAAACTCCTTCAGTGATGGTATCTAAGGAAGAAAGAAGAATGCTAGTAAAGGCTGCATTTCTTGCGTATATCCCTAAGCTATTGCTTGTTATTGGATGTTTTCTATTAGCACTAGTATTAATATATTTATGGTTAAAATTTTAAAATAGAAAGGAATTATTTATAAAACTATTTTTATAAATAATGTGTAATTAAATAATGAAAAAAATTATTAAAGTATGTACTTTAATATTTGTATTGGTATTACTTTTTTCTGTAACTAGTTGTAAAATTTTTAATAAACATAAAGATCCTGTAATTGAATCTATTCAAATTGTAGAATCTAGTGTCCCTTCTAAAATTTATACAACTGAAATTAATGATAAATTAGATGATATTCAAATTCAAGTATTAAAGTCTGATGATTCAACTGAAACAATTAATTTAAGTACTTCAATGATTTCTAGTGAGGATCTTTCAAAACTTCAAACAGCAGGTACTCATACAATCAAAGTTTCTTATGAAGGATTTGAAACTACACTTACAATTAATGTTGAAGTTAAAAATGATGGTAATAACAATCCGACTGATATCGAATATACTGTTTTAGTTAAAGATATTGCGGGTAAACCTTTAAAAGGTTTCTATGTTATGTTTTATGATGGTGATGAAAAATTAACTGAAGGTTATACAAATGCAGAAGGTAAATTTGTTACAAATCTATCACCTAAAAACTATGATGTAGTTGTAGAAGGTAGAGATGGTTACTATTTAAATCGTGAAATGTTCCAAACTGATTTAATTGGTAGTGTTATCGAAGTTGAAGCTGAAATTGAATCACTTAAAGGTGTAGAAGGTGATATTTTTACAACTTATGAATTAGGTGATGTAATGTATGATTTTACATTAACTAATACTGAAGGTGAATCTTTATCATTATATGATTTATTAGAAAAAAATAAATTAGTAATTCTTAACTTCTGGTATACAACTTGTAGTGCTTGTTATTATGAATTTCCATATATGGTAGAGGCTTATGAATCTACATATATTGATTCTTTAGGTAATAAAAAAGCATATAAAGATGACGTTGTAATAATTGCAATAAATCCTACAATTGCAGGTAATGGTGATACTTTAGATGATGTTAAGGGATTTAAAGAGTCTATGGGACTTACTTTTGATGTTGCACTTGATATTGATGGTGATACAGAAAATCTAACTTTTGATCCATTATTTACTAATCAATTTAGTATTTCAGCTTATCCTACTACAATCTTTATTGATAGTTATGGTCTTATTGCAGAAATTGGTGTTGGTGCTGTTACTGCTACTGATAAGTGGACACAAACATTTGATAAATATTTACAAGATGATTATTATCCTACATATACTGGACAATCTGGTGAAGAAGATTATATGGAAGAACCAGATATTCAACAAGAAGATTCTAGTGTATTAGAAGATGCAGTTAATGGTACTAATCATGATGGTTCAAGATTTGAAGGAACATATTCACCTGAAGATGGTGATGATGCTAAATATTCTTGGCCTTGGGTTGTTGAAGAATTTAATGGTAAACAAACTATTAAGCCTTCTAACCAAGATAAGAATCCATCATACTCAATTGTATATATAACAACTTATTTGAAAGTTGGTGAAGTATTAACATTTGATTATTTTGCGTCAACTGAAGAATATGACTATTTATATGTAATTGTTGATAATGCTATAGCAACACAAATTGTTGGTAAGAGTCCAGATTGGGAAACTTCATATGCGTATTTAGCATTAGAAGAAAGAGAATATGAAATTGCATTTTGTTATTTAAAAGATGAATCTTACTCAAGTGGAGAAGATGCTGTATATGTTTCAAATATTCGTATTTTAAGAGAAGAAGATATTGATAAAGAAACATATATCTTTAGAGAATGTGCAACTGGATCAATTAATGAATTTACAATGAGTTATCAAAACTATGTAAATGTTGTTTATAACGAAGAAGATGGTTATTATCATGTAGGAACTGCAACTGGTCCTTATTTACTAGCTGATATGTTAAGTGGTACTAAATGGAATAATTCTACACTTTATGAAATTTGTTTAGAAGGTAAATGTATAGGTGCAGATGGTGTTGATTATAATGCTGTTATTGAAGAATATTCAGTTTATGCAAGTAACTCAGAAGTTGGTTATACTCCTGTTACTAAAGTACTTGCTGATGCTTTAAAAGAAGTATGTAAAGCACTTGGTGATGATTTAGCTAAAAATAATCAAAATCAATGGTTAGAAGTATGTGTTTATTATTCTGCATATGGTACTGGTGGTAAAGAATTAGGTTTACCTACAGTTGGTGTAATGCCATTTGAACCTATTATGTTTGAAGGAAATGGTATTTATACTCCTGCTACTGCAAGTGGTATGATTGATAGAATTATTCTTCCACGTGGTATTATCTTTGGATTTATTCCTGAAAAATCAGGTGTGTATAAATTCTATTCAACTGAACAAATTGAAACTCAAGGTTGGATTTGTGATGAAAATGGTGAAGCTATTGCAGAACCTGATTATGGTTTAAGAGAATATGCTAAGATTTTAAGTAATGGTGGACAACTTGATGACAATTTCGTTGCGTATATTTACTTAGAACAAGGTAAGTTATATTTATTTAGAGCATGTTTCTATGATATTAATGAATACTCTTCAATTGAAGTTGAAATGTCATTTGTTGCAGATACTAAAGAATTATTAACTATTGCATCTCCTGGCTTCTTTACTTCAAGTGATGATGAAATGTCTGATATTATATCTGGTAACTATGTTGATGTAGAAATTGGTGATGATGGTTTCTATCATGTAAAAGATTCATTAGCTAGTGATAACTATGTTTATTGCGATATGGCTTATATTAATAATATTACTGGTGTAACACTTCTTCAAGCATTAAGTAGTAAGTATAATGCGTTTGATTTTAGTAGAGATGAATTTGGTCAAAAAATTGTTGATGAAGATGGTTATTATCGTGTAACATATTTTGATGATCAAAATAATATGATTCGTTACTATGTATGTTATGATAAAAATAATGAGTATTTCGAAGTAGAAAATATCGGTGACAATGGTTATACTGAAGAAAATGGATATACTTATGTTAAATTTACTGATGAAGATTTAGAAAAAATAGGATTAAAAGATTATACAGAATATGTTACTGAATATGTAAATAGTAATATGGTAACAAATGAACACTTAGAATTATATGGATGTGTTAAAGTTGATGAACAATTTGCGAAAGTACTTGGTTTATTAATGGATAAATATACATTTGAAGGTGTTGAATTTTCATGGTTAAAACTATGTTATTATTTTAAATATTTAGGGCCTACAAGTTCTAATTAATAGATAAGGGCCCAATAGGGCCCTTATATTCTTAAAAAAAGAAAGGAGAAAACTTATGAACAAAAGTAATAAAGTAAATAAAATATTAGTACTTTGTACAAGTTTTCAAACAATATTATTAGGTATTGTTTTCATAATTCAAATTTTACGAATTTATTTTAATAATAATCAAGTATTTACAAAAGAAATTTGTACTCAATATATTTTAGAAATATTACCAGTATTAATACTTTGGATATTATTAATTATTGGTTCTTTTATATATTTTAATATCTCTGATATTAAGTATAAAAATATTTCTAAAATATCTAATGTAACTAAACAAAAGAATTTAGAAAGAATTTGTCCTGAAATTAATGACAAAACTTTAAAATATGAATTAATATGTATTGAACGTTCCAAAAAAATAGCAAAATGTATTTTAATAATTATTCTTATTATTTCATCATACATGAGTATTAGTTACTTATTGAATACAAAACATTTTGATCCAAGTGGTGATTTATTTAAACAAGCAACTTTATTATCCCTTCATTTAATGCCTTGGGTAATAATTACATTTGCAGCATTTATTGGATACGCAGTATTTGAAGAATATAAATCCAAAAAAGCATGTAAATTTTTATTAGAAATTATTAAAACAAATGGTAAAGTTAGTTATACAGTAACTGAATCAAAGAAGAAATTATTAATTAAAAATATTATTCAGTTAGGTATTTTATGTATTGCGGTAGTATTAATAATTTTTGGCATTAATAATGGTGGAGCTAATGATACACTTCAAAAAGCTATTAATATTTGTACAGAATGTATAGGTCTAGGGTGATAAAATATGAGCAAAATAAAAAAATTTTTTAGTAAACTAAAACCTAGTAAAAGAAAAATAATTCAATTATATAGTGCTTTATTATATAATGCATATATGAAAGGTTTTATTACAGGTGAGATTTTTCAAGGAAAATCAAAATCTGTATGTTTACCTGGACTTAATTGTTATTCGTGTCCTGGAGCCATCGGAGCATGTCCACTAGGGTCTATCCAAAATGCTTTAGCTGAAAGTAAAACTAAATTACCAACTTATGTTTTTGGTATTATATTATTATATTGTATTATTTTTGGAAGAACAATTTGTGGATTTTTATGTCCTGTTGGTCTTTTACAGGAGCTACTTTATAAAATTAAAACACCAAAAGTAAGAAAAAGTAAAATTACTAGATGTTTATCTTATTTTAAATATGTATTATTATTTGTTTTAGTTATTGGACTTCCACTAATTTATTCATTTCAAGCAAAAGGAATTCCACTTCCAGGCTTTTGTAAATACATTTGTCCTGCTGGTACATTTGAGGGTGCTGTATTCCTATTAATGAATAAAGCTAACCAATCATTTTTTGAAATGCTTGGTGCATTATTTACATGGAAATTTATCTTATTAATTATCTTTATTGTTGCGTCAGTGTTTATTTATCGTTTCTTCTGTAGATTCTTTTGTCCTCTTGGTGCAATATATGGTATTTTTAATAAATTATCGATTTTAGGTGTTAAAGTAGATAAAACTACATGTACACATTGTAATAAATGTATAACTAACTGTAAAATGGATGTTAAAGAGGTTGGTGACCATGAATGTATTCAATGTGGTGAATGTATGAAAGAATGTCCTGTTAAATGTATTAATTGGAAATTAATTTCTAAAGCAATCAAAGAAGATGATGAAACTGAAAGTATTCAAAATGCCACTATTGATGAAGTTAATACTAAAAAGGTATTTAAGATTAGTAGAAAAAATTTCAATATTATTACATATGTTTTAATGCTTGTATCACTTACTACTGTAATGATACTTGTGAATATTGGTCCTAATACATATAAGAATTTTGATATTGTTGATGATTTTAAAATAACAGATTGTTATAATCAAACATTTGATATATCTGTTGATACTAATGCAACGCTTCTTTATTTCTTTAATGATGTTAATGATTTAGATATACAAAAGTTAAATAGTTATCGTGATGATAAATTAAATATTATTTTATTAGCAAGTACTGATATATCTATTGATAGTATAGTTCCTAATGATAGTAATTTTAAATTTGTTGTTGATGTAGATAATAAATTATTAAAGAAATTTAATAATGGAAAAGCTAATTCATATTCAGTATTTTTAGATTTTAATGATAAGATTTTAATTAACAAAGTTGGTATGATAACAGATAGTGAATATTTTGAAATTATTAATTATACCTTACTTGGTTTAACAGTAGGAAATGAAGTTGGTAATATTTGTATTAATCAAGAAATTAATTTAATAGGTAGTGATGATACATTTAGTGTTGCATCTAACAAAGGTAAGATTACAATTATTAATTTCTGGTATACAGATTGTACTCCTTGTGTTCAAGAATTGCCACATTTTAATAAACTATATGAAGAGTATAGTGAATATGTAAACATTATTGCAGTCCATGAAGCAACAGGTTATCAAAATGATCCAGAAGATGTTGAGAACTTTATTAAAACGCAATTTGAAGGTTTTAGTATTATGTTTGGTTATGATAATCCACAAAGTTCATATTATACATTACTTGGTGGTAAAAAAGCATGGCCAGTAACTGTAATAGTAGATCAAGATGGTGTTATTTCTAATGTTACGCATGGATCAATGACTGAAGATGATTTAAGAATTGAAATTGAAAAATTAATTGATTAAAGGGTGTTTATATGAAGGAAAGTTTTAATAAATTTAGAAAGAAAATGTTATTTGAAGCATTAATAAAAAGTAGTCTCATAGGTTTATCTGTTGCTTTAATAGTTGTTACTATACCAAAGTTAATTGTTCATTTTGGAAAAATTAATGTAAGTGAATTTTTTGACTTAATATTGTTACTTTTATTTAATGTTATATTTATTTTAGTTTTTGGGTTATTATTTTTAATTACTTTTCCAAAAGAATTAAAAGTTGCTAAAAGGCTAGATAAAGATTTAGGACTAAATCAAAAGGTTCAAACAATGATAGAATTTGAACATGATGATTCTACCATAGTGAATTTACAAAGAGAAGATACTTTAAATATTTTGTCTAATATTTCATTAAAAAAATTAGGTATGAAGTTTAGTGTGTTTTTCTTTGTGTTAATTGGTTTAGCTTGCGCTCTTGGTATTACAGTTGCTGCTGTTGAGCTTTATGAAAAACCTCCTGTTGTAACTCCTGAACCAGAAGAACCAAAGTATGATTTAGATAACTGGACTGTAAGAGCATTACTAGACTTAATTGAAGTTGTAGAAACTTCTAATGTTGAAAAAGATTTAAAAGATCCAGTAGTTAATAATTTAAAAGATTTATTAAACAGTTTAGAAACTGTTGAACTTGAATCTGAAATGAAGAAGTTAGTTACTGAAATTATTGCAGATTCACTACTTAGACTTGATTTAATAAATTCTAATAATGAGGTATTTAATGAAATTAAAAGCTCTAGTAGTAGTTTAGTAAAAGATATAGCTGTTCAAATTAATGCACTAAATGTGTCTAATGTAAATAATTGTATTGAAAACATTTATGTTTATTTATGTGGTGATCCAACTACTACAAGTGGAGCATTATTAGAATTTGATAATGATTTTAGAACAGTAATTGTTAATTCAAAATTAAATAAGGAAGAACGTTTAACTAAAGCATTGCTTGATTTTGCAAATGAATTAAAATCATTAGAAGGACAAAATAATTTAAGTGAAGCAGTTGAAGTTGTCATTTCAAAACATAAAGAAAATATTTTAAATATTTTAAGAATTCAAGCTGAAAATAAATTAGTTATTGAATATGTTGTTTCACAACTTGAAATTATTTTTGGTTTAAAAGAACCAGAAATTAATGATAATGAAGGCGATGGTACTGAAAATAAAGGTCAAATTAATGAAACTGAACCTCCAAAAGTTAATGAAGGAGAATTTGAAGGAGGGTATGGAACTGACGAAGTTTTATTCGGTAGTGATGATATTATTTTTGATATTGAAAAAGGTAGCGTTGAATATGGTGAAGTAATAAGTAAATATTACGGAACATTAATTGGAATGTTTAATGATGGAACACTTCCAGAAGAATATAAAGAATTATTTGATAAATACTTCGATGGCTTATTTGGCTTTTACGAAGAAGAATAGGAGAAAATTATGGAAAATGTAAGTCTTTTTAGCAAGACAATTGAAAATATTAAAAATGAAATTAAAAAAGACATTGTTGGACAAGATGATGTTGTTGAAAATGTTATAATTGCAATTATTGCAGGTGGTAATGTTCTTTTAGAAGGTGTTCCTGGGGTTGGTAAAACTCGTTTAGTTAGATCACTTGGTAAAGTGTTAAGTCTACCATTCTCAAGAATACAGTTTACACCTGACTTAATGCCTTCTGATGTAACTGGTACAAATATTATTCAAAAAGATGAAAATGGTAGAATGCAAACAGTGTTCCAAGAAGGTCCGATTTTTGCTAATTTAATTTTAGCTGATGAAATTAACCGTGCTACACCAAAAACTCAATCTGCGATGCTTGAGGTAATGCAAGAACATAAAGTTACTATTGCTAATAAAACTTATCCAATGGCTGAACCATTCTTTGTGCTTGCAACTGAAAATCCAATTGAACAAGATGGTACTTACCCATTACCTGAGGCTCAAATGGACCGTTTTATCTTTAAATTAATTATGGATTTCCCAACTGTTGAAGAACTTGCTAATATCGTTAAGATGACACAACTTACAATGGATGAAACTGCTTGTGCAGTTGTTGATGGACCAACAATTCTTGCGATGAGAGAAACTTGTAAAGATGTACCTGTAGTTGATGATGTATTAAACTATGCAATGAATCTTGTTGCTGCAACGCATCCAGAAATCGAAGGTGCTAATGATGTAGCTAAGAAATATATTAAATATGGTGCTTCTCCACGTGCTGGACAAGCTTTGATCACTGCTGCTAAAATTCGTGCTTTAATGCATGGTAATTATAATGTTTCTTATGAAGATATTAATGCATTAGCATCTCCAGTATTAAGACATAGAGTTAAAATTAATTATAATGCTGTAAATGATCATTTAAATGTTGAAGATGTTATTAAATTATTAATTAAAGAAGTTAAGAGATAAAAAAAGTATATGAGTAAATTTGCAATTAATGAAGAATTTTTGCAGCAAATTGAAACGTTACAAGTATTGTTGAAAAATAACCTTGCTGGTCTTTTTGGCGGCAATCACCAAAGTAGAACTTATGGTTCTTCTTGCGAATTTGCAGATTACAGAAATTATATTCCAGGTGATGATATATCTAAAATTGACTGGAATGCATACGCAAGATTTGAAAAACTATATTTGAAGTTATTTTTAGATGAACGTCAAGTTCATACAAGAATTTATATTGATGCAAGTCGTTCAATGGACTACGGCAAAGGACAAAAAGCAGAAATGGCGCTTAAAATTGCTGCTGCACTTGCATATCTATCTGTTTGTGAAATGGATAGAGTATCAGTGTATTACATAAAAAATAATAAAGTTCATGAAGTAATGAACAATATTGTTGGAAAAGAAGCCTTCTATAATTCAATTGGTAAACTAAATGATATAGAGTTTAGTGAAGATTGTTTTATTAGTGATGGCATCTTACCAACTAGTGTTGGCTATGGGGATGGGATGTCAATTATTTTATCTGACTTCTTAACTGATAATGATTATGAACAAGCAATTGATTATTTAGTAGATAAAAGAAGAGATTTATTTTGTTTCCAAATCTTATCAAAAGAAGAAATTAAACCGAATATACGTGGTAAAGTACACTTCTATGATTCAGAAGATGTTAATAGGGAATATCGTAAAAACATTAATAGAGACATTGTTCATGCCTATAATAAGGCTTTAGAGTATACTGTAAATAGGATTAAAAATTATTGCCTATCTCGTAATGCGTCTTATTTATTGGTTCAAAGTGATAAAAGTGTTAGTGAAATATTCCTTAAACAATTACCAGAAATGGGGGTATTGAAATGAGATTTATGTACCCTTTAGGATTACTTGGACTTATCGGTATTCCTATTCTAATTGTTATTTATATTATTAAAAATAAGTATACAGAACAAATTGTACCGTCTACTTATCTTTGGACTTTAAGTGAAAAATTTTTACCAAAGAAAAAACCAATTACGTTAATTAGTGGTATTATTAGTTTAATATTACAAATTGTTGCTGTAATCTTGGTTTCATTACTTATTGCTAAACCAGTAATTACATTACCTAATTCTGCAAAAGATTATTGCTTTATTTTAGATGCATCTGGTAGTATGAATTTTAAAACTGATGAAACTACAAGAATTGAAGTTGGTAAAGATAAAATTGAAGAAATCATTTTAGATAGTAAAAATGGAAGTACTTTTACATTAATTTATGTTGGTGATACTTCTAAGGTAGTTTATGAAGAATTATCTAATAAAGATAAAGCTCTTGAAATGTTACATGACTTAGAAGCATCTGGTGTTACAGTAAGTATTGATGGAATAATAGCTCATGTTCAAAAGTATTTTAATGAAAATAAGTCATTAGAAACGTATTTCATTACAGATAAAGATTATACATCATCAAATGTAAATGTTATAAATGTTTCTAATCATGAGACAAATTATGCTGTTTATGATACTTCAACAATGGTTGATGGAAATAATTTAAAAGTTTCTTCAAGCATTATTTCTTATGAAAATGATCAAAAATTAAATATTGAGATTTATATCAATAATGAATTGAAAACTACTAAAGAAGTAGATTGTGTTAAAGGTGTTGTAAAAGATTTTAGTACATATTTAGATGTAACTGAATATGAAACTTTAGAAATAAAGATTACAAATAGTGATAATCTTGATTTAGATAATAATGAAATTTTATTTAATATTGAAAAAGCACACGAATATAAAACTTTAATTGTAAGTGATCGACCTTTCTATTTAACTACTGTAATTAATAGTGTTGGCAATACTTCTATTGATATTGTGTCAAGAGAAAATTATACTTCTGATTTTAATGGCTATAGTTTGTATATATTTGATTCATTTACACCAAATGTTTTACCTGATGATGGGACAGTTTGGTTATTTGGAGCATCTACTTCTATTGAAAATAGTGGTTTTAGTGTTCAAGATGTAATTGAAAATGAAGAAGGAATTGAGGCTACTTATCCTAAAAATTCTAGTTCAATTTATAAAACACTTATAAATGGTTTATTAAAAGAACAAATATATTTAAATAAATATTATAAGTATGGTCTTTATAAGAACTTTACAGTTCTTTTAACACATGAGGGAAATCCTTTAATATTTACAGGAATTACGGATATGGGAAATCGTGAAGTTGTTTTTGCTTTCGACTTACATGATTCTAATATTCCATTATTAATGGATTATATTACTCTTTCTAAAAACTTACTTGATTATTCATTTCCACTAGTTTTAGAAGATTCAAATTATATATGTGGAGAAAATGTTAAGGTTAATGTTTTATCAAATACTGATAGTATTAGAGTAGAAACTCCTAGTGGTAATGTTAGTTATTTAGATATAAGTAAAGAATTTACTACATTTACGACGACAGAAGTAGGTATCTATAAAATTAAGGTTATGAAAAATGATACTGAGAGTGTATTTGATATTTTTGTAGGTTTACCTCTTCAAGAAGGGTATTCTGATTCGACATCACTTAGTTTTGAACTAACAGGTGTCAAAGAGAACAATTATCGTGATGGTATTTATGATGATTTAATTGTTTTATTTATTATATTAGTTGTCATTTATATGGCGGATTGGATGGTGTATTGTTATGAGCAATATCAACTTCGTTAATCCATGGTTATTAATAATAGGAATACCTCTATTATTAATTGTTATTGGTTCATTTATATATACAGTAAGAAAAGAAAATAGAACTATTCATAATACTTTATCATTTGTTATTCACATTGTTGTAGTTTTACTTGTAACTCTTGGTCTTGCGAAAACAACATTTGAAAAAGTTATAACAGAAACTAACATTTATGTTTTAGCAGATGTGTCTTATTCATCTAATCAAAATCTTGATTTAATCGATAAGTATATTGATGATTTAGAAAATAATGTTCCAAAAAATTCTAAAATTGGAATTGTGTGTTTTGGTAGAGATTATGAGATATTATCTAATATTGGTGAAGAATTAAAAAGTGTTAAAGATTCAAATGTTGATAAAAGTGCAACAAATATTGTTGAAGCTATAGAATATACAGCTACTTTATTTGATGATAATGTAATTAAAAGAATTGTTATTATTTCTGATGGCTACGAAACTAAAGAAAGTAATGTTGTAAGTCTAGTTCAAAATTTGAGTGCAGAAAATATATATATTGATGCAATATTCTTAGATAATAATATTAAAGATGATGTTGTTGAAGTCCAAATTAATCAAGTAGATTTTATATCATCTACATATGTTGAAACAGAAGAAGATGTTTATACGATTATTGAATCTAATACTGAAGAAAGAGCTTTTGTATCTTTATATAAAGATAATGTTTTAATAAGAGAAAAAGCTATTCAACTTGTTAAAGGGTATAATTCAGTAACATTTGAATTAGATACAAGTGTTGCCGGTGAATTTAATTATGAAATTAAGGTTTCAGTTGAAAACGATACGTCTGAATATAATAACTCAGCTATATTTAATCAAACTGTTACAGAAAAAGTTAAAATGTTGTTTATATCTAATGATATTGCCGATAAAGAAGCTGCTTTAGAATTATATGGTGATTCTTATAATATTGATTTTAGAATTAATAATAAAAACATTCCATATACTGTTGAAGAATTATCAGTTTATGATGAGTATGTTATTTCTAATATTGATATAAGAACTCTAAATAATGCTTCTCAATTTGTTGCTAGTATCGACACACTAGTTTCTAAATTTGGTAAAAGTTTAATTACCTTTGGTAATACATATATCCAAAATAACTATGAAGATGGTACTTTAGCTGTTTTAAATAATATGTTACCAGTTAAGTATGGGAATGATAATGATTCTGATAAACTTGTTACAATTTGTATGGATATTTCAAGAAGTATGGAACAAGTAGATAGACTTAATATTGCGAAAGCTACTGCATGTTCAATTCTTGATAATTTAGATGATGATGTAATGGTTATGTTGATAGGTTTTTATGGTGAGGTAAGAACAGTATTTCAACAAGCACAAGCCAAAGAAAGAGAAACTTTAAAACAAAAAATTACTAATCTTGAAGCGTATCAAGGTACATTTATGGGTTCTGCTTTAAGCTATACTTATGAAATGGTCACAAGTTTACCTTATAGTAAAAATGAAGTAATCTTGATTTCTGATGGCTTACCTTATGGTGAACAAGCAGCTTCTGCAAAATCAATTGTAAAAAAGATGGCTTCAAATAACATTATGTTATCTACGATTCATACAATTAGTAATGAAGGTGGAGAATTAATGAAAGAACTTGCTACATTAGGTAAAGGATATTATTATTATATTAAAGATTTAGAACAAGTTGAAAGTTTAGTTTTAAATGGAGTAATGAATTCTTTAACTGAAGTAATTTTAGAGTCTAGTGAATCAACTGTTGAGATTCTCTTAAAGAAAGATGATTTAGTAGATGGAATTGAAAACTTACCAAATGTTAAAGGTTTATACAATAATCAAAAGAAGTCAAGTTCAAAAGTTGTATTAGAAGCAACATATACTGATGTTGCTGGTAATAGTTACAAAATTCCTTTATATACTTATTGGAATTATGGTAATGGGATGGTTTCTAGTTTTGCGTCAACAATTTCTGGTAATTGGATAAGTAATTGGGAAACAGATACAAATGGTCAAAAGACTTTATCTAATGTTCCTGTAGCTAATAAACCTAATGAACGTATTTCTTCAGCATTTATTTTTGATACAATTAATAAAGGAACAAATACTGAATTAATCGTTAATGCACCTAGTTTGAATGTTAACTCTATCTTAAATGCTAAAATTATTACTCCATCTAATAAATCAATTGAAAAAACTTTAGTTTTTGATTCAGAAAACTATATTACAACTATTGAAACAATGGAAAAAGGAACTTATTTAGTTGAACTTACATATCAATTTGGAGAAAAGATTTATGTTTCAAATTATAAGTTTACTGTTTCATATTTACCAGAATATGATGCATTTACAATCTTTGAAGCTTCAAGTCTTTATTATATGGTAAGTAATAATGGACAAGTTTCTGAAAATGGTATATTAAAACTTGTAAATGATAATTCTAATGAACAAAAGTATATATATGATTTTACTGCATTATTTATGATTATAAGTGCTGTTTTATTAATTGTAGATGTAATTGTTAGAAAACTAACAATGAATGATATTAAAGCTTTATTTAGAAAAAAAGATTATTTCCAAACAGGAGGTAATAAAAATGAAAAAAATAATTAGTTATTTAGTTTTAGTTATTTTTATATTTACACTTTGTTCTTGTGGAGAAATTGTTGATAATCCTAATAAAGGTGATGGAACAATTGATAATCCGATTGTTAATCCGGTTGAACCTGATCCAAATGAGCAAACTCCACCTCCAAGTGAACAAAAAGTTGAGTTTAAGGTATCCCTAATATATAATAAAAAAACTTATATTCCATCAAAAAATGAAGTAATAAAAGTAGTATGGAGTGATGATTATACACAATATACAGAAACTATTGGAAGTGATGGATATGCAAAAACAATGCTTGATGGTGATTTTAATGTTTATTTAGTAAGTGCGCCTGAGGGATATTCATATAATCCAAATATTTATACATCTGATAATGATAATCCAGAAGTTGTAATTGAACTATATAAATTATCTCGTATATCTAAAGGACAAGGAACTGCTCTTTATAAAGAATATCAAATGTCTCAAACTGGTGTATATCGAGCAGAAATTACTAAACCACTTCAAAAAGTGTATTATGAATTTAATCCGTCAAAGGCTGGCTATTATGTTCTTGAAACTATGGTAAATGTGTTTGAAGATAGTGTTAATCCTAAAGTAGATATTTATCAAGGAACTTTTGCATTTAAACCTTCTACACCCACTCAGTCAGGTCTTGATACTGGTGGAGTAAGTTTAAAAAATGGCTTTACTAAAAATGTAAAGTGGGTAGTTAAACTTACTGAAGAAATGCTTGGAAATGTGTATACATTTGTTATATATGCTGATTCTAAATCAGGTGTATATCCAATAAATGTTGATTTTAATGTTTCTTATGAAGGCGAATATTATGTTGATGGTATTGTTTCTAAATTAATGGTTGCAGAAGAAATTAGAAGTTATAAATATTGTAGTGAATGTGGAAACGTTATGTTAGAGAAAAATGCTCCTAATGCTTGTACTGTATGTGGACATACAAGATTAAGTGAAGCTTTAAAACCTATTTATACAACAGCAAATTATAAATTTATAAATACTGATGGTGGAACAGGAAATTATTTTGGTGGAACAACTAATGGTAGTGGTCTTTTAATTGGTAGTGGATATAAGTATAATGAAGCAACTGGTTTTTGGCATGTATATAATAATAATACAGGTGAATTTGGTCCTGTTCTATGTGCTAAAATTACTGCACCATGCGCTTATTATGAAGAATCACTTAATTTAATAGAATCACATGGTAATAAAAATTTAACAGTATCCAAGGGAACTGAAAATTATAAAGTATTTATAGAACAATCATATGCTGCTGTGTGTAATAGTGATGGTGTATGTTTTGTTACAAATGAAATGAAAGAATTTTTACAAAAATTCAGTATTGCTCAAAGATTATTCTTTGATGGAAATGGTTTTGTAGAGTATACAGGAGTTTATGCCGCTGAAGAAGATCAATGGTTATTTGCTTGTGGATACTATGTAGAAAAGTAAAATAAAACGTTTACATTTAAAAAATAAAGTTTATTTGTAAAAAATTATATTTATATATGTTATAATAAGATATAAATACAAATTTTTAAAGATTAATTATTTGTAAATTTTTAGGAGGAAAAAATATGAAAAAAATATTCTTATTTTTACTAGTTGGATTCTTTGCTGTAGTTGTTGCAGCATGTGGCAACTTACCTACATTAGAAAGTATTTCAATTTCTGGTCAAGATGTTGAATTCTACGTTGGTGAAGAATTTAATACTGGTGAATTAAAAGTTGTTGCTAAATTAAGTGACGCTAGTACTGAAGATGTTACTGATCAAGCAGTAGTTAGTCAAAATGCTGATATGAATGTAGCAGGTAAGTATACTGTTACAGTTGAATATAAGGGCTTAACTGAAACTTATGAAATTACAGTTATTGAAGATAAATTATTATCTTTAACTGTTGAAAACGCTGAAACTGAATACTTTATTGGAGAAGAAGTTTCATTTGATGGAGCAACTGGTAAAGAAACTTATGAAAGCGGACGTGTTGCAGATGCTGATTTTACTACATATGAAGTAGTAATTTTAGATGCTGAAGGTAAAGAATATGCTGGTGCTTTTGCTAAAGTTGGTAAAAACACAGTTAAACTTACTAAAGGTGAAGTTTCATATGAATATGATGTAAATGTATCTGCTAATCTATATAATTCTATTGCTGCTGCTATTGCTGCTGGTGTTAAAAATGCTAACAAAGTTGCAAGTGGTACTGCTTCAATTGACAATGAAGGTTATGTTGTGGAATACGAATATGCATTTGGTGAAAATTATACTAAAGTAGTAGATGCTAATGGTACAAATCATTATTCATTATTAGAAGATGGTAGCGCATTTGGTATTGTTGAAGGTATTGACTGGGAAGGTAATCCTTATATGGAACCTGCTTATGAACCACTACCTGAATATTTATTAGGTGTTGATTTCCGTGCTGTATTTAATTATGCTTATGATATGTATGGTGTTGAAGGGTTAGTTGAAACTTTAGCTTACGTTGGTGAGACTGCTATTAACTATCAAGAAGTATTACCTACTGAAGTTGCTGAAAGTGCAGTTTATGCATTCTCATATGAAATTGTTATTGAAAATTTCTATTATTATTTCGTTAACGTTGAATTTGTATTAGATGCAAATAGTGAAGTTATAACTGAAGTAAAAGTTGAAATGAATGGTTATTACTTTATTTATAATGAAGTAACTGGTGAATATGAACAACCTGCTGAATTTGCTGAAACTCCAGACTTCTCACGTGTTGTAATTGCTAACCAAGTTGTTGGTGCACAAGATGCTGAAAATCCATATCCACTTGATGAATTAATGATTCAATCATTTGAACTTCAAGATGAAGAAGGAAACAAATTAGAAGATGGTGCAAAAGTTACTGCTGCAATGCAAACAGCTTACAATATTCAAGTTGTTAATATTAGTCCTGAAAATGCTAATGCTGCAATCGACAAAATTAAGGTTTCATTCCTAGATGAATTTGGTATGGAAACTTGGAGCGTATTTGGTTCTTATGATTATGGTTATGTTACATTTACAGCTTACAAAGCTGGTAACTATCAATTAGTTATTGCTTCTGCAAATGTTTCTTATACATTACAAGTTGAAGTTGCTTATGCTGAACTTGAATCATTTGCTGCTGCTGTTTATAATGAAGATTGGTGGGAATTAGTTGAAGCTGAAACTGCAACTGTTTATGCTGGACAAGTTCTTCAATTTGGTGCAATTGTTAATGATGGTGCTAATCCTGCATTAACTGCTACTTGTGAAGGTGTTGAAATTACTGAAGGTGAATATTATGAATTCTTAGCTAATGAAGTTGGTACATATGTAATTACATTAACTTCTGCTGTTAATCCTGAATTTACTGCAACTTTAACAGTAACTGTTGAAGAAGCTCCAAGTGCTGCTGATTTATTAAATGGTGAATATGATTATAATGATCCATGGATTGGTTCTGCAAATTATGTATTCACACCTGCTGAAGAAGGTGCTACTAATGGTGAATTAGTTATTACATATGAAGGTCAAGGTGTTCCTGGTGGTCAAGCATTCTTCACTTACTCTTATGATGGTGAATGGTTACAAGTAGTTCCTCAAAATCCAGGAAGTTACAATTGTCCATTTGGTGTTGAATTAGATTCTTCATACAATTTATTATGTACATACAATGGTTGGGCTCAAGGACCATTAACTAAAGTTGAAGAAACTGTTGAAATTGAAGGTGCTTTAGATGGTACATATGCTACTATTTTTGTTCACCCTATGAATGGTTTTGAACTTGCTATGCAATTATTATTCAATGTTGATGGTACTGGTTACTATTCATTAATGAATGGTGCTTATGAAGGAACATTCAATTATACAAATGTTGAAGGTGTAATTTCATTTACAAATGTTCAAGCTTTATTTGGTGCTGAAGTTGTACTTACAGCTACAATTAATGCAAATGTTATCACTTGTAAAACAGTATTTACTGATGCAGGTAATGAATTAGAACTTGAATATACTGGTGGTGATGAAGTAGTTGAACAAGAAGTTACAACTACTCCTGTAGTAGGTGAAAACTTTGTTAATGTTTCTTATTGGGGTAATTTAGTAGTATTTACTGCTGAAGAAGCTGGTACTTATACAATTATAATTGATGATACAATTGGTTGCTTAATGATTGAATCTGCTGATGTATGGTACCAACCAAGTGCTACTGTTACATTAGAAGCTGGACAAGTTTTAGAAATTGTTGTGCTTTTAAATGTTAATGGTAATGATCAAGTTGCTTCTTTAACAATTTCATTAAACTAATAAAAATATGAGATACTACTTATTAAGTAGTGTCTCTTTTTTCATATAACTTGTATTTTTTTTAGAAAAATAGTATAATATATGTAATAAGGAGAATCTTTTTATGAAAAAATTATTAGTATTATTAGTATTATTATGCTCAAGTATTTGTCTTGTAGCTTGTAGAGATAAAATTAACACAATTAAAATTAATGAAGAATCTGTTCCTAATGTAATTGATGTAAAAAATATTGATAGTGAACTTGATAAAATTAAATTAGAAGTAATCAATTCTAAAGGTGAAGTTAGTTTAGTAAAATTTGAAAAAAGCATGATGACTGATGCCGATTATGCAAAATTATCTAATCCTGGAACATATACAATTGAAATCAATTATGAAGGGTTTAAAACAAGACTTACTTTAACAATTGAAGATGCTAGTGCATATTCTGTAACTGTACTTTATCCTAACGGTGAACCTGTAACAAGTGGGGTTAAAGTTCAATGGTGTACTGGTGATATTTGTTTATTACCTGTGAAAGTTAATGATCAAGGTGTTGCATATAATTCAATTGATGATGATGAGTATTATATTCATATTGATGGAATTCCTGCTGGTTATACATATGATCCTAATGCATATACTTCAAATAAAGATAATAAAAAAGTTACAATTAATTTATTAAAACTAAATGATTTATCAGGTGAAGGTACTGCTTTAAGTCCTTATGTTACAAGCGAAGGTGCATTTAATGTAACATACACAGGAGAAGGTGCAGGAAATATGAAGTATTATTCATTTACACCAAGCGTTAGTGGAACATATTCAATAAAATCACTTGCAATGGATAAACAAGCAATAAATAAAATCGATCCATATATTGGATTTATTGGCACTGAAACAGATATGAGTAAAGTTGATTTTTCAAAATTAGATGTATCTGGTAATGTTGATAGTAACTTAAATATAAACTTTAATTATAGATTTAATGCTGAAGCTGGTGTTACTTATACTTTTGTAGTTTTTGTTTCAAGTGCAACTAAGTTCCCTGCATCATTTGACATTGTAATTTGTAAATAAGAAAGTGACCAATTGGTCACTTTTTAATTTACAATAAATTGTTATTTATAGTGTTCTTAATAATATAGTAAGCATTGAAATTCTTGTTTTAATAACATACTAATATTAATATAGTTAAATATTTATATATTTTAAATAAAAAAAGATAAATATTATAATCAACAAGTATTAAATATTTGACAAAAAGTTGAAATAGGAGTATAATAAATGTATAAAAAAGAAGAGAGAGAGGAAATAAATTATGATTCATACATATAATGCTACATATTTTTACGCATATTTTTATTTCCAAGAATTAGTGTGTTTTAATTAACAAACTCTCTTGGCTTTTTTGGCGTAAAAGACAAGGTACATTGCTAGTTATTACACTTATAAACTTGAGGTAATAACTAGATTACTTAGTTATTACTTGAAGTAATAACTTTTTTTCTTTTTATTTAAATATGATTAGGAGGAAAATTTACATGATTAAAAAAATTATTTTATTATTTGTTATTGTTTTATCAGCATTTGCTGCAGTTAGCTGTAATGATGATAAAAATAAAGATGATGAAGTGACTGTAGGTATTTTACTTACTGCTACTCATAGTGCATTAAATAATGCAAAAGATGGATTTATTGAGGCTTTAAAAGCTAATGGTTATGAAAACGCTGAATTTATTGTTAAAAATCCAGAAGGCGATACCACTACTATGAATGCTATGGCTACTGAACTTGTACGTAAATCAGATATCGTTTTAGGTATTGGAACTCCAGCTGCTGTTGCTTTACAAAGTGCAAGAGATGCTGAAGAAATTGATATTACTGTATTATTTACTGCTGTTACTGATCCTGTTTCTGCTGGTTTAATGGCTGATGTTAATCAACCTACTGATATTACAGGTACTAACGATATGAATCCAGTCGCTGATCAAGTTGATTTAATTTTAGAACTTGCGCCTGGTATTACTAAACTTGGTGTATTATATAATATATCTGAGCCTAATTCTTTAGTTCAATCTGAAATGGTTAAAGCTCAAGCTGCTAAAAAGAATGTTGAAGTTATTGTTAAAACTGTTTCAGAAGCAAGTGAAATATCAGCTGCTACTACAGCATTAATTCAAACTGAAGGTGTTGGTGCTATTTATTTACCGACAGATAATTTAATTGCTGCAAATATGCCTGCTGTTGGTAGCGTTGCAGATGAATTAGGTGTTCCTACAGTTTGTGGTGAATCTGGTATGGTTGCTGCTGGTGGTACAATTACTTATTCTATTAATTATAAATCACTTGGTTATTTAACTGGCGAAATGGCTGCTAAAATTTTAAGTGGTACACCTTGTAGTCAAGTTCCTTCAACTAGCGTTGATGCATCTGGTTTAGAAGTTGCAATTAATGAAGATTCAATTGCTAAATTAGGAATTGAAGTTCCACAATCAATTAAAGACAAATTAAATAAATAGTATAATATGCAGTACATTTTAATCGATATGTTTAAAACGGGACTGCCATATGCCTTACTAGCACTTGGTATTTTTATCTCATATCGAGTTTTAGATATAGCAGACTTATCTTGTGAAGGTTCGTTTACGCTAGGTGGGGCATTAAGTGCTGTTCTTTTAGTGTTTGGTTGGAATCCTTTTTTAGCGACATTCATGGGAATGTTAGCTGGATTTATTGCTGGTATTATAACTGGTTTAATTCATACTAAATTAAAAATTACATCGTTGTTAGCTGGTATTATTACAATGACAGGGTTGTTTAGTTTGAACCTTGTTATTATGGGACTAGCTCCGAAAGTTACACCTACAAATGTCAATGGTGTTAAAGATTTTTTAATTACCTATAATGAAAGTGGTTATGATACAATTGTTAACTTAAATGGATATAATGTAAATAAAGAACCTATTACAAGAATTTATGATACGTTTTTAGCGTTATTTAGTAAAAATAATTATAATATGATTTTTATTTCATTATTAATTGTTGTAATTATCGGACTTGTGATTTATTGGTTCTTTGGAACTGAAATTGGAATGAGCGTTAGAGCAACAGGCATTAACTCAAAAATGGCTAGAGCTCAAGGTATTAATACTAATGCGATGATTATTTTAGGGTTAGGTATTTCAAATGCATTAATTGCGTTAAGTGGTTCATTATTTGCGCAAACACAAAAATCTGCAAGTAGTACAATGGGTGTTGGTGTACTTGTTATTGGTCTTGCATCTATTATTATAGGTGAGGGTATATTTGGTAAACGAACATTTAAAAACTGGATTATTTCAGTAATGCTTGGTGCAGTTATGTATTATCTAATCGTAGTTGTTGCTATTCAACTTGGTCTTCCATCACATTATCAAAAACTATTGTATGCTTTATTAATTTTAATTGTATTAGCTGTTCCTCAGTTAAGAAAATTACTTTTCAAAGGAGGAAAAAAACATGCCGATGCTTAAATTAGAAAATGGTTTAAAAATCTTTAATTTAACTGGTCATGAAGAAGACCAAAGAATTGCAATGGATCATTTAAATCTTACGATAGAAGAAGGTGAATGGGTTACTATAATAGGTGGTAACGGTAGTGGTAAATCTACATTAATGAATGTAATTTCAGGTGTTCATCAATTAGATGCTGGTAGTCTTTTTATTGATGGAGAAGATGTAACAAAACTTCCAGAACATAAACGAGCTAAGTATTTAGGTAGAGTGTTCCAAGATCCAAATATGGGAACTGCAGGGATGATTTCAATTGAAGAAAATATGTCTATCGCGAGTCGTCGTATGCGAAAGAATACTCTTAAATGGGGCTTTCATAAAGAAGAAAGAAAGAAATATTACGATATGATTGCATCTTTAAATTTAGGATTAGAAGATAGATTACTTCAAAAAGTTGGACTTTTATCTGGTGGACAACGTCAAGCTATTACACTTTTAATGGCAACACTTCAAACACCAAAAATTTTATTGCTTGATGAACATACTGCCGCACTAGATCCTAAAACTGCAAGAATTGTTCTTGAAATTACAGAAAAAATTGTTACAGAGAATAAATTAACTACACTTATGATTACTCATAATATGAGAGATGCTATTAAATATGGTGATCGTTTAATTATGATGTATGGTGGTAAAATTATTTATGATGTAAAAGGTGAAGAAAAGAAAAATCTTACTGTTGATTTTCTTCTTAATAAATTTGAAGAAATGGATAAAATTTCTTCTGGTGAATAAGAAAATGGAGGTTTAAACCTCCATTTTTATTTTGCTTATTAACAAACACCTTGTGATAACATTGCAGCTGCAACTTTTTTGAAACCACTAATATTAGCACCTAGCACAGTATTATACATATTATCGTAGTGTTTAGCACATTCATGAACTTCCATAAAGATGTTTTCCATTTGTTGTTTTAATTTTTGATCAACTTCTTCAAAAGTCCAAGATAAGCGCATTGAGTTTTGACTCATTTCAAATCCAGATACCATTACACCACCAGCGTTCGCAGCTTTTGCAGGTGCAAAGCAAATCTTGTTTTCTAATAAGTAGTTTGTAGCATCAAGTGTACAAGGCATGTTAGCACCTTCTGCAACTGCAATTACACCATTTGAAACAAGAGCTTTTGCGTCATCTAAATCAATTTCATTTTGAGTTGCACAAGGAAGTGCTACATCACATTTTACTTGCCATAGTAGTTTTGGATTAGGGTTGAATTCACATTCTTTATCAAGGGATGCATAATCAGCTAAAACTCCACGTTTTGCTTCTTTAATTTCTCTTGCAAGATCTAAATCAATTCCTGATTCTTTGTATACATAACCACTAATATCACTTAATGCAACAACTGTTGCACCTAGTTCTTTTGCTTTAATAGCAGCATAAATGCCAACATTACCAGAACCTGATACAATTACTTTTTTACCTTCAAGAGATGTATTTTTCATTATATTTAACATTTTATTAGTAAAGTAACAAAGACCAAAACCTGTTGCACTAGTTCTACCAATAGATCCACCATAGCTTAGACCTTTACCAGTTAATACGCCTGTCCATTCATTTTTAAGACGTTTATATTGACCGAACATATATCCAACTTCTCTTGCACCTGTACCGATGTCACCTGCAGGAACATCAGTATCTGCTCCAATATGACGGAATAGTTCTGTCATAAAGCTCTGACAGAATCTCATAACTTCTAAATCACTTTTACCTCTTGGATCAAAGTCACATCCGCCTTTACCTCCACCCATAGGAAGACCTGTTAAAGAGTTTTTAAGTGTTTGTTCAAATCCTAGGAATTTCATAATGCTTAGGTTTACAGATGGATGAAGTCTAATACCACCTTTATATGGTCCAATAGCAGAGTTAAATTGAACACGGAATCCTCTATTTACTTGAACTTTTCCATTATCATCTACCCAAGGAACTCTAAATGTAATTATACGTTCAGGTTCTACGAATCTTTCAATAATTCCATTCTTTTCTAATTCTGGATGTTCGTTTACATAGGGTTCAATTGAATTTAATACTTCATAAACTGCTTGTAAAAATTCTGGTTCATTTTTGTCTTTTAGTTTAACATTTTCATAAATGTTTAATAAATATTTATTTGTCATATAGTCTCCTTTAAAAATAACATATCAATAGTATATCATAAATTGTAGAAAAAAGAAATAAAAAAGCAATTTTATTGTTTGTGAAATAAAAACATTTGTCTTGCATATAAAGACAAAAAATGGTATAATATCTTATATTTATTTGAGGTGAAAATATGTATACTAGTACAAGACGTAAATTAAATTTAAATGCAACAAACTGTATTTTAAAAGGAATAAGTGATGATGGAGGATTATTTATTGTAAATAATTTTGATTCATTTAATTTTAATGAGGAGTTTTTAAATAAATCATATAATGATATTGCAAAAACTGTATTAAAATATTTTTTAAATGATTTTGAAAGTGTAGATCATATTATTGATAATGCTTATAGTAAAAAGAACTTCTGTGAAAAAATTGTAGATGTTAAGTCATTTGGTAATTTATCGTTCTTAGAACTTTATCATGGGCCTACACTAGCATTTAAAGATATGGCTTTAACTGTTTTACCACATTTAATGGTAGAATCTAAGAAGTTATCAGGTTTTCCAAAGAAAACTTTAATACTTACTGCGACAAGTGGTGATACTGGTGGTGCAGCACTTTCTGGGTTTAAAGATGTTGATGATGTATTTATAGTAGTTCTTTATCCTACAAAAGGTGTAAGTCCTTTCCAAGCATCGCAAATGAATTATTACACAGGGAAAAATGCGATGGCAATTAGTGTTGAAGGTAATTTTGATGATTGTCAAAATTTAGTTAAGAAAGTATTTACAAGTGATATAGAACTTAAAAACTATGAATTATCATCTGCTAATTCTATTAATATAGGAAGACTTATTCCACAAATAATTTATTATTTCTATAGTTACTGTGATTTAGTAAATAAAGGTGAAATCAAATTTGGTGAAAGTATTAACTATGTAGTTCCAACTGGGAACTTTGGTAATATACTTGCATGTTATATTGCAAAACAAATGGGACTATATATTAACAAAATAGTTTGTGCTAGTAATGAAAATAATGTTTTAACTGATTTCTTTAATACTTATACATATGATAAAAATAGAGAATTTTATTTAACTAATTCCCCTGCAATGGATATCTTAATATCATCTAATTTAGAAAGATTGCTATATATTATTACTGGCAATGATGAAATTTTAGTTGATAAGTTAATGAAGGATTTAAAAGAAACAGGGAAGTTTACTTTACCTGAATGTTACCACAAAAAATTAAGTGATTTTATGTCTTATAGTGTAAATAAGAGTGAAACTGTTGCTGCAATTAAAAATTGTTATGAAAAATATGGTTATTTAATTGATCCTCACACAGCTGTAGGTTATGATGCATATGTTAATTTAGAAACTAATTTAACTGGTAAAACTGTTGTTGTATCTACTGCTAGTCCTTTTAAGTTTGTTGAAACTGTAAATGAAGTATTTAATGAATCTAAAGAAGATTTAGAATTAATTAAATGTATTGCAGAAAAGGCTAAATTAGAAGTACCGAGTATTTTAAAAGATATATATAATTTTAAATATAATAAAGTAGTTTGGAAAAAAGAAGAGATGGAAACTAATTTAAGAAAGTTAATTGGTGAAATAGATGAAAATAATTAGAACTTATGCAACATCTGCTAATCTTGGACCTGGTTTTGACTGTTTTGGAATATGTTTAAATTTATATAATGAGTATGCATTTGAAAAGTCAAGTGTTTATGAAATAAAAGAATTTAATGAAAAATTTTGTAATCCTACTAATAATTTAATTATTAAGAGTTATGAAGAAGTATTTAAAATATTAAATAAAAATATTATTCCAATTAAGTTAATAGAACTTGTTCATAATATTCCATCATCACGTGGTCTTGGAAGCAGTGCTTCTTGTATAGTAAGTGGAGTTATGATTGCAAATGATATTTTAGGTAATGTTTTATCTGTTGATGAAGTATTTCAAATTGCATCTAGTATTGAAGGGCATCCTGATAATGTTGCACCACTAATTTTTGGTGGTTTAACTTGTAGTTTTAAAAATGATGTATTTCATACAATAAAATTTAAGTGTGATGAACAATTTAAGTTTACTGTATGTATTCCTTCATTTGAACTTAAAACTAGCGTTGCAAGAAGTGTATTACCAAAAAATATAAGTATGTCTGATGCAGTTAGTAATATATCACATAGTGTTGCGTTAATTAAAGCATTGGAAACAGGTGATATAAAATTATTACAAATTGCTAATGTTGATAAACTACATGAAATATATCGCTTTCCTTTAATTAAGGGGGCTGATTATTTTATTGATTTTGCAAAAAATAATAATGCTACTTGTATGATTAGTGGTGCTGGACCTACAATATTATTAATTAGTAGAGATAGTCTAAATGTTAGTTTTGAGGATTGGGAAATAATTGAACAAAGCGTTAATAATCAGGGAGCGTATATTTATGAAAAGTAATGAGTATTTTATTGTACATAAAAGTATTTTGCCTGAATATTTTGAACAAGTTATTAAAGCAAGAGAATTAATTAATGATAAAAATTATAGTGTTTCTGATGCTTGTAAATTACAAAATATTAGTAGATCAACTTATTATAAATATAAAGACTATATCTTTAGACCTTCTAAAGATACGGGTAATAAAGCAATCTTTGTGATTAAAACAATTGATGAAAAAGGTGTTTTATCACAAATCCTATCAGAAGTATATGAAAAAAGAGGTAATATAATCTCTATAAATCAAGGAAAACCACTTGATGAAACTGCATATATTACACTTGCGATAGATGTAAGTGAATTAAATACTACAATTGAAGAATTAAAAGAAGACTTAAATAAAATAAATGGTGTTAAGTCTGTAGATATTATGGGGGTGGAATAATGAAACAAATGAATATTGCAATTCTAGGTTATGGTGTAATTGGTAAAGGCGTATTTGAAATTTGTAAAAATATGCCTAATATCAATGTAGTTAAGATATTTGATAGAAAAGAAAAGTTTGATAATAACTATTTAGATCTTTTTACTGATAATGCTGAAAGTATTTTTAAAGATAAAAAGATTGATTTAATTGTAGAAGTACTTGGTGGTTATGAGTTTGCGAGAGACATGATGTTGCAAGCTATAAAGTATCGTAAACATGTAGTTACTGCAAATAAAGAAGTTGTTGCAAAAGACATTGATTTATTTGTAAATGTTTCAAGAGCAAACGAAGTATGTTTTGCTTATGAAGCAAGTGTTGGTGGTGGAATACCAATTATTAAAAACATTAAACAATTAAAAGCTGTTAATACTATTACTAAAATTTCAGGTATTTTAAATGGAACAACAAACTTTATTTTAACTAAAATGTTTGAAGGATTAGATTTTAATGAAGCATTAAAAGAAGCTCAAAGATTAGGTTTTGCAGAAGCTGATCCTACTGCAGATTTAGAAGGATACGATATGATGAGAAAAATTGCAATTCTTTCAGATCTTGCTTGGAATACATTTATTAATATTAATGAAATTAAACAAACAGGTATTACTAAAATAACAAAAGAAGATGTAGATGCTGCTAAGGCAAATAATAAAGTAATTAAATTTGTCTGTGAAAGTGTTAAAGTTGATGATCATATTGAAATTAGTGTTGAACCTAAAGTATTAGATAATACTCATTTCTTTAATAATGTAAACAATGAATTTAATGCTGTTATTTTAGAAACATATCCAAATGATACGTTGACATTTATCGGAAAAGGTGCTGGTAGTCTTCCTACTGCATCAGCAATTGTTCTTGATATTGTTGATATTATGGAAAATAGATGTTTAGTATGTTATGATAATGAAAGAAAATATAAAATAAATTAAGTGAGGAAATTGACATGAAGAAATATAATGTAGCTGTTGTAGGCGCAACAGGACTAGTTGGGAGAACATTTTTAAAAGTATTAGCAGAATATGATTTTCCCATTAATAATTTAGTTTTATATGCATCAGCAAGAAGTGCAGGTAAAAAAGTATTATTTAAAGATAAAGAATATACAATTGTAGAACTTACACATGATGCATTTGATGATATTGATATAGCGTTATTTTCAGCAGGTGGTGGTGTATCAAAAGAATATGCTCCTATTGCTGCAAAAAAAGGTGCTGTCGTAATTGATAATTCAAGTGCTTGGAGAATGGATAATGATTGTGCGTTAATAGTTCCAGAGATTAATATAGATGATGCTTATTCTAAATCTAATATTATTGCAAACCCAAACTGTTCAACTATTCAATCAGTACTTCCTTTAAAACCACTTCTTGATACATTTGGTTTAAAAAGAGTAGTTTATACAACTTATCAATCTGTATCTGGTTCTGGTCAAAAAGGTGTAAATGATTTAAATAGATGTAAAAATGGTGAGAAACCAGAGTTTTATCCATATGATATAGCTAATACTTGTATTCCAGAAATTGATGAATTCTTAGATGATGGTTATACAAAAGAAGAAATGAAAATGGTTAATGAAACTAGAAAAATATTACATGTAGATAATCTTTTAATTTCTGCAACTTGTATTAGAGTTCCAGTAGAAGCTTGTCATGGTGTAATGATTCAAGTAGAACTTGAAAAAGAATTTACAATTGAAGGTGTAAAAGAAGCATTAAGTTCATATCCTGGAATTATTCTATATGATGATGTTAAAAATCATATATATCCAAATTCAATTGTAGCTAAAGATAAAGATGAAGTATATGTAGGTAGAATAAGAAGAGATTTATCTTGTGAAAATGGACTACTTCTATACTGCGTAGCTGATAACATTAGAAAAGGAGCTGCTGCTAATGCAGTGCAAATTGCAATGGCACTAGATATTGATAAATGCAAAAAGTAGTAAAATTTGGTGGTTCTAGTTTAGCTGATAGTAACCAATTTAAAAAAGTAAAAGCTATAATAGAAGCAGATTCATCAAGAAGTATTGTTGTTGTATCTGCGCTTGGTAAAAGAAATAAACAAGATCATAAAATAACAGATTTATTATATTTAACTGGAGCACATCTTAAATATGGAGTTGATGTAGACCAAGTATTTGACATAGTTAAAGAAAGATATTTTGAAGTGAAAAATGATCTTAATTTAGATGTATATTTAGAACAAGAGTTCAAACAAATAGAAGATAAATTTTCTAAAAATATTGATGAAGAATATTTAGTAAGTCGTGGTGAATATCTTGCTGCAAAACTTATGGCAAGTTTCTTAGGGTATACATTTGTAGATGCTAAAGATTTAATTTTCTTCGATTATGATGGAAAAATAAATGAAAATAAAACTTATGAAGCATTACAACTAATATTAAAAACAACTAAAAAAATTGTAGTTCCAGGTTTTTATGGAGCATATCCTGATGGTAAAATACATTTATTATCACGTGGAGGGTCTGATGTAACTGGTAGTATCCTTGCTAAAGCATCATCTGCAACAATTTATGAAAACTGGACTGATGTATCTGGTTTCTTAGTAACAGATCCAAGAATTGTATCTAACCCAAAACAAATTAAAGAAATTTCATATGAAGAATTAAGAGAATTATCTTATATGGGAGCAAATGTACTTCATGAAGATACTATCTTCCCTGTGCAAGAATTAGATATCCCAATTAATGTAAAAAATACAAACTGTCCACTTGATCCAGGTACTATTATTACATCAAATCCTAAGGATAAATCACAAATTATCACTGGTATAGCAGGTAAAAAAGATTATGTATCGATTACAATATTAAAGAAACAAAAAACACCTAAACTTACTGTTATTAAACAAGTATTAGATGTATTAGTTAAATATAATGTTAATGTTGAACATATGCCTTCAAGTATTGATAGTTTTAGTTTAATTGTTTCTTCTAATGATATTAATAAACGTTTATATGAAGTAGTTGCGGAAATAAAAGCATTAAATGAAGTAACTGATGTTATTGTAGAACAAGGTATTGCACTAGTTGCAGTAGTTGGTCGTAATATGGCTTTAAAACCTGGTATGAGTGCAAAACTATTCTCAATCTTTGGTAAGAACGATATTAATATTAAAGTTATTGCTCAAGCATCACAAGAGTTAAGTATTATTGTTGGTGTTGAAAATTCTCAATTTGAAAAAGCAATTAAAGCTATTTATGAAGGACTTGTAAAATAATTATGATAAATATAAACCTTACCTTTTTGGTAGGGTTTTTGTAGCATAACACTTTAAAAGAATTATAAAAATAAATTAAATATTATAAATTTTTAATGGAAATATGATATACTATATAAGTAAAAAATAAAAGGAGAAAAGAACTAAATTGTTCTAGGTAACAAAATGAAAAAAATTATTTTAAGTTTAATTGTAACTTTACTAATTACTTTTGCATGCCTTACAGTTTTTGTTAAAAACGTAAAAGCAGAATCTATTGTATCTATTTCAATGACTGATGGTGCATCTATTAGACTAGATAGTCCATCAGGGCTTAGATTCCAAGCTTTTGTAGATGGTGTTGCAACAGGTAATGAAGTATCTTATGGTATGGTTTTTTATAATGGAAAAATTAATACTGATGATTTAATTGCTGATGCAGAAAAACTTGATATTTATTGTGCTGAAACTACATCATTAAAAGAAGATGGTAGTTTTGCAGTATCAATGGTAAACTTCCCTTCACGTGCTTATGCTAACAATATTAGTGCACGTGCTTATGTTAAAGTTGATGGTGAATATATTTATTCTAATAATTCAGTAACAAGAAGTATCTATGAAGTTGCTTCACAATATAGTGATCCTAATAACGATTTTGTTAAATCAATTGTTAATAACTGTTATGAAGTGACATATAACTTTAATGGTGGTAATATTACATATAGAACACATGAAGAAATGGTAAATGATTTCTTAAATGATTTCTATACTGCAACAGGTACTTCTAGTGAAGCTATTGATTTATATGAAAATCGTGGTAAGTTTGGTTCATTTTTTGCTAATACTGAAATTGCAAATAAATGGATGTGGGCAGTAGAATTATTCCGTGATTTAGGTTTAATTGGTAAAGAAACTGGTAATGCTGATTATGCATATAATGAAACATCTCAAAATAATTTTGAACAAATTATTGCAGGCGAAGGTGCAAACCTAGCAACATATTGGCCTGTTGCTCAAGCATTTGAATGTTTAATGACTAGATCATATTCTAAAGGTTATTCTGCTAGTTCAACTATTAATTTTGGTAACTATGAAATTGCAAAATTAATTGAAACATATATTAATGGTAGTACTTATACTAGTGTTCTTGGTAAAAACGCTAAACTTGCAACAAGTGTTTATAAACCTGGTTATACATTAGAAGGCTGGTATTCAGAAGAAACATTAACTAACAAAGTAACAAATGTAACTGCTGAAATGAATGTTTATGCTAAATGGACTCCTAATACATATAATATTAACTATGTATTAGATGGTGGTTCTTTTGAAACAAGTGTAAAATCAACATTTACAATCGAGGATGAATTTACATATCCTACACCTACTCAAGATGGTGCAACATTTATTGGTTGGTATACTGATGCTGAATTTACAACTAAAGTTGAAACACATAATCTAGGTAAATTTGATAATATTACTTTATATGCTAAATGGGATTTAGGAAATGATTTTAAGATTTCATATGTATATGATGAAGGTAGTTTACCTACATATGTTCCTACATCACTTAATGAGTTTATAGAAGGATTCTGGAAAGAATATTATGTATGGAGTAAATCTACTCTAACTATTGATGCATTTAAAGAAGCAGTTCTTGCAAGTTGGTCTACAGGAGCTTCTGGAGATTATCCTTTAATTGTTCTTAATGGACAAGATACTACTAATGATGCATATTTTGTAAATGCTACTAATAATAGAAGTCGTTGGGTTCCATGGTTTAATGCATTCTCTGCAGTAGTTAAAGAAATTAATGGTACAACTGAAGGTTGGGCATCACCATTTACATCATATAAGAGATTATATGAAGTATTTACTACTCCATCACAAAACTATTGGACTGCTGCAAGACTTGAAACAATTTATACAAGTGCTACTGTTCAAAAACAATTAATTACAGAGTATTCGAAAGGTGATGAATTTACTCTTGTAGGATTAGTTGGTACTAATAAAACATTTAATGGTTGGAAAGATGAAAATGGAAATACTGTAAGTAACATTACAGCTACAATGGAAGGTAATTTAGTATTATATGCTTCATGGATTGATTCTGGTTTAACTGATGAAGAAGTTCTTGATGCAGCAGCTGAAACAGTTGAACTTCCTCCACTATTTACAACTGAAAATAATGCTCTTCCAGTTGACTTTGAAGATGGAATTAGCGCTGAATGGAAGAGTTCAAATACATCTATTATTACTAATGATGGTGTAGTTAAGAGTTTAAATAAGTTTGAAACTGCTACATTATCTTTAACTCTAACATATAATAATACATCTAAAACTTATGATTTTGATATTACTATTCACGTAAAAACTAATTTATTAGTTGTTAAAGCAAATGAATATAATACTGCTAATATGTCTAATGTTGAGATTGTTAATGGTAGACTAGAACTAAAGAAAGGTGCAACTTATGGTACATATACTTCTGATGCACATACAGTTTTAAGTTTTACTCAACTTGTTCCAACTTGGAGTGCTATTTCATCTGCTAATGCAACAGTTGAATTCCAAATCAGTGTAAATGTTGGTGGTACTTGGAGTAGTTATATTACATACTGTTCAGGTGGTTGGGGACTTGGTAAACAAAACAAAATCTCTGATACATCAAATTCATTAATTAAACTTAGTACTGATGAAATTATTGTTTTAAATAGTAAAGTTGGTACTCAAGTTAAATTTAAATTAATTTTAAGAAGAGATACTACTAGTTATGCAACACCAAGTGTTTCTCAAGTATCATTTGCACTTACTTCTACAGCATATTCAGGTGGTACTTATTCACTAGATACATTACCTGTAAATTATATTAAACATAATGTTCCTAAACTTTATCAACAAGCAGTACCTTCAATTGGTGGTGTTATTTGTAGTGCAACTTCATCTACAATGCTACTTAAATATAAAGGATTAAGCTTTACAGATAAAGATGCAACTTATGAACATCGCTATATCGCAAGTATTGTAAAAGACTATAATTCAGGAATTTATGGTAACTGGGTATTTAACTGTGTTGCAATGAGTGGTTATGGCTTTAATTCCTATGTTGCAAGATTTACAACAGTTGCAGAACTTTGTCATCATTTAGTAAATGTAGGTCCAGTTGCATGTAGTATGAAAGGGCAAATGACATCAGATCAAAAAGATTATTATACTGCTGGTCACTTAATTACAATTATTGGTTATGAATATGAAAATGGAACACTTACATTAATTTCTAATGATCCTAACGTTCCAAGCGTTGAATGTAGATATTCACTTTCAGTATTTGTTAATACTTGGCGTAAGATTGTTTATGTAATTGAATAAAATAATAAAACGATAATAGATTTACTGGAAATCAGTATTTCTATTATCGTTTTTTTTGTGTACATTATTTTAAATGACTATCAATTGATGTTTAAAGATTATAAATAAAAAAATCTCCAAAATGGAGATTTTATTTTTTACGAATAACTTTTTTGTCCCTACTCTTCATAATCTTACGGTATCCGAAGAAGCCTAGTACGCCTAATATAGCTGCACCTATAATAATCATCATTAAATATTTGTTAATAATGTCTTGGTAGATTTGTGGCCAATTTTTAGATACTTCTGATAGTGCCGCTTGTAATACTTCTACAACTGTAGATATTGTTATTACAAGTGATACTGCTGCAAGTAGTAATCCATTACGTTTTTGAATATTACTTTGTTTTCCTTGGTAAATTTGTTCAATACCATTTCTATTTCTATTTAGTTGAACAAGGTCTTTTTCTATTTCAAATTTTCTACGCATTGTTGCGATAAGTCTATTTGAAGAAAGAAGGTTCATTTCAACATCCCATAGGTCCATTGTTTTAGCGTATTCTTCATAAATATCTTCAATTAAGTTAAGAGCATTTTCACTTGATACGTTTTTAGATCCTTTTCTACCTTTTCTATCTTCAATTTGATATGCATCAATAAATTTAGAAATACTATTTGTTGCGATTTGTATTGCTGCATCTTCAAGTTGTAATACTTCAAAGTAGAATAGTGTTACTACCGCAAAGTCAATACGTTCTGCTAGATAGTCTTTATATGTATCTGCATATTGTAAAACTGTAGTTTTAGTAATGTAAGTAGTTGAGTAATCAAATATTGCGTCACCCCATTTTTTACGGTAGATAATATCTAAATGTCCATCAACTAGTTTACCAAGTTCTTCAACATCTTCAAATAATGTTCTTGCATAAAGAAGTGCAGATTTAATTTCTTTATAAGATTCTTTTAATGATTCACTCGCATCTTCAGGACAATCTCCTAAGAATGGAGATAATATTAAGTGACGAGGTGTACCCATTTTCTTAAGACCAAAGCGTTTTTTAATATAATCATAGAATGAAATATATGGAATTCCTTCTTCACTATATCTTACTTCATATTCACCTGATGCAATTTCTTGCTCAGTAGGTAATAAAATAATACCATTTGTAGATACTTCATTTAAATAGTAACTTGGTTTATGTTTACAACCATAGTTTAAAAGATATAATACTGCACTATGTGTATCTATATCTGCTGTAATCATTAGACGAATTGGAATCGCACGTTCTGTTGCCATCACAACTTTATCTTTTTGATAGTAGTTATAGTGTGGTTCTTCACGAATTAGAACATTTACTGTACCTAAGTCAAATCTTACTACACGATCTTGATATTTACGAACGTTATGATTTTCATTACCAAATTCATAGTTTTCTTGGAACCTAAGACCTGTAATTAAGTTTTTAACAACAAAGTTGTTTTCAATTGTCCTAGCTGCAAATAGTGTTTTAATATCTTCATATCTTACAGGCATAGTACTGTAAATATCAGCAACCATTTTATCTTCTGATGCAACTTCATCAGTTGAATCTTGTTTTTCTTCAGTAAATAAATAATCTTCACTTACACCGAATGAATAGAAAAATAATGCTTGATAAGAAGTATCATCGATGTTATATACTCTTAATCCTTCATGTACGTGGAATAAGTCAAATGACGTTTCAATATCAAAGAATGTATAATAATCTACTTCTGGATATAGAAGAGCATCAACTTCATTATTTATTTTAGATGTAAAATAGTAATTTTGACTTTCTTTTATAACATCAAATCCTGTTAATTTAATTGGAATCCCTTTTCCTTTAAACTCTTCCATTTGTTCAAGCGGATTATTAAGTGGGAATACCATTGGAATAGTTTGATTACGATAGTCATCAAATACTTCTAAAAGTTCTGGATATCTACAAATATTATAATAATTGTAATCTGGATTTAAATTAGATTGGTACATTTTAAATACTTTATTATAGTACCAAACATCCATATCTACTTTATAAGCTGATGAGAATGAATATGTTCTAGTTTCATTGCTTGCATCAATTTGCTCATCAGTGATTTCTTCATTTGTTAATCCTAATAAATTATAACAAGGGAATGCACTAAGAAGTGCTTTAATTGGTGAACCACTTATAAACCAACTATTAAAGTTTAGGTTTGTAATAAATAAACATGTTGTAGGACATACATCATTTATTTCTTTTTTAAGATATTTTAATTCTCTTCTATATTTTTCGTTTAAAGAGTTAATATGAGCCTCTTTTTCTTTTTTATTAGAAGTAGCTTTAAATTTTGCAATAGATTTTAATGCAGTTAAAACTACTGGGTTATTTGCTTCATGATTAAAACATTGTCCAATATCTACAAAAATAGAGTAAATAAATGTATTATTAATTGTTGTATAAATAACTTTACCAATTCCTTTTGAGACAATTTCATAACACAATTTTCTCATATCAATTTTAGTATGAATATCATCTTTATTTAAAATTGGATTATTTGCATCAACATGTTTATTTTGGTTCTCTAAGTGAGACATAAATTCATCTACTTGAACTTTTATACTAGTTTTTTCTTCTTTTGTTAGAGGTTTATTTTTAAAATTAAAATATTCAATAATCTGCATATTATAGTTCCTTTATATAAATATAGTATTCTGATACAGGATCTATTGTTGAATCTTTTATTTTGAAATCAACAGGTAATGCTCCTTTTCTTTCATATCCACGATGTTCATAGTATTCATAATTAGAATATGTATCTGTGAATAAGAAGACATTTTTTATACCTTTTTCTTTTAAATGAGTTGTATACATTTTTTCTAGAGTTGAACCAATACCGTAACCACGATAACTTTCATCAACAATAAATAAAATTAATTCATTTTTATGTGATTTTTTATAGGGTGCTAATAGTTTTTTATTTACTTTATTTGTAATTAAAGTAATTTTAATTCCACGTCTACCAGGAGATGAAAATAACATATAAATGAAATATACTAATAATTTAAATTTTGAGATTATACGTTGTTTAAGTGGTGCATTTTTTACGTTTCCGAAAATAAATCCTACTACTTTATCACCATCTTTTGCAACTATTTTATAATCAGCTTTAGATAAGTACATGTTTAAGTATCCACTAGCATAAAGTTTAATATACTTTTCTTTAAATGGATAATCACCAAACCATGCTTCTGTAATTAATCTTTTAATATCTTTATGATCCTTTTTTGTCATTGGCATATATTCAATTGCCATATTAATCACCTTCTTTTTATTTATTATACCATATTTTTAATAAATTGTCTATATAATATAGTAATTTTAATAATATATATAGTTTTATTATTTATTTGTAATGATTTAAATAAAATACTATTATCAAATTGCAACACCTTATGACAAGGAGAATATGATATACTTAATCTGAAGAGTTTTTAAAGTTAATTAAGGGGATATGTCTCTTCTCGTTTTAAATGAGGAGGTGATATATATGGAATTTTTTCAATTTATTAATCACTCTCCGAATAATTTATGAGGAGAAAAAATGGTTTTAATTATTATAGAACTAATGTTAGTATTAACAAAATTAGCAATAGCAATAATTAATCTTACTATTTTAATAAAGAAAAATAAGAAATAAAAAGAAAAAAGTCCCCACACCTTATTAAAACGGGACTTTTTTCGCAACAAAACGAGAAGAGTTCTCTTTAAAAACTCTTTTTCTAATACATTATACCATATTATTTTATGTTTGTAAATAGAAAAATATGAAAATATAAGAATAATTCTTAAAAAGTTTATTTAATACATATTTTTTGCAAAATTATGAAATTTATTATATAATATATTAAAAGGTGGTAACTATGATTTTATGTTTTGATATTGGCAATACAAATATTGTACTTGGAATTGTTGAAAATAAAAAAATAATTAATACATATCGTTTTGTAACAAATGCTTCTTTAACAGAAGATGAATACTTTCATAAACTACAATCTATTGTTAAAAACTTACAAATTGAAGGTGTAGTTATATCTAGTGTTGTTCCATCATTAGACTTGATATTTGTTCAAATGATAAAAAAATATTTTAATATTAATCCAATGATTATTGGTCCAGGAATTAAAAGTGGTTTAAAACTTCGTATTGAAGCTCCTAAAACACTTGGTTCTGATTTACTTTGTGATGCAGTTGGAGCTGTTAATAAATTTGGTGGACCTGTAATAATTGTTGATTTAGGTACTGCAACTAAGTTTATTGTAGTAAATGACAAAGAAGAGTATCTTGGTGGTGCTATTGCACCTGGAATGAATGGATCACTTAATTCATTAATTCAAAATGCTGCAAAACTATCTCATACAGCTCTTGCAAAGCCTGACAATGTAATTGGTAATGATACAACTACATGTATTCAAAGTGGAATGATTTATGGTACTGCTTCAATGATCGATGGAATGGTTAATAAAACTATTGAAGAATTAAATTTACCTAATGTAAAAGTAGTTTTAACTGGTGGTCTTGCACCTGTAATTAAGGATGTACTTACAATTGATTATATTTATGAACCATTAATTTTAATTGAAGGGTTAATTTATTTATATTATAAAAACGCAAAATAAGTACAAATTATAATTATTAATCATATAATATAGTGGTGATTAATAATGAATAATAAAAATATGCCTACAATGTTTATTGATACTGTGAGCACAAAAATTAATGGTTCTTCTTCACAATCTATTTATGATTCGCGTTATAAAAAAACAAACACTAAATGGAAAGTTACTAAAACAAAAAGTGTTATTGATAAAAAAATAGATGGTATCTTAAATTTAGTTAAAAAAGGGAATACTATAAATGTGTATTTAGAACTTATAGATACTTATATTGAAGGTATAATTAAAGAAAGAAAAGATAATAAATTAATTATTACTATATATAATAAGGAAGAACTTATTGATATAGATAGTATTAAAGATGTTATCATTTTAAATAATTAAGAAGATATCGTAAAAGATATCTTTTTTAGAGTAAATATATTATATATAATAAGGAAAGAATATGAAACGTTTATTAATTATTATGTTAGTCTTATTTACTGTTTGTATAACAGGTTGTAAAAGTAAAGAAAAAGAAAAAGTAAAATTAGAAGATATTTATGGAAAATATTATTATAAAGAATGTGTTTATTTAAGTGAGCAAAATTTATTTAATAAAGAATCACTTGATGATACTTATAAAGATGTTGCCAGATATTCGTTAAAAGAAAATAGTTTTGCATTTTATCAATCAGAATCTTCTACACCTACAATTTCAGTAAAAAATATTACTTATCAAGAAGTAGAACTTGATTATAAAATAGAGGTTAAAGAACCAAAAGAAATATTGAAGAATTGTTCTACTAGATTTGACATTTTTAGAGAAGATGTGTCTCAAGGTTATTCTTTTGCATTTAATGGTGACAAAGTATACTTTATTGAGTTTAGATCATATGGTGATAATACTCATACTGTATGGAATATTTTCTTACTGGAAAAAAGAGATTAAATTAAAAGAAAAATATATTAAAAAGTGGTATAATATATATAATAAATATTAAAATATAAAATAAAAGAGGTAATTAAGATGAATGTTTTAGAACAATTAGCAGAACTTATATTTCCTGATGTAACAGAAACTGTTGCTGATTTAGAAAAAAGATATCCAGCAAGAGATTTACCAGAAGGTGCTATAGTTGCAAGATTTGCACCAAGCCCAACAGGGTTCTTACATACTGGTAGTTTATTTACATCTTTAATTGGTTATCGTTTTGCAAAACAAACAGGTGGTGTTTTTTATTTTAGATTAGAAGATACTGATACAAAAAGAGAAGTAAAAGGTAGTGACTTAGATTTAATTAACCAACTTGCTGCATTTGGTGTTGTCTTTGATGAAGGTTTCTGTGGTGAAGGTAACCCTGAAAAAGGTTCGTACGGACCATATCGTCAAAGTGACCGTGAAATGATTTATCGTACTGTAATCAAAGAAATGGTTAAGAAAAATCTTGCATATCCTTGTTTTTGTACAAGTGAAGAATTATCAGCATTAAGACAATATCAAGAAGCAAATAAACTTAATCCTGGTTATTATGCTGAACATGCAAAATGTTCTCACCTTACTCCAGAAGAAGCTATTGAAAAGATTAAGAATGGTGAAAAGTATGTAATGCGTTTTAGATCAAGCGGTTGCTATATTAATAGAGTAAAAGTTCATGATGAAATTCGTGGTGATCTTGAATTTGCAGAAAATGATCAACATATCGTTATCTTAAAGAGTGATGGTCTTCCAACATATCACTTTGCTCATCTTTGTGATGATCACTTTATGCATTCAACTCATATTACACGTGGTGAAGAATGGTTAGCAAGTCTTCCTACACACTTAGAATTATTTAAATCTATGGGTTGGGAACATCCTAAATATGCTCATTTACCTGTAATTATGAAGCTTGATAATGGTAATAAGAGAAAACTTTCAAAAAGAAAAGATGAAGAGGCTGCAACATCTTATTTCTTACAAGAAGGTTATCCTGTAGAAGGTTTCTTGGAATACCTTATTACTATTGCAAACTCTAACTTTGAAGAATGGCGTCTTCAAAATATGAATGCTAATATCTTTGATTTTAAATTAACATTTGAAAAAATGACTTTAGATGGTGCTTTATTTGATCTTGCAAAAGTTAAGAACATTTGTAAAGAACGTCTTGCACGTCTTACAAAAGAAGAATTTACTGCACGTGCAAAAGCTTATGCACAAGAATATGATGCAAATCTTTTAGAATTAATTGAAAGAGATGAAGAATATTTCAAATCAATTATTAATATTGAAAGAGAAAGAGAAAATCCAAGAAAAGACTATGAAACATTTGGTCAAGTATATCCATTAATTAAATTCTTCTATAGTGATTTATATGATGAATTATTAAATGAAAATCCTCTTCCATTTAATGAAAATCTAAATAAAGAAGATATTGTTCAAGTATTAAATACTTATAACGCAAAGAAAGGTTTAGATTTAACAGAAGAAGAATGGTTTAATAATTTAAAACAAATTACTGTTGAATGTGGATTTTGTGATAATATGAAAGTTTATAAGAAGAATAGAGAAGCTTATAAAGGTAGTATTGCAGATGTATCTGAAATCTTAAGAGTTACTGTTTCTGCTAGAAAAAATACTCCTAATCCATATTGGGTATTAAAGATTTTAGGAGAAACTGAAGTAACAAGAAGAATTAATAAAGTAATTGAAAAATTAGAAGCTTAATTTTTAAGCTTCTTTTTTAAAATTTTTAATTGCAAGCATCACTTGACAAAATTCCAAACATACTTGGTTGAAAAATAATGAGAAAATAGTATAATGTAGTTGAGGCGAATTTATGACATTAGGTGAAAATATAAGAATTACTAGATTAGAGTTATCACAAATGATAGATAGATATGAAAGAACTGTACAAAGGATTACTAATTCGTTAGTAGAAAAAGGTTTTATTGAAAGAATTGGTAATAATAGATTTGGATATTGGGATGTAAAATAATAGAAAATGAGTAAGTTTTATAAAAACTTACTCATTATTGTTTTGTAATTATTTCCTATTTAATTGCTTTGCTTACATAGTTTCCAAGCTCTAATCCAACAGGTAAGCCTCCACAAATTCTTTGCCAGTATGTAAGTAAATAGAAATTTTTTAGACTTTTTAACTTTATTGGGATATCTTTTAGATTAGATTTTTTAGTAAATGTGAATCCCATATATGATCCAATGTATGAATTATAATATTCTGTATATGTATAAGGAGTCCAAGTATCTAAAATATGAATTGATGATTCTACTTGTGGATAATGTTTAATTAAAGTATCTTTTATTTTTTCTGCAATTTCATTTTTTAGTCTTTTATATTCTTCAGGATTTTTTATATTTAAATTCTCCCAAAAATGATAATCATCTTCATTTTGAATAACAAATGCTTGTATAATAGTATCTGATTTATTAGGATATAAATAGCTATAATCTTTAATCATTAATCTTGTAATATAAGAAGTTCCAATTCTTATTGGTTCAATTTCAAATATTGTAGATTCATTGAATGGATTATGTTTTTTCTTTAGTTTAAATGCGGCATGATAACTTGAATATATTGGATTAATGTCGCGTTTTTCTAATTTTTCTTTTAAAACGTTTGGAATATATTTTTCATCTAGTAGATTATTAAATAAATAGTTAGGACTAGCAGTAAAAATATAATGATCAGCAGTAACTACATCTGCATCATTAATAGTAATTGACTCTACTTTATTGTTAGAAATCTTAATATTTGTAAGTTCACTTTTATAGTGAATAAATCCACCTAATTCGATATATTTATTTAATATATTAGTTGAAAAAGCTTTTGACCCTTTAGAGTAAACTTTACCATTACCACTTGCAAAAGTTGCATAAGCATAGATTAATGCTAAACTACAGTATTCTTTAGGTAAAAAGTCAATCATTAATTTTTTTAATAATGGATGTTTGAAGCGTTTACTTAAATCTTCAAGCGATAAATGACGATATTTAAAATAGGATTTTAAGTAATAAATAGGTTTATTAAATATATTGTTAGAAATACTCATTTCTTGATTTATTTTTATAAAGTTTTTTACCGTATTTACAAATAAGTCTATTTCTTTTTTGTCTTCAACAGATAGAGTTAACATATCTGTTCTAAGTCGTTCTAAATCTTTATGTAAACATATTTCATCATCATTATATATAGATTTATAAAAATAATCACCTTGATAAAGATTTGATGTTTCATCAATAGCACCAATTGATTTCCAAAGTTTAAAAGTTTTTGTGTGTTGGTTTGTACCTGTTAACCAGTGCATACAGTTATCTATATAATAACCATCTCTTACCCAACCAGTACAACATCCTCCTACAAAATCATTTTTTTCATAAATAGTAACGTCATATCCTTTTTTTAGTAAAAATATTCCACTTGAAAGGCCAGTAATTCCTGCACCTATTATAATAATTTTCTTCATAATATTACATCCCCTATAATATTGTTGCCTTTTTTTTAAGTTTTATACAATAATTTGAAAATGACATAATACTTGAAAAAAACACAAAAATTTAGTAAAATATGTATGAAATAATATCAAAAAAGTAATAAAAGGAGTAAAAAATGGGAAGGGTAAAACTACGAACAATTAAAGAATTTCGTAATGGGAATAAAGATGCATTTGAGGATATATTTTATGCTTATAAAGATATTCTATATTATTATTCATATTTTTTTGTAAAGGATTATGATGATGCTAATGATTGTGTACAAGAAATTTTTATAAAAGTTGTAAATTGCATAGAGTCATTTAATGAATTTAAATCCCCATTTGAAGCGTGGATTATCATTACAGCAAAATCGGTAATATATAATTTTATTAGAACTAAGAAAAGATACTTTAAAAGAGTAATTTTAGATGATGATTTTGTATTATCTGTTCCAGATACAAATAATCGAATATTAGAAGATACACTCTATGATTTAGAAGAAATGATGGGTAGGGAAATGTATATTATTTATATTTTAAGAACAGGTTATAATGTAACATTTGATAATATATCCAAAATGACTAATTTACCAAGAGAAACAACAAGAAGAATATATTATAAAAGTCTTGAAATTGTTAATAATTATTTAGGAGATAAAGGATATGATAAAAAATAAGAAACATAAAGAATTAATAAGACAAATAAAAGAAACAAAAAAATGTACAGTAACACCACAAGATATTTATTCAAATACTGATTTTTTTGATAATAATTATAGTAAAAAGAAAACATCATACAAATTAGCATTTATTACTTCATTAGTAATAGTATTTATATCAATAACTTGCATTTCTATATTAGGAGTACAAAATTACAAACTTTCAACAAAAGAACCAGAAATAGTATATATAGATAATATTAAATATATGATAGATGATTCTAATGGTATGCCAATGGAAGAAAAGAATTTTATAAAAGAAGAATTAGATTATTTTAATGTAAATCCAATTTGTATGTATTCTCACGATAAAGATACATTATTCTATATTTATTATGGTTATAATATAAGTGATGAAGGTTTGTATTCGCATTATTATTATTATGCTTTTAAACTTGATTTTGAATTTAAGAGAAACATAACTTTATTAGTTAATGATAATACGATAGCTATTTCTGATGATAATCGTTATGGTTTATTGACTATTATTGATGAAAGTAAAACTGATGATTTAACTGTTGAATTTATTGTAAAATCTGAAAATAAAACAAAAAAATATCTATTAGATGCGTCTAATTATTAAAAAAGAGAAATTTTTTTAAGAAATTTCTCTTTTTTTGGGCGAAAACATATACCGAGCGGTGTATTATATATGTATGGAGATTTTTTTTATTAAAGAAGGAGGAAACATGAAAAGAATTTTTATAACAGTTAATATCTTTATATTAATATTTGGAATAGTAGCTATTTCAACAAATAATGATTTTATTAATAAAGTAATTTATGAATTTATTGAAGATTACAAAAAATTATCTACAGATTCCGTGGGGGAATCTATTTTAACGGATGAAATTATTGTACAGGTAAAATTAGATGTAGATGATTTTACTGAAGTTACTGATATAGATATTAGTAATCAAGATAAATATCGTGAGGCTGCAAAGAATTATTATTCGACATTAAATAAAAAATATTTATCAACTATAAATTTAAATAATTTTAAGTCTGTATACATTTCTAAATACTCTCCATACATTGAGTACACTTATCAATCTGATAAATATTATACTTATAAAAACGCTATAGCGTATGCGATTAATGATAATGATAATATTGAAATGGCTTATGTAAAAGAAAATGTAGTAAATCGTGTAGGTCAATTAAGAGATTCGTTATATTGTTCAGGCGCGTATGAACATTATTTTGATCCTTTATATACGGGAGCTGGAATAAAAATTGGTATATTAGAACCAGGTCTTGTTGATGGTTCATTATCATGTTTCAGAGAGGGGCAAGTTACAACCTTTATACAAGGAGAACCTTTAGAAAGTATAGATGACCATTCAACTCATATAGCTGCATATATCGCAGGTAGCGAAGGGATAGCACCTGATGCTGATATTTATAGTTCATATATTTGGGGGACGCCAAGTGAAGAGTTTGATTGGTTTTTAGACAATGGTGTGCAACTAGTAAATATGAGTTATGGTGATGCAAATCCAACAGGAGTTTATGCGTCTGATTCAGCTTATTGTGATTATATAGTTAATGCGTACAAAATGACTCTAGTTGCTGCTGTTGGAAATTTTGGTAATAGTTCTGGATATGTTGGCAATCCTGCACTTGGGTATAATGTAATTGGAGTCGGTTCATGTACAGAAGGATATGGAAGAGAATTATACTCTTCTTATGTAGAAGTAAGTGGACCTCCTAAACCTACTATTATGGCAGAAGGAACAGGCGTATCTCTTTTTGATATTAATATATATAATAGTGGTACGAGTGTATCATGTGCGATTGTAACGGGGTTAATCGCACTATTAATGGAAGAATATCCTTTGTTACAAATTAGTCCAGACCAAACAGTGGCACAAATGTTAGCTACATCTTATCAATTATCATATGCCATACTAATGGATAATGGACTTAATAATAGTACTGGTGGTGGTATATTTAGGTATGATAGTTTTGTAGAAGGATTATCAGATTATAATTTTCTAGAAAATTTTAGTGGCCGTCCATATGTATTTATCCATGCAGAAGAATTAGAATTAACTGAGGGGACAGTATTTAAAACTGCACTTGCATGGATAGCTTACGCAAATGGTGATGTAGAGGATACAAGATTTACGAATTATGATTTATATTTAGAAGATCCAAATGGAAATGTTGTCGCCACGGCTGTTTCAACTAATGGGAATGTTGAAATGATTACATATACAATCCCTGCTGATGGGACATATACAGTTAAAATTAAACAAGTAGGGGTTATAAAGAATATAAATGAACGTATGTTTCTAGCTTGGGGAGAAATACCAGAATATATAGAACCAAGGGGATAATAGTTACAATTTATCAACCACGTACTCAATATTTAGAAAAAGACTTAAAATTTTGCTCTAATAATTTTTATAATTATTAGAGTTTTTCTTTATTTTGTGGTAAAATAAGAATGAAAAATTTATGGAGGTTTTTTTATGAAAATTACTTTTATTACTGGTGCTGCTAATGGGCTTGGAAAAGAATTTGCAGTTTTATATGGGAGAGATGGAAATAATTTATTATTAGTAGATATTGACGAGGTTGCGTTAAATAGTGTTAAAGAAGAATTAAATAAGATGTATCCTAATATTTTTATTGATACTTGTATTGCTGATCTTGCGAAAGAAGAAGAGTTAAAAAAAGTTTATAAATATACTGTTGATAAAGGATATTTTGTTAATAATGTAATTAATGCTGCTGGATTTGGTGATAGGTGTGATTTTAAAGACATGGATATCGATAAACAACTTAAGATGACTTATGTTGACTGTAATGCAGTATTATATTTTACTAAAGTATTTTTAGATGAAATGTTAAAACAAAATGAAGGACATATTATTAATGTTGCATCTATTGCTGCATTTATGCCTGCACCATATATGTGCACATATCATGCATGTAAATCATATGTTTTACTTTTAGGTGAAGCAATATCATATGAAATTAGAAAAACTAATGTTAAACTATTAACTTTATGCCCTGGTCCATTTTTATCTAAGTTTGTTGAACTTGCACATAATGATTATACATTTAAGAAGATTAAACCTGTTACTGCGGCTAGGGTTGCAGAATTTGGTTATAAAAAATCTTTAAAGGGTAAGAGTCTTGCGGTAGTAGGATTTAAGAATCGTTTAACTATTTTTGCAACTCGTTTTGCACCAAGAAAGTTTGTTACTAAAACTAGTGCAAAAACGATGAAAAAAGGTGCCTAATATGAAAAAACTATTTTTTGTATTTGTATTATTGATTGTAATTTCATTATCTTCTTGTAATATTAAACATATTGAAGATACAAATGGAGAAGAGGATTATAGTTTGTGTCATTTTCAAAAAGAAGATATATTTACATATAAAAGTGTTATTAAAGTAGGAAGTTCTACTAAAGGTTATAATGATAAGTTATCAGTTTCTTGTAAGAAACTATCAGGTAATTATTTAATTAAAGAGATTGATACCGATAATAATCACTATGGTTTTACAATTGATTATAAACTGTATAGTGGAAATGCTTATTTTGTCTTAATTAAAGGTGATAAAATTGTACAAGAGATAATTCCTAATAAAATTACTACCATTCATACCGACGGTAATGGAAAACTAGAACTTCGCATATTAGGAGAATCTTGTGAATTTGAAATGGATATAGTATATGGAATTAGTGATTAGATAAACTATAATGTTGCGTATAATGGTTATTTGTTTATAATATAAAAGTTAAAAATCCTACATACTAGGAACTAACGTTCCTTTTGTATGTAGGATAATTTTTTTGATGTTGTAACTTTATAACAAATATATATAAAGGTATACTTTTAAAACACATTGATATTATACATAAAAATACATATTTTGTCAATAAAATACTTAAAATATGTTTAAAAATTATGAAAATACATAATTTTAAAATAGTATATAAAGGTATACCTTTATGGTCTTTTAAAATAAAATATTTATAAAGGAGGCAACATTTTAAATGTTTGGTTTAAGTAGTAAAAACAAATATAATAGAGAAATGGCAGAACGTAAGCTAGAACAAAGAAAGAGGGAAATAATAAAAAAATATAGTGAAAATGGAGATTATATTATTTCAGATACACCAATTATTTATACAAATAGTAGTTATGGTTACAATAAAGAAGATATAATTGTAGAATACATAGAGTATTATAAGGAAGAAATTAAAGATTCTCAAGAAGTGTTAACTGATATTTCAGTTGATGTAATAGAAGATGATGAAGGAAATATAAGGGCCAATACCAATCCCCATTATGAAACTAGAGATAATAGTTATAGTGTTGTAAGAGAAAGAGTAAAATATTTAACAGATGAATTTTATATAAAAACAGTAAAACGAGGTATGGCACAAGAAATTGCTGAATATGAAGATGAGTTAGCATATAATATGTCAAAATTTGAAGAATGCAAAACTGAATTTAAAATTGATCCTGATTTGAGTCTTGAAGATAGAAATATTAACTTTACTCAATATATTAATGTAACAAAGTGTACTATATTTACGTGTTTACAAGTTTTATTACCAGTATTAATATTCTTATATGCATTGATTTTTCCGTATAATTTTACATTATTTGATTTAAAAAATTTGACAATGGAGAAATGGTTTATTTCAATACAAGCTTATGATAAGTTTTTTGTGAATCTAAATCTTAACTTAAACATAGTATATTTTATTCTATTAGGTTTAATAGTTACAGGAGTAATATTTGAACAAATATTTTATTATGATAGTGTAGATTTAGTTAAATCAAGTTCATTTGATTTTTTTATTAATAAAATAGCTATATATAGTTATATATTTTTAGTGTTTGAGTTAATTTTTAATTTTATTCCATCTGAACGTAAAATTGTTGCAATACCAGTGCTTCTATTATGTTGTGTTAGAACTATTTTATATTTTATCTTAATTATAAGATTCTTATATTCGTTGGGAGTTGCAATAGCAGGTGGACATTATTCAAAATTAAAAAGAAGTTTGAAAGCTAGAGCTGAGTTTATAAATAGTGGAAAATTTAATGAATTATTAGAATACGAAAAAATAGTTATTGAATCAACAGTATATTAAAAAAATAAATTTAAGGAGTTAAAGAAATATGAAAAAAATTTTTATATTATTATTAGTAATTTTAGGTGCTTTTTGTATTACTTCATGTAGTTTTATTCAAAATAATACTATCAAATTGAATACACCTATTATAAAAAAAGTTGAAAATAATAAAGTCTATTGGGAAAGTGTTGCTAATGCATCATCATATATATTGAATGTAGATGATATTTATGAAAAAAATGTGACAGATTATAGTTTTGACTTATCTATTTTTCTAAATGAAAATAAAACAGGATTTGTAAAAGTTAAGGCAGTAGGTAATGGAACTACATATAGTGATTCAGATTGGTCAAATCCTTATGAATACGAGTTTATAAAAAGTGATTCTTCTTCATCATCTAATACACAACTTAATACTCCAATAATTTCAAATTTTATTGATAATATTGTAACTTGGAATGAGGTTGAAAATTCTATAGGATATGTTGTAAAAATAAATGGAGTAGAGAAATACATATATAAAAATTATTATGAAGCATCGTTTAGCGAAGATTGTGATTTCTCTATTCAAATCAAAGCTCTTGCTGATTCATCGAATACTAACTACGTTGATTCAAATTGGTCATCACTTCAAATATTGGAGTATGTTAAACTAAATAATAATGATAATAATATGTATAAGGATTATTTAAATTATAAATTAGGATTTGGTATAAATGTTATAACTGCAGAGTATTTTGATAGTAAAGCGATTACTAGTTCTACGCTATTAGATATAAAACAATTATCTAGTTTATTTGAATTGGAACCATCAGAAATAAGTCAAACAACTTTTAAAACAATTCAAGAAGATACAATAGAAGAATTTACTAGTGAATTTGCTAGCAAATATGCATCCTGCAACTCTGCAAGTATAGGTATTAATGAAAATTTAATTCCGTTTTCTGTAACGCTTCAAAATAAAATAGCATTTTCAACTGATTTTAAAATTTCTAAATCAACAAGACAGTATTATAATTTTACATATCAAAATATAATAGATAAGAGAATGTCAATTCTTAATTTTGATACAACAGAAATTAAAAATAATAATTTATTATCATCTTATGCAATTAATGAATTAAATAAAATAGTACAAGAAACAAATGAAGATGTTAAAGAAGAATTGATTTTAACGTTTTTTGATAATTTTGGAAGTCATATAATTAAAGATGCTTTATATGGTGGTAAAATTGAAATATTATATTATCTATTAACAAATGATACTTCGTTCGACTTTAACAATACAGTTGAATATAATACTAGTTTAACTGCTGCAGGTAGTTATGAAGGCTTAAAAGGTCAATTATCATCAAGTGATAGTATTAGCAATAAGTTACAAATTGGTAAAAAAGATAGTAATACAACATCTATATATGAGGCAAGATTTATTGGTGGTGGGGGAGTTGCAGTATCATCTAATAATATTTCTCAATTTTATAGCAACTGTGATGAATGGGTAAAAAATTATAATTCTACTGAAGATAAAAATACAATGATAGGATTAAATGATAATGGATTAGTGCCTATTTGGGAATTATTACCAGATGAATATGCTGATCTAGCAAAACTTATGAAAGAGATTTTTACTAAAAAGTTAGAATCAGTTAATAATGAATTTTTAGATAAATTTAAATATGAAGTTGATTTAACTAAAGAATTTAGTGGTGGTAGAGGAACAAGTAATGATCCTTATTTAATTGAAAATGAATATCAGTTAGAACTAATAAATAATTATTTAAATCAAGATGTTTATTTTAAACTTATAAAGGATATAAAAATTGAAAATAATTGGACGCCAATTGGTTCACATTCTTGGGAAAAAGGAGAAAATCCACAAAATTGTTTTACTGGAAATTTTGATGGTAACAATAAAACTATTACCTACTCTATTACAATAGAACAAGGATCAAGTGAATTAAAAGTAAAATTAAAAAATTATTCATATGGCCTTTTCGGTGCTGTAAAAAACGCAAAAATTTATGATTTAACAGTAAATGCAACAATTAAAACTATAGATTATAATCAAAGTCAAATATGGGATATTGACAATAATCATTCTCCTCATAATAATTTTGCAGGTTCAATTTCAGGTTGGGCAAGTAATACAGAAGTTAAAAACTGTAATGTAAATTCTAAAATTCATTTATTATACGAGGGTAATTGGAGTGAAGGTTGGACAAGAGTTGGAGGAATATTTGGTTATTTGGAAAATGGTAAAGTTTATAATGTAAATATTAGTGGTGATCTAAAAGCAATGGGATTTAAACCAAGATGTGGTGGTGTTGTTGGAACAAAATATAATTGTGTGATAGAAAATGATAATACAAAACTAGTTAATGTAATAGCACAAGAAGGTGCAGGTTGGTTGTTCGGTAATGCTAAATATGGAAGTCAATATGGTGATGAAGGAAAAGCATAAATAATAAGAAGTTATTATTTATAATTGTTTAAAACTAAAATATACATTATATTAAAAAGCTGTTCTAGTAAAAAACTCCTACATACTAAATTTAGTATGTAGGATAATTTTTTAATTTGTATAGTTATCGAAATAACCTTGAATTAGAATAATTGGAGTTCCTTTATCACCACTACCTGAAGTTAGGTCACATAGAGAACCTATAAGGTCTGTTAGTTGTCTTGGAGTTGTTCCTTGTGATGCCATTGAACCAACAAGGTTAGCATCTTTTTGTTTGATTGATTCTGAGATTGCTTTTTTAAGTTCTTCACCACTTAGGTCTGCAAAGTCATTATCAGCTAAATATTTTAATTTTAATTCATTTGGTTGTCCAACTAGACCACTTGTGTAGAATGGTGCAACAACTGGATCTGCTAGTTCCCAAATTTTACCAACAGGATCTTTAAATGCTCCATCACCGTAAACTAGTACTTCAATAGTTTTACCAGTTTTTTCTTTTAGTTGTCTTTGAATTTCTTCAACGATTACTTGACCATCTCTTGGGAATAGTTTGATTTTGTCTTCTGTTGCTTTGTTACTACCAAGTAGACCATAGTCTTTGTTATATCCACTGCCATTAACTGGTTCTGTTAATACATCATCTAGACCATATACTAGGTTAGCACCTTTAGCTTTTAGAAGACGTTTACTACGAACTCTAGAGTGAATATCACAACAAAGAACATTTTTTGTATAGTTAAGAATTGTTCTTACATCGTTTGCGAAGATGATTTCGCATTCACAACCTTCTTGTTCTACAAGTTCTTTATAGTATGCTACATAGTCAACACCAGTGAAATGATGTTTTTGATAGCCAAATAATTCACGATATTTTTCTTCAGTTAGAACATCTGACCAAGGGTTAACGTTATGTTCATCTAATTGATCAAGTGATACTAAGTGATTTCCTACTTCATCTGATGGGTAACTAAGCATTAATACAATTTTCTTAGCACCACGCGCAATTCCTTTTAAACAAATAGAGAATCTATTTCTACTTAAAATAGGGAATACTACACCGAATGTTCCATCAGGAAATTTTGTTTTAATATCTGTTGCAATGTCATCTACTGTTGCATAGTTTCCTTGAGCACGTGCAACAACTGCTTCAGTAATTCCTACTACGTCTTTGTCTCTTAAACTAAATCCTTCTGAAATGCTTACATTGATTACACTTTCAACGACAATCTTGCAAATATCATCTTTTTCTCTAATAATTGGTGCTCTAACACCTCTTGATACTGTTCCTACTAATCTTTCCATTTTTTATACCTCTTAATTTTACTTATAAAATAAGCCATATCTATTATACTACATTTTCGGTGTTTTGTTAAAAAATTAACAATATTTTTTTGTATGGTATTTTTTTAAAATTATTGAAATAGTTTTATAAAATTGATATAATTATATTATGAGGTAAAATAATATGAATAATACATTTATTAATGATTTTTTAGTTGAAGCACTAACTAAGCAATATCAAGAAGAACTTACAAATGAAATAATTAAAGGATATAATTGTAAGAGGTTTACAACTATTAGAATTAATACGCTAAAAACATCAATTGAAGAAGTAATATGTGTTTTAAATAATTTAGGTATTGAGTATGAAGTAAATCCATTATTTGAACATGCGCTAATTATAAAAAATAGAACTAGTAAAGAAATGCTTGATATAGATTTATGTAAAGAGGGTAAAATATATTTACAAAGTTTATCTTCACAACTTCCAGCATTACTTTTAAATCCAAAAGAGTCATGTGATATTTTAGATATGTGTGCATCACCTGGTAGTAAAACTACATATCTTGCACAACTAGTAAATAATAATTCGTTTATTACTGCATGTGAAATAGATAAAATAAGAATGGAAAGATTAAAATCAAATGTTTCTAAATTAGGTGTTACTTGTGTTAATTTTATGTGTACAGATTCTAGAAAGTTAGATGATTATTTTAGATTTGATCAAATTTTACTTGATGCTCCATGTAGTGGAAGTGGCACTTTATCTATTTATGATAAAAGCATGAGTAAGTTTTCTAAAGCATTAGTTTTTAATTCAAGTAAGTTACAATTTGAATTATTAAAAAAAGCACTAACAATCTTAAAGCCTGGTTGTGAGATGATTTATTCTACTTGTTCTATTTTAGATATTGAAAATGAAGAAGTTGTAAATAAAATATTAAAACTAAATAATTGTATAGTTGTACCATTTGATGAAGAAGTAAAAAAACATTTACCACTATTACCTACTAAGATTGATGGAACTTTATGTATTAAACCTAATGAATATTTTGAAGGGTTTTATGTTGCTAAAATAAAAAAGATTAATAAATAGTTGATATTTTATTTGTATAATGCTTCTAATAAAGGAGAAAGAAAATGCTTTTTAAGAAATTATTACGAGCTATTACATCTAGATATTTTATTTCGTTTTTATTTATTATATTAGAATTAATTTCTATATTTTATTTACAAAGATATTTAAATGATTATTTATTAATATTTTATATTGTATCTTATATTATAAGTGTACTTACTTTATTATTTATTATTAATTCTAAAACTATTCCTGAAACAAAATTACCTTGGATGTTAATAATATTAGTCTTTCAACCATTTGGTGCATTATTATATATAATTCTTGGTAGAAGATTAATTACAAGAAAAGAAAAGAAGTTTCTTTTTAAACTTAATAAAGATAAATCTAATTTATTTAAGATTGATACAAGTGTTTTAGAAACTTTAAAAAGTGTTGATTTAGAAGCATATCAAAAAGCATATGCTTTATCAAATGATTCACTTAACTCTTTATGTGATAACACTACTGGTAAGTATTATAAGTGTGGTGAAGAGTTTTTTGATGAGTTTTTAAAAGAATTAAAAAGAGCTAAAAAATATATCTTTATGGAATATTTTATTGTTGAAGATGGGTATATGTGGAGTGAAATACTTTCCATTTTAAAAAGTAAAGTTGTTGAAGGTGTAGAGGTAAGATTTTTATATGATGATATTGGTTGTTTATTAACACTTCCCGTTAATTATTTTAAACGTTTAAGATCCTATGGTATTAAAGCAAATTGTTTTGCTAAATTTAATGGACGAGCCAATTCAAGCCATAATAATAGAAGTCATAGAAAAGTTACTATTATAGATGGAGTTCTTGCTTATACAGGTGGGATTAATTTAGCTGATGAATATATTAACAAAAATGACCGTTTAGGCTATTGGAAAGATAGTGTAATAGAACTTCGTGGAAAAGGTGTTAATGAACTACTAAAAATATTTTTATTTGATTGGGATTTAAATGATGGAAGTATTAGTAATTTAGATGATTATATAAATAATAATAATGAAATTAAAAGTGATGGATATTATTTACCATTTGGAACTGGTCCTAGACCTATTTATATACCTGATATTGCTGAAAACACTTATTTAAATTTAATTAATCAAGCTAAAGATTATATATACATTACAACACCATATTTAATAGTTGATAGTGAAATTAGTAATGCGTTAATAAATGCTAGTAAACGAGGTGTGAATGTAGTGATCATTACACCACATATACCGGATAAAAAAATCGTATATGCTCTTACTAAAAACTCATATATGCCTTTAATAAATTTTGGAATAAAAGTATATGAATTTACACCTGGTTTTATGCATGCTAAAAACTTTATTTGTGATGATGTATATGCGGTATGTGGAACAATTAATTTTGATTATCGTAGCTTTATTCATCATTATGAAAATGCAGTATGGATGTATAAAACAAGTTGTATTAAAGAGATGAAAGAAGATTTTGAAGATACTATTAAGGTCTCTTTAATACAGACTAAAGAAACTGCTTATCAAAAAGCTATTGTTAGGTTGTTTGTAGGCCTATTAAAGGTATTTTCACCATTTTTTTAAAATAAAAAACCTCTAATTTCAATTTAAATTAGAGGCTATATTTTTATATTAAAATGATTACTACATACAGGACATTTAACTGTATGTGAACCTTTTACTTTTCTTAATTTTAAGATCTTTTTACAATTAGGACATTTTTTATATACATGTGTTTTTCGATCACGAATTCTGTGAAAGAATCTTAAAAATGGTCTTTTAATGGAAGAAGTAATTTTTAAATAGATTTCATTTTCTTTTTGTCTTTTGTATAACTTTTTAGATAACATACGATAAAAATATATAATTAATAAAATAGATGAAACTATTAATACGGTGTAGTGTTTTACAAATAAGTAAACAATAAATGATATAAAGTATAAAAGGAAGATGAAACGATTTAATTTATCTACTCCGTTTCTACCATAAAAAAATCTTTGAACTTTATCTTGAAATTTTCCCATATTGACTCCTTTCTTATGGTGTAGGTACAATTCTAGTTACACATGAAAAAAACATAGTTAATAAGAAACCAATTACATTTAAAATAATATAAAACTTTATTAAAGAAAAAATTAATCTACCAAATGAAAAAGGACGTCTATTAATGTTTTGTCTTCTTTGAAAATATGAAGATGCCATTTTTTCTTTTATTTGTTTATAAGTCATATTATTAGGTTCCATATTACAAGCAATATCAATATGATATTCTGCCGTATCTACATCACCTAAATTGTAATTAATGATTGCACTATAATAATACCATTTACTTGTTGTTTTTGGTATTTGTTCTAACATTATACGTGCTATAAAATATTGTCTTGTTTGAATATATCTTTCAATTGTTTTGAAATCAATATTACTATTAGTATTTGTATGATATGTATAACTTGAATTATAACTAGTTTCTTCTTGATACGAAGTACCTTGTTCACGCATCTTTTTTATTGTATCATATGCGTAATTTATTTCTTTCATTTTAGCTTCTGCTAAGTCTTTATCTGGATTAATATCGGGATGGTATTTTTTAGCAAGTTTTCTGTACGCATCTTTAATTTCATCATCTGTTGCATTTGGTGAGACACCAAGAATTGTATATGGATTACTCATATGTTCTACCTCCTCGTATTGTATATTATAATATATATTATGAGTTTTAACTAATTATTAACTTTAAAAGTTTGCAATAAGTTCAAAGATAGTTTATAATATTATTATAAAATAAATAAGTAAAATATTAATTTGGAGGATTTTCATGTTTAAAATTATAGTTATTGATGATGATGTAAATTTAAATTTTCTTATTGCAAAAGTTCTTACTAAAAATGGTTATCAAGTATATCAATGTTATAACGCTGATAGTGCATATGATGTGTTATTTAAAAATTATATTGATTTAATTATAACAGATATAATGATGCCAGGAGTGGATGGATATAAATTTACTGAATCATTAAGAAGAGAGAAAATTAATATTCCTATCTTAATGATTACAGCAAAAGAAGAATTTAAAGATAAAGTAAGAGGTTTTAATGCTGGAGCTGATGATTATTTAGTTAAACCTATTAATCTTGAAGAATTAGTTTTACGCGTTGGAGCAATATTAAGACGAGCTAAAATAAATAATGAAAAGAAAGTTGCAATAGGTTCAACTGTTCTTGATTACAACACTTTTACTGTAAACACAGTAGATGAAGTAATTGAACTTCCACAAAAAGAATTTAATATTTTGTTTAAGTTATTTTCGTATCCTAATCAAATATTCACAAGAACTCAGCTTATGAATGAGTTTTGGGGAATGTTATCTGAGTCTGATGAAAGAACTATTGATGTGCATATTAATAGATTAAGAGATAAATTTAAAGAAAATCCTGATTTTGAAATTGTAACAGTAAGAGGTCTTGGATATAAGGTAGTAAAGAAAAATGAAGAATAAAAAAACAAAATTATCGGGAAAACTTAGACTTAGACTGGCTTATTTATTTTTTAATGTTTTACTAATTGCGAATATTTTAACAGCTTTAATTTTCTATATCTTAACTTTCTTTAAGATTATAATTTTTCCAGGTCGTTTTGGTACATTTGGATATATTATTGCATTGCTAATCACTAGTTTAATTATTGGAACATTTTTTGGCTATTTTATAATTGAAAGATATTTTAGACCACTAAAGCAATTATCTGATGCATCTAAAAAGATAGCAGATGGTGATTTTACTGTAAATATAGATGAATTAGAATATAAAGAGGATGAAACTGAACTTAATAATTTAATTAAGAACTTTAATATAATGGTAAAAAAACTTTCTAAAATTGAAACACTAAGAAGTGATTTTATCGCAAATGTTTCCCATGAATTTAAAACCCCTCTTGCAACTATTCAAGGATATGTAACACTTTTAGAAGATGATAAACTTACTAATGAAGAAAAAAAACATTATTTAAAAATAATTTTTGATGCAACGAAAAAACTTACTAATTTATCTTCTAACATATTAAAAATTACAAAATTAGAAAATCAAGAAGTAGAAATTAGTAAAACTGAGTATAATATAAGTGAACAAATTCGTGAGGTAATCATTTTACTTCAATCATCTTGGGAAAAGAAAAATATTGAATTTACTTTAGATTTATCAGATTGTATGATAATTAGTGATGAAGAGTTATTGCAACAAATTTGGATGAACATTATTTCAAACGCAATTAAATTTTCAAATGAAAATGGTAAAATTGATATTAATCTAGCATCTCATTCTAATTATATTGTTGTTACAATCAAGGATTATGGGTGTGGTATGGATGAGGAAACTATTAATCATGCATTTGATAAATTTTATCAAGGAGATAAATCTCATTTAAGAGAAGGTAATGGGCTTGGACTTTCTCTTGTTAAAAGAATTTTAGATATTTGTCATGGTGAAATTAAAATTGAAAGTAAGTTAAATGAAGGTACAACTATAACAATAAATTTACCAATTTATTTTGATTAATCAAATGTGTTTTCAAAAGTATTATATTGTGTTATAATAAAAAAAGAATTAGAAACATTAGTTTCTAATTCTTAATTCTATCATGAAGTTTGAAATTTAGTTTATGAAGATGAATTTGTTTTTTTGTATATAAGTGTAGAAATTTTTTAATGATAGTTTTTTAGGGAAGAATTTAAAGAGAATTTCAAACTTCTAATTTCTACGCTAATATTATAAAATAGAAATATAAACTAATTTTAAACATGAAAAAATTATTTTAAAAGAAGGTATAATATGAAAAATAATATTATAGATAATTTAAGAAACTTAAGAGATTTAATGAAGAAATATAGAATTGATGCATATATTATTCCTACAAATGATTTCCATGGTTCTGAGTATGTTGGAGATTATTTTAAAGCAAGATGTTTTATAAGTGGGTTCACAGGAAGTGCAGGAACTGTTGTTGTAACGCTTAATGAAGCAGGACTATGGACTGATGGAAGATATTTTTTACAAGCAGAAAAAGAATTAGATGGTTCTACAATTGATCTTTATAAGTCATTAGAACCAGGCGTACCTACTATATTTGAGTTTTTAGATAAAAAGTTAGATAAAGATTGTACAATTGGGTTTGATGGTAAGCTAGTTTCAATTGATTTTGTTGAGCAATTAAAATCCTCTTTAAGTAATAAAAATATTAACATTTTTTATCAACAAGATTTAATTGATCAAATTTGGATAAATCGTCCAAGTATTTCTAAACAAAAAGCATTTGAATTGTCACTTGAATATACAGGGTTATCAAGAGTTGATAAATTTGTAAAAGTGAAAGAACATCTTAATAAATTAAAAGCAGATTTATTGTTACTTACTTCACTTGACGATATTGCATGGTTATTTAACCTAAGAGGAAATGATGTTGCATGCAATCCAGTATTATTAAGCTATGCTGTTGTCGCAAAAGATTATGTTAAACTTTATGTTAATGATAGTGTATTAGATGAAGATTTAGTTAAAAAGTTAAATAATGATGGAGTAATGGTATTACCTTATAATGATATCTATAATGATGTTAAATTATTTATTAATGATGTTGTTGTATATCAAAAGAATAAAGTTAATTATGCATTAGTCTCTTTAATTAATGCTAAAAAGATTATTAATGAAGTAAATTATACAACTGTTTTAAAAGCAGAAAAAAATGAAGTTGAAGTTAAGAATGCATATCTTGCTCATTTAAAAGATGGAGTTGCCGTTACGAAGTTTATTTACTGGCTAAAATGTAATGTTGGTAAAGTTTATATTGATGAAATTACTGCTTCAAAAAAGTTAGAAGAGTTTAGAAAAGAACAAGAGAATTTTTTGGGAATAAGTTTTGAAACTATTTGTGGTTATAAAGAACATGGTGCAATAATTCATTACTCTGCAACACCTGTTTCTAAAATAGAAGTTTTACCAAAATCGTTCTTACTGGTAGATTCAGGTGGTCAATATTTAGAAGGTACGACTGATATTACTAGAACTATTTCACTTGGAGAGTTATCTGAACAAGAAAAACTTTATTATACGCTTGTATTAAAAGGACATTTGGATTTATCTAATGCAGTATTTAGAAGTGGAACAACAGGGGCACAGCTTGATATTCTTGCAAGAAAACATTTATATTCTCATGGATTAAATTATAATCATGGGACAGGACATGGTGTAGGAAGTTTTTTAAATGTTCATGAAGGACCACAAAATATTAGTCCAACACCAAGAGCTAGTTATCCATTTAAAGAAGGTATGATTACATCTAATGAACCAGGTATTTATTTACCAAGTGAATTTGGTATTAGAATTGAAAACTTAGTTGTATGTAAGAAATATATGGAAAATGATTTTGGTAAGTTTTTATGTTTTGATGATTTAACGCTTGTACCATATGATATCGAAGCAATTGATACATCTATTTTATCAGATGAAGATATCGCAAATATTCATGCATATCACGAGCGAGTGTATGAGGCGTTAAAAGACTATTTAACTATAGATGAAAAAATATGGCTTTATAATATTAAAGAGGCAATTTAATGGTAAGTTTAAGTTTTCCAATTGATTTATTAGTATCAATTCTTAATACTTATTTAAGAAGTAAATATTCAAGTTTAATTGATCTATGTGAATATGAAAATTTAGATATAGATGAGTTAAATCAAAAATTAATTGATAATTCATATGAATATAATGAAGAAACTAATCAAATAAAGTCTAAAAATTAGGATTCTACTTATTGTAGAGTCCTTTTTTCTATTCTACTTTAAAGGTTTTATAAAGGGGAGTAAAAATCTTTAGAGTAGGTTGACTTTTATAAATATAGATAATATACTTTTTAGTGTGATTATTTTATGAAGGAGAAAAAAAGATGAAAGATTTAAATAATTTACCATATATTATTAGTACTGATTCGGGATGTGATTTATCACTTGATGTGTGTAAAGAAATTGGGGTTGTACCGCAATTTATGAATTATATTGATTCTGAATTTATAATTAAAGATACAATGGAACAAAATGACATTATAAAGTTTTATAAAAAAATGGAAGAAGAAGGAAAGATGTTTAAAACATCTGCTGTTAATATTCAAGAAGCATATGATTTTTTAAAAGAATTAATTAAGTATGATAAACCGATCATGCATATTAGTTTAGGTAGTGGTATATCTGGAACATATAATAATTTTGTCACTGCAAAAGAGAAAATCGATGAAAAGCATCCAGGGAATGAAATATATATAATTGACTCAACTTGTGCTTCCCTTGGATATGGAATGTTAGTACTTGAAGCCTCTAAACTTCGTGATGAAGGAAAGAATATTAAAGAGGTTGTTGATTATATTGAAAGTGTAAAACGTGGTATAAATCCATATTTTACAACGAATACTTTAACTTATCTTGCGAGAGGTGGTAGAGTTACTAGGGTTGCATCAATTTTTGGTAATGTATTAAGTATTAAACCAATTCTTAGACTTGATTATGATGGGCATTTGCTTGTACATACTAAAGGACATGGTAAATCTAATACTTATAAGAAAATGATTGAATCTATTAAAGAACAAGTAATAAATCCAGAGGAACAAACTTTATATATCTCTCATTCTAACTCAATAGAAAGTGCAGTTGAATTTGGAGAAATATTGAAAAAAGAACTCGGATTTAAAGATATTTATTATTCGTATATTGGATCTATAATTGGTTCTCATACAGGGCCTGGCTTGATTGCGGTATTCTTTCATGGAAAGAATCGTTTTTAATGAAAAAAGAGTCTGATTTTTTAAGTCAGACTCTTATTTTATTTTAGACTTTTTTTGATAATCAACCATTATAAACCATAATATTACAAGAATTTGGAATACTCCTGCAATAATATAAATCAAAGAATTGTTCTTTAGATGATTTAAATATAATATAATTTGTAGAGCAATAACTACACCCCATACGATACCTGATACACTTATACATCTTAAAACATTTTTATACCACAAGCAAGCAAAGACTGTTAATACGATAAAAAATGTTGGTATTGCGATAATAAATGCTAGCCAATTATCATATGATGAAGTTGCAGGGATTAGCATTAATGTTACAAATGTTAGGGTTGCAATAAACCATACAAGTATAGTTGATAAAAGTGTTACAAATAAATGATTAGTTTTCTTTAATTTTTTTGGTTTAATAATTTCTTGTTTTTCATACACTAAATCATTAATAGTTATTCCATATAGATTTGCAATTTTTTCTAAAGTGTATAAATCTGGTAAACTCTCTCCCCTTTCCCACTTTGAAATTGCTTTATCAGAATAACTTAATTTTTCGGCTAAATCAAGTTGAGTTAAATTATTAATTTTGCGGTAGTTAGTTAAATTCTTTGCTACTAATTCTTTAAATTGTTCTTCATTAATCATAGGTATATTATACAAAAAAAAGGGTAAAAAAACAATTTTATTGATTAAAAAAATTAGAGCGAATTAATGTATAGTTAACATAAAATATGATATAATATTAAAAATTAGTTTTAAAACTAACTATTTTTAGAGGTGTAAAATGAACAATGAAAAAATACCATATGGTGCAATTCTTAACCATATGAATAAAACTTTTAAATGTGCATTTAAAGAAGAAGCAGCAAGGCATAATATAAATGCAACTTATGCAAATATAGTTATGACACTTTCTTGGCATCCTGAGGGGCTTCCACAAAATGATATTGCAGAAAGAAATCATTTAGCTGCTCCAACTGTTAGTTTAACACTTAAACAAATGGAGTCTTTGGGTTACATTACAAGAAAACCAAGTGATAATGATAATCGCAAAACAATTGTTGTTTTAACTGAGTTAGGTTATGAACTTGATGAAAAGATTAAAGAATGTTTTAGAAGTGTTGAATCTAGAATGATAAAAAAAATTAGTAAAGAAGATTTAGCACATTTTGAAAAAGTTTTAGAGTTGATGAAAAATAATTTACAGGAAGGAGAATAAAAATAATGTTTAAATTGTTACGTTATTTAAAGAAATATTGGTGGGCAGCAATTTTAGCTCCAATATTTATGATTATAGAAGTATCAATGGATATGATGCTTACTGGTCAAATGGCTAAGATGATTGACTATGGTATTCCATCTAAAGACTTAGATAAGATTCTTGCGATAGGGTTTACAATGATTGCAATTGTATTTATTGGTGTTGTAGGAGGATTTTTAAGTGGTGTATTTGCAAATATTGCAAGTTGTAAGTTTGCAAATGATTTAAGACAAGATGTATTTAAGAAAATAATGCATTTATCGTATGATCAAACAGATGATTTTTCTACAGGTTCATTAGTAACAAGAGTTACTAATGATATTACACAAATGCAAAACTTTGTTGCACAAATGATTAGAATGTTTGTTAGATCTTTTGGAATGTTTGTGCTAGGAATTGTATTCACATTAACAATTAATGTTAAATTTGCAATTGTACTTGCCGTTGCGCTTCCACTTGAAATTCTTGCGATGATTTTATTTATGAAAAAAGCTTTCCCTCAATTTACTATTATTCAGACTAAACTTGATAAAGTAAATACAGTTGTTCATGAGAATGTTTCAGGTGCAAGAGTTGTAAAGGCATTCTCTAAAGAGGATTATGAAGATGCAAGATTTAAAAGAGTTAATGCTGACTATGCTGATACATTATTATATGTAAATAAATTATTAGCATTATTAATGCCTTTATTTATGATTATTGTATATTTAGCACAAATTGCGATTTATTCTATTGGTGGTAATTCAATTTTAGGTGGATATAATAATGGAACAGAACCTGAAATATTACTTGGTCAAACTCAACAAGCTATTACATATATTATTATGATTTGTTTTTCTTTAATGCAATTTGGTATGATTTTCTCAAATGTTGCACGTGCACAAGCATCTGCTAAGCGTATTAATGAGGTACTTGATTGTCCACTTGAAATTGTTGATGGTGCTTTAGATATTAATACATTAACTGAAACTGGTACAGTTGAATTTAAAAATGTTTCATTCCAATATCCTAATACTAATGGCAATGTACTTGAAAATATTAGTTTTAAGATTAATAAAGGAGAAACAATTGCTATTGTAGGTGCTACAGGTAGTGGTAAAACAACACTTGTAAATTTAATTACTAGATTCTATGATGTTACAGATGGTGAAGTATTAGTTGATAATGTAAATGTAAAAGAATATAAGCAAGTTGATTTAAGAAATAAAATTGCGATAGCACTTCAAAAATCTGAATTATTCGCAGGTACGATTGCAGAAAATATTGCTTGGGGTAAACCAGATGCTACAATTGAAGAAATTAGTCTTGCAGCTGATATTGCACAAGCTAGTGAATTTATTTTAAGCAAAGAACAAGGTTTTGACGAATATGTTGAAGAAAAAGGTACATCTTTATCAGGTGGTCAAAAACAAAGATTATCTATTGCAAGAGCAATTGTTAAAAAACCTGAAATCTTAATTTTTGATGATGCATCAAGTGCACTTGATTTGGTAACTGAAGCTAATCTTTATAAAGCAATGCGTAAACATATTAGTGATACTACTAAGATTGTTGTTGCACAACGTGTTGCAACAGCTAAGAATGCTGATAAGATTATTGTTCTTGATGGTGGTGAAATAGTAGCTTTTGATACTCATGCAAATCTACTTCAAAATTGTGAAGTATATCAAGATATTTATAACTCACAACTAAAGAGAGAAGGTGACGAATAATGGCTAGAAGACAATTTGATGATAAACGCCTTCGTGAAATGCAAATGAAACAAGGAAATGGTAAAGGTCCAGGTAGTAGATTTGGTGGTTTAAAAGAAAAACCTAAAAATTTAAAAGGTACTATTAAACAATTATTAAATTATATTTCATTTTCAAAAGGTTTATTAATTGCGTTAATATTTGTAGTAGTATTATCAACTGCTTGTACGCTTTCAACAAATGTATTTATTGAAAAAATTATTGCAGCACTTGGTGAATATGACGTAGATAACAATATTTGGACAAAGAATCCTAATCCACAAGATTTCTTGTTATTTGTTGTTTTACTTGCAAGTGTTTATATTTTATATTGTGTATTCCAATATATTTCTAGCATTTTAAGTGCTTACTTAGTTACAGGAATGACTAGAAAAATGCGTAATGATTTATTTGCAAGAATTGTAAAATTCCCAATAAAATATACAGATACTCATCCTCATGGTGATATTATGTCGAGAATGACAAATGATATTGATAATATCTCAATGGCAGTATCAAGTTCTATTACATCGCTTGTTTCTGGTATATTAACGATCATTGGATGCTTATGTATTATGTTAGTGTATTCTCCACTACTTACAGCAGTTGCGATGATTACTTTAGTATTATCTATTTCTTTTACTGCGTTAATGTCTAAATTTATGAGACCCTTATTTATTAAACAATCAAGAATATTAGGTATGTTAAATGCACAAACAGAAGAAATGGTAACTGGATGTAAGACAGTTATTGCATATAATCATCAAAGTATTGCAGAAGAAGAGTTTAATGATTATTCAAATGAATTATGTCATACTGCAATTAAAGCTCAAATTTGGGGTGGTTCAATGGGACCAATTATGAACTTTGTTGGTAACTTTGGATATTTCTTAATTTGTATTTTTGGTGCTTTATTTGTTACTAAGGGAATTGGTAATGGTTTATTTGGAGAAGCATTAAGTGTTTCTGTTGTTATTTCATTTTTAACGCTAAATAAACAATTTACAAGACCAATTAATGAAATTGCTCATTTGTATTCTTCGATCCTTACTGCAATGGCTGGTGCTGAACGTGTATTTACAATGATGAATGAAGAAGTTGAAGATTTCACTGGTACTGTTGAATTTGATCCTACTAAAACTACAGGATATATTGATTTTAGACATGTAGGATTCTCATATGTTCCTGGTAAACCTGTTTTAAAAGATTTTAATATTGATATGTATAGTGGCCATAAGATTGCGCTAGTTGGTGCAACAGGTAGTGGTAAGACAACAATTGTTAATTTGTTACTTAGATTCTATGATATTGATTCTGGACAAATCTTAATTGATGGTAAAGATATTAAAGATATGTCTAAGAAAGATTTAAGAGATTGTATTTCAATTGTTTTACAAGATGCAGTATTGTTTGGTGATACTGTTGAAAATAATGTAAAATATGGTAAAGCTGATGCAACTGATGAAGAATTTGAAAATGCTTTAAAGATGGCAAACTGTTATAAGTTTGTACAAAGACTTCCACAAAAAGAAAAAACTATTCTTTCTGAAGGTGCTACAAATATTTCTCAAGGTCAACGTCAATTACTTACGATTGCTCGTGCAATCTTAGCAAATCCTAAAATCTTAATTTTAGATGAAGCCACATCTTCTGTTGATACAAGAACAGAAAAGAAGATTCAAGATGCGTTATTAAAACTTATGGAAAATAGAACATCAATTATTATTGCACATCGTCTTTCTACTATTCAAGATGCGGATTTAATTTTAGTATTAGATCAAGGTGTAATTGTTGAAATGGGTAATCACGAAGAGTTATTACAAAAACAAGGTGTATATAATAGATTATATCAAACTCAATTTGCAGGGTTAGATACATAAAAATTAGAGTAGACATTTTTTAGTGAAATGTCTACTTTTTATCTTTAAAATTGTAAAAAAAAGTTATTACATATTATTATTTGGTATAATATATATAATGTGGAGTAAAGATATGAGTGGAATTGTTAAGAAAAAATTAAGATTCAGTGAAGATTTAATTAAATTATTAGATAAAAAGTTTTATTCATTTGATGTCGAAACCACTGGCTTAAATCCTATTAGTGATAGAATAATTGAAATTGGGTGTTGTGAGTTTATAAGTTTTAAACCTCTAAAAGAGTTTTCTACTTTAGTAAATGCAGGCAAAAGTATTCCACCACACGTCACTAAAATTAATAACATAACAAATGAAATGTTAAGTAGTGCACCTTTAGAAGACGAAGTTTATTATTATTTTTGCTCTTTTATTAAAGATGTATTAGAGGGAAATGCTGTTATTGTTGCACATAACGCAAGTTTTGATATGAACTTTTTATCAAATACTCTAGAACGACTTGGATTTAGTGGAACTCTATATTATTTAGATACTTTAGAATTAGCTAGATGTTATTTAAAACTATCTAATCATAAACAAACTACTGTTGCACAGTATTTTAATATACCAATTGGTAATGCTCATAGAGCAAAAGATGATGCATTAGTATGTGGGAAAATACTTGTAAAAATAGTAAATATGATAAAAAATATGTAAATTATTATCAAAAAATATAATTTTACTTTATTTTTTAATATTTTTTGTGTATAATATATATTATAGAATTATGAAAGAGAAGAAAAATTTATGAAGAAAGAAAAAGCGTTTGAACTTCACAAAAAGATTAATGGACCAAAATGGTATTTAAGACCTATTGAAATGGTTGGTGCTTGGTTATTTGCAGGGCCATTTGGAACGAAGACAAAAATAAAAAAAATCAATTGTGAAGGTTTAAAAGGTCCTTATATTTTATTATCTAATCATGCAAGTTTTGTTGACTTTGCTAATGTAATTAAGTCAGGTCCTACGCAAAAATATTGTTGGGTCACATCAATAGAAGAATTTAATGGTCGTGAATGGTTATTGCGTGGTGTAGGTTGTATTCCTAAACGTAAGTTTACAAAAGATACTATTTTAATTAGAAATTGTTATAAAGCTCTACATGATTTAAAATGTAATGTTGTAATTTATCCTGAGGCTAGATTTGCTCTTGCAGGGGTAAATGAAGATATTGGCAAAGCACTTGGTAAATTTGCGAAGGTATGTAAAGTTCCAGTTGTAGTAATGAATCAAAAAGGAACATTCTTACGTTCACCACAGTGGTGTAAGCATCCTTATCGTAAGATTAGATGTGAAGTTGATTATATTCAAGTTGTAACAAAAGAAGAAGTTTTAACTTTATCTGCTGAAGAAATTCAAGAAAGAATTGAAGATGCATTCATTTGGGATGATTATAAATGGCAATATGATAATAAGATAAAAATTACAGATAAAGATCGTGCGACTAATATTCATAAGATTTTATATAAATGCCCATGTTGTAACTCTGAGCAAAAAACAATTAGTTATGACCATTTTGTAGAATGTACTGAATGTGGTGCTAAATGGGATATGGATGAGTATTCTAGAATGAATCTTATGAATGTTGATAAAACTTGGGATTCTACTCTTGCTCATGTGCCAAATTGGTATAAATGGCAACGTGATGTTGTTGATAGTGAAGTAATGGATGGAACTTATGTATTTGAAGATAAGGTTCGTATTGAAAGACTTGTAAATGCGAAAAAAGGTTTTGCACGAATTGGTGAAGGTATTATGCGTCAAGATGCAAAAGGAATCCTAATAACTGCCACTTTAGACGATGGTAGTCCTTTTGAGGTATTTAAGCCTGCTAATACTACTGCTTCACTTCATATTGAATACGACTATAAAAAACGCGGTGATGCAATAGACATTGCTACAGAAACTGATACATATTTTGTATTTCCATTAAATAATTCTAATGTACTTACAAAGTTACATTTTGCAACAGAAGCAATCTTTAGAAAAGCTACTGTAAAAGAAACCGAATAAAAATGGCTTTAGTAGGAATACTAAAGCTTTTATTAATAAATAATAATAAGGATGGTATTATGAAAGATTTTAGTGTAAAGATTAATAATATAATTAATGATATTACTGCTTATGAAATTGATAATATAAAAAAATGTGCTAAAATAATATTTGATGCTATGAATAATAGTGGTGTAGTACATGTTTTTGCAACAGGACATTCACATATGTTTGCAGAAGAATTATTCTATCGTGCTGGTGGACTTGTACAAGTTAATCCTATTTTAGAACCATTTTTGATGCAACATGAAGGTTCAATTAGAAGTACTAAATTTGAACGTCTTACAGGAATTGCAGAAATAATTTTTAATAGTCTAGATTTAAGAAGCGGTGAACCATTTATTATAGTATCTAATAGTGGTATTAATAGTGTACCTGTAGAAATGGCATATCTAGCAAAAGAAAAATGTCATCCTGTAATTTGTATAACCAGTATGACACAAAGTAGTAAATCGAGTCCAAGAAATAAGTATGATAAACACTTATATGAAGTATGTGATATTGTAATTGATAACCATACACCATATGGTGATGGAGTTATTGAAAAAGAATATGGTAAGATTGGAGCATCCTCTTCAATTGCATGTTCTTTTATAGCACAAAGTATTGTGATTGAAATTGTTAATTTATATGAAGAAGAGGGACTTGTTCCACCGATTTATATTAGTGCTAATACACCAGGTGGTGATGAGCATAATAAAGAACTTTATGAAAAGTTTAAATCAAGAATTAAAAGTTTATATTAGGAGATGATTATATGACTAAAAAAGTATTAAAAAGTTACGCTGAACTTGTTGCTAAAGTTGGTGCAAATGTTCAAAATAATCAAGAAGTAATTATTAATGCAAGTGTTGATCAAGTTGAATTTGTATCACTTGTAGTTGAAGAATGTTATAAATGTGGTGCAAAAAGTGTAACTGTTGATTGGGCTACACCTCCATCAATTTTAAAAAATATTGTAAAATATGAAACAGTAGAAACTTTAGCAGAAGTTCCTAATTGGAAAATTGAAAAGATTAAACATCAAGTAAATACACTTCCTGCAAGAATTCATATTATGAGTAGTGCACCTGATGCTATGAAAGGGATTGATCAAGCTAAACTTGCAAAATCTCGCATGATGTCATATCCAATTATTAAACCATTCCAAGATGAGCTAAATAATAAATATCAATGGACAATTGTTGCAGTACCAAGTGTAGAATGGGCTAAAAAAGTATTCCCAGATCTTCCTAAAAAAGCAGCAGTTGATTCCTTATGGGAAGCAATTCTTACTACCGCAAGAGTAACAAGCGATCCAATCAAGGCATGGGATCTTCATAATAAGAATTTACTTGAAAGATGTAACTATTTAAATAGTTTAAATATTGATTATTTAGAATATAAATCAAGTAATGGAACTAACCTTAAAGTTGGATTAATGGACCAATCATTATGGTGTGGTGGTGGTGAAACTACACTAGGTGGAGTATATTTTAATCCAAATATGCCAACTGAAGAATGTTTCACTTCTCCTAAAAAAGGTGTTGCAGAAGGAAAGGTTGTTGCTACAAAACCACTTTCTTATAATGGTGAACTAATTGAAAACTTCTATTTTGTATTTAAAGAAGGAAAAGTTGTGGAATGTCATGCAGAAAAAGGTGAAGAATTACTTAAACAAATGGTTTCAATGGATGAAGGTGCTGCATATCTAGGTGAATGTGCACTTGTACCATTTGAATCTCCAGTTAATAAAACAGGTATATTATTCTATAATACTTTATTTGATGAAAATGCAGTATGTCACTTTGCAATAGGACGTGGTTTCACAGATTGTATAAAAGACTTTTCTAAATATACAAATAAAGAAATGGAAGAAATGGGACTTAATCAATCTATGATTCATGTAGACTTTATGATTGGATCAAGTGATTTATCTATTGATGCGTATACCAAAGATGGTAAAAAAGTATCAATCTTTAAAGATGGAACATGGAACTTTTAATAGTTTTATAATCAAAATCTTGGAAAAATGCTGAAATTACATATAAAAAACCTTGGAAAATTGCTAAAAACGAACGTAAATAACCTTGGAAAATTGTAAAAATTATAATATTTTACTTATAAACTTTCTTTTTATTTGATATAATATAATTAAATAAGAAAGGGGTTTATTATGCTATTAAGAAAAATTGAATCACAGATTAATTATTGGATAAATAATAGTAATAAAGCTTTACTTATAAATGGTGTTCGTCAAGCTGGTAAGACATTTATTATTCGTAAATGTCTTGAAGAAAATGGTTGTCATTTTGTTGAATTTAATTTGCTTAAAGAACCTAAAATTGTTGAAATTTTAGAATCTTCATTAAGTATTGATGATATAATTTTAAAATTGTCTTTATATAGTGAACAAAGAATAATTCCATATGAAACTATTATATTTTTTGATGAAATACAAAAGTATAAAGAAATAGTAACTAAAATTAAATTTTTAGTTGAAGATAACCGTTTTGATATGTACTAAGTGGTTCATTGTTGGGTGTTGAAATTACTAATTTAAAATCAGCACCTGTAGGATATTTACAAACAATTACTATGTATCCACTTGATTTTGAAGAATTTTTACAAGTATTCAATATTTCTGATGAAATTAAAAAAGTGTTAAAAACTTCGTTTATGGAAAAAAACTTGTAGATACATTTATTCATGATAAACTAATGGAAATGTTTCGCTTATATCTTATCATAGGTGGAATGCCTGCTGCAGTACAGAAGTATGTAGAAACAGGAAATATTGATGACGTTATCATAGAGCATAATTCAATCATTGAACAATATAAACTTGATTTTACACAATATGAAGAGGAAAATAAAAAAATTCAACTATCATACATTTATGAAATGATTCCTTCTGAATTTAATGAAAAGAATAAGAGATTTAAAATATCGGATATTAATAAAAATATAAGATTAGAAAAAGTAGAAAATAGTTTTACTTGGTTAATTAAAGCAGGTGTTGCGTTACCAATATATAATGTAACTGAACCTCTTGTGCCACTTCAATTAAATGAAAAGCAATCTTTATTTAAATTATTTTTATTTGATGTGGGACTTCTTACAACAATGTATGGTAAAGCAACTAAGTTTAAGATTATTAATAGTTATAAAGACATTAATTATGGATCAGTATTTGAAAACTTTGCTGCCCAAGAACTAATTGCCCATGGATTTAAAGGTTATTATTATCAAAGTAAAAAAAATGGTGAATTAGATTTTGTTATTGAATATAATGGAAAAGTATTGCCTTTAGAAATAAAAAGTGGTAAGGACTATGAAAAACATTCTGCTTTAAATAATGTTATGAAATTACCAAATTATAATATTAAACAAGCTTTTGTATTTACTGATTATAATGTTTCAACAAAAAATAATATAATTTATTATCCAATTTATATGTTAATGTTTCTTTTAAATGATGATTTTGAAATTAAAATTCCAAATGTTAGACATTTATCATTTTAATAATTATTTAAAAATAAAAAATATTTTAAATTTATGTCACAAAATTAATATATTCTTTGTTTTATAGGTGAAAGGAAGGTATTACCTATGAGACAAAGAATTTTTAGTTTAAGTACAATTATTTTAACTGTTATATTTACATGTTTAGTTTTAACTTCATGTATGGCTGCTAATGATAAGAACGCTGGAGGTTGGTATCCTAATGAATCCCCAAATTATGCTCCTGATTATGATGGTGAAGAAGATTTTATGTTTGGTGAATCATATAATCAAATTACTGAAAATCCATTCTATAATACAAGTTATCAAAGTAGTAGTTATTTTAGTATGGATTCATTTACTGCATCTTATGCTAATTTAAGAAGATATATTGAGAATAATCAAGCATTAAATGGAAATGTTATTAAGACTGATGAACTTATTAATTATTTTAATTATGATTTAGAAACTCCAGAAGATGGTGAAACATTTAAAGTAACTTCTGAAATGAGTGTTGCTCCATGGAATGATGCTCATCATGTAATTACAATTGGTGTTGCTACAGAAGAAGCAGAATATATTGAATCAGTTGGAAACAATGTTGTATTCTTAATTGATTCATCTGGATCAATGTCTTCATCTAATAAGTTACCTTTATTAAAAGAAGCATTCTTATTATTGTTAGAAAAACTTAATCCAAATGATCGAATTTCTATTGTAACATATGCCTCAGGTGTAAGTGTTAAAGCGGATGGTATGTATGCTGATCAAAAATTACAATTATCAAAAATAATTGATCGTTTAACTGCAAGTGGAGGAACAAATGGTTCTGGTGGTATTCAAAAAGCGTATGAACTTGCTGAAAAATATTTTGTTCCAGGTGGTATTAATAGAGTAGTTCTTGCAACAGATGGTGATTTTAATATTGGTATTTCTAATAATGAACAACTAAAGACATTTATTCAAGAAAAAGCTGCATCAGGTGTTTATTTATCAGTACTTGGATTTGGTATGGGTAATTATCAAGATTCTAAAGTTGAAACACTTGCTAAATATGGTAATGGTTTGTATGCTTATGTTGATAACTTACAAGAAGCTAAGAAAGTACTTGTTGATGATTTTAATAAAACAATGATTACTGTTGCAAAAGATGTTAAGAATAAAGTAACATTTAATCCTGAACTTGTTGAAAGTTATCGTTTAATTGGTTATGAAAATAAAACTATTTCACAAGAAGATTTTGAAAATGAAGAAGCTGATGCTGGTGAACTTGGTAGTGGACATCAAACATTAGTAACTTATGAAGTAGTATTAAAACCTAATATGTATAGTTCAATTCAAGAGGTGTTTAATCTTCAAATTAATTATAAAGATCCTACTTCTAATGAATCTAAAACTTTTGTTTATTCTGCAACTGATGCTGATTTAAATAATAAAGAAGTATCTGATGATCATAAATTTGTGCTTTGTTTAGTTGAGTTTTCATTAATCTTAAGAAATTCTGTATATCGTGGTACTGCAAGTTATGAAAATTTATTAAATAGATTATCTTTATTAGATTCTGTTAGAACAGATGAATTAAGATATGAATTTGCTAGTTTAGCAAGAACTGCATTTGAAAGAAAGTTAGTTGCTCATCCTGCATATGAAAATAACCCTTTAGATGGTATAATCGTTAAAATTTATACATCATTTGGTTGTATTAATGCAAGATATGAATATGGTAGTGAAATTAATTATACTACTGTAATGCTTAATTTATTTGGTAAAGTTCCTTCAAATAAAGTGTTTAGAGTATGTACCGATAGTGGAATGACTTTAGAACTTACTCCAAGACAAGTTACTTATGATATGGAAATTTATGTTGTAGAGGTTAAATAAGAACTTAGGAAACATTATAAATGAAAAAAATTATATATTTAATTATTTGTTTGTTTAGTGGATTATTATTATTTAGTTGTTCTGCATCAAACATAAAAACATATTCTGGTACTCCTATTTTATCTTTAGAATATGTAAGTATTGATTATATGGGTGGTTCAACACGAAAATATATTTTCGATTTTGAAAAGAATGAACTTTATTTAGAATCAGAAATACCTTCTTTTGATGAAGAATCTATTTATGATTTTGTAACTGATGTTAATAAACTAAAAACTTTTACCGAAGAAGAAGAGATAACTTTAATTAATAAATTATATACTTATGGTTTATTTAAAATTAAAGATAACTATAAAGCACCTTCTGGAATAATGGATGGCGGAGGATGGAATTTAGCAGTCGAGTATAGTGATGGCAATAAAAAAGTATCAAAAGGATCTAATAATAGTCCTAAAAAAGTTTTTAAAAATTGTGCTACAGCATTTTATGATATTTGTGGTGATGGTATTGTAGCATATGTTTCAAGAGAATATTATTTACCACCGAAAGTTGGTTATTCTTTTAAAACAGATAATATGTTATATAGCTCAGATTCTTTAGTAAAAATGGTAAACTATAAATGGAATAATTTCGAATCTTTAGATAATAGTATTTATGAAATTAATGAAAATGCTGACTTTGATTATGAATTTTATCCTAATATTAATTGTAAAATAGTACTGGATACGCATAATTACAATAATGCATATTCATATAAAAAGTTTAAAAAGTGTATTGTTATATCTTATGATTATAATAAAGATTTAACAAATGAAAATATATTATATGATGATGGATGGTTTAAACAAATATCTATAGACATTGAATATAATAAAATTTATGTAATAAGACTAGAGTTTAAAAATGGAGATTATGTAGAGTATACATTTAATTCTCTAATAAAATAATTATTTTCCCTTATCTATTAACGATAGGGGATTTTTTTTGTAAAAATATGAAATAAATTATAATAATATGTTATACTAATTACATATAATAATGGAGGATTAATATTATGAACATGACATGGAATCTTGAAATTATGTATAAAGGATATGATGATCCTAAATATATAAAAGATAATGAAAGAGTATTAGAATTAATTAAAGAATTAAATGATTCAGTAAAAAAACTAAATAAAGAAAATGCAGTTAATTGTATTGAAAAAAATATTAAGTTAGAAGAAGAATTTAATAAAGTAATAATGGAATTATTTAGTTATTCATCACTTCGTGCAGCTACTAATGTTAATGATTATGAAGCACTTGGTGAAATGGGAAAACTTCAAATGGTATTACAAGAAACAGTTGAAGCAAGTGTTCTATTTACTAAGTTTTTAAAAGATTTGGATTTAGATGAATTAGCTAAACAAAGTGATGTAATTAAAACATATTTATTTATATTAAAAAGTAATCAAGAAGAAGCAAAACATATGCTTTCTGATAAAGAAGAAATTCTTGCAAGTAAATTAAGACTTGTTGGTTCAAACTCTTGGGGTGATTTACAAGGGCAACTTACTGCAAACTTAAGTATTAAAGTAGAAGGTTTTGAAGAAAATATGCCGTTATCTGCAGTAAGAAATCTTGCGTATGATCATAGTGAGAAAGTTAGAAAAGCTGCATATGAAGCAGAACTTGGAGCATATAAACAAATTGAAGATAGTGTTGCTATGGCACTTAATAATATTAAGCGTGAAGTTAATATTATGATGCCTCTACGTGGATATGAAGATGCACTTGATAAGACTCTTAAACAATCACGTATGAGTAAGGCTACTTTAGATGCAATGATCGCTGCAATTAAAGAAGAAGCTCCTAAATTTAGAGAATATTTTAAACTTAAAGCGAAAGCTCTTGGTCATAAAAATGGACTTCCTTTCTATGATTTATTTGCACCAATGGGAAGTATGCATAAAACATATACAATTGAAGAAGCTAAAGATTTAGTACTTGATGTGTATGGATCATTTTCTAAATCATTATATGAATTAGGACGTGAAGCATTTGAGAATAGATGGATTGATGTTTTACCTCATGAAGGTAAAAGTGGTGGAGCATTCTGTGCTGGTCTTGATAATCATAATGAAAGTCGTGTACTTACTAATTTTACAGGTAGTCTTAGTGATGTTCAAACACTTGCTCATGAACTAGGTCATGCATATCATGGAAGAGTAGTTTTAGATAATGCACCACTAAACCGTGATTATCCAATGCCACTTGCAGAAACTGCATCAATTATGTGTCAAACTTTAATGGCTAAAAAGATGATTAATGATTTGACTGATCCTAATGAATTACTAACAGTTGTAGAAGAATCACTTCAAGAAGATTCACAATGTGTAATTGATATTTTATCTAGATTTATATTTGAATCAAAAGTACTAGAACAACCTATTGCACGTCCTTTATCAGCATCTGATATGTGCGAGTTTATGTTAGATGCACAAGATGAAAGTTATGGAGATGGACTTGATCCTGAATATAAACATGCGTATATGTGGTTATGTAAAAGTCATTATTATAGTGCAGGACTTAATTTCTACAATTGGCCATATGCATTTGGGCTATTATTTGGTAAAGGTTTATATAAACAATATTTAAAAGATAAAGAAAAATTTGTTAAAAACTATGATCAAATGTTAAGAAATACAGGCTTTATGTCGGTTGAAGATGTTGCAGCATTTATGAATATTGATGTAACAAAGAAAGATTTCTGGATTGAAAGTTTGAAATTTATTGAAGAAGATATTGATTTATTTGAAAAATTATTAAAAGAAACTAAGGCAATTTAGTATGACATATCATCAAATAGTGTTGTTAGTTTATGGATGTTATTTATTATTCTTTTCTTTAATAACATTTATTTTATTTTTAATTGATAAAAGTTTTGCAAAAAAAGAAGGACATAAGCGTATTAAAGAAAAAACTTTATTATTCTTTTGTTCTATTGGTGGTGGAATAGGTGGATATTTTGGAAGAATACTAGGTCATCATAAAACTAAAAAAATATATTTCTCATTAATTATTAATCTTACATTGTTATTACAATTAATGATTTTAGGTGCAATGTTAACCTTAATAATTGTTAATAAGTAGAATTTAGGAGAATAATATGGATAATAAAACTTCTTTAGAAAAATCTCATTCAAAATGGTCTAATTTTAAACTTACTTGCCTTTGTATTTTAATTACATTATCAATTTCATCGTTATGGGTATTGATAAGTTTTAAAGACTATTTTAGATTTGTTAGTTTTGTAATTGTAGGATTTAGTAGTATAGCAATATTAGTGTTGTCAATTATTTTATTGTCAAAATTTAAAAGATAAAAAAATTATATATTTACAACATATATTTTAAAAATATGATATAATAAGTGTATAAATATAATATATTTATAATATATTTATAATATTAGGAAAAGAGGTAAAAATAAAATGGCAAAAAGTAGTATGAACATGATTAGTTTAATGAATTATGCATGGGATCAAAGAGGAAAGGTAACTGCTGAAGTTTATCAAGATCAATGCAGAAATTTACTTTCTCATGCTTATGCAGATTTAACTAACATGTATAATGATTATTGTGCACGTCAAGGTGTAAAAAATGAAGATTTAATTTTCTATACATTCCAAGAAATTTTTGTATTCATTATGTTAAGTGATGGCGATTTCTTACAAGGTGAATATGATGCTTACTGCAAATATTGTAAATATGCTGGATTCCAAGCATTATCAGTAGCTGATTGTAGAGCATTATATGGTCGTACAAGTGTTGAAAAAATTGCACAAGATATTAGTTTCTTATCACAACTTCGTGATGCTATTGAACCTTCTAAATATGAAGCAATGGTTCTTGCATTCTGTTATTTATGCTTACATGGCGACAAAGCTATGGATGAAAATGAATACTATATCTTAAGATGCTTCTTTGAACCTGGATATGACTATGCTCCAAGTTCATGGCAACAATTTAAAGACGAATGGTAAAATAAAATTAGACTGTTATGATTTGTTCATAACAGTTTTTTCTTTTGTTTTGATAGAAAACGTTTGCAAATATATCTGAAATATGATATAATTATACTGTAAAAAGGAGAATAATATAAATGAAAAAATTTACTAAATTTTTATTTGTTCTTTTACTAGGTGCTATTTCTTTATTTGCATCTTGTAAAAAAGAAATTAAAGAAGTAACTTTTACAAATGTTCCTACTACAATGTATATTAATGATTCATTTACAGTGGAATATTCTAAACAAGACAAAGTAACAGTTGAATTTACAAGTAGTAATTCAAGTGTTGCTACAGTTGCTGGTGAAAAAGTTACTGCTGTTGCTGTTGGTGAATTTACATTAACTGCTACATTTACATTAGGTAAAAATACAAAAGAATATACATTTGATATTACTGTTAAACAAAGTACTTTTGCTGTAACTTATGAAAATGATGGTAGTTATGCAGACAAAACTAATGTTACAACATATTCAGTTAAATCTCTACCTGTTGCTTTAGTTAATCCAACAAAAGATGGTTATACTTTTGCAGGTTGGTATTTAAATGATGTAAAAGTAACTGAAATTCCTGCTGGTACAACTGGTGATATTAAATTAGTTGCTAAATGGGCTGAAGTTAGTTATAACATCAATTATCAATTAGATGGTGGTGTAAATGCTGAAGCTAATCCTGCTACTTATACAGTTTTAGATGAAGTTACATTAGCTGAACCTACTAAAGAAGGTTATAATTTCTTAGGTTGGTATTTAGATAATGAATTAGTAACTAAAATTGCATTAGGTACAACTGGTGATGTTGAAGTTATTGCTAAATGGGAAGTTGTTGGTTATGGCATTACATACAATCTTGATGGTGGTGTAAATGCTGAAACTAATCCAAGTGCATTTACAATTAATGATGAAGTAGTATTAGCTGCTCCTACAAAAACTGGTTATAATTTCTTAGGTTGGTACTTAGATGATGCATGTACTGTAAGTTTAGAAAAAATTGAAAATGGTACTACTAATAATGTAGAAGTATATGCTAAATGGGAACTTGCAAATTATAATATTACTTATAATTTAGATGGTGGTTCTAATGATGGATCAAATCCTGCTACATTTACAGTTGAAGATGAAGTAGTATTAGCTGCTCCTACAAAATCTGGATATGATTTCTTAGGTTGGTATTTAGATGATGCATATACTGTAAGTTTGGAAAAAATTGAAAAAGGTACAATTGGTGATTTAACAGTTTATGCTAAATGGGAAAAAATAAAGGTAACAAAAACTATTAAATATCAATTAGATGGTGGCATTAATCCTACTGATGCACCTACATCATATGTTGTTGGTGAAGGTTGTAAGCTTCCTGTCCCAACTAAAGAAGGTTATAATTTCTTAGGTTGGACAACTTCTAAAACATCTTCAAACTATATAACTGAAATTTCTAAAACATATTCATATAATGCTGTTTTATATGCACATTGGGAAAAGATTAAAGTTTATAGTGAAATTGAATATGTATTAGATGGTGGTGAATTAATAACTATTGGTGATGTTTCTAAATATGTTGAAGGTGAAGAATTTGTTTTACCTGTTCCTACACAAGATGGATTTACGTTCCTAGGTTGGAGCTTAAAAGAAGATTCTACAGAATTTATTAAAGCTATCCCTGCAACTTCTACTGGTAAAGTAACAGTTTATGCAAACTGGGAAGAATATCAAGAACCAGTTGTTGGTGAACCATTTACAGTTAATTATGAACTAAATGGTGGTGAATGGTCATGGACTACTGGTACAGTTTCTGATGCTGCTAAAGGTATTGATGCTGTTTCTAATTTACCAGAAATCTTTATGGCTGACTTCTATACTTACTTACTTGAAAATAATCTACTTTCTTCTAGTAAAGTTTCATCAAAAATCCATGTAAGTACTTGGGCTGCATTTAGTGCCAATAATGGTGACCCAGTAGCATTATATAATACTACTTCTACTGTAAAAACTGGTGCTGCTGATGGTTATAGTGAATTATTCTTTGATAGTGTTAATGGTTATGAAGCTGTTGGTGGTTTCTTAGGTACTAGTCCTTATAAAGAAAAATATGCTAATGTTACTAAACATATGATTCAAATGACTTTATATAGATATCCTTCTGTTCCAGTTACTGATAAAACATTTAAAGCTGGTGCTGGTTTCGTTCTAGATGGTTATTTCTATGGTACTCAAGGTTTACTTGCAACTTCTAAAGCTAATTATGCTGAATTTAATGCATTACGTGCTGTAATTCCTACTCCAACTGTTAGTTATGAAGGTAGTACACCTACTGAAAATAGCTATTTAGTTACTGAAGGTGTTGGTGGTACTGAATTAAAATTAGTTGCTCCTGTTAAAGAAGGACATATGTTCTTAGGTTGGTATAATAATCCTTCATTTGAAGGTGAAGCAGTAACAAGTGTTGAATTTGGTTGTACATTATATGCTTATTGGTATGATTTAAATGCAGCTGCTCCTACATTTGATATTGATTATGTATTAAATGGTGGTGGACTTCCTGAAGATGCTCCTTTAGTATATGCTCAATTTGAAGGTGTTACTTTACCTAAACCTACTAAGAAAGGTTATACATTTGTTGGTTGGTCAACTGATGAAGAAGGCTTAGAAACTATTACTAAGATTCCTGCAACTGCTCGTGGTAAATTTACTGTTTATGCAAACTGGGTTGAAGGAGAAGATGAAATTTATAAGATTACTTATGTTTACGAAGAAGGAAATCTTCCTACAAGAACTCCAAGTTCATTAGATGAAGTTAGAGAATATGTATTTACTTCATATTATAATTGGTTAAAACCAAGTGAAGATTATGAAACATTCAAAACTAATGTAATTAATCAATGGAAAGGTCAACAATCACAAGGAAATTACAAGTTCTATAAACAAGGTGGAAAAGACACTATTGATGAAGCTTATTTCTGTAATGCTTCTGAAAACTTTGAAGAATGGAATGCATGGTTTACAGTATTTGATGCACAAGTTACAGCTGCTAATGGTGCTCAAAATGCTTGGAATTCTTATGTTGGTATTTTAAGACTTGGTCAATGGTTAGCTAATGCGTCTCCAACAACTTGGAAAGATTCAATGAATCAAGCATTAATTGATGCTACAAAAATTAGAATTCCACTTGTAACTGAATATAAAGTTGGAACTGAAGTTGAACTTGTTAACCTAGAACTTTATGATGGTAGAGAATTCCTAGGTTGGTACGATGAAGCTGGTAATAAAGTTGAAAAAATTGCTGCTGGAACAAAAGGTAATATCAAATTAACTGCTAAGTGGAGTGAAGCAATTCCAGTTGAATCATTTACAGTAACTAATCCAATTGAAAAACTATTAAAACTTTCAACTCATCAATTAAATTGGGTAATTGGACCAGATAATGCAACATTCAAGAAAGTAACATTTGCATCGTCAAATGAAGAAATATTAACAGTTTCTGAAAAAGGTTTAATCGAAGCTCATAATACTGGTACTGCTAAAGTATTAATTACAGTTCATGGTAATACAGCATTAAATATGGAACTTGAAATTGAAGTTTATGTTGATCCATACGTTGACGGTGAATTTGAAGATAATTCATATGTTGTTAAAGAAGAATCAATTCAATTATCTGCTACAGTAAATGGTATTAGCAATGCTAAAGTAGCATGGAAATCAAATACTCCAAGTATCGCTTCTGTTGATGCAAGTGGTGCTGTAACTGGTATTAAAGAAGGTCTTGCTGAAATCGTTGCTTATGTTGAAGGAAATGAAAAAGTATCATTTACTTTCTATGTAACAGTATTAGATGCTGAAGCAAGTGGTATCTTAAAATTATTATTAGAAAGTAATAATAATGAAGTTTATTCAAGAGATAATTTATTAATTGGTATTAAGATTGGTTCTGATGGTGCTTATTATTCTGATATCGTTGGTAGTGTATCTAAATTATTATTTGAAAACTATGTTGTTCATGATAATTATTATTTATCTAATCCTAATAATAAATCTACATTAAATGGTGAAGGTATTGGTGGTATTGACTTTATTACAGTTCACTATGCAGCTGATATGCCATATTCTGCTTCTGCAATGTACAATGGTGGTAAAAACTTAGCATCATATAATCAATCATGTAATAATGGTGCTTCACAAGCTTCATGGCATTATAGTGTTGGTAATGATGGTATTTGGGCTTGTCAATCTGAAGCTTATGGTGCATGGCATGCTGGTGCAAGTAAGAAAATGACATGGACTAATAGTGGTGTTACAACTTCTCAAGTTGGTACAGATATTTATCCTACAGATGTTACACTTGGAAGTGATGGTTACTTCTATATTAAAGGTGTTAAAACAACTGTTGCTAATACTACATCAAGTACTCAACTTAATGGTATGGGTCTAGGCGTAAAACTTGTTGGTAGTACTTGGTATTTAGGTGGTCATTATTATAACTCAAGTTATAAATATATTTCTTCAACTGGTGGTAATAATAACTCTATTGGTATGGAAACTTCAGTAAGAGAAGGTTCAGATCTTTGGTTAACATGGCAATATACAGCTCAACTTTGTGCAAAATTATTACTTAAATATGAATTACCTCTAAATAGACTTGTAGGTCATCATTTCTTCTCTGGTAAATGGTGTCCACAACCAATGTTAGAAAATGATTTAGAATTATGGTATGAATTTGTAGAACTTACAAAACAACAAATGAATTTATATGAAAACTATGCTGATTATACATTATCATTTGCAAGTGAAAGTTCATACTTAAAAGATAATGGTAGAGTTAGCCAATTACCTAACTATCCTGAATGTGTAACTTATACTGTTACTTATACTACAGGTGCTACAACTAAGACTATTACATTATCTTCTATTTTACCTGGTAATTTAGAATAGTATAATATTAAATATCCCATTTATAATAAATGGGATATTTTTTGTTGCAAATATTTTTGTTGCAAATATTTTTGTTGCAAATATTTTTGTTGCAAATTTAGTGCTAAAATATAAAAAAAGGTATATAATGTTAGTAGAAAAATAATTAATAACTTTGAAAAGAAGAGTAAATAACTAATTCTTTTATAGAGAGTCTTTGTTGGTGGAAATAAGATATTGGGTGGTTATTGAACATGGTCTTGGAGTTGGATTGTCGATATTTAGGCTTTCCCGGGTGCTCCCGTTATCGAGATAAAGTTTAAGTCTTAATTGGAATATTACCACTATTCTTTTATTATTGGGATTGAACTTGATAAGGGTTAAATCGTGAGGTTTAACTGAAGAAAGGTGGTAACACGAGAAGTATATACTCGTCCTTTTATTTGTGTACAATAAAAGGACGTTTTTTATTTGTTTCTTATTTGAAAGGATGGTGACTAATCTTTGAATGAATATATTTTAGAGATTAAAAACTTATCAAAAAGTTTTGGTGAACATAGAGTGCTATCTAATATTAATCTTTTGATTGAAAAGAAGGATGTATATGGCATTTTAGGGTTATCTGGAGCAGGAAAGTCTACACTTATTAGATGTATTAATGGACTTGAAAAGTTTGATGAGGGTGAAATTTTATTTAAAGGTAATAAAGTTTTATTTGATAGAGACTATCGTAAAAATGTTGCGATGATATTCCAACAATTTAATCTATTAGACCAACGTACAGTTTTAAAAAATGTAGAACTTGCTGGTGAATTATTTAAGGATCCTGATACAAAACAAAAAGCCTTATATTATTTAGAAATGGTTGGTTTATTAGATAAGTTAGATAGTTATCCTTCACAACTTTCAGGGGGTCAAAAACAACGCGTTGCGATCGCAAGAGCATTAATGAGTGAACCTGAGATATTACTTTGTGATGAAGCAACTTCTGCCCTTGACCCTGATACTACTAATCAAGTATTAACATTATTAAAAGATCTTAATGAAAAATTAGGACTTACAATTATTATGATTTCTCATCAAATGAATGTTATTGAGAAAATTTGTAATAAAGTAGCAATTATTGATAATGCTAAAATTGTTGAAAGTGGTGAAACGCAAGAAATATTCTTGTATCCAAAAACTGAAATTAGTAAAAAAATAATTTATTCAGGTCATATTAACACAAAGAGTGATGATTCTAAGTTGTTAAAAGTCATCTTTAATGGTGAACTTGATATGCCATTAATTGCTAATATTGTTCAGGATTGTAATATTGTATTATCAATTATATATGCTGACTCTAAAGTAGTTAATGGTCATGTATTTGGACAATTAATATTCAAGATGCCTGCTGATATTAACGATGTATTAAAACTTCGTAAATATCTAGAGTTAAAGAATATTAATTATAAGGAGGTGGATGCAAGTGAGTTTTTCTGAGATTTTTAAAATGATTTTAGAAACTCTAGGAATGACATTTATTTCTTGTGGACTTGCTTACTTATTAGGTCTTCCGATGGGAATCTTACTTAATGTTACATCTAAAAAAGGAATTATGCCATGTAAATGGTTAAATACGATTCTTAGTTTAATAATTAATATTTTAAGATCAATTCCTTGTTTAATTATTGTTGTACTTTTAATGCAAACTGTTCGTGGGGTATTTGGACGTGCTACTGGTGAATGGTATACGATTATTATACCTCTACTCGTTACTTCATTTGGATTTGTATCACGAATGGTTGAACAATCTTTAGCCGAGGTGGATAATGGAAAAATTGAAGCAATAGAGTCACTTGGTGCTACAAAATTTCAAATAATTACAAAAGTACTATTACCCGAAACAAGAGCTTCCTTAATTTCAGGTTTAGCAGTTACGCTTGTTTCAATACTAGGTTATACATCATTTGCATATAATATTGGTGCAGGTGGTTTAATTGCTGGTATATGGACGTTCTATTCAAAAAATACTGGTGATTATTTAAGTGAACCATTCTTCTGGATTATGATTATTATTGTTATTTTAATCGTTCAAGGTATCCAAGAATTAGGTTTATTAATTTCAAAGAAAATAGATAAAAGGAGAATATTATAATGAAAAAAAGTTTTTTATGCTTAGTTGCTGTTTTAGTTTTATGTTTAACTGTTGGTCTTACATCTTGTAATAAAAAAGATAAGACAATTTATGTTTGTGCAAGTGAACTTCCACATGCTGATATTTTAGAAAATGCTGTTGCACCTATTTTAAAAGAAAAAGGATATACTTTAAAAGTTACAGTTTTAGATTGGACTATTCAAAATGATTCTGTTGCAAATAAAGATTATGATGCTAACTATTTCCAACATGTTCCTTATTTAGAAACATATACTGGCACAGTTAAATTATTTGCTGCTGCTAAAGTTCACTATGAACCACTTGGAATTTATAAAGGTTCATCAACTGGTGCTTTATCTGAAGGAAAAACATTTGCTATTTGTAATGATGAATCAAATGCAATTAGAGCTTTAGAATTATTAAAAGCAAATGGTGTAATTGATACTGTTCCTGCTAATAATGATAAACTTACTTTTACTGGTTCTAGTTGGACATCTGAAAATGGTGTTACAGTTACATTAATTGCAGAAGAATTATTAGTTGCTTCAATGACAGATTATGACTTTGTATGTCTTCCATGTAATACTGCTTTAACTGGTAATGTAAGTGCATCTTTACAAGTTGCTAAAGAAGTTGATGCTGATCTTGTTGCTGCTAAAGCAAATGTTCTAGCTGCAAGAGTGGATGATTATAAAAATGATGAAGTATATAAAACTAAGATTGATGTATTAACAGATGCATTACTTTCTAAAGAAGTAAGTGATTACGTAAACCAAAAATGGGGTGGAGCAATCACTTGTGATTCAAGTTCACAAATTGATTTAAGATAATTAATAAAAAATGAAAATGTTTTCATTTGCATATTTATTTACATAGATTGCAAATAGGTATATAATTATTATATAAAATAAATATTTGGAAAAGATAGGATTTATTCCTTGATTATAATTATGCGATTAGCTTTTAATTTTCACATAATTATAAGCTAGTTGCAAAGATGAGGCTTATAGTGTTAAAGCCTAATTGTTGAATTAATGCACCTAGAAAAGGAAGATCTTTTCTAGGTGTTTTTAAATAACTTGGAGGAAATAAAATTATGAAAAAATTATTTGTTTGTTTTGTTTGTGTTTTAGCTGCTGTTTGTATCGCTTCATGTGATAATACTGAGAGTAAAGATGTTGTTAAAGTAATTGATATTAAATTAACTGAAGAAGAATATGCATTTGCAGTTAAAAAGGGAAATACTAAATTAGTAGAAGATTTTAATGCATTTTTAGTTGAAATTACAGAAAATGGTAAGTTTGATGAAATTGTTGCTAAATATTTCGAAAATAAAGGTACTAAAGTTGGTGTTGAAATTTCAATTGATAGTGTTGCTAATACTGATGAAAACTTTGTAGTTGCAACTAACTGTCCTTTTGAACCATTTGAATATATTGGTGATGATGGTAAAGCTTATGGTATTGACCTTGAAATTGCTGCTTTATATGCAGAAGCTAAAGGTTTAGAATTAGTTGTTAAAAATATTGCTTTTGATGCTATCTTAAATGATGTAAATGCTGGTTATTCTGATATGGGTATGGCTGGTATGACAGTTAATGAAGATCGTTTAGTATCAAATGATTTTACAACTGCATATTATCAAGCATCTCAAAAAATTATTGTTGCTGCTGATAATACAGATTTTGATGAATGTAAAACTGCTGAAGATGTAGAAAATGTATTAAAAGCTTTAACTGGTAAAAAAATAGGTTACCAAACTGGTACAACTGGTAACTGGTATGTAGCTGGTGATGCTGACTGGGGATTTGATGGATTTGCTAATGTTGAAGCTAAAGGTTATAGTACAGCTCAACTTGCTATTCAAGATTTAGTAAATGGTCAAATTTATGCAGTAGTAGTTGATGAAGCACCTGGTGCTGCAATGGTGGAAGCATTTAATAAATAATGGGTAAAAAGTTTCAAGTTTTTCTTGACGCTTTACAAAAAGAATATTTCCAAAAATTACTTTTAACAGGATTAAAAAATACAATTTTAATTGCTGTTTTAGGTTTATTGATTGGTATTATTTTAGGTACGATAATAGCGATGGTAAAAGTTGCTCCTAAATATAAATGGTACATGAAAGTATTAAATTCTATATGTAACGTTTATGTTGAGTTCTTTAGAGGAACTCCGATGACAGTTCAACTATTACTTGCATACTATGTTATCGTACCTTTAATTGGGCTTAAAGGTGTTGAAGCGTTAAATGTCGGTATAATTGTTTTTGGTTTAAATAGTGCAGCATATGTATCAGAAATAATGAGGGGTGGAATTAATTCAGTAGATTCAGGTCAGTTAATCGCTGGTCGTGCACTTGGTTTAAGTTATCCAATTACAATGATTAAAATTGTGATTCCACAAGCAATTAAAAATATTTTACCTACGCTTGGGAATGAGTTTATTACTTTAATTAAAGAAACTTCTGTAGTAAGTTTTATTACTGTTGCAGATTTATATAATGCATTCTATAGCATTAGTTTAAGTACTCACGATACAATAATTGCATATCTTGCTATGGCATTAATATATCTTGGATTAGTATTACTAATTACATTGTTAGTTAAAGTATTAGAAAGGAGTTTAGGCAAGAGTGATCGACGTAATTAATTTGAAAAAGAACTTTGGTGATTTACATGTTTTACGTGGTGTTAATTTATCTGTAAAAGATGGAGAAAAAGTTTGTATTATTGGTCCTTCAGGTAGTGGTAAATCTACATTACTTTATTGTTTAAACTGTTTAACAGATCCATCAAGTGGTCAAATAATTTATGATGGAAAAGACATAACAAATTTTGATGTAAATATAAATACTGTAAGAGAATCAATTGGAATGGTTTTCCAACAATTCAATTTATTTAAACACAAAACAGTTTTACAAAATATAATATTAGCTCCAGTACATATTCAAACAAAATACTTAAGAAAAGGTATTAAAGATTATGGTAATACAAAAAAAGAAATTATTGAAAATAATAAAAAATATGCAATGGAGTTGTTAGAAAAAATTGGTCTTGCCGATAAAGCCAATGCTTATCCTAATACTTTATCAGGTGGACAACAACAAAGAATTGCTATTGTAAGAACTCTTGCAATGAATCCAAAATTAATATTATTTGATGAACCAACAAGTGCATTAGATCCAGAAATGGTAAAAGAAGTTTTAGATTTAATTAAAGATATTGCAAAAGGCAATATTACAATGATTATTGTTACTCATGAAATGGGGTTTGCTAGAGAAGTTGCAGATAGAGTAATCTTTATGGATGAAGGTGTTGTATTAGAAGAAGGAACACCTAAAGAAATTTTTGATAATCCTAAAATGCCAAGAACAAAAGAATTTTTAAGTAAAGTATTATAATAATTAAAACATTAATTAGTTTTTGCTGATTAATGTTTTTTCTTTAAAAAAAATATGTAAATGATTTAGTTAAACTGTAGATTTATGGTAAAATATAAAGGAGTTTAGGAGAAATTATTTATGATTCATATGATGATAGGAATACAAGGTTCTGGTAAAACAACATTTTCAAAAGAACTTGCAAAAGAAATTAATGCAGAAATTGTTTCAACAGATTTAGTAAGAATGACTAATCCTGGAATTAGTGAAGATTTGGTTTGGCCATATGTGTATAAGAAAGTTGCTGAATGTGTTAAAAATAATATTGAAGTAATTTTTGATGCGACTAGTATTACACCTAAGGTTAGAAAAAGATTTATTGATAATGTTGAAATGCATAGTGTGAAATGTGAAATTGTTGCATATTTCTTTGATGTACATAAAGATATTTGTGTAAGCCGTGTTGAACAAAGAAATAAAGATAATACACAAATTAATATTCCTATTGAAGTAATTTATTCCTATAGTGAAAGACTTGTTCCACCAACACTCGATGAAGGATTTAAGTGTATAAAAATAGTTCGTGATGGAAAAGTAGTAGAAGTGATTACTAATGAATAAAATAATTGATTTTGTAAAAAAAGAACTTTCATGTGATAATTCAGGGCATAATTTTCAACATATTGAAAGAGTGGTTAAAAATGCTTCATATTTAATTAAATATGAAGGTGGAAATGAAAAGATAATTATTACAGCATGTTACTTACATGATGTAATAGATCATAAATTATTTGATAACTTAGATATTCAAAAAGATAAAATTATTAAGATTTTAATTGATAATAATTACTTGCCTTGTGAAATTGAGGAAATAATTGATATAATTGAAAATGTTTCATTTAGTAAAGGTAATATCAATGAGTGTGATAATTTAAATTTAAAAATTGTAAGAGATGCAGATCGTCTTGATGCACTTGGTGCAATAGGGATAGTAAGAACGATTGAATATGGTAATTCTAAAAATAGGCTTTTTTATGAAGAAGAAAATCTTGATAGGACTAAAATAGGTGTTATATTTAAAGACTCTACAAATACATCACTTTCACATTTTTATGATAAGTTATTAAAGTTAAAAGATTTAATGCATACAAGTACTGCAAAAAAAATGGCAGCGAAAAGACATGAATTTTTACTTATTTTTTTAGAAGAATTTTATCGTGAGGTATAATAAGGAGTTTATATGATTAATTTAAGAAATGATTATTGTGGAGTATGTCACCCTAAAGTATTAGATGCACTTGTTAAAAAGTCTACTAATGTGTATGTAGGATATGGACTAGATACTGAATCAAGTGAAGCAGAAAATAAAATTAAGAAACTAATTAATAATAATGACGCTTCTGTTTATTTTACAGTTGGAGGTACTTCAACTAATAAAATAGTAATTGCTCATGCATTACCTAGTTATGGATGTGTTATTGCATGCGATTCTGGTCATATTAATGTTCATGAAACTGGTGCTATTGAAGCAACAGGACATAAGGTTTTAACTGTTCCTAATATTAATGGTAAACTTACAAGTGAAGGAATTGAATTTTTAGTTAATGGTCATCCTGACTTTCATATGGTTAAACCAGGTATTGTATATATTTCTAATTCAACTGAATATGGAACTGTATATAATAAGGAAGAACTAGTTAGTTTATCTAATACTTGTAGAAAATATAATTTATATTTTTATATTGATGGTGCAAGGCTTGGTTGTGCACTTACTTCTAAAGTATGTGATTATAGCATTGCAGAAATGGCTGAACTTTGTGATGCTTTTTATATTGGGGGAACTAAGAATGGTTTAATACTTGGCGAAGCCTTAGTAGTAACAAATAGAAAATTAAATGAAGATATACGTTATGCTATTAAATGTCATGGTGGAATGTATGCAAAAGGATTTGTAAATGGCATTATGTTTAATGAATTATTTACAAATAACTTATTCTTTGATATTGCAAAACAAGAAAATATATTAGCTGAAAGACTATATAATGAATTAAGAAAACTTGGTATTAAATTTTTGTTTAAACAAGAAACTAATCAAATATTCCCGATTTTTAATAGTGATATAATAGATGAATTATCAAAGAAAATTAGTTTTGAAGTTTGGAGTAAAGAAGAAGATATGACGTGTATTAGATTTGTAACAAGTTTCTTAACTACAAATGAAGATATTGATAAGGCAATTAAAGTTATTAAGAGTTATTTATAAAGGTACATATTTTATGTACCTTTTTTTGTATTAAAATATTTAAAAAATGATATAATATATATAGTAATATTTAATGAAAGGAGAAATATTTTGATGGATAAAGTATATTTATGTATTGATTTAAAATCTTTTTATGCATCAGTTGAATGTGTAGAACGTGGGCTTGATCCATTTACTACTAATTTAGTAGTTGCAGATCCATCACGTGGTAATGGTGCTATTTGTTTAGCTGTTTCTCCTCATTTAAAAACTATTGGAGTAAAAAATAGATGTCGTATTTTTGAAATACCAAAAGAGGTTGAATATATTACAGCACTTCCAAGAATGAAAAAGTATATAGAATATTCAGCAGATATTTATAGTGTATATTTAAAATATATTAGTCCTGATGATATTTTAGTTTATTCAATTGATGAATGTTTTATGGATGTTACTAGTTATTTAAATTTATATAATTTATCCGCAAGAGAACTTGCTAAGATGATTATTGATGATGTTATTAAAACTACTGGCATTTGCGCAACAGCAGGTATAGGAACTAACCTTTTTCTTTCAAAAGTAGCACTTGATATAATGGCTAAACATGCAGATGATTTTATCGGCTATTTAGATGTTGAAGAGTTTAAAAAACATATTTGGTATCATGAACCTATTACTGATATTTGGAATATTGGGCGTGGTATTGCAAGACGTCTTGAAAAATATGGTGCATTTAATTTATATGATGTGACTAAGATTCCCGAAGAAAAATTATATAAAGAATTTGGTGTTAATGCAGAGTTTTTAATTGATCATGCACACGGTATTGAACCATGTACAATTGAAGAAATTCATAATTATAAATCTAAAAACCATTCCTTATTTAATAATCAAATCTTATTCGAAGATTATAATTATAATGATGCATTACTTGTAATGAAAGAAATGGTTGAAATTAATGTTTTAGATTTAGTGGATAAACACTTAGTTACTAATCACATATCAATTGGAATTGGATATTCTAAAGATGTTATTAAACCGACTGGTGGTAGTAGAAAGTTAGATATTTATACTAATTCATATAAGTTATTAAATGAATATGTTTTAAAATTATTTGAAGATACTACAAATAAAGAAGTACCAATTAGAAAAATGAGTATTGCGTTTGGGAATGTAAAACCTGAAGAATTTGCAAGTATAACTTTATTTACTGATTTAGAAAGTGAACAAAAAGAAAGAAATGTGCAACAGGCAATTCTTTCAATTAAGAAAAAGTATGGGAAAAATTCGATTATTAAAGGTATGGACTTACAAGAAAAAGCTACAACTAGAAAACGTAACAAATTAATAGGAGGACATAACGGTGAGTGATAGAGCAAGACAGTTTCTTCCTTTTGATGCGTTAAAAGGTTTTAAAGAAGCAATTAAGAAAAGAGAGAAAATTAAAGTAGATAAAATAGAATTATCAGAAGATGTTGCTGTTGAACTTTCCTATAAGCTTAATCAAATTAAAAAAGGTATGATTATTAAAGTGATCCATTATATGGATGGCGAATATATTGAGACACATGGTATAGTGTCTGAGTTTAATGAAACATTCGGGTATTTAATTATAGTTAAAACTGAAATAATGTTTATAGATATATTAGATATTCAAAGTGATGAGTTAAAAGAGTTTACCATTAATTAATTTTATGGTATATTATTATAAAAAATTAATTTTATAAGGAGATTTATATATGGCTGAATATAAAATCGTTGATGGACTAGAGAGTTTTAATGAGGCATTAAAAGAATGTAGGATTGCTCAAAAAAAATATGCAGGATATAATCAAGAAGAGGTTGACAAAATCTTTAAAGCTGCTGCCCTTGCTGCTAATAATGCGAGAATTACGCTTGCAAAACTTGCAGTGTCTGAAACTGGTATGGGTGTAGTTGAAGATAAAGTTATTAAAAATCATTATGCTGCAGAGTATATTTACAATGCCTATAAAAACACACAAACTTGTGGTGTTGTAGAAAGAGATGAATCAAATGGTATTATAAAAATTGCTGAACCAATAGGCGTAATTGGTGCAGTTATACCTACAACAAATCCTACATCAACTGCAATCTTTAAAACATTACTTGCTCTTAAGACAAGAAATGGAATTATTATAAGTCCTCATCCGCGTGCTAAAAAGTCAACAATAGAAGCTGCAAAAATTGTTTTAGAAGCAGCTATTAAAGCTGGCGCGCCTGAAGGCTTAATTAAATGGATTGATGTACCAAGTCTTGAACTTACTAACCTTGTAATGAAAGAATCTGATATTATTCTTGCAACAGGTGGTCCTGGTATGGTTAGAGCTGCTTATTCAAGTGGTACTCCAGCTCTTGGTGTTGGTGCAGGTAATACTCCAACAATTTTAGATTCATCATGTGATATAGTACTAGCTGTAAACTCTGTAATTCATTCTAAAACATTTGATAACGGGATGATTTGTGCTTCTGAACAATCTGTTTTAGTAATGGAAAACATTTATAAAGAAGTAAAGAAAGAATTTATTAAACGTGGATGTCATTTCTTAACAAAAGAAGAATTAAAAAAGGTTAGAAAAACAATTATTATTAATGGTTCTTTAAATGCTCGTATTGTAGGGCAAAGTGCTCATACAATTGCATCTTTATCAGGAATTGAAGTTGATCCTTCTGTTAAAGTACTAATTGGTGAGGTTGAAAGTGTAGATTTAAAAGAAGAATTTGCGCACGAAAAGTTATCGCCAGTTCTTGCAATGTATAAAGTTAAGACATTTGATGAAGCACTTGATAAAGCTGAACATTTAATCGCTGATGGTGGCTTCGGTCATACTTCAAGTATTTATATTAATGCAATTACGGAAAAAGAAAAATATAATAAATTTATTAACCGAATGAAGACTTGTCGTATCTTACTTAATACACCTTCTTCATTTGGTGGTATTGGTGATTTATACAACTTTAAGCTTGCTCCATCACTTACACTTGGATGTGGTTCTTGGGGTGGAAATAGTGTATCTGAAAACGTTGGTGTAAAACACTTATTAAATATAAAAACAGTTGCAGAAAGAAGGGAAAATATGCTTTGGTTTAGAACTCCTAGTAAAGTTTATATTAAAAGAGGCTGCTTAGGTGTAGCACTTGATGAATTAAAATATGTTTTAAACAAAAAACGTATTTTTATCGTAACTGATGAATTCTTATTTAATAATGGTTACGCAAAACCTATTACTGATAAACTTAATGAATTAAATATTTCATATACAGTATTCTCAAATGTTGAACCAGATCCAACTCTTTCTTGTGCAAAACTTGGTGCTAAAGAAATGCAAAGTTTTAAACCAGATGCAATTATTGCACTTGGTGGTGGTTCTGCAATGGATGCTGCTAAGATTATGTGGGTATTATATGAACATCCAGAAGTTGATTTCTATGATATGGCTATGAGATTTGTAGATATTCGTAAACGTATTTATGATTTTCCTAAAATGGGTGAGAAAGCTTACTTTATTGCGGTACCTACATCATCTGGTACAGGATCTGAAGTTACTCCTTTTGCAGTTATAACTGATGATGAAACACATATTAAGTATCCACTTGCTGATTATGTACTACTCCCTAATATGGCGATTGTTGATACTGACCTTATGATGAGTGCTCCTAAAGGCTTAACTGCTGCATCAGGTATTGATGCGTTAACTCACGCATTAGAAGCAATTGCATCAATGCTTGCAACTGATTATACAGATAGTCTTGCAAAAGAAGCAATCATAAATATCTTTAAGTATTTACCACGTTGTTATGATGATGGTCAAAAAGACTATGAAGCAAGAGAAAAGATGGCTAATGCGGCTACAATGGCAGGTATGGCTTTTGCAAATGCATTCTTAGGAGTATGTCACTCTATGGCTCATAAACTAGGTGCTTTCCATAATCTTCCTCATGGTGTTGCAAATGCATTAATGATTGAAGAAGTTATTAGATTTAATTCAAGTTTAGCTCCGGTTAAGATGGGAACATTCCCTCAATATACACATCCTCATACAATTGAAAAGTATGAAGATGTTGCAGAAATTTTAGGTCTAAAAGGTAAAACTAAAGAAGATTCAATGGAAAACCTTATTAAAGCAATTAATGATCTTAAAGCTAAAGTTGGAATTAAATCATCAATTAAAGATTATGTTCCTGATGAGGAAAAGTTCCTTGCTACACTTGATGAAATGGTAGAACAAGCATTTGATGATCAATGTACAGGTGCTAATCCACGATATCCACTTATGAGTGAAATAAGAGAGATGTATCTAAATGCATACTACAATAATAAGGAGGTTAAATAATGAGTCAATTTAATTTTAATAGTGTTATTGCAGTAAGAAAAAATAAGAAAATCTATCGCGATGGCGATCGTGTTATGAAAGTATTTAACTCTGATTACTCTAAAACAGATGTATTAAATGAAGCACTTAACCAAGCACGTGTTGAAACTACAGGGCTTAATATTCCTAAAATTTTAGAAGTTTCACAAACAACTGATGGTGAATGGGTAATTGTAACTGAATTTATTGAAGGTAAAACATTACAACAATTAATGGATGAATTTCCAGAAGATAAAGAAAAATATATGGAAATGTTTGTTAAACTTCAAATTGAAGTATGTAAAAATAAATGTACGTTACTTACTAAATTGAAAGATAAAATGACTAATAAAATTGAACTTGCTAATATTGATTCCGCAACAAAATATGAACTAAGAACTAGATTAGAAGGTATTGCACGTCAAAATCAATTATGTCATGGAGACTTTATTCCATCGAATATTATTTTAAAAGAAGATGGAACATTATATATTCTTGACTGGGCTCATGCTACTCAAGGTGCTCCATGTTGTGATGCAGCTAGAACATATCTTACATATTGTTTAGACAATGATTTTGATACTGCAAATCAATATTTAGAAATGTATTGTAATTTATCAGGTATTCCAACAAGAAATATCCAAAGATGGCTTCCAATTGTAGCAGCAAGTCAAAGTGTAAAAAATGTTCCTGAAGAAAGAGAATTATTACTTTCTTGGATTAATGTACAAGACTTTGAATAACAAGTAACCTCTAGATTAATTTCTAGAGGTTATTTATTTTTATTTTTTTAATAAAAAATGATATAATTAGTATTAGAGGTGAGCATTATGTTAAAAAAACTAAATATCATATTAGCTTCAGTAATTACTATAGTTGTGTCATGTATAATAATAATACCAAATGATGATATTGAAGTATTTTCACTTACATTCTTTATAATAATATTACTAACTTTTATTTTAAGTTTAATAGCAGTATTATTATTAATTGTGCTATTATTTGTTACTCTATCATTTACATTTAGAAAAGAAGTTTATGAAAATATTCCAACTGTTAGAAAAAAAATATTTGATTTGGGTGTGGAATTTATAATTGATATAGTTGGAGTTAAGGTAAAATATTCAGGACTTGAAAAACTTCCTAAAGATACGAAGTTCTTAATTGTTGCTAACCATCGAGGAATATTTGATGCAGTACTTTTATGTCATACATTTAGGAAAGAAAAATTTGTTGCGGTATCAAAACCAGAAAACTTTACTCTTCCAATTGCAGGACCATGGATAAAGGGAATGGGGCACCTTGCAATAGATAGAGAAAATAATCGTAATGCTCTAAAAACAATCCTTAAATGTATTAAATATATTGAAGAAGATACATATAGTATTGGTATCTGTCCTGAAGGAACAAGAAATAAAGGCGAAGGATTATTACCTTTTAAATCAGGATGTTTTAAAATAGCTTCTAAGGCTAAATGTCCATTAGTAATTTGTACTATTACTAACGCTGATAAAGTATTTAAAAACTTCCCATTTAAGAAAACAATTATGGAATTTAATATTGTAGATGTAATAGAATATGAAGATTTAAAAGATTTATCTACTCATGAATTAGCACTTATTGCACGAAGAAAAATGGTAGAAAACTTAAATATTAACGAATCATTAGAAGAAAGTAAACAAATGATAGAATAAAATAAACCCCATATGTGTTAAATAACATGCATTGAGGATATTTATATGAATTAGTAATGTGCAAAAAATGCACATTTCTTTTTGTTACAAATAAAAATTATATACTTTAGAAAAATAATTAATTACTTTATACTATTGTGTTTTCACAACATGTATTCTCAAACTTTATTTTACATTTTCATTGAATAATTGGGTCATTTCGTGATATAATATTAATATAAATGACCCAATAAAAAAGGAGAAATAATATGTATAGTGAGTCAAATAAGACTGAGTTAAAAATAGAATTAATTGATAATGTGAAAAAAGAAATAATTGCTTTTTTAAATACTGATGGTGGTGTTATTTATGTTGGTGTTGATGACGATGGAAGTGTTGTTGGTATATCAAATAGACAAGAAAGAGATTCATTAGAACTTAAATTGTCGAATTGGATTCAAGATGCTATTTATCCTATTCCTTCTTCATTAGTAAATTATTATTTTAATAAAGATAATGTTTTTGTTATAGAAGTATCAAAAGGTGATGATAAACCTTATTATCTTAAAGAAAAAGGACCAAAACCTAGCGGCGTGTTTAAACGTGTTGGTTCTAGTGTAAGAAAAGCTAATGATAGTGAAATATTATTAATGATTATGGAATCTAAGGATTATAGATTTGAAAGTGATATATCTGAAGAGCAAGATTTGACATTTAAATATTTTATACAAATTTGTGATGAAAATGATATTCAACATGAAGAAAGAAATCTTAAATCATTAGGATTATTAAACAAAGAAAATAAATATACTAATTTAGGCTTATTATTATCTGATCAATCACCCATAATAGTTAAATTTGCAAAATATGATAAAAATTTAAACTTTTTAGTAAAAAAAGAATTTAAAGGATCATTATTAAAATGTTTGGACCTAACTTTAGAGAATGCAACAAATTATAATGATATTTCAGCTATAATAGATAACACTTCGTGGAAAAGAATAGAAACAATTTCTTATCCAGGTGCTAGTTTACGTGAAGCTATTTTAAATGCATTTGCTCATGCTAATTATTTTATAAGGTCTAATATAAAAATTGAATTTTATGAGGATAAAGTTAAAATTACTAATCCTGGTGGTATATTTCAAGCAACACTTGAGCAAATCTTTGACGGAGTACAAACTTACAGAAATCCCGGACTTGTGAATATTTTAAGTAAATTACAATATATAGAAAATTTTGGGACAGGAATACCAAGAATTCTACATGCTTATGAAAATAGTGTGAGACAACCAGAGTTTCTTCCTAGTGAAAGTTTTTTTATCCTAAAAATGCCAAATATGAATTTTGACCCAATAAATGACCCAATAAATGACCCAATAAATGACCCAATAAATGACCCAATAAATCTTTCTAAAAAAGTTGAGTTATCAGATTTTGATTTAAGTATAGTAAGAATAATTAATGAAAAACCTGGGTTGAATGCGAAACAAATTTTAGAAGAATTAACTCATATATTTAATAATGTAACGATTGATATGGTAAAAAATTCATTAAAAAGAAAATTAATAGATATATGTGAGTTTAGAGGATCTAGAAGAAATGGTGGTTATTATTTAAAAAATAAATAAACCTCAAAACGTTATGTTAAATCTTGCTTTAACTCAAAGTAAAGAATTTATATCTGAGGTTATAACTTTTGATAAATTTAATTTTTATAAGTAGAGACTTTTCATCAGTCTCACACCAGCATAGCAGAATTTATAAGAAATAATCTTCAATTTAATTAAACATTAAATTTATTTGTCGTAATAACTGTCATAATAAACTAAAGTGACGGTTATAAGTATGAATTAGAAAATTATTTAAGGAGGAAGATTACAATGATTACAAAAGAACAATTAAAAGAGTTTATTGATGAATACGGAGATAGTTCTAAATTGGTTAAAAGACTTGGTATAACTGAAGAAGATGTAACTGAAGTAGTTGTCCTTGCTCCTTGGTGGCATCCTAATAAACTATATAATAATTATGATTGTAAGATAGAATTATTAAGTGACGAATTTCCAGATGTACATAGGATAACTTATAATAATAAGTCATTTCTTCATATAAGAAGTTATGTTGGAGCAACCAACGTAGGTGAAACTGTATTGCTTTTATCATTTACTAAATGTAAAAGAATAATATTTGTAGGTTCAGTCGGATCAATATCAAATGATGTTAATATTGGTGAGTTAGTTATACCATCAATAAGTGTTTCTGGAGAAGCATTTTCCAGTTATATGTATGAAACAATTAACAAGAAATCATTACATAAAGAATATTATCCAACAAAAGAATTATATGATGCTACAACAAATTATTTAAAAAATGAAAATATAAATTATAAAGATATTAAAGTTTATAGTGTAGATACAATTGTTGGGCAATTTGCTCATATTGATGAAATATTAGATTTAGGTTGTAAGGCAATTGAAATGGAAACATCAGCTTTATTTAGTTCATGTCAAGTTGCAGAAATAGAATGTGTTGCATTACTTGCTGTATCAGATAATACAATATTAAATAAATCATTAATTTCAGGTAGAACTGATGATGATATGAAATTATATCATAGGACAAGATATGAAATAATACCTGAAATTATATTGGATTTATTATCTTAATCGGAGGTTGAAGTATGAGAAAATTATTTAAGTACTTTAAATCATATATTAAAGAAACAATTTTTGCTCCGTTATTTAAATTATTAGAAGCACTACTTGAATTATTTATTCCTTTAGTGGTTGCATCAATTATTGATAATGGGATAGGGTTATCTGATAAGTCTTATGTTATTAAGATGATTATCGTTATGATATCTTGTGGAGTTGTTGGACTTATTTTATCTGTACTAGGACAATATTTTGCTGCAAAGACTGCTGTTGGTTTTAGTACAAAATTGAAACTTGATTTATTTAAAAAGATTCAAGAGTTATCTTTTAGTGATATTGATAATTTAGGAACTTCAAGTATTATTACTAGAATGACATCAGATGTAAATCAAGTTCAAACTGGGATTAATCTTACTTTAAGATTATTTTTAAGATCACCCTTTGTTGTATTTGGTGCAGCAATTATGGCTTATTTTATTGATCCTAGTATATCAGGTATTTTCTTTATTAGCATTGCTGTTTTATCAGTTGTAGTATTTGGTATAATGCTTCTTACAATGCCACTACATAGACGTGTTCAAGAAAACTTAGATAATGTTCTTTCACAAACTAAAGAAAATTTAAGTGGTGTTCGTGTGATTAGAGCATTTACTTCAGAAAAAGAAGAAATTGAAAAGTACTCAGGTTCTATTAAAAAGTTGGAACGTTCACAAAATAGAGTAGGTAATATTTCTAATTTACTTAATCCACTTACTTTTATTATAGTTAATACTGCAATCATTGTTCTTATTTATACTGGTGCGTTAAAAGTAGATAGTGGAATACTTACTCAAGGTGAAGTTATTGCGTTATACAATTATATGTCACAAATCTTAGTTGAGCTAATTAAACTTGCTAGTTTAATTATTACAATGACTAAGTCAGTTTCATGTGGGAAACGAATTTCTAAGATTATTGAAATGGATACAAGTATCTATGTAGATAAAAATAATGACATGGTTAGTGATAAGTATATTAGTTATAAATCAGTATCAATGAAATATCGTGGTGCAAAAGAAGAATCGCTTGAAAATATTTCATTTGATGTGAATAAGGGCGAAACAATAGGTATTATTGGTGGTACAGGTAGTGGTAAGAGTAGTTTAATAAATTTATTACTTAGATTTTATGATGTATCTAGTGGAAATATTTATTTTGATCATTTACCGATTGAATCATATCATCCAAAAGAATTAAGAGAAAGAATTAGTATTGTAATGCAGAAGTCTGTTTTATTTAAAGGTACAATTCGTGATAATATTAAATGGGGGAATAATGATGCTACTGATGAAGAAATTATAAAAGCATTAGAAATTGCTCAAGGATTAGATATATTATCCAAAAAAGAAGAAGGGTTAGATTCTATAGTATCACAAGGTGGTAAGAATTTTTCAGGTGGGCAACGTCAACGTCTTGCACTTGCTCGTGCTATTGTAAAGCGCCCTGAGGTATTAATATTAGATGATTCTGCATCAGCACTTGATTTTGCAACTGATGCGGCTTTAAGAAAAGCAATTAAAAAACTTGATTATAATCCAACGGTGTTTATTGTATCTCAGCGTACTGCTTCTATTCAAAATGCGGATAAGATATTAGTGTTAGATGATGGTAAATTAGTTGGTATAGGTAGTCATGATGAGTTATTAAATAATAATTCTATATATCAAGAAATTTATTATTCTCAATTTAAGAAGGAGGATAATAAAGATGAATAAAAATGTTATTAAAAGATTATTAAAATATTTAAACAAGAACATTGTAAGTTTAAGCATAACTTTAATACTTGCTGTTTTATCAGTTGTGCTTACTATTTATGTTCCAATCTTATTTGGTAATGCGATAGATTTAATTATTGATAAAGGTAATGTAGATTTTAATGGATTGAAAGATATTTTGTTTAAAATCTTTATTATTATATTAGTTATTGGCATTTTACAGTGGTTAATGATGACAATTAATAATTATGTAGCTTATCGTATTAATAAAAGAATTAGATTTGAAAGTTTTGTTAAAATTCAAAAATTACCACTTAAATATTTAGATGCTCATTCACATGGTGAATTAGTAAGTATAATAATTAATGATACTGATCAATTTACAGAAGGATTGTTACTTGGTCTTACACAAGCATTTTCTAGTATTGTAACAATTATTGGAACAATTTGTTTTATGATGTATATTAACTGGATTATTGCACTTGTTGTTGTAGTTGTTACTCCGCTATCTTTATTTGTAGCCAAGTTCATTGCAACTAAAACTTATACGATGTTTAAAGCTCAATCTGAAATAAGAGCAGTTCAAACTGGTTTTATTGATGAAATGATTAGTAATTTAAAGGTTGTTAAAGCATATAATCATGAAGATGAAAATGTTGAAAAATTTGAAAAGATTAATAATGAATTAGAAAAATGTTCATTAAAAGCTACATTCTTTTCATCACTTACTAATCCATGTACAAGATTTGTAAATTCTGTTGTTTATGCACTTGTTGCGTTATTTGGTGCATTATTTGTTATTAGTCCAGTTAATGCTGCTCTTGCACTAACAGTAGGAAGTCTATCAAGTTTTTTAAGTTATGCAAATCAATATACTAAGCCATTTAATGAAATCTCTAGTGTTATAACTGAACTTCAAAATGCGTTTGCTTGTGCTGCAAGAGTGTTTAATTTATTAGATGAAACTGAAGAAGTTAGTGATAAAAACAATGTAGTGTTAACTAATGTAGTTGGTAATGTTACACTTAACCACGTTTATTTTTCATATCGTGAAGATCAAAAATTAATCGAAGATTTTAATCTAGTTGTAAAACCTGGTATGAAAGTTGCGATAGTTGGACCTACTGGTTGTGGTAAGACTACTTTGATTAACTTATTAATGAGATTTTATGACGTATCTAGTGGAGAAATAAAATTAGAAGATAAAGAAATTAAAGAGATTACTAGAATGAGTCTTAGAGATTCTTATGGTATGGTCCTACAAGATACATGGGTTAAACGTGCCAGTGTAAGAGAAAATATATCACTTGGTAAACCTGATGCAAGTTTAGATGAAATTATTGATGCTTGTCAGAAAGCTCATTGTCATAGTTTTATTAAAAGACTTCCAAATGGATATGATACAATTCTTTCTGATGATGGTAGTTTATCTGTAGGACAAAAACAATTACTATGTATTGCAAGAATAATGCTTTGTCTTCCACCAATGTTAATTCTTGATGAAGCAACATCATCTATTGATACAAGAACGGAAATCAAGATTCAAGAAGCATTTAATACGCTTATGAAGGGAAAAACAACATTTATTGTTGCACATAGGCTTTCTACAATTAAAGAAGCTGATATAATATTAGTAATGAATAATGGTAATGTTATAGAAACAGGAACTCATGAAGAGTTATTAAAACAGCAAGGTTTCTATGCAAACCTATATAATTCACAATTTGTTAAATATTAGGTGATTTATGAATAATAATGTATATGTTTATAAATGTAATAAGTATGATGAAACACTAATTGATCAAGCGTATGATGAAATACTTGTAAAAAATGGGTTATTAGATTTTGTAAAAGAAGGTATGAAAATAGGGATTAAAGTAAATTTAGTTGGAAATTTTCATACTGATAAAGCAGCTACTACTCATCCATTACTTGTTGCACGTCTTTGCAAACTATTAATTGATCGTGGTGCTATTGTTACAATAGGAGATAGTCCAGGAGGACTTTTCACTGAAGGTGTATTAAAAAGTGTTTATAAAGGAACAGGAATGCATCTTTGTGAAGAAGTAGGAGCAAAACTTAATTATGATGTTTCTACATCAAAAATAAAAGTAGATAAACAAGTAGTTAAAACACTAGATGTGTCTAATTGGTTACTAGATCAAGATGTTTTAATAAATTTTTCAAAACTAAAATCACATGGGATGATGGCTCTTTCTGCAAGTGTTAAAAATATGTTTGGTGTTGTACCAGGTGTTTTAAAACCAGAATATCATTATCGATACCCAAGCCATATAGACTTTGCGAATATGTTAATTGATTTAAATGAAGTATTTGAATGTAAGTTAAATCTTGTAGATGGTATTATCGGAATGGAAGGAAATGGTCCTACTCAAGGTGATCCAAGGCTAGTTGGAGTAATCCTTGCAGCTAAGACTCCATATCCTTTGGATGTAGTTTGTGCTAAAATAATAGCTTTAGATATTGATAATGTGTATACAATTACCGAGTCAATTAAAAGAGGTAAAACTACTAAGTTTGATGATATTAATTTAAATGAAACAATTGATGATATAATTGTAAATGACTTTAAAAATATTTTACCAGGTAAAAGTATGGAATTTTCAGAAAAATTTAAAGGTCCTATTGGGAAAATTATTAATCCTATTATTGCAAAAGTTTTAACTGTTAAACCTAAGGTTAAAAAGAAAGAATGTATTGGTTGTAAAAAATGTGCAAACATTTGTCCTGTTAAAGCAATAGTTATGAAAAATAAAAAACCAATTATTGATAGATCTAAATGTATCAGATGTTTTTGTTGTCAGGAATTTTGTCCTGTTGGAGCTATGAAAGCTCATAAAAATTTAATAGTGAAAGTACTTTCAAAAAGTAAATAGGTGATTTATGAAAAAAATAGTTTTAATAATATTCATGTTAGTCTTTTCGTTATGTATTTGTTCATGTGATAATTCAACAAATAACAATGATGATGATAAAAAACAAGATAGTTCATTAGATGGAATTGATTTATCTTTATATGAAATGCCACAAACAGAGTTTCTACAAGATGGTCATACGCTTACTCGTCTTGAAGAAGTGATGAAATTTGTTATCTTTGAAGGTACTTTTATTTATGAAAAACACCTAAATTCTATTGGATATAGATATATTTTAGAAGAAACAGAAGATTCAATGTTATATGCGTATTATTGGATTGATGAATTAAGATTAGTTCATTTAACAATGGTAGAGAAAGTTGCACATATGTCATATATAAAGATAACTGAAACTAGTGATACTTTAAACGCATGTTATAAAATTCAATATTATTCTGGAAAACGTCCAGATTTCTATGCAATAATGAAATGCGAAAGAGCATTATTTAATATAGGTTATGTAGGTGAATATGAATTATATCGTGGATATAATACTCAAACTACTGAAAAAATAACTACAAAAGTTGTTAGTCAAAATTATAATTTATTACAAAAATTTAATGATGTTATAACTGAAAAGATTAATATTAGTTTAACTGAATTTGGTTATAATTGTGAGTAAATTAAATTTAAATCTCTATATTTTTAATAAATATGGAGATTTCTTTTTTTACTAAAAAAATAACTTTAATTAAAAAAATAGTGTATAATAAATATATGAAAAAAGAAGTATTTATAAGATTATTTAAAATAGAAGAAAGTATTGTAAAAAGTATTAATAAAATTGATAATGATTTAATTATTAAAACTATATCTAGTGTAAATAGTTTTGCTATGGGTAATAATATTCGTGAAAATGAATTTATAGATGTTGAAAATGTCTATACTTTTAAAAGTATTACAGAGTTAAGTTGTGATTGTATATATAAGATAAGGAACATTTATAATACAACTTATGTCAATAATTTAATTTGTTTAGATACAAATGAAGGATTAATATATTTTAATTGCAATGAAATTTTAATTAAGTGAGGATGTTATGAAGTTTATTAATTTTTTTAGACATTTGCATACAGTGAATAAACATCGTTTTAAAGTTTTTATTCACGCAATAAAAGCAGGAATATTTTTTCAAGGACTTGTTCATGATTTATCAAAATACCATCCAACAGAGTTTTTTATTGGAGTAAAATATTATCAAGGAACACGTAGTCCTAATGATGCAGAGCGTGAAGAGAAAGGAATGTCAACAGCTTGGATACATCATAAAGGAAGAAATAAACATCATTTTGAATATTGGAATGATTTAGATATGAAAGATCATGTATATAAATCTGTTAAAATGCCAATTAAATATGTTAAGGAAATGTTTTGTGATCGTGTTGCAGCAAGTAAGATATATTTAGGAAAGAAATATACTGATTCTGCAGCACTTGATTATTTTACAGTTAAACGAGCAAAAGATTTAATGCATCCCGAAACTGCTGAACTTCTTAGAACTTGGCTTGAATATTTAAAAGATCATGGAGAAAAAGAAACATTTAAAATGATAAGAAAACAAAAAAATTACTAGGAGGAGAACATGAACCTATTTAAAAAGAAAACTAAAAAAACAAAACAACATGAACTCAAACAAATAGGTAATGGTGAAGTTGAAAGCAGATTAATTAAACGTGAGAATAAAAGAATATGGATAACAATTGGTATAGCATCTTTTGTTATAATGGTGATAATTGTAACTAGTTGTATTATCGATATATATGATAAAGCATATAAAATTAATGAATATTTTGGATATGGTGTTTTAACTATATTACTTTTATTAATTTTATTCTTTATTATTATTCCATTGTTTAAATTATTATTTAGTCCATCTTTTACACTTGATGCAAGTAAAAATAAAGAATATTTAAATAGAAAGAATTATCGTACTTTAAAAAGTGTTGCTAAAAATATTATAAAAGGAAATAATTGTGTTCCAAAAGAAGAAAAAGATAAGCTTAGAATGGTAATGAAAAATAGATATGAATTAAGAGATAGGCTTAATTTTATTTATGATAAATACATAAAGAAAGATATTAATAAAATTATTTGGGCAACTAGTGTTAAAGTAGCATGTTCAACTGGTATTTCTAAGAATAATGCTTTTGATGCCGCAACTACAATAATTAGTAACATTAGAATGATTATGCAGATTGTAGTTAAATGTGGTTATCGTCCATCATATACAAAACTTGGGAAACTTATGTTTAAAGTTTTTAGAAATGCACTAATTGCATATTCAATTGAATCTGCAAATATTGCTGAATGGTTAGTTAATGCGTGTAGTAAATTCTTTAAAGACATACCTGCAATTGGTAAACCGATTGCTGCTATTATGGAAGGTGCTGCAAATGGATTTTTAACAGCTAGAATTGGTGTTGTTACAAGAAAATATTTATATAATGAGTTTAAAGTTAATAATACTGGAAAAAATATAGAAGAAATAGAAAATGAAATTTATCAAGAATCAATTAAAGAAGCTAAACAAATAATCGATGAAGGTGGTGTATAATATGTTTTTATTTAGTTTTAAAGACTTATTATCTACTACAATATATAAAGTATTAGTTTTTATTGGTGGTATAATTATTGGAATATTAATAGTAATGCTTATATATTTGATTGTTAGCTTTATTCACAAAAGAACAAGACTTAAGAAAAATAATAATACTGTTATTAATCAACCAATATCTAATCCCATTGATGTTGTTAATAAATATAAAGAATTATATTTAATTGAGTATGCTAATAAATTATTTACAAAAAGAATTAATGGTTTAAAAGATATATCATTACCACTTATTAAAGATATTGCATGTCTTTATTATCCTTCTTCTAAAGAACCAATATTAGAAGTTAGTTTTGAAAATTTACTTAACCTTACAAATAGAGTTGTTGATAAAGTTGAAAATATGGTTAATGATATTATAGCTAGTTCAGTATTTAAAATTGCTTGGGCATCATATGCTAGTGTTAAAAATATTAGAGGATTTTTTTCAAGAATATTCAAAAAAGAAAAAGAGGATTATTTATCTATTGATGTTAAAAAAGTAAAAATATCTTATATTGTGGAACAACTTGATAATATGAAAAATAAGCCTAAAAAGAATGATAAAACTGATACAAAAGAGGAAAAGAAATATTTTCTGTTAGATAATTATATTAATCAAAAAGTATTAGATTTAATAGATGAAATTGCAGAAGAAGCAATTCTAGTATATAGTAATGTAGGGGGTAGCAAATAATGACTTTTACATTTACAGATATAATACTTCTTTGTTTTGGTGTATTTATTGGTATAGTATGGGGTGCTTTCATATTTATAAAAAGAAAAAGATCATTTGTTTTAAAACATATTAATAAAGGTTTCTCAAATATCAATAATGAAGAGAGAAAACTAATTAATGATAAAATTAATAATGTTTATAGTTATCATCTTGCTGCAAGACGCACTAATGTTAAACTATTATTTGGAATTATTAATATGAAGAGAAAAGTTGATTATAAGATGCTTGCAGAAAATAATCTTGGAATTAGTGATAGAGATTCATTAATTTCGCTTGTAGATGAGTTAATGTGGCTTGTAGAAGAAGTTGCAAGTATCTATTATCCTGATAGTAAAAATCCACTTTTTGAACTTACCATTGAAGAGTTATTTTTACTTATTAGAGAAATAATTAGTCTACTTTCTAATGTAGTTTATGATATAGGCATACCAAATTTAGAAAAATTAAAAGTTTCAACTATAAAAGATCTTGTTTTATTTGGTGGTAAAGTTATGAAAGTATATAACTTAAGAAGTGTTAGAATAACGATTGGATTTATTAATGCAGCATTTAAAATACAAAGTGTTGTAACACCAATATATTGGATAAAAAAAGGAACTAACGATTTATCTATTACATCACTTTCACAGTTTATTATTAAATGTATGTTTGAGATTGTAGGTAAAGAAACTGCAAATATTTATAGTAAGAATTTTATAGAAAAATAAGCATTATATTTGAAATAATTATAAAATTAATATATAATATTCTTAGAATAAGAATAATTCTAAAAAATAATGAAAGGAGCATGTATATTAAAATGACTAAGCAAAGAAAGTTAGTTCTTGCAATAATTAATGAGTCAGAACATCATTTAACTGCTGAAGAGATTTTTATGGAAGCTAAAAATAGAATCAATAGTATTGCTTTTGCAACCATTTATAATAACTTAAATGCACTTGTTAATGAAAAGTATATTGCAAGAGTAAAGTCACCAGGGAACCCTGATAGATTTGATAAAGTAACAATTCCACATGAACATGTAGTGTGTGATTATTGTGGACATATCATGGATGTACATGTCCCTGAAATAAAAGAAATGCTAGAAAAAAGATTAAAATTATCCCTTACATCGTTTAGTCTTGACATGCATTATGTTTGCGATACTTGCAAACAATCTTAAATTGGTTAAAATTAATTTCATAAAATTATTAATGGAGGTTTAAAAAATGGAATTAAAAGGATCTAAAACAGAACAAAACTTAATGACTGCATTCGCAGGAGAAAGCCAAGCTAGAAATAAGTATACTTATTTCGCAAGCGTAGCTCGTAAAGAAGGGTATGAACAAATTGCTGCTATTTTTGAACAAACAGCTAACAATGAAAAAGAACATGCTAAAATGTGGTTTAAAGCATTAGGTGAACTTGGAAATACAGCTCAAAACTTACTTGCTGCTGCTGAAGGTGAAAACTACGAATGGACAGATATGTATGATAAATTTGCTAAAGAAGCAGAAGAAGAAGGATTTACACGTCTTGCATATCAATTTAGAGCAGTTGCTGCTATTGAAAAATCACATGAAGAAAGATATCGTGCACTTCTTAATAATGTAGAAATGCAACAAGTATTCGAAAAAGCTGAAGAAACTATGTGGGAATGTCGTAACTGTGGTCATTTAGTTATGGGTAAAAAAGCTCCTGAAGTTTGTCCAGTATGTGCTCATCCAAAGAGTTACTTTGAAGTAAGAAAAGAAAACTATTAAAAAAATTGTGGTCAGATTAAATTCTGACCATTTTATGTAAAATAAAAGGTGTGGTGATTATGAAAATAATAATAATTGGTGGTGTTGCAGGAGGAGCATCTGCTGCTGCAAGACTAAGACGTTTAGATGAAAAGTGTGAAATTATAATTTTTGAAAGAACAAATTTTGTTTCTTATGCAACTTGTGGTCTTCCTTATTATATAGGTGATGTAATAACTGATGATAATCAGTTGACTGTTCAAACACCAGAGTCTTTTAAAAGAAGATTTAATATTGATGTTAGAACAAACCATGAAGTAATTGATATAGATAAAAATAAAAAAGAAGTTCTAGTAAAAAATCTCATTACTAATGAAGAATTTATTGAATCTTTCGATAAATTAATTCTAGCAACAGGTTCTAAACCAATCCTTCCTTCTTTTTATAAAGAAAGTGATAAAGTATTTACTTTAAGAACAGTTGAGGATAGCAAAAAAATTAAATCATATATTTATAAAAATAATATTAAAAGTGCTGCAATTATAGGTGCAGGGTATATTGGAATTGAGCTTGCAGAAAATCTAAGAAATTTAAATATGGATGTTAATGTCATAGATGCTAATGATCAAGTGCTATCGATTTTAGATAAAGATATTGTATCCTTTGTTCATACTACATTAAAAAAAAATGGTATTAAATTAAATTTAGATCAAAAAGTAGAAGATATTATTATAGATGATGATAAAGTTATTACTGTTCTAAGTAATGAAAAAATAGCATCTGATATTGTAGTTGTTGCGGTTGGAGTTAAACCTGAATCTATACTTGCTAAAAAAGTAGGTTTAGAATTAGGTTTAAAGGACAGTATTAAAGTAGATGAATATATGAGAACCTCTATTGAAGATATTTATGCAGTAGGAGATGCTGTAGAAGTAAATAATTTAATATCTAATACTAATTCTTTAATTTCACTTGCCGGTCCTGCTAGTAAGCAAGGAAGAATTGCTGCTGATAATATTTTTGGAATAAATAGTTCATATGCTGGATCTATTGGAACATCTATTTTAAAAATATTTGATTTAAATGTTGCATCTGTTGGTATTAATGAAAAAGAATGTATTAATAAAGGTATAAAGTACGAAAAAGTAATTTTATCTCCACTTAATCATGCAGGTTATTACCCTAATGCTAATGTTTTAACAATTAAGTTAATATATAATAAATCTAGTTTAAATATTCTTGGTGCACAGCTTATTGGAGCTGATGGTGTTGATAAACGTATTGATGTAATTGCTACTGCAATAAAAGCTAAAATGAAAGCAATTGATCTTGCATATTTAGAACTTGCGTATGCACCACCATTTTCAAGTTCCAAAGATCCAATAAATTTAGCTGGGTTTATTGTTGAAAATATTGAAAATGGATTGGTTAAACAGTTTTATTATGAAGATATTGATAATTTAAGAAAAGATCCTAATGTTATATTATTAGACACAAGAACTCCTTTAGAATATGGAAGAGGATTTGCAGAAGGTTTTATAAATATTCCACTTGATAATTTAAGAGAAAGAATTAACGAATTGGATAAATCAAAGAAAATTTATGTAATGTGTCAAAGTGGTTTAAGAAGTTATCTTGCAACAAGAATATTGGTTCAAAATGGGTTTGATGCATATAACTTTGTCGGTGGATATAGATTATATAATTCTATTTACAGAGAGTTTTATAGTTATAATGAATAATAAAACCATTTTTGTCATAGAAAATAAATATATTTTTCTCTTTACAAAATATACCAAATTATGGTAAAATATTAGTGGGGATACAGCCCTTAGATAATTTTTTATAATTACTTAAGGTTAAAATTTAATAAAATATTAGCAGCCTATTTAAGTAATTATAAATAGGCTGCTTTTTGAATAGGAGGATAGAAAATGAAAAAGTTTTTATGTAAATTAGTCTTTAAAACTACTATTATTACTTTAGTGCTTGGATTTTTTATTCAAACGATTAGTTTATTTCCGTTTTATGCTTTTGCAAGTACAACAAGTAATTTTGAAGAAATCAATATTAATAGTGTAAATAATGTTGATGAAGATAATGTTAGACTACTATATGAAGTAGAAGACTTAAGAACAGAATATTTAAAAGTCTTTAGACGAACTGATGGAAAGTTAGAATATGCATATTATGATGACTTGGTAAATTATTATGATGGGGAAAAATATGTAGAAGTAGATGCATCATATAATTTAGAAAATAATGAGTATTCACAAATTATTAATAAATATAGTGTTAAGCTTCCACAGAAACTTCATGAAAATAAAAAAATTAAATTATCATTTGATAATTCTCTTTCTTTAGAAATAACATATAACGATATATCAAAAACATCTGGAATAGTAATTGATAGTGAAAATAATACTGATAAAATTAATGAACTTAAAAATGTAAGTGGAAGTGTTTTATATAGTGATATTTTTGATAATGTTGATTTAAAAATAGAATCTAGTGGAACTAAATTTAAAGAAAATATTATTTTAAATGAATATGTTGATAATTTTAGTTTTAGTTATAATATTAAATTAAATGGTTTAACTCTTTCGTATAATGATAAAACAATAGAATTTGTTAATGAAGAAAATGAGACTATATATGAAATATCACCATACTTTATGTATGATGATAGCAACAGTTATAGTGAAGATATAGAATTAAAAGTTGAAGAAACTAAATCTGATGAGTATACGTTTACAGTTATACCAAGTGTTGACTATTTAAAATCTGCAACATATCCTGTTATAATAGATCCTGTTTTATCTTATACTGCATCAACTTCAAGTGATTCAGTTATTAAGTTAAAAACAATTCAAAAAGGTTTTTCAAGTAGTCAAGCAACATCTCAACTTAAACTTATAAAGTATATTAATGAAGCAGAAGGATTTACTGAAAATATTGGACATTATGGAATTATGGAAGTTAATTTGGCGTTAATTCAAGAATTATATGATATCGATTATGCATATGTAAGATTAAAAGGTTATAGCGCAAATTATCAAGATAAAGCTGTTATAAGAAGAATTAAAACAGAAAGTTACGATTATATTGATGGTACAACAAGTTATGTTATGGACAAGTCTATAGTAGAAATGGAAAATGCAGGAAATAGTTATTATACAATTGATTTAACTAACTATTATAATATTTTAATACATAATAAAGTAACATTCGAAATATCTCCTGAGAATTTTTATGGTAATGAAGCAACACAATTATTTGGAACACAATTATCTAGTGGGTCATATTTACCAGTAGTAAATATCGTAGCATGTAATTACGATGGTTTATCTAGTGATAGAACATATGAATCAGTCTCTGCGGGAAATGCAGGAACCATTTATATAGATAATGCACTTGGTCTTTCTAATTTAGGTATTACAGGTTATAATAATGATAATTTAAATTTAATCCATTATTATTCACAAAGTGTGTCTGGTAATATAGGTTTTGGTAATAAAATGAATATTAGTTTATATGAAAGAATTACTGAAGTGAATGATGAAATTCTATGTTATACAAATGGAACAGGATATAATGAATATTTTTATTATGATGAAAACACAAATACTTATAAATCAGAAGATGGTAATAATTCATATATTGAGTTAAATGGATATAGATATACTTATATATCCGAATCAATTAAAAAAGAATTTGGTTTTAATGATATTATTAATAAAATAATGTTAAATTATGATTCAGAAGATGAAAAGTTAAGAAAAGAGATAAAATATGAATTAACTGGAAATTTAATTACATTAGTTAGTTGTGATGATGCAAGAATTAATTTAGTATATAAAACTGTAAATAACCAAACTTTACTTGATTATGTGAAAGTACAAAAGGATATTAAAGATGGTTTTGAAGATTTTATAAAAATTGTTTATACATATGATAATAGTTATAATCTTGTTAATATAAAAAAATATCAGGGTAATATAGCTAAAATGGAAGAAGAACTTTTAGAAAATGAAAATGATCCTACCCTTTCTGAATATGATAAAGAAATAGGGGTAGCAGGAATATCATTGAGGTATTTACAATATCAAAACTATTATGAATATGATAGTAATAATAATTTAACTAAAGCGTATTCTACTAAGAATTATATATCTTATGAAGAAAACCCTAATGCATATTCAGGAATAGTACTTAGTTATTATGATGGTAAAGTATCTAATTATAAGTATAAGTTAGAAAGTAGTTCTGACTTAAAACAAGCAATGACATTTACATATGGAGATAAACAAACTACGCTTACTGATTACACAGGCTATTCTAGAACTTATTTATTTGATTATTTTGATCATACAATTAATGTACTTGATAGTAAAGGATATGCAGTAAATTATTCATACGCAAATTTTGCGGATGAATTAGCAAGTTTAAATCCAAAGTATTACTTAAAAAATCAAATAACACACATTAGTGATGCGGTAAATACAACAAACAATCCAGTACTTAACGGAGGATTTGAAAATGCATCAGGAAGCGGAGATGTATGTTATTGGAAAAAAAGTGATAATTTAAGTATTACATCAAATAATTTAACACAAGAATCACCGTTTGGTAATTTAGCATTAAAACTTGGAAAAGAAATAAATAATTCTACACTTTCCGCAAAACAAACAATATATATGCCAATAGGTAACTATACACTTACATCAGTAGTTAAAACATCATCAAGTATCTTAAGCAATGATAATTTTGTTGGTTATATAAAAGTAGTAAGTAATGATGAAGGTGCAGTTATGCATGAAGAAAAAACATTTTCTAATAAGATGTATGAATATGTTGAAACTACATTTACAGTAAACTATCCAACATATGTAGAAATCATTTGTGGAATAAGACCAACAAATGAAAATGAAAGTTTATCTATAGGTGATTATGCATATTTTGATAATATTGGCGTGTCTAATGGAACGATTACATCAACTTATAATTTAATAGAAAATAGTTCATTTGAAATTAATCCTAGTATTATTGGTGATAATACTGTAGATACAAGGTGGAATCTAAACTACGCAAGTATTACAGAAAGATATACAATAGATGAAAACTTTGGAATTAGTAATTTAAGATTTAGTATAAAAGGTACCGCAACTCAAACTATTGATTATAATACAAAACCAGGTGATTTATTTACCCTTTATGCGTTTTCAAATTATGAAAATGGAGCAGGAAATTTAAAAGTAAAGGTACGTTTCTATGATTCGACAAACTCTAATTCAACAGAATATTATACATTAAGATTCGTTAGTGGAGTAAAATATGATCAATTTGCACTTGGTAGTATAAAAGTAGATAGTCCTACTGGAACTGAAGAAACAGAAGAAGTTACATATAATAAGATTAAGATTATAATATCTAATGAATCACCAAATGTTGTAACAGTTGATAATGTGACACTACTTCCTGTTACAAATGGAAAAGCATATGAATATAATGAACTTGGAAAAGTAACAAAAATAACTGAAGGAACAAATGAAACAACAATTGGATACGATGAAGATGGATATACAATAAATCAAATAAAAACATCTAATGTAGGCGATGAATTAAATGAACCATATACAAGCGTTAACTTTAATGAATCATACATTAATGGAAGAACGTTAAAAGAATATGTATTAGAATCATTTGAAGAGACAACTACAAATACAACATCATTTAAAACAATGGATTTTGAAAAAGAAAATGATGAATCAGGAAGTATATATACAAGTTTTATAGATGATGATAATTATGGATATACAACTTCCGCGATCTATGATGAGTATTATAAATATCAATTATCATATACAGATGAATTTGGCAACACAACAAATTATGAATATGATTATTATACAGGTAACATAATTAAATCATCAACTAACTATGATCATTATCTAGTTGATGAAGAAACTTTATTAAATTATGTATACACATATGATAAATATGGAAATTTACAACAATTTAAAATGTCAAACTCAATTCTTAATCCAAACTTTGATGAAAATGAAGAAGAAAGTGAATATAACGCTAAAGAAATAGAATTTTCATCAAGATTTATTTATTATAAATATGACACAAAAGGTAATATCATAATGATATTATTAAATAATACAAATGATAGAGTATATTATTTTGATTATGATGAATTTAATATGTTAACAAGCGTAAGATTAAATGACTTAGTAATTAAACAATATGAATATCTATATATTAATGGAATCAATACAGGCCTTGTAATAAAAGAAATAAATGGAAAATTAACAGAAAACTCATATGATTATACATATTATGAATATTCATATGATAATAATTATAATATAGAATCATATACATATAATTACTTTGAAAATAACATATTAAAATCTATCCCTCAAGCAATATATAAATATGATGAAAATTCAACATTAACATATTATCAAGATTGTTTAGAAAACTTAACATATTATTATATTTATGATATAAATGGAAATCTAAAAGAAATAAGAATATTTGATGAAACAATAACATCTGATAATACTACATATGATTATGTAAGTTTTGAATATGATACTAATAATAGAATTACAAAAGTAGATAGATGCTTTAATGGAAATATTCAAACAACAGAATATACATACAAAAACAGTGAACTTAAATCACTAACAATTAATGATACATTATTTACAAAACCAGAAGAAGTAATTGAAGAAGATAAAAAAATATTAAAATCATATATAGAGAATATAAATGAAGAAAAAATCTTAATAGAAAAAGATTATTATGAAACACCTGATTTATATCTAACTTTAAATGAATTGGATGAGGTAGATGAAAGTGATAAAGGAATTTCATCTAGAATTGGAAAACAAGAAATTATTATCAATAATACTACATATACTTATAACTACACATATGATAATACAGGAAATATTATTTGTATAGAATATACTGATAGTTCTAATACAGAGAATAATAGAAAATATTTATACACATATTATTTTGGTGAACTAATTAATGAAACAGTTGAAAAAAATGGAACAATAATATATAATTGTACATATAATTATGATTTATATGGAAATATTACAAGTATTGAAAGAACTCTTAAAACTGGTGTTTATTCAAATTTACCAAGCACACAAACATTTATATATAATTCATATAATGAACTTATTTCGTATACAGTTGATGGTGTAACTTACCAAGTAAGTTATAATTATGGTAATCCTAATAAATATAAAGATTACAATCTAACATTTACAAATGGAAACCTAACATCACTAATAAATACAGATAATAACATATCATATGAATATAATGCAGATGGAATAAGAATTAAAAAAGTAGTAAATGGAACAACTACATTATACAAAGTATATAATGGTCTTATAATAGAAGAAGAAGTATTAGGAAATGAAAGTTCAAAGATACAATACTTGTATGATGAAAATAACTTATTACTTGGATTTATTTATGGTAATGAAACATATTATTATCAAAGAACACTAACAGGTGAAATAGTAAAAATAATTAATTCTGATGGATTAATTGTAGGTGAATACATCTATGATGCGTATGGAAATATCTTAAATATAAATGTATTAAGTGAAATAGCAGAGATAAATCCATATAGATATAAGGGGTATTATTTTGATACAGAAACTAATCTTTACTACTGCAAATCTAGATACTATAGTCCAGAAATAATAAGATGGATATCACAAGATGAAATAGAATATTTAGATACATCAAGTGTTAATGGATGTAATTTATATACGTATTGTAATAATAATCCGATTACAGGTTATGATCCTAATGGAAATTGGAATTGGGGGAAATTTTTGACTATTGCGGGGTATTTAGTAGGTGCAGGATTAGGAATTCCAGGAAGCGCTGAGGTATGTGCCGTTATTACAAATGATATTTATCAAGTTGTTCAAATTGAAAAAAATATTGATGAACGTATCATTGTCGAAGATGGTTCACTTGAAATCGTTGATTCGTATAAAATAGTTTCTACAAGTGTAGGACTTGCATATTCTATTTATTTAAATCATTTTAATAAAGCGACTAAGGATACGATTAAAGGTACGACTATAGGATTACAATACGAATGGTTATTACATAATTTACTTTATTACATAAGTTTTGGTACTATACAAAATGCAAAAAGTGTAAATGTTGGGAATAGTATTTTTAGTGATAATCATAGTGGAGGTATTATGGGAGTTGGCTCGAATATTATGAAGATAAGTTATTTTTTCTTATTACCAATAGAAATTGTTATATTGGATTTATTAGCTAATGGAGGTTATAAAGGTGATTAAAATTATTAAATTATTTTTCTTTTTAAATTTTATAATAATTATATTTTGTTTAACTTCTTGCTATTCTAATAAACAAGTTGAAGAGTATTTGACATCATATGATCGTTGCTTAGGCGTTGCAGTTACTGATTATACAAATGTTATATGTATTGATAATCAAGTAATTAACGTAAAAGAATTGTTTAACAGTAAATTTGAAAGTTTAAATTTACAACTTAATCGTATTATTTATTTTTCAAATAATGAGTTATATGTAGTAGGAAAAAATTCTTATGAGAAAGAATTTCATTTAATTATTGTTGATATTTTATTTGAGTCTTATGAAAATGTATTTTCATTCAAATCCGAAAATAAAGTAATTAAAATGGAAATGCTCGATGAAAATGTATTTTTTTATAGTTTTTTAGAAAAAAGTTATATTTACTTATTAGATAATAAAGAAGTTAAGGAAGTAAGTAATGATTACGACAACTATTATTTAGTTAATAAAAGTAAATATAAATTTGAAAAAGAAATAAATTCTTTCTCTTCCAATACAACTAAATATATAATCGAATCAAGAAATACGAATGAAGTTAAGACACTAAAAAAAGAAGATTTTTTAACTATAGAACAAGCAAAATTCCTAAATGAAAAGAGAATATTTGATCTAAGTGATATATATGAAGTAGATGAGAAGGTGTTTATTATAGCTAAGTCTAAGTTTCATTCAATTATATTTAAATATAATTTTGAATTAGATAAATTAGAATATTATTCGTGGATAAGTACTAAAAATTTAATATCTGATTTTAGATTTTATTATTTTCAATGATATAAGTTTATCATTTTATAAAATATAAATTATCACAAAAATAACATAAGAAACAGATTTAATTCTGTTTCTTTTTATCTTTGACTAAATAGTTAATTTATAGTATAATAAAATTAAAGAAACAAGGAGTTTTTATGAAAAAAATAATTTTAATTTTAATGTTATTTATAATAACAATTTGTATTTATGGTTGCATTCCAAAAGATGCCTACATTAGTGGAATTGACCAAATAGAATTAGAAAGTTCTACATTATTTAAGTTAGAAAATTATGATAAAGATGATATTATATGGTCTTCATCTGATAATAGTATTGCAAGTGTAGTAAATGGAATGGTTATTGCAGAAGGAATTGGTGAGGCAGTTATTTACGCAAAAGTTGGAAAGAATATTTTTGAAAAGAAAATTACTGTAGTTAACCCTATTGTTCAAATCATTATACACGGGAAGAATTATTTATATTTTAATGAAGAATATAAGTTTACTTGTACTTTATCAGAAGTTTTAGAAGAAAAAGTAACTTGGTCATCAAGTAACTCAGAGATTCTAGAAATAGATAATGATGGTAATGCATTTGCTAAAAAAGAAGGAAGTGTTGATATTACTGCATCAATTTATGGTAATACTTCTACGTTTACTGTAGTGGTAGTTCCTCCTACGATTGATATTACTATAATTGGTAAAAATCAATTAGATTATGGTGAAGAATATACTTACACTTGTAATTTATCAAAAGAAGTTGATGAAAAAGTTATTTGGACATCTAGTGATTCTAATATTATAGAAATAGATGAAAATGGTAAAGCAGTTGCTAAAAATGTAGGTACTTGTGTTATTAATGCCTCTATTTATAATAATACATCTGAATTTTCTGTAACTGTTAATTATCCTAATATTGATATTAGTATTAATGGTAAGAATACTTTAGTTTTAGAAGAAGAATATGTTTATACTTATGCTTTATCAAATGAAGTAAATGAAAAGGTTAAGTGGACCTCAAGCAATCCTGATATTTTAGAAATCGATGAAACTGGTAAAGTAGTTGCTAAAAATGTAGGAACTTGTGTTATTAAGGCTTCTATTTATAATAGTGAATCTACTTTTGAAGTTACAGTTTCATATCCAAGAGTTGATTTAGTAATAACTGGAAAGAATTTATTATATATAAATGAAGAATATACATATATTTGTGAGTCTAGTATTGATGAAAAAGTAAAATGGACATCAAGTGATTTAAGTATTTTAGAAATTGATGATGATGGTAATGCAGTAGCTAAAAGTGGAGGTAATGTTACAATAACAGCATCAATTTATGATAGCGTTACTACATTTAGTGTAGAAGTGATTAAATATAGTTTTAATGGAAGTTTAATAGGCCCTGATGAAGTTAAAGTAGGTGAGGAAATAAAGTTAGAAAAAGAGAACTTTAATGATTTATATCCACACACTTTAAAAGTAAGTGATGAGAGTCTTGCTAGTATTTCACAAGATGGGACTTTAAAAGCAATTAAACGTGGAACTGTTATTATTTATGCTTGTTCTACTGATGGAGAAATGCATGAATTAAAGAAAGTTAAGATTTTAGAAAAAGATTTTATTATTGTTATAGAAGGACCAAATATTGTTAATAAAGGTGATCGATTTACTATTAATGTATACACTGACCCAGAAGATATAGATACTGAATTTACGTATTCGTCAAGTGACTCAAGTATTATTTCTATCAATAGATTTGGTGTTGCAAATGCATTAAAAGGTGGCAAAGCTACAATTTATGTTTCATCTGTTTATGATAAAAATGTTGTATCGTCAATTGAAGTAGAAGTTAAAAGTGATGCTCCTGATAGTATAAATGTTAGTGGTGCAAATTTAATCGATGCAGGTAGTTATACAAATTTAAGTGTAAGTGTTGTCGGTGGTATTAATAAAAATGTTAAATGGACTACATCTAATTCAGAGATTTTAACTGTTTATAAAGGAATTGTGCTAGGTCTTCAAAAAGGTACAGCAAAAGTTATTGCAACGTCAGTTATAGATAATAGTGTTTATGGTGAACTTGAAATAACTGTTAATAAAGTTAATAAAGAAGAGTATAGTCAAGAAGAAATCGATTATATAAATAATATCATTAATAAAATGACATTATCACAAAAAGTTGGTCAAATGTTTGTTGTAGGTTTTTCTGGCACAACAATGTCATCAAGTCTTAGTTCAGCTATTGAAAATTATAATTTTGGTAATGTAATTTATATGGGTGCTAACTGCAATAATCCTGAAACGCTTGCGGAAATGTCAAATGATATTCAAAATAAGATGGTAAGCTCTAATTTGGTTCCTGCATTCATTTCTACTGACCAAGAAGGTGGTAGAGTTGCAAGACTTACAAATGGAGGAACACATTTTATTTCACAAATGGCTTTGTGTGCTACTGGAGATTATAATAATGCATATTTAGAAGGTGTTGCGGTTGCAGAAGAGTTATTAAGTTATGGTATTAATATGGATTTTGCCCCTGTGCTTGATGTTAATAACAATCCAGAAAATCCAATTATTGGTATTAGAAGCTATGCAGAAAATCCTGTATCTGTTGCATTATGTGGAAATAATGTAATTAAAGGTTTTAAAGAAACTGGTCTTGTTGCTTGCCCTAAGCATTTCCCTGGCCATGGTAATACATCAGTTGATTCACATTATGGACTTCCTAAAATTACTTCAAGCTTAGAAGAATTATATCAAATTGAACTTGCTCCATTCATTAGTGCTATTGCAAATGGAACTGATGCGATTATGACAACACATATCATATTCTCTGCAATTGATGAAGATTATCCTGCAACTTTATCTGAAAAAGTATTACAAGGTTTACTTAGAAATACACTTGGTTATGAAGGATTAATTGTTACAGATGGTATGGGAATGGCAGCTATTGCATCACACTATGGAACACCAGATGTATCAAGTGTACTTGCAGTAAAAGCTGGGGTTGATATTCTTCTATATACAGGACTTTCTGATCCTAAAACTGCACATACTGCAATTGTTAAAGCTGTAAATAATAATGAGATTACTGAAGAAAGAATAAATGAATCAGTTAGAAGAATTTTACTTACAAAACTTAAATATGGAATTATTGATAATTACTTAGTTACTGATATGAATAGATCAACTATGTTAGAAGAACATGCAGAGCTTAATCTTACTTTTGCAAAAGAGTCTTTAACACTTGTAAAGGGAAGTTTTAATGGACTTGATAAATCTAAAAAGACTTTAATTATTTCACCTACTACATCATATAGTTTAGGTAGTGGATTAGAAAGTAATTCTCTTGCAAATTATGCAGCTAATTATTTGAAAAATAATGGTCATTTAAATGTAACTTATAAGACCGTCGCTACTAATATAAGTTCATCAGATTCAACAAGTATCTTAAATTCAGTATCAAACTATGACCAAATAGTTGTTGCATTTAGTAATGTTAAAACATCAAGTTATTCAAGAAGTGCACAATTTGTTAAAGATTTATGTTCAAAACATTCTAATGTAATTGTTATAGCGCTTGATACTCCTTATGATATTTTATCTTATGGAAGTAGTGTTAAAAATTATATTTGTGTATATGGTTATCAAAAAGCAACAGTAGAAGCAATCTCAATGTATCTAAATGGTGAATTTACCGCAACAGGTGTATCACCTGTAGAATTTAATTAGGAGTTTATATGGTAATTATTATTTCAGGTGCAACACATACAGGTAAAACTAATCTTGCACAAAAGCTTTTAGAAAAATACAATTATCCATATTTATCAATTGATCATATAAAGATGGGGTTAATTAGAAGTGGTAATACAAGTTTTACTCCATATAGTAGTGATGAAGATTTAACTGGTTATTTATGGCCAATTGTATCAGAAATGATTAAGACAGCAATTGAAAATAAACAAAATTTAATTGTTGAAGGTTGTTATATTCCATATGATTATAAAGATAGTTTTACCGAAGAATATTTAAAAAATATTAGATGTTTCTTTTTAGTAATGACTAAAGATTATATTGAAAATCATTTTAATGATATAATTAAATATGAAAATATAATTGAACAAAGACTAAATACTGATATAACAAAAGAAGATTTAATTGTTGAAAATGTAAATACTTTAAGAAATTGTTTAGAACACAATATTGAATATATTTTAATAGAGGATGAATATAATATAAATATAGAAATAGGTGATAATAATGAGTAAAATAGTAGCAATTATTTTAGGAAATCGTGTAAATGATGATGGAACAATTACAAAGATACAAGAAGAAAGATTAGAAATGGCTCTTGAAATTGAAAAAGAATTTAATCCAAATTACTTTATCTTAACAGGTGGAAGTCCAAATAAGAAAGCAGGCATTTCAGAAGCAGAAGGCATGTATAACTATTTAGTTGAAAAAGGGTTCAATAAAGATAAACTAATTAAAGAAGAAAATTCTTTAACAACTGTGCAAAATGCCGAATTTTCAGTACCTATTGCAGCAAAATTAGGTGCTGATATAATTATCGTTTGTTCATCAGGTTATCATTTTGTTGATCCACAGTATCATGCAATTGATGCTTTCTTAAATGAAACAAATAAATTAAATATAAGATTAATGATTTATACAAAGTAAAAAAGTTAGAATTTTCTAACTTTTTTGATAGAACCTTTACTCTAAGAAATTATTGCGATATAATATTTCTAACTATTAAGGAGTTTTTTATATGTCAAAATGGAAAAATATTATTATGCAAGTATTTGTTTGTATCCCTATATCTTTTTTACTATCTTATTGTTGGATAAGGGTAGTATATGAAATATTAAAAAAGGATATGGTATTAATAATTTTGTTTGCTATACCGATTATAATTTTATCTTTTTTTCTTTGTATAATTAGAGGACAAGGAGTAATGGTCGGTCAACGTCGTAAAGATTATAAATATAGAAATATATATTCTGTGAAAAATAATTGGATATATGATCATGAAAAATTTGTAAAACTTCAATTAGACGATTAAACTGACCAAGAAGGAAGTGAATATGCAAATGATGGTTATAATGGTTACATTAGTTGGTGGACAGTTTTTACAATTTTATTTGCTCCAATATTATTTGTTACTCAGACAATAGGCTTGATTTTTGCATTTATTGCTTCACCAAAAAATAATATTTATTCTTCATATACAAAATTAGAATATATTGATTATAAATTATCATTTCTACAAAAAGTATTACACTTTTTCTTTAACTTTGTGTTGTGGTAATTTTATTAAGTTATTATGGCTTTTAAAGTTGAAAGTAATTAAAATTAAACCAATGATAATTATATGCCATTGTTTTTTAGTATTAGAAGTTTAATTATTGTTTTAGTTAAAAAGTTTCAGACAACTATTTACAAATATATAAATTTATGATATACTATAAGCGAAGCAATTTGTTTCAATCGTATGAAACTCTTCTTCAGTTTTGGTGAGAAAAGTCCCATGTTATTTATAGTCATTGTGGTATGATGTCTCTAAAGTAGACAGTGAATAAAAATAAAATTATTCACTATTTACTTTGGAGGCATTTTTATTTTGGTTAAAGAGTAAAAAACATCACCTCCTCTTAACATATCCCCTTATTGAGTTATATTTAGAAGAAGAGTGAATATCCCCTGGTTTATATATTGTTATTACGATATCTTTCAAATCGCTTCATTTATATAATTCGCAAAACTACCTTAAATTGCTCTTTTTATTTTAAAAAAGTTTTCGACATATATCTTTTTTAAATAGAATGAAGTACTCTTTATTGTCTTATTTGTTTTATTTTATAGTCAAATATGATATAATAAATATAGGAGAGTATTTTTTATGAGTAAAAAGGTAGAAAATATATTAAAAAAATCATTATATGTACATAAAGAAATGTTTGATGATGAAAAGAATTCTGCACTTTATAGATGGAATAATAAAGAAGTATTAGATAAAGTTTTATTATATAATGGTGATACGTTAGATAATGTAACTGCAAGTTCTTGTGTAGAGTTATCTCTTTCTAATGAAGTATCTAATAGTAGTTTAAAACTAAGTTTATCAACAGATATTGAAAATGTAATTCCTCGTCCTTGGCCAAGTGTTAGGATTAAGTTAGGTGGAATGGATTTAACTAAATATAACCGTATTGCGTTTAATATTTATATAAGAAGTACTGGATATCAAAATCATTATTTTCAATTTAGTATTGGAAATGTTGGAGCTATGGAACATCACTCACCAAGTTTAAATCCAAATAAGTGGAATTATTGTTTCTTTGAAGTTGGAGATGTTGAAAGAGATAAGTGTGAAGAAATTGTTATTGGTCCATGGCTTATGGGAACTCCGCCTGAAGGACTTCCATCTTATGAGATTTTTATTGATAGTGTTTATGTAGAATTAGTTGAGCCTGATTATGTTGAAGGATGGGATTTAAGTGATCGTATTGCATATTGTCATGCTGGGTATTTTAAAGATAGTAAAAAACTAGCATTAACAAGTGAAAAAATTAGTGATAAATTTGAAATTTTGAAAGATAATAATATTGTTCTTTCTAAAGATTTTGAAAAAGTAGAAACTGAATTAGGTGTTTTTTATCAAATGGATTTTAGTGAAGTTACTGATGAAGGTACATATGTTATTAAATATGGTGATATTATTACTGGTGAGTTTTTAATTAGTGATGATTCTTATGATGAATCAATTTGGAAGAGTGTTAATTTCTTAAGATTGCTTAGATGTGGTGAAGATATTGCTGGTGTTCATAGTGCGTGTCATTTAAATTGTCGTACGCTGCATCCAGATGGATCAAGTGTACCTAATTTTGGTGGTTGGCATGATGCAGGTGATGTATCACAATTTGAAATTCCAACTGCTGAAATGGCTCATGCGATTATAGATTTAGCATTTGCGGTAAAAGATAAAGATTATTTAATGTATGAAAGATTGCTTGAAGAAGCAAGAGTTGGTATTACTTGGCTACTTAGAACTAGATTTGGCGATGGTATGAGAGCACTTGCTATAACATATTCAATTTGGCGTAAGAATGTATTAAAACCTGATAATAAAACTGTTTATAGTAATTTTGCAGAAAATGGTCCATTTGAAAATTTTTGTGCCAGTGCTGCACTTGCAAAAGCTTATCTTGCATATAAGGATGAAGATGAAGTGTTTGCAGATTGGTGTTTAAGAGCAGCTAAAGAAGATTTTGAATTTGCAAAAGATGGATATGAAAAAGGTATTTATACTAAACGTTGGGGACCAAATATAGATTCTCAAGTATGTGGACATGGATGTATTGCAGCCTGTGAGTTATATAAATGTACTAAAGATTCACATTATATTGATGTTGCAGCAAGTTACGCAAAAGTAATTCTTGCTTGTCAGCAAAGTACTGATCCAGATTGGGATATTCCTTTAAAAGGTTTCTTCTATGAAGATAAAGAACATAAATGGATGTTAACATATGAACATCGCGGACATGAACAATCTCCTGTTCAAGGGCTTGCGATGCTATGTGAATTAGCAAGTAATCATGAGGATTATAATAACTGGATAAATGGCTTAAAACTATATCGTGAATATGTTCTTGATTCAATGATATTAACTAAACCATATGGACTAGTTCCTGGTCATGTTTATATATTAGATAAGTTAAATAGTGATAGATTTACTATTCCATCAAGTTATGGAACGATTCCTGAAGGTATGGAAATACTAAAGAATCAAGCTAGAAGTGGGAAAAAGTTGGCTGACAATGTTTATTTAAGAATCTTCCCTGTAGCTGTTCAGCGTCGTGGATATCATGCTACATTATTAAGTAAAACTAAAGCGATAAGTCTTATTGCAAGAGTTTTAAATGATGAAGAACTAAAACAAATAGCTATTGACCAGCTTGAATGGGTTATGGGTAAAAATCCTTTTGCATCAAGCACAATGTATGGATGTGGATATAATTATCATCCTTTATATGTAGCATTTTCTCGTCAAATGGTTGGTGCTTTACCAGTTGGGATTATGACTAAAGGAGATAATGATACTCCATACTGGCCTGTAAGAGATCATGCAGTATTTAAAGAAATTTGGGGACATACAACAGGTAAGTACTTATGGGTACTTGCAGATTTAATTAAAAAATAAGAAAGAAGGTTTTAGTTATGGATTTAAATAATTATACTTTATTATGCGATTTTTATGAATTAACAATGGCAAATGGATATTTCCAGACAGATTATAAAGAAACTATTACTTATTTTGATTTATTTTATCGTAAGAATCCTGATAAAGGTGGTTTTGTAATTTGTGCAGGACTAGAAAGTGTTGTTGAATATATTCAAAATCTACATTTCTTTGATGATGATATTGAATATTTAAGAAGTAAAGGTGTTTTTTGTGAAGAGTTCTTAGAATATTTAAGAAATTTTAAATTCACTGGTGATATTTATGCTGTTAAAGAAGGCACTCCTGTATTTCCTTATGAACCTATTCTTACAGTTCGTGCTAAAGCAATGGAAGCACAACTTATTGAAACTTATCTTTTACTAGCAATTAATCATCAATCTTTAATTGCAACAAAAGCATCTCGTATTGTAAGAGCTGCTGAAGGACGTCCAGTATTAGAATTTGGTAGTCGTCGTGCTCAAGGAACTGCTGCTGCAATACTTGGTGCAAGAAGTGCTTATATAGCAGGTGTTGCAGGAACTGCTTGTGCAATAGCAGATGAACAATTTGGTGTTCCAGCTCTTGGTACTATGGCTCATTCATGGGTACAAATGTTTGATACAGAATATGAAGCATTTGAAACCTATTGTAAATTATATCCAAATAATGTCGTACTTCTTGTTGATACATATGATGTGTTAAAATCAGGCGTTCCAAATGCAATTAAAGCAATTAAAGAAATTTTACTTCCAATGGGAATTAAAAAAGCAGGAATAAGAATTGATTCAGGTGATATTGCTTATTTATCTAAAAAAGCACATAATATGTTTGTAAAAGCTGGACTTCCTTGGGTAACTATTTGTGTATCTAATGGTCTTGATGAAAGATTGATTACAGAACTTATTAATCAAGACGCTTGTGTTGATTCATTTGGTGTTGGTGAAAGACTAATTACAGCAAGTAGTGATCCAGTATTTGGTGGAGTTTATAAACTTGTTGCTATAGAAGATAAAGATGGTAATATTATTCCTAAGATTAAAATTAGTGAAAATGAAGCAAAAATTACTAATCCACATTATAAAAAAATCTATCGATTATTTGAAAGAGATACTCATAAAGCAATAGCTGATGTAATGTGTGTACATGATGAAGTTATTGATGATACTAAACCTTATGAAATATTTGATCCTAACTATACTTGGAAAAGAAAAACTGTAGAAAACTTTTATGTTGAACCTTTGCAAGTTCCTGTATTTATTAATGGTGAACTGGTGTATGATCTACCATCACTTCCAGAAATTAGAAAACATTCAGCAAAGGAAATTGGACGTCTTTGGGAAGAAGTAAAACGATTTGATAATCCTCATACTTATTATTTTGATTTATCTCAAAAATTATGGGATATTAAACATGAAATGTTAAGAAAAGGAAGAAAGGGTTAATAGTGGAAGAAATTAAAATTGAAAATCCTAAAAAAGGTTTAATTCCAAGTATTATTTCTAGTATTTTAACTACAGCTTCAATATTTTGCTGTATAATGTTTGGCATTATGGTAAAAGACCATTTTGAACTTCAAGCATCAGCAGAAAATTTTGAAGGACTTGCATCAATTGGAATTATACTTGTTGGAATAATATTTATGATTATTTCATTAATATGTGTACTTATAAGTATGGTATTTAGTTTATTTACAGTTTTAAAAGGGAATAAAACTTTTAGATTAATTGGTATTATTTTATGTGTAGTTAACTTTTTAGTTATTATAGGTAATACTATTATATTTATTATTTTAAAACAAGGTTAAAAAGGAGGAATCATTTCATGAATAAGTTATTAGCAACTGATTTGGATGGCACATTACTTAAAAATGATAAAACAGTTTCTGAATATACAATTAATAAAGTTCATGAGATGATTAATGAAGGACATTATTTTGTAATTGCAACAGGTAGACCTTTCTTTAGAATAACAAAAATATTAAAATCATTTGATATTATAAGTGATAAAATATATTGTATTTGTAATAATGGTGGTTTGATTATTTCTACTGATGGTAGTAATGTTTTATACGAAGAAAGTATGCCACATAGCCATGCAGTTGAATTAATTGATTTAGCGATTAAATATGATGTTAATATGCTTGTTTATCAAAAAGATTATATTATTACAGATCATTTAGACGAGCATGTTACAATATTAAATGGAGAATCTCGTTTAAAGATTATAGATGGTGGAAAAGAAACTTTAAAAGAGTTTCAAAATATTGTTAAAGTAGTATATAATGGGACACATGAAAAATTATTAGAGTTTAAGAGTAAAGTTCCAAGTGAAATTTTAAATAAATATAATTTTGTTTTTAGTGGACTTGATTTCTTAGAAGTTAATAATAAAACTATTGATAAGGGTGTTGCAGTAAATAGACTTGCAGAAATATTAAATATTGATAAAGAATGTGTTTATGCAGTAGGTGATGAAGAAAATGACATTGCAATGATCAAAGCTGTTAAAAATGGATGTTGTGTTTCTAATGCAAACCCTAAATTAAAATCTATTGCAAAATTTATTACTTTATCTAATGAAGAAGATGGAGTAGCTAATTTAATTGATAAATTAATATTAAACCCTAAAATTATGGTTAGTGCATGTTTACTTGGAGATAATTGTAAATATAATGGTGGAAATAATCTTAAAAGTAATTTAATAAATGATTTAAAAGAATATACTGTTATTAAAATATGTCCAGAGGTTTTTGGTGGGTTAAGTATTCCAAGAATTCCTTCTGAAATTGTAAATGATAAAGTTATTAATAAAGAAAATATTGATGTCACTGATAATTATAATTTAGGAGCAAATATTGCTCTTGATATCGCAAAAAAACATAATATAAAAGTTGCGATACTTAAACAAAGAAGTCCTTCATGTGGTGTTGGTAAGATATATGATGGAACATTTTCAAATACCATTATTGATGGATTTGGTATAACTGCAAAGTTATTTAAAGATAATGATATAAAGTTATATACTGAAGATAATTATCAAGAAATTTTTAAGAAAAAGAGTTGATATTATGAGAAAATTTTGGAAATCAGTAGTTTTAAAAATAGTGCTTGCACTAATAATTAGTGTATCAGTAGTATTTGGTATTACTGTAGGAGGAATAAGGTTACATCGATTAAATTTATCAGAACGCTATAATTTTGATTATTTAATGGGTGGTGCAAATAAAGTGATTTTATTTGTTGGTGATGGTATGGGTGATAACCATATTAAAGCTACAGAAGCATATTATGAACGCGAAATGTTTTTTACTAGTTTTAAAAAACATGGGCATGTTTCAACTGCATCTCTAGATGTATTAAAATCTACTGATAGTGCTTCTGTCGCAACTGCTTTTGCAACGGGAAAAAAAGTGCATAACAAAGAAATATCTACATTAAATACTAAAGAATTACCAAATATAACAGAATACCTTAAATCAATTGGGATAGGAGTAGGTCTTGTTACAACTGATATTTTATATAGTCAAACTATTGCTGCGTATTCATCTCATACAACTGATGAAGCGAATGTTAATGAAATTATAGTTGACCAAATTAGAAGTGATGTTGATTTGTTTTTAGGTAGTGGTAAGTCTGCTTATAGTGCATATAAAGAAGTGATATTAGCAAATGGATATTCATATTATAATAATCACTCAAAAATAGATATTACTAAAAATAAGGTGTTCGGTGTATTTAATAGTGCAGAAGAAGAAAAGACTAATGAAACAATCCCTTCTTTAGATGTTTTAACTAATACTGCAATTAATTTTATGGAAACAAATTATCCTGATGGTTATTTTTTAGTTATTGAATGTGGACATATTGATAAAATGAGTCATAACGCCAATATTTTTGATATGATGAAGTACTTGTATAATTTTGATAAAGCAATTAAAGATGCATATGACCTTTTAAAAAATGATGAGGGTGTGTCAATTATCGTAGCTGCTAATCATGAAACAGGTGGGCTATCATATAATGGTGAAACAAAAGATCAAATTAATAGTATGGATTTGATTACTCATGATGGTCATACATTAGTAGATGTTCCTTATTATATTTATTTTGGCAATGATAAGATTAATCAATATTTCTTACCTGAGGTTATTGATAATACAGATATTTATAAAATTTGTAAGGCTTTGTTAAGCGATTAGGCTTATTCAAATGCCTTTTTTTATTCCTAAAATATAATAAATATGGAGGGATATCAATGAATTATATTTTATATGGCTTCTTAGCAGGAATTTTTACATGGATTTTAACGATTCTCGGATCACTTATGGTATATAGCGTAAATGTTAGGAAAAAATCATTAGTTGCGGTATTCTTAGGTTTTGGTGGAGGTGTGATGGTTGCAGCAAGTTTTTTTAGTTTATTACTTCCAGCAATAGATTTTTCTAATAGTTTAAATTATAAACCATGGTTAATATGTATTATAGGTTTTATAGTAGGAGTAGTAATAATTTTATTAATAGATCTATTACTTGCAAAAAAAGAAACAATAGATGAAATAAATAAAAATAATACCTTAATGGTGCTTGCGGTAATTATTCACAATATTCCAGAAGGTCTTGCAATAGGTGTTGCATTTGGATCGTTATCAATTGGAATAGATAGTTCAAGTTTAATTTCAGCAATTATGTTATCAGTTGGAATAGGACTACAAAACTTCCCAGAAGGAGCAGCAATAAGTATTCCACTAAGAAGTACAGGAATGAATAAGCATAAAGCATTTCTAATTGGCGCAATAAGTGCAGTAGTTGAACCAATTGCAGCAGTAATTGGTGTAATATTAGTTTCAGTTATTGAACTTGCTTTACCACTTGTACTTGTAATTGCATCAGCTATTATGATATTTGTTGTAATAGATGAAATAATCTCACTTGGTCATGATTATCATAAGCGTTTAACTAGTATTGGCTTTATTATGGGGTTTATAATTATGATGGTATTAGATCTTGCATTTGGATAAGAAAAAAGCTCCATTTGGAGCTTATTTTTGTAAGTATAAATGGCAGAAGGGTTATAATAAATTTTATAACCCTTCAAATGTAAATTATGCAGCAAGAGCACAATTAATAACACATGTAATAGGGTCAAAACATTGAACACAACAAATACAATTGATTCTAACTGTAACTGTATAAGTTGTACAAGTTAACTCATCATTGACAACAGATAAAAGTCTAAGTATAACAATGTCACCTTTAACTTCTTCAACTCTAAAACGATTAGAAAGTTCTGTTGTATTACCAATTGGAACTGTTAATGCTTCGTTACATAGATATACTGCAATTGGTTTAGTATTAAATATAGGTGCGATTACACAAGTATTACAAGTACCAACTGCATTTGCAGCAATAGCATCACGTTGCATTTTATCAATTCTTCTTAGTAATTCAGCGATGCTTCCATTATTGTTGTTGTTAGAAGTTGTGTTAGCAATTTCAATACATGCCATTTATTTCACCTCACTTACACTATATAATATGAAAATATAAAAAAAGTGTCTAGGTTAAAGTTGTAATAGTTGAAAAAAATACAAAAATAGTATATACTATTATTAGTCTAAATAATGGAGGTATCATATGTTTTTAGAAATTCAACCACAATTATTTCCAATTCTTTTCCCATTATTATGTATCTTTGTACCAGTAATTATTTTATTATTTGTTGTACTTATTAAAAAGATTATCAAAGAAGTAAAAAGAAATCGTAAACTTCACACTACAACTGGATTTGATTATGAAGTATACTTTGGTGGAAGTGAAAATATTGAAAATATTGAAATTAAAATGTCTAGAGTAAATGTTACTGTAAAAGATATTGATAAAGTTGATTTTGACAAATTAAAAGAATTAAATATGGGTATATTAGTAGTAGGTAACGTTGTAAAATGTGCATCTGCTGAATTTGTATCTTTAGTAGAAAATAATTTGAATAAATAAAAATGGGAGTTCATATGAACTCCCAGACTGTTGACAAACTTAAGTGTTTGTCAACTTTTTTTTATATTTGAAAATAATTACCAAAAGTGGTATAATATATAATATAAAGAGAGGGTCAACTTATGTATAACGAAAAGAATTCTAATTTT
>SVBG01000007.1 GCA_015059015.1 Erysipelotrichaceae bacterium
TAAATTGGCAAGTATAGCTTAATATGCTTGTTTTTTCTTTTTTCAATATCTTAAACAAAAAATTGAAATACCTTTTCAGATATTTCAATTTTTCTTTTTTCACAAACATAGTTTGTCAACAGTCTGAAGCTTAAAGTAATTCTTTAAGCTCGTTCTTTAATCTTAAGTTTTAATTTCTTTATACTTCTTGAAACTGTTGATTGAGAAACATTAAGAAGTTTAGCGATCTCTGTTTGAGTAAATCTTCTAACTACATAATACTGATATAATAATTCTTCATCTTTATCAAGTTCTAAATCAATATATGCTTTATTATCAACTATGGAATCTCTTGTATCATCTTCTAAATACATCACCTGATCAACTCTACTCATTGCATCATAAAACGTTTCAATACTTATATTTAACTCTTTACAGATTTCTTCTGGAGTTAAGGTATTATTCAAATAAACAAAACTTCTAATTTTATTATAATCAACCCTTCCATATAAATTTAACTTTTTATATTCTCTGTTTACTTCACCAATTATATACTTAAATGCATAAGTAGTAAGTTTTGCATTATATTCTTCTTTATAATTTTTAATTGCTTTAAAAAGCCCTAATAATCCTGCTTGATACAAATCTTCCCTATCAAAACTTGATACTTTATATTTATTTACTATTTTCCTAATTATTCCTTCATATTGTTTTAATAAAACTTCAATTTCATCATTAGGAAGCATAATTTTTTATCATTGTAACTTTAGTTCCACTTCCTAAAACAGAATCTATTTGAAGTGAATCTGTAAATACTTCCATAATTGTAAACCCAAGTCCTGCTCGTTCTTCATCAAATTTTGTAGAAAATAGTGGTTCTTTCGCAGCATCAATATTCTCTATTCCAACACCTTTATCTTCTACAATCATTTTAACACTAAAATCATCATAACTAAAATATAGACTAACTATTTTAGTTTCATCATTATTATATCCATGTACTATTGCATTAGTTACCGCTTCTGATAATGCTGTCTTTAACTCATTAATAACCGACATTGGCAAATCAAGTTCTGCTAAAAATCCTATTAGAATTGCTCTTGATGTTTGTACATTAATAAGTTTTGATGGAAAACTAATATTTAACTCATTTTTCATGCAATCACCCCCAATATTTTATCTGCACTGACTTCATCATTTGCAACATTACATATTCTTTTAAGACCTGATATATTAAATACTTTTTTAATTGTATTATTCATTGAACATATTACAATTGAACCACCCTTACGTTTAATTTCACCATATCTTCCAATAATAAAACCAATACCAGTACTATCCATAAAAGATAAATTCTCAAAATTAAATACTAAATTAACAATTGAATACTTTTTAATAATATTACAAACTTTCTTTTTTAATTCTTCAACATTAGATTGATCTAACTCACCATCTAATCTAATCACCAAACGATTCTTTTTAATCGCCATTTGAACTGATAACCCCATTTTCTCCCTCCTATCAAGATACATAATATCAAATTTAATTATAAACTTCAATACCTTCATCATAATCTTACAAAATAATCCATTAAAAATAACTTAAATTAATTCAAAAAAACAATAAAAAACCTAAAACAAAAAAGAAACAAAAATAAATTTGTTTCTTTTTAATATTTATTGAATTATTATTTTAATCTACTATCTCCCAATGACCAGATTTAGTAGAACCTTTATGCACAATTAATCCACTGTTTCTCATTTTATCTAAATAATGTTTAATTTTTGTTGAACTTATATTTAATTTTTTTGCCATCCCATTTCTTGTTATTGTAGGTTCATTTTTAATTACTTCTAAAATCATTCTTTGAATACTTTCTTGGTCAATTTCTTGGTCAGTTTCTTGGTCAATTTCTTGGTCATCAAACTTATAATTCATATTTGGAAATGTTACTTTGAACATATTTAGTGTAGTCTCTATTGCAGGTTTAACTTTATCATTTTTGTATTCTTTAAATATTCTATCTAAACCTGAAGAATAGTTTTCAATATACCCTAACTTATGAAGGAGTTGTACTAAATATTTATTTCTAAAACTTTGAACGCCATTAAGTGCTTCTTCTAAAGTTAAGCCTCCATAAAAACCACCTGGTGATATTATTTCACACCTGTCATCAAAAAATTCTATTTTAATATTCGATCTTCTATTATAATCTCTATGACAATAACAATTTAAAATCGCTTCTCTAACTGCTTTATTATGATAAGAAACGAATTCTTTTCTCATTGGAGATCCATCTATTACAATTCTTGTTTCATTACACAAATCATAATATTCTAATGTTTTATCAATTTGTTTAATAATTGATCCTCCAAATTCTTTTTTTGATTTAAAGACAGCTCTATCTAATCCATGATATACACCAATTTTAGTTTCTACATCATATTGGTCACTAAAGATAAATGCTAAATTTGTATATTTATTATCTCTTATAAAACCTGAAGTTACCATTTTAAATTCTTTAAATTCTAAATTTTTTTCTTCAAATTTTAACTTTAAATAATTAAATGTTAAATCTTGAATACTTGAAATCATCTCTTCATAAAAAATATTATTAGATTCCATAATCATTCTAGTAATTTCTTCTTGAGATGCTTGGCTTTTATTTCTCCCATATCTAATATAAACACCTGATGATTTCGGTCCTTTTTCTTTTAAAAAATAAGGTTTATTATTCCCTGGTGTTATTGATATTTCAAGAACATCATCTTCATTATACTTAATACTAACAAATTCAGAACAATTTGGATAAATTGATTCATCTCTAATCCAATTAATAATTTTAGATTCATTTAAATCTTTTTCTTCTTGTGATATTTTTAAAATGTTTCCAAAATTATCTACGCCTACATAAATTTTCCCACCTAAATAACTATTTAAAAATGCTATTACTTCAGTTTTCATATCATCATTTAAAATAGCTTTTAATTATACTGTCTCACTTTCAATGTATTTCATTTTATATAGCCTTTCTTAAGAAATTTTCTAAAAAATAAAAAAGCATTTAATCAAATACAATAATTAGTAGTACGATTAAATGCTGCGAATATTACTATATAAAATGCTATATTTATGTTTTTTAAATACTATAATTTTATCATTAAAATCACGAAAAAGCAATCATTATGTTTTTTAAAACAGCGATATAAAAACTTTATACAAAATCTCTAAATAAGTACTTTTCCTTAGTTCTTCTTCTAAATCTAATGAAACTTCATCAACTAATTTTCCATCAATATATGCTTTAATTAAACCAATATTTTCATATTCTTGATTTCTAATTTTGTCACGATATAATGTTATTTCATAAGTTACTTCATTAAAAGATTCACCTTTATTTTTCAAAAAACACATTTTATTACTCGTAACTATATTATATTTACTAGGATTTACTAAAACATCAGATTCTGTTTCAATTATTTCATTTTTTTCTTTTAATGTTACTAATTCATACGAATTAAATCCGTAATTTAAAACTTTCATTGCATCACTATTTCTAAGTGTTGGAGTTTCGGCTCCCATAACAACACATACAAGTCTCATTCCATTTTTTTCCATAGTTGTTGTAATACAATATCCAGCATCACTTGTCCAACCAGTTTTAAGTCCATCAACTCCATTATTTAATTTTAACATTTTATTAGTATTCACTAACCAAAATGGATTATTAGTATCTGTTCTAATATAACTTTCATACATAGATGAATATGGTATTACAATATCTTTATATTCTTTTAATAAATTACATGCAATAAGTGCCATATCATAACTTGTTGTATAGTGATTATCAGTAGGAAGGCCTGTTGCATTAATAAAATTAGTATTTTTACAACCAAGTGTTTTTGCAACATGATTCATTTTATTTGCAAATAATTCTTCACTACCTGATACCTTTTCCGCAAGTACAACTGCTGCATCATTAGCAGATGCGATAACCATGCTTTTAAATAAGTCTTCTACTTTCATCTGTTCATTAGGTGCAAGATATATTTGAGAACCACCCATACTAGATGCATAATTACTAGTTGTTAAAATATCATCCATTGTAAATTCATTATTTTTCATAGCATCTAAAACTAACTTCATTGTCATTATTTTTGTCATTGAAGCAGGAGCACGTTTGTTATGTGCATTTAATTCATATAATACTTCTTTAGTTTCTACCTCCATTAAAACTATCGATTTAGCACTTCCAATTTCAAGTGGAATTACATTAACTAAGTTATTACTTACTTTAGCCTTAGCAACTGGAATATTTACACATATTAACATTAAACCAACAATTAATAATTTTTTCATTTCTATCACCATTATTATTTATGATTAAATAATATTAAATATAACAAAAAAGTCTCTAAACCAAAATGATTTAAAGACATTAATTTTATATTATTTTTGTGGTAAAAGAAATCTTATCTTATGTTTTAATACTTCAATTGTAACTTTATTACGATGAATTGTTTCTCCATCAATACAAATAGTAAGAATTTTAGGAGATTCAATTATAATTTTAGATGCTTTTTTACAAAAAGCTATTCTTTTATATTTAGGATTATCATAGATAAGACCTTTTTTATATTTTCCAATTAGGCTTGCAAAAGTAAGAATTGATACCTTTTTAATAACTATACAATCAACTAATCCATCATTGATGCTAGCTTTAGGAGTACAATTATAACCTCCACCATAATAGGAAGCATTACCAAATGCCATGAGTAGTGATTTTCCATCAAAAAATTCTTCATTATCAATAGTTATTTTAACTTTATCACCTAATGGTTTTAAAAGATTTCGAATTATTGCATTATTATATGCTTTTTTTACATTATGATATTTAGCTCTAAGTTTAATTTGATCATAATTTACTCTTGCATCAAAACCAATGTTAGTAACATTTAAAGAATAAAATTCATCTACTTTTAACAGATCACATGGAATAATCTCTCCATTAATTTGTTTTTCTAAATCCATAAAATCATATCCTGGAAATGCCTTTAAAAAATCATTACAAGATCCTGTTGGAATAATTCCTAAGATTGCATTTGGATAATTTGCAACTCCTGTCACCACTTCATTCATCGTGCCATCCCCTCCACATGCAAAGATATAAATATCTTCATTAGGGTATTTAGAACATATTTCTGCTACAAATCTTGTTGAATCACCAACACCAATAGTTTCATAAATATTAATATCATATTTATTTAATGTTTTTAATTTGTTGTAGGCTTCTAAAAATGCTTTTCCTTTTTCACCACTACCTGCAGCAGGATTTAAGATGAAATAACATTTCATATTATCTTACAATAACACTAATTCCATCAGGAATAATCGTAACTTTCTTGTTGCTTCCTACTATTTCATCAGCTTTAGCAAGTGCTTCTTCAATTGTATAAGCATGCATGATATGCATATCTGTAATTATCTTTGGATCACAATGTTTAGATACAATTATTACATTTGCTTTACAAAGAATTCTACCTAGAATTTGAGCTTCCCATTGGTCAAACTCTGTGTTTTCAGGTGCTACATTGTTAAGCGAATTATATGATGCTTCTGCACTATCAAAATCAGCAAGTAATTTATAGAAGAATTCACCACCAGTACCATCAGCACAAGATGAACAAATAATAATTACTCCACCTTTATTTACACAAGCTTCACCTGCAGTCATACCTTTTACTGTTTGATAAATGTTTTGATCTAGTGGATATCCACCATTTGTTGTAATAACAATATCAGACATAATAGGTTTAACTTCAGCAATTTCTTTAACAAGTTTGCATCCGTGAGCATGAGCAAGTTCTAAGTTTCCTGCAAATGCTTTAATAACTTTCTTTTCAGAGTTAATAACTACATTTAAGATAAATTCTAGTTTTGCAGCTTTTGCAGCAAACAGCATATCTTTATGAATAGGGTTTTCATCAATAGAACCAGCTCTTGCATTTTTACTTGCAATAAATCTTGCGTTATGATTCCATAAAACTGTCTTCTTAGATGCAATACCTGGAAGTACTGATTTTCTACCACCAGAGAAACCAGCAAAGAAATGAGGTTCAATAAATCCTTCACTTACAAGTAGATCGCATTCATCAACAAGTTTATTAACCCAAAGTTCACCACCTGAAGGTAAGATTCCTTTAAATGTCATATCCTCATCTTTATATGCATCATGAATAACAATGTTTTCTTCATCAACTATTTTTTGTCCATATTTAGCAACTAATTCTTCATAAGTTGTCGGTCTATGCATACCTGTTGCAATTAATATAGTAATTTTTACATCAGGGTTGTTTGCTCGAATATGTTTTAATAAAATAGGCATTGTTACATGACTTGGAACAGGACGAGTGTGATCACTTGAAATAATAACAATGTGCTTTTTTCCTACTGCAAGATTAGATAATGATTCTGAACCAATTGGATTATTAAGCGCTTCTTCTACTAAACCTGATTCAGTGTTAGTAGGTACGTACTCTTCTACTTTAGAAACTAAAACCCCTGCAACACGTTCATCAGCAATATTAAAATCAATATGTTCTTTATAATATGGTAATTTAAAGTTAGCCATGTTTATCTCCTTAATTTTCTTTAAAAAATGTGCAATATTTCTATTGCACATCTAATTTATTAGTTTCTAGCGATACCTTGTTCGCGTGCAACTCTACCAACTTCTTTTGCAACAACGTTACATACGCGTTTGTCAAATGGAGATGGGATGATGTATTCTGGATTTAATTCTTCATCAGTTACAAGTGAAGCAATAGCTTTTGCAGCAGCTAATTTCATTTCTTCAGTAATGTTAGTAGCTCTTACATCTAGTGCACCTCTGAAAATACCAGGGAATACTAAAACGTTATTAATTTGGTTAGGGAAGTCACTTCTACCTGTTGCAACAATTGTAGCACCACCAGCTTTAGCAACATCCGGCATAATTTCAGGTGTAGGGTTAGCCATAGCAAATACGATAGGATCTTTAGCCATTGTACCAACCATTTCAGCTGTAACTAAGTTTGGAGCAGATACACCGATAAATACATCTTTACCTTTAATGATTTCAGTAAGAGGTCCAGTTTGTTTATCTTTATTAGTGATTTCAGCCATTGCAGCTTGAGCAGGATTCATCCAATCTTGACCAGGACATAAAGCACCTTGACGGTCTACAAGTACTGCATCACCAATACCATATTGAAGAAGTAATTTACAAATAGAAATACCAGCACTACCAGCACCATTGATAACTACTTTAATATCTTTAGCTTCCTTACCAACACATTTTAATGCATTAATTAAACCAGCACAAACAACAATAGCAGTACCATGTTGGTCATCATGGAATACAGGAATATCTAATTCCTCTTTTAAACGTCTTTCAATCTCGAAACAACGAGGAGCTGAAATATCTTCTAGGTTAATACCACCAAAACATGGAGCAATTCTTTTTACTGTTTCTACAATTTCATCAACATCTTTTGTATCTAAACAAATAGGGAATGCATCAACATTTGCAAAGTTTTTAAATAAGATTGCTTTACCTTCCATAACTGGCATAGCTGCAAGAGGACCAATGTCACCTAAACCTAGAACTGCAGTACCATCAGATACAACAGCTACTAAGTTACCTTTTGATGTATATTTGAATACATTTACAGGATCCTTATGAATTTCACGACATGGTTCTGCAACACCTGGACTGTATGCAAGTGATAATTGATCTTTATTTTCTACTACAACTTTAGAATTAACTTCAATTTTACCTACTTTTTCTGCATGAAGTTCTAGACTTCTTTCATAAACTGTTTTTTCAGCCATTTTTATAATACCTCTTTTATCTTAATAACTACTCTTGAAGTTAGTATTATCTAACTCAACATCACCAAAATATTCTTTTGGATCCATACCTAAATAATTAGCCATATCAATCATTTCTCTTAATGTATTAACATTAACAGGAATACCTTGTTCTTTAACTCTTTCGATAGCTTCCATTTCTTTTTCACCATGAGTGTAAATTCTTTCAGCACCATCAGCTTTAGGGCTTTCACGAAGTTCAGTTAAATATTGACTGAAGTGTGCTTTAATTGCTTCAGGATCACCAAAGAATGCAGGATTAATTGCCATAAAGCCATGACAAATACCTGAGAAACCATTTTGCATTGTATGAGCTGAAGTATAACCTTGTGATAAAATAGATGCGAATAATTCACAAAGCATACCATAACCATAACCTTTATGACCACCTAGTTGTTCAGTGTCACCACCTAGAGGAACAATACCGCCACCTTCGTGAGCTTTAATGTTTCCTAATACTTCATTTGCACTATTAGATGATTCACCAAGTTTATTTACTGCCCAACCAGTTGGGATAGGTTTATCCATCTTATTATACATTTCTAACTTACCACGAGTAACAACTGTAGTAGATGCATCAAAGAAGAATGGATAAGGTTCAGCAGGAGCACTTACTGCAATAGGGTTAGAACCTAACATAGCTTTTTTACCAAATGTAGGAACCATAATTGCTTCAGAGTTAGTACAAGAAAAACCAATTAAACCTTGGTCCATAGCAAGTCTTGCATAATAACCAGCAATACCATAGTGGTTAGAATTTTTAACAGAAACAATACCAACACCAGCAGTCTTTGCTTTTTCAATAGCAATTTGCATTGCTTTGTGTCCAATTAATTGCCCCATTCCTGAATGTCCATCAATAACTGCAGAAATTGGAGTTTCAAATACTACTTCTGGTTTTGCATCAACATGGATTAAACCACTTTCAATACCTTTGTGGTAACGAACTAAACGTTGCATACCATGAGATTCAATACCAAAGTCATCAGACATAATTAAAACATCTGTAATAATTCTTGCTTCATCAAAAGTAAAACCAAACTTTTGGAAAGCATCCATACAGAATTTGTCTAATAATTCACGAGAATAATTAATATAAGCCATAATATATTTCACCTTTCATTTTTTTACATCCTTATTATAACAAATATTCTAAATTATGGCAAATCATTTATAATTTTTTTATAAAAAAGATAAAAATTAGACTCTTAAAAAAGAGTCTAATCTAGTTATTAATTACTTCGAATGCTACTTTGTTATTTACTAAAATATTGAAATCTACATATTCATCTAGTTCTTTTGCTTCAATCATGATCTTTTGTAAATTATCAAATGCTGTTTTAGTGAATTCTGGCGTTTTACACCAAGCATTAATACTTCTATATCTATTTACTACACTTGTTAAAGTTTCTATAGAAACATCAGTAAACTGTTTATGAATTACATTTGCAACTTCTTCATCACTGTGAGTATCAACATATTGTTGACCTTTATAAATTGCAGTTGTAAACTTTTTAAGTGTTTCTTGATTTTTATTAAAATAGCTATTTAAACAAGAATAAGCTGTATAAGCAACTTCACCTGCATACTCTCCAACACTAGCAAGTAAATAGATTTCTCCACTTGCCTGCATTTCTGAAGCAGTTGGTTCAAATAAAGTTGTATAATCGCCTTCACCATTTAAGAATGCACCTGCCATTGCCGCAAAAGCAACATCAGTTCTAACATTTACATCGGCTTCATCAGAATTTTTAGCAATCGTAAGTCCTGCTTGTTTTAGAACGTATTCTAGTGTCATTTCAGGAACTCCTCCTGCACGACCACCTAAAATAGATTTTCCCTTTAGCATTGATAACTCAAAATTATCAACCGGTTCTCGTCCAAAAATAAAACTTCCATCAGTTCTAGTAAGTTGTGCAAAGTTAACTAAATAATCACTTGAATTATTTTTATACAAATAAATTGTAGGTTCAGGTCCTTGTAAACCAATTTCTACATCACCCGATAATAAAGATGCTGTAACTTTATCAGCACCATTTGCATTAATTAATTCAACTTCAAGTCCTACTTCTTCAAAATACCCAAGTTCTAGTGCTACATATTGTGGGGCATAAAATACACTATGAGCAACTTCTGCAACCTTAACTTTCTCTAAATCATTTTCCTTACAACTATTAATAGATATTAGCATCATAAAACAAAGCATTATTACACATAATTTTTTCAAATTCTTATTAATCATTTCCTATTTTCCTTCCATACTTTTTCAATTATATTGACGATTTCATACATAAAAAAAGAAAGAACTCCTAAAACTAATACTCCCATCATAACTAATCCCATTTTAAATACTTGAGATCCATACATTATTAAATATCCGATTCCTTCTTTAGAAACTATAAATTCTCCAACAATTACACCAACCCAACTCATACCTATATTTATTTTAATCAAATTTATTAAATTACCTATATTTGATGGAATAACAAGTTTAAATAATATTTGTATCTTTGTTGCATCAAAGCTTTTCATCATTAGGATTTGTTCATTGCTTACATTTTTAAAATATTGATATGCAGATAAAATGGTTAATACAAGTGATATTGTTATCGCTACACAAACTATTCCATCAATACCTGTTCCTACCCATATAATTATAATTGGTGCAAGTGCTGTTTTTGGAAGCGCATTTAATACTACTAAAAATGGATCAAATATTTTTGCAACTAATTCATTCCACCATAATATAACTGCTATTACTAATCCAAATATTGTACCTATTATTAACCCTAATATCGTTTCATAAACTGAAATACCAATATGTCTAAAAATCTCATTATTTTGTAAATATAAATTAAAGATTTTTACAATATCACTAGGATAACTAAATAAAAAAGTATTAATTATCTTTAGTTTTCCTAAAATTTCCCATAAAGAAAATATAAAAATTAATAAACTAATTTGTACAATAAATACTATTGTTTTTTGTTTTTTTAACATTTTCTTATAATTTAATTCTTTATTCACGCAATATCATTCCAAATCTTATCAAAATACTCTAAAAATAATGGGTTAGTTCTTTTTTCAAGTGGAGATATATCCCCAAAATTAATATCATATTCCTTTATTACTTTAGCAGGTCTTTTAGATAAAACAATTATACGATCAGCAAGTGATATCGCTTCTGAAATATCGTGAGTTACTAAGATAGCAGTAAGTTTTTCATCTTTTATTGTTCTATAAACATCATTACTTACTTTAATTCTTGTTTGAGAATCAAGGGCAGAAAATGGTTCATCTAGCAATAAAATATTTGGATTTGTCATTAATGTTCTAATTAATGCAACTCGTTGCCTCATCCCTCCTGATAATTCTTTTGGAAGAGATGTTTTAAAGTCAACTAAATCATATTTTTCTAATAATTGCATTGCTTTAACTTTATCAGCATCTTTTATTTTATCTTTTATTTCTAATCCGATAAACAAATTTTTATAAACAGTTCTCCAATCAAATAATAAATCATGTTGAAACATATAACCAATTTTACCATCTACATTAATAATTCCTGAATCTACATCAATAAGTCCAGCAATTATATTTAAAATAGTTGATTTTCCTGTTCCGCTTGGTCCAACAATTGCAACAATTTCTCCTTCTTTTACATCCAATGATAAATTATCAATTACATCAAGTACTTGTTTTTGACTATAATAAGACTTTGAAATATTTTTTAAAACTACTCTATTCATCTAATTCCTTCTTTCATCGTCAATGTAATTATATGTTAAAATTATACAAGTTGACTGGGCAAAAAAAAAGCCTCTTAAAAAAATTTAAGAGACTAATATTCGTTTTCAGGTTCTATATATTGCTCTACACCATCAATAGCACCAATTTCTTCTTTTGTTTTGTTAATAGATCTAACAATTGCAATTTTATTAATAACTGAAATAATATAACTACATATACTCATAATGATAAATGATAATGCAACAAGACATAAGGTTAATAAGATCGCAGTTAAATTAATCACTTCATTACCTTGTGCATCAGTGTATATCATGAGAACATTTTGTAAATCAAATTGTTCATGAAGTGTATTCGTTAAGTTTAACCAACTAATATATGGTAGTTTAAATACTGCTTGTGATGTTAAAAATAAACAACAAAATGCCATCGCAACAAATAATACAATTTTTTCCCAAGTAAATGGTTTACATGCAAGATATAGAATCATTAAACCAATAAATGTTGTAGTTACAACAACAATAGTTTTAGTTAAATCTACACCAAATGCACATTTATAATTTAATAAATATGTAACAACAACACCAAAAATAATGGCTACAACACCAGGAAGAGATTTTTGTAATACATTCCATAAAAAATTACCACTTACACGTTTTTTATTAGGTTGAATAGTTAAGAAAACAGATGGTATACCTATAATAAATAGTTCAATCATTAAAAGTTGTGTTGGATTTGTAAATGGAAACGATCCATCTCCTGAGAACTTTTTAAAGAATCCTGTAATTGTAAGAATTACTAAAGTTAAGATAAAGAATGTTTTAACCAAGAAAAGCATTGCCATTTGTTGAACATTATTGATAGCACGACGACCTTCTTCTACAACTTTAGGCATTGAAGAAAAACTTGAATCCAGAAGTACTAGTTGTGCAACACTTCTTACTGCATCACTACCAGATGCCATTGCGATAGAACAATCCGCTTCTTTTAAAGCTAAGATATCGTTAACACCATCACCAGTCATCGCAACTGTTTTCTTATTTGCCTTTAATGCTTTGACAATAATTTGTTTTTGATTAGGCTTAACACGACCAAATACAGTGTATTTTGTTGCAGCATCATATACTTCATCATCAGTTAATCCATCTAGACTAATATAATTTTCTGCACTAGCAATACCTACTCTTTTTGCTACCTCTGATACAGTAACAGGATTATCCCCAGAGATTACTTTAACTTCTACACCACTTTCTCTAAAATAACGAATTGTTTCACTCGCATCAGGTCTAATATGATCCTCTATAAGTATAAAAGCAATTGGTTTTGCTCCGCGTGATACTTTGCTATTCAATAAATCATGTTTTGTTACTGCTAAGCATAATACACGATAACCTTTATTAGCTTCAATGTTGACCATTTCAGCATATTTTTCAAAGCCTGATCTTAATACAAATTCAGGAGCACCAATGATAAATGTTTCATCATTAAACATAGCTCCACTAAATTTGCGTTCTGATGAAAATGGAATAATTTTACTAGCAACATTACTAGCGTCAACTCCAAAATATTTTTCTAAAGCTTTTGCAGTAGAATTAGTTTCACATAATGCTGCATTAATATTAGAAATTATTTGTTTAATATCATATTTACCATGTAATAAATCAATATAATTTACAACATTCATTGATCCATCAGTAATTGTACCAGTTTTATCTAAACATAATACATCAACTCTTGCAAGCATCTCTACACAATAAATATCTTGAACCAAAGTTTGATGTTTTGAAAGTCTAATAACACCAAGAACTAAAGCTGCAGATGTCATCATAATCAGTCCTGATGGAATAAGTCCAAGTAGTGCTGTACAAGTTGTGCTTACCGTATCATACCAACTGATATTAGGATTAGAAAATATTTTTTTAGTAAATCCTAAATAAATTTTATCATATAAAAATTTACCAATACCACTTGTCGAATCAGAATATTCTTGGAAATTATAATTTTGTAAAATCATTACAATACCACTAATAACTAAAAATACTGTAATTACTTTAATTAATCCTCTAACAGCAGTTAAAATTTGAGAATTAGGCTTTTTATACTGTTTAGCCTGTGCTGATAATTTTTCAATTGCGTTTTCTTCACCTACACGTTCAACTTTACAATGACATTTACCAGATACAATAAAACTACCTGAATATAGCATATCACCAACTTGTTTTCTTATTGCGACACTCTCACCAGTAAGTTGTGATTCATTTACTTCTACTTCACCTTCTACTAAAATACTATCAGTAGTAATTTCATTACCAGGTGATAAAATTACAATATCATCCACTACAACTTCACTAACATCAACATCAATTGTTTCTTTATTTCTAATAACTTTTACAGTTGGTGTTGAAATTAGCTGTAATTTACTGATTGTAATCTTAGATTTAATTTCTTGAACTGTACCAATCATAATATTTACTAAAACAATAATTATGAAAGTGTAGTTTGTTATCTGAACTTTACCCGCATATTTTTGAGTAAAGAATAACAATAAGAAAATTACTAAATATATAAAATTAAATAAAGTACAGAAGTTTGAAATAATGATAGATACATACGATTTACCATTTTTCTTAATAATTTTATTTGTAAGACCTTGTTCTTGTCTTAATAATACTTGTTCACTATTTAACCCCTCATTATAGGAAGGATTAAAGCGTTCTGGATTGATTTTTACTTGTTGTTTTTTCTTCGCCATATGTCCTCCATTTAATATTTTTTTATCATATATTACTATATATATTTTAACATATTTCATTAAAATTATCAAGTAAAATAAGCATTTTTTCGTATGTCTTGCAATGACAAGAAAAATGTGATAAAATACCTTCGAAAGAGGTGTAAAATGAGTAAAAAAATTATCGGAATTAGTCCAAGATTTTGGTCTAATGAAACACAAGAATACGTAAGAGTTGGCGTACAATATACTAATCAACTACAAAGAGATGACCTAATTCCATTCATTATTGTTGATTCAGTTAACCTAGAAGATACTCTTAACCTATGTGATGGATTCTTAATTATTGGTGGTGATGATCTTAATCCTGAAACATATGGTGAATCAAATGAATTAGGACTTTCTAAAGATATTCACCCTATTGCAGATAAAGTAGATAAAGCTATTATTGACCACGCAATAAAAAATAAAAAACCAATATTAGGTATTTGTAGAGGTATTCAATCTATTTGTGCTTTTATGGGTGGAAAGTTAGTTCAAGATTTAAAATATGAACAAATTAGTCATCCACTTACTGAAGATCATAAACATTATGTTGATAAGGTTAGTAATATTGGTGTTGCTAAACTTTTACCAGATCACTTTTTAATTAACTCTTGGCATCACCAAGCAGTAAAAATTGCTCCAGAAGGATTTGAAGTAATCTTTAAAAATGATGAAACTATTGAAGCAATTGAACATACAACGCTACCTATATTAGGTGTTCAATGGCATCCAGAACGATTCTATACAAAAGAATCTGAAATTATTTTTAACTACTTCTTTGATTTAATCAAATGAGTGAAAAAATAATTAAAACTATTCCTATTTATAATGGCAAAATATTAGATTTACAAAGAAATTTAGTAAGTCTTCCTAATGATGAACTCGCTTTTCGCGAAATTGTTAAGCATAAAGAAGGAGTTTGTATTATTCCCATAATTAATAATGAAATCATTTTTGTATCACAATTTAGAAGTGGTGCACAAAAAGTTTTACTAGAACTTCCTGCTGGAATTGTTGATGAAAATGAGTCTCCACTTGATGCAGCACTACGAGAATTAAAAGAAGAAACAAAATATTCCTCAACAAATATTACCTACTTAGGAGGGTATTTTTCATCCCCTGGTTTTACAAACGAACTTGTTCATTTGTATATTGCAGAAGACTTATATGAAAGTCCACTAGCAGAAGATAAAGATGAATTTATTGAATTGTTTAGATATAATATTAAACAAATTAAACATCTTCTAACTTCAAACGCTATCGCAGATATGAAAACTGCATTGGGATTAATGATATTCTTAAACACCAAAAATGACCAATCAAATTAAATTTGATTGGTTTTTTTATAATCCTAATATAGAATTTATACCCGTTTTTGTAGTAATAATACCAATGTTTAAAACAATTGAGCTAACTAAAGTAACATTAAGTAATTCATTAATTTCAATATTATCCTCTTCATAATCACTTTCTTTTTTATCTTTTTTAGTATAGTCTTTAAATAATTTTTGATATAAATCAATAATAAAAAAAATTAAAAAAATATCTCTTACTAGAGCCCTAACAAGACCAATGTTATATAGTGTAGTTTGACCAGTAAGTCCCGCAATTACTTCATAAACAATTGTTATTATAATGACAGAAGCAAAACGATATAGTTTTGGCGGTAATAATACTGATAATATACCATTAATTCCACCTGCTATAATTGATGCATAATAAAGTTGCCATGTACTTGTAACTCTAAATATTTCATTAAATTTTCTTTTTTCTAAAATATTAAAAATAATATTAGCAATATAAATCCCCGCAACAGCAACAATCATCCCTACAAGTGCAGAAATATATACTTTTTTAATTTTATTTTTCCTCTTCTTTATACATTGTAAACTGATGCTCGATACTTGATATGGATCAAACAAATGACCACCTCTACAGTCATTTTATTAAAGAAATTTATAATTATTACACTTTAATAAATTGTTCTAAATCAACAACAAAGATACTTGCTCCACCTTCTTTTTGAGTAGTTGATATATTATGAAACATTCCCATTTCTACGTTATTTATAGAATTGATTTTTACTTTTCTAGTCTTACAAATTGATGTAGTATTCTTAATTACTTCATCTAATAATTCATCACTTACTTTTATTAAATAAGTATAACTACCATTAGAAATCACACCACCTATAGATGCAATTTTTATAAAGTAAACTGGTGTTTTTCTTAAATAATTTGTTACTTTAATTGAATCATTTGGCGTGATATTTAAAACTATTAATTTCATATCCTTATCCCCTTTTAAAATTATGTTTTTTTATTGTAAACGTTTTTAAAATATGTTAAAATATCATAATGAGGTGAAATATATGGTGACTAAACAAAAAATAAAAAACGTTTTAAAAAAATCTTTTATTTGTTCATTATCAATGTTAACTATCTTATCACTTTCTAACTGTTCAAAAGGTCCAGATAAGAACTATATTGATAATGCTATTGCGATTGTTTACCAAGATAAAAAACCATATCTTATCAATGCAGAAAAACAAACTTATTCGCTAGACTATTATGATGAAGTTGTTAAAATATTTAATGAATATATTGCAGTAAAAAAAGATGGTAAATATGGTTTTATTAATAGAACTGGAAAACTTATTATTGAACCTATCTACGACAAAGTATACCCTATGTACGAAGAAAAAGCTGTCGTAATCAAGGATGGTCAATATGAAATAATTGACAATACAGGAAAATCTATCTATATTTTTCCTGATAATATTATTTCAGAAAGTTATTTTTCAGAAAACTTATTATTAATAAGTAAAGATGATAAATATGGTTTCTTAAAATATAACCCTGAAACAACAACATTTGAATGTTCAGAAATTATTTATGATTACGCAAAATCATTTAAAAATGGGTATGCAGTTGTTGGTATTTATGCAAAAGAAATAATATATAAAAAAGATGATGAAGGTAACATTACTGAAGAAATAGAAGAAATCAAATTATCAGAATCATTAAAATATAATTACGTAAACAATAATTTTGAACTTCTTTTCGATGAGTTTACATTTGATTACGCAGATGATTTTTCTAATGGATATGCAATAGTAGGTAATTATGATGATATATTTATACCAACAGTTGGTCAAATAAATGCCCATAATCCAGGTGTAAATGATGATGAATTTATAAAAGAAAACACAATAGTTTATAAATATATAACTGCAGAAAAAACTTCATTACATTTTGATCATGAATATGTGTTTAAATATTTTATTAATAATGGAACTAAAGAAATTACTGAAGAAAAGCATTACACTGATGAGGTATATCTTCCTTTTGCAAAAAGTTTTACATCTGATATAACTTTTGTTGCAAAATATCGTTATTCTAAAATTCAAACTCCTTTAAAAGAGTATATGCTAGTTAGTACTTCTGGAAAAATGGATTATACTCTTGCAATTTATGACAAAACTAAATATAAATTTGGATATGATGCTGGTCATAAAAATGCAATAAACAATCAATGTCAATCACCAAGTTTATTTACAGTAGGTAATGTAGTAAAAATTAATGATACTTATGCATTTATAGCCGGTCAAACATTAAACTCTCCTTGTTGGAAAGTATATTATCTTCAATATAGTTTCTATGAAGACGATTATATATTTAAAGAAGTAACATGGGATGTAATTAAAGAAGTTGTAAATGAAGATGGCACAGTTACTGAAATAGTACCTGAATGGGGTCTAAAATATAAAGCTGACTATTTAAAAAATACATCTTCAAATGGAACATTAAAAACTGCTATTGAAAATCCTTATGAAATGACTGAATTAAGCATTTCTAAATACTATAGTTCTGATTGTCTTATAAATACAATTAGAATGAATAAATCTAATAAATATGGTCTTGTTAGATATGATACAGGAACTATTTATTATGAAAAATATGATGATTCTACGAACTTATTAACTGCATCATTTGTTCTAGATCCAATATATGATAAAATTATTTACTAGGTGATAATATGATTAAGTTAATAGATATAAATAAATATTATAATTCACAACAAGGTAAATTCCACGCTTTAAAAAATATTAACATCACATTTCCCGACCAAGGTATGGTTTACATCGTAGGAAAAAGTGGCAGTGGTAAATCAACATTACTTAATGTTATAGGTGGAATTGACAAATACGATAGTGGCGAATTAATTATCGAAAATAATGTACTTGACGATAATAAAGTAGATTCATATACTGATGTTATTGATACTAATAAATTTACTCGTAGAGACTATAATAGTTATCGTAACACTTATATAGGATTTATATTCCAAGAATTTAATGTAATAAAAGGATTAACTGTTTACCAAAATATAGCTTTATCACTAGAACTTCAAAAGAAATCTGTTAAAGAAAACCACAAAAACATATTAAATATTATTGAAAAAGTTGGTCTAAAAGGTAAAGAAAAACGAAGAATTAATGAACTATCTGGTGGGGAAAGACAAAGAGTTGCAATAGCAAGAGCTCTTATCAAAGATCCAAAAGTTATAATTGCAGATGAACCTACTGGTAATTTAGATAGTAAAAATAGAGATATTGTTATGAATATCTTAAAAGAATTGTCTAAAGAAAAACTTGTTATTATTGTAACACACGATAAACAACTATCAAAAATTTATGGTGATAGAGAAATTAAAATTAAAGATGGCGAAATTGTAAAAGATGAAATAATACATCCTGAAAACGTTAAAAACATTGTTCCAACTAAACATAAAATAAAACCCATTACTCCTAAAGCAACCGTTTCACTCGACCTTGCTTGGAAAGGTTTTAAACTCAATAAAATAAGATTTATTTTTATCATTATCCTCTTCTCAATTAGTTTAATCTTTGCAGGAAGTGTAATAAATTTATATTTAACAGATACCACAAAAGAATATGCAAAATTCCAACAGGAATATGGAAACAATGTTATTACAATTAGTGATAAATATAATTACCACGATAATATTTCTTCATCGGGTTTCTTTACAAGAGATTATGATCAAACAGCAAAATTATTCACAACTGATGAAGAAAATTCAATGATAACTTATAAAAATATGAATATAAACATCCCTATTAATACAAATCTTACTGATAAGGAAAGTTTAAATCCCTTATTTTCTACATCAATTACTAACATTACAGTTTATGAGAATAACGAACACTTAGAAAGTGCTTTTACACTTCCTAAAGATTATAAATGGTCTGTTGTAGGAAGGAACGATTATAGTTGTTATATCACTGATTATTTAGCAGATAATTTAATTGCAACAAAATATTTTGGTGATGAAGTTCAAACTAGACTTGATTTAAAAGGTAAAGGTATTGTTGTAGATGGAATGTATAATAATATCTTAATAGCAGGTATTATAACAACTAATTATGCAGATTTTATTCCTGAGGACTCTTCACAAAGTTTATCTGCATTAAGTCTAGCAGCATTTAAAGATAACTTAGCTATTTATAATTCTATTTTTATTAGTGCAGATAAATATAGTAAAATATTCTCAACTACTAATTTAGAGTATTATTATGACGACATGATATACTATGATAATGAAGTTTCAAAAAAATTTACAAATATGAAATATAGTGTTGTTACTAATGAAACTATATTTTATTCAGGAAATGCTCCTACGAAACCACAAAGAGGTGAAATTACACAAGTAGCTGTTTCAAAAGGATTTATTGAAAAAGTTTTAAATAAAGATCCAGATAGTATTAATTATTGTACATCATATGGTACAACCAAGATTACTTATTCTGACCCAACACTTCCTAATGCTGAACAATATCCATACAACTACTATATTTGTGGTGTAAACCACATTCCTACTCAAACAGAGTTTAATATTACTGGAATTGTTGATACTGATGAAATTGTAGTTTACGCGCCAGCATTAGATACACAAGCAACCTTATATAATAACTGGATTAATATGACTTTTATTGAAGGTGGTTTTTTAACAATACTTATTAATGATAATGTTGAAGCAAATAGTTTAATATATAGAAATTTACTTGATAAAGGTATTAGTATTAATAACCCTTCATTTGTAAAATTACAACTTGTTGATGATTTTATTAATGATAATCTATTATTATTCGCTGCATTATTCTTTACATTCTGTCTATTTAGCACATTAATGATTTTTAACTTTATAATTATTAATATTAAGAATAGTACAAGAGATATTGGTATCTATATGTCTCTTGGTATGAACGGATTTAAAATATCCTTAATTTACCTATTCCAAGTATTACTAATAAGCACAATTGCTATGATTATTGGTATTATAGGATCTACTGTATTATTAAAAGTTATTGATGGATCATTTAGTGAACAAATTATTGTAGACTTTAAGATTCTTCATAACACAAACTTAGGTATTATTGGAATAGTTCTTCTTTCATACCTAACACCAATTATTGCTATTGCATCACCACTTTTTAGTTTAGCTAGAAAGAAACCAATTGATGTAATAAAAGTTTCGTAAGGAGGCAAGCATGATAATACTTAAAAATGTAAACAAATATTACGAAACTGGTGGAGAAAAAGTTCATGCAGTTAGAAATCTAAGCGTGACTTTCCCAAACACAGGTCTTGCTTTTATATTAGGTCCATCAGGCAGTGGTAAATCTACATTACTTAATCTTCTTGGAGGACTTGATACACCAGATGAAGGTGAAATTTGGATTGAAGATCGCGAACTTTCAACATTTTCAAGAAAAGATAGAACAAACTACTTAAATAGTTATTTAGGATTTGTTTTCCAAGAATATAACATCCTAAAAGATTTATCTTTAAAAGAAAACATTGCACTTCCACTTGAAATTCAAGGATATAAAAGAAAAATAATTAATCAAAAATTTACTCAAATTTTAAATGATGTAGAACTTACTGGACTTGAGAAAAGGAAAGTTAATCAATTATCTGGTGGTCAAAAACAAAGAATTGCAATAGCACGTGCTTTAATTAAAGATCCAAAAATGATTATCGCCGATGAACCAACAGGAAACCTAGATTCTGAAACTAGTAGAAATATTTTTAATTTATTTAAAAAACTATCAAAAAAATGTTTAGTCATCATTGTTACTCATGATGAAGAATCAGCACTTGAATTTGCAGATATGATTGTAAGCATTTCACCTGATGGAGATTCTCTTAAGGAGGTAAAACAAAATGGATAAAAAAGTTTTATTACCTGAAGAACAAGCATTAGTTTCACATTTAGAGCTTAAAAAAGCAAAAGTCCCTCTAAAAACATGTTTAAAATTGTCACTTAAAAATATGTGGAAGAAAAAATTTAGATATTTAGTAATGTTTTTAATTTGCTCACTTTCACTTACCTTCTTCTCTGTTACAATAGAACTTAATGGTGAAAAATTACGTCAAAACGTTTATACAATGATTGAAAATGGATATCGATATACTGATATTTATGAACATGTAAAACTTTCGGAAGAAGAATTAAAAGAAAACGAATATAACAAGTATGCACATACCACACTTCAAGGAAATTCACTAAATACTATAAAAGACTCTGTAGATAATATTACAATTCATGAATATAAGCCTGTAGAAATTAAATATGCAAACTTAAATATAGAAAACTCAAATTACTTCTATACAGGGTATATTAACTCAATTATTCGTTTTGATGAAAGTAACAACTATAACTTAATTGCAGGAAGACTTCCTAAACCAAATACAAAAGAAATCTTAATTACAGATTACCTTGCTGCAGCATTTGATTATTTTGATATTTATCCATCAATAAATCATATCAATGACTACTTAAATCAACGTCTTAATTTAACTCATAATAATAACTACATAATTGTGGGAATTATTAAAACAAATTATGAGCAATGGACTCATTTTTCAACAGTTGAATCTGTTAAAACTGAAGATAAAGAAAACTATTCATATTATAATGATTTTATCTTTATGAATAGTGTTATCTTAAATGATGAATACTTTGAAATTGAAAAAATTAGTGATAATCCAAGTATGTTATTTATCAACAGTAATACTGAAGAAATTAACAATATGGCTTCTTGGACATTTAGCGTAAAAGACTTACAGGATGAAACAAAAACAATTTATTATGGTTATAATGAACAAGATGAAGATCCAACACTTGGATCATATGCCATTTCAAGTAACAATCTTGATATATTAGCCGATGATGGATGGCTTACACCATTTGGTCGTGCTCCTGAAAGTGATGATGAGATTGTTATTTCATATAAATTAATATCTCATTTATTTGGTTATAATTGGACATATACAAAATATAGAGATTGGTATGATTACCGAAATCATCAAAGAATTTGGAATAACATTAAAGGAAAAGAAATAACAATTACTTTAACTGGAACTGATGAATATCCATATGATTATGAAAAAGCATACAAAATTGTAGGTATTACCAATTCAACACAAAATGTCTCTTCAGTAAATGCTAATGCTGTTCAAGTTTCTGAAACTGAATATCAAAATATTTATTATACATACAATACCGATGAAGAAAAGATTCTAGTTGAACTTCCAAATGACTCAGTTGAAGCTTACAACCTGTTTAATAGAGCACTTGAAGCAGGTTATGTAATTGATGTTTGGGAATATCAACAAGATATTGACACATACATTGTTGACCCATTCCTAGATTTAGCATCTAAAGCTGGTTTATTTATATTTGCAATATTCACTATGGGTATTATGTGGACAATAATTAGCATAGAAATAGTTGATTCAAAAAAAGAAATTGGTATCTTAAGATCAATAGGACTAAGTGGAGGAAAAGTATCATTTATCTTCATCTTCCAAACATCAGTAATTATATTACTCTCATATTTTGTAGGTGTATTTGGAGGATATAAACTAATACCTCTTCTTAATAATGGTATAACCGATGAATTTGGTAAAGTAACACTTTATTTATATTCATTTACATATCGTACACCACTATATTTAGCACTATTAGTAATAATAATGACTGCTATTTCAACTATTATTCCATTATTTAAGATTCTTTCACAAAAAATCATTGACGTTATCAATGAACGCGATAACTAAAAACAAAACAGATGAACAAAATTTGTTCATCTGTTTATTTTTTTATTAAGTATATGCCAGGTTTATTAAATTTAAATAATTCAACGTCTTCTTTTACTTCTTTTCTTCCATCAAAAATTAACGTACTACCTGGAGCGAATACTTTTTGTTCTAATTTATAATCATTTTTCATTATTAAACAATAATCAATATTATTATTATAGTCATAATATCGTAGAACTAAAGAGCCATCAAATTGTTCAATTTTAATATATTTTGTAATTTCATCTTTAGTATTAAATCTAAAGATTGGATATTTATTTCTTACTTTAATAACATTCTTTAATGTGTTTATAACTTCATTATATTTATCAACATTTTCCCAATGTACACCATTATATTCATCGCCAATATTATAAGAATTATGATGTAGTTTTTTGCTTCTACCGAATTCCATACCCAAATGATAAAATGGAATACCTTGTGATAGTGCTATTACACTTACTGCAAGCGAAAGTCTATCAATTAATTCATCATCTGTAATATCAGGATATAATTTAATAATTGTATCATATAATGTATAATTGTCATGACATTCAATATAGTTAATTGAAAACCTAGGACTATCCCATTTCTCTTCTTTTGCACAATATCCTGTTAGAGCTTGATAAAGTTCTAAATTTGATACTTTTTTTCCTAAAACATAACCACCTTCTGTACAATCAAAATTAGATTTCATTAAATTTCTAAATGAATCATTAAAGAAACTAAAACCACGAAGTTGCCAGAAGTTTTCACATAACCCACCTAAATCATGTGGTAATTTCATTGGAATATTCCATCCTTCACCATACATAAGATTATTAGAATCAATATCTAGTAATAAACTTTTTGCTGTATTAAGAGTATCTACATCTATTAAATCCATTAAATCGAATCTAAAACCATCTATTTTAAACTCATTTTTAAAATATAATAAACAATCAATTATTAATCTTCTAATCATTAATTTTGTTGAATTAAGATCATTCCCACAACCAGATGAATTTGTTAAGAAACCATTATCTTGTGTATGATATGCATACCCAGGAACTAATATAGAATATGGATATTTACAAACATCATAAACATGATTAAATACAACATCAAGAGTCACTCCCATATTTAATGAATGAATTGTATCTATTAATTCTTTTAATTCATTTATTCCACCAAGCGGATTATTAAAGTCTTTAGTTAAATAATTAGATATTGAAAAATAATTTATTGGATTATAACCCCAGTTATAATCATCTTTTTTTACCTCATCTACTCCACCGAACCCAAATACAGGCATAATTTGTAAATGATTAAAACCGATATTTTTTAAATATCCAAGTCCATACTCCCTATTAACAGTATCTATTAAATCTTTAAATGTTCCACCACCTTTAAGTGATGTAATATCACGAATACTTAATTCTTCAATTATAGGGTCATCAAAATGTACATAATCATACTTTAACTTATATGATTTCTTCAAATCCACAACAATGTTTGCAGTAAAATTAGGTGTACTACTTATACCATATGGATCAAGAGTTTTAATAAACTCTTCATTAACTCTAACCAAGTAATAATATTTTGAATTTAGAATATCTTGATTAATTCTTTTTTCCCATACGCCTTTATTAGTATATTCCATATCATATTCTACTTCATCTAATACTAATTTAATTTCTTTTGCAACAGGACTCCATACTCTAAATTTAGTTTCATTTTTAGAATAAAATACACCAAGTAATTCATTAGTTGAATTTTCCAAATCAAAACGTTTAGTTCTTGTAATCTTACCAAGATTTAAATGAAAAGACAATGTTTCTTTATTTTTAGAAATTGCTAAAACTGTATAATCTAAATGTAAATTAATATAACCTAAAAAAGATGTATATAAATGTCTTTCATTAGAATATGTTTCATCTTTAAATACACTTAAATATTCTTCTTCATTATTACCAATTAATTTTAATGAAACATAATTGAAACTTTTAGGTATAATTAATTTTATAAAATGATAATCTTCTAGATACGCACCAAATATTTTCATTATTTAAGTTCCTCATCATCAATTTTTCGATATTGCGAAGAGAATATAATTAATAAAGTTCCAACCACACTACAAATTGTTGCAAAAATAGCAGCTATTAGCGCATTACTTGTAGTAAAATATCCTTTATTGTCATCATTATTGTTATTATTATTACTACCACTACTATTATTATCATCAGATGTTGGTGGTGTAGGTGGTACAATTACTGAAGGATATACAACATTAGGTAAATAAAATAAATTTTCAAACGATTTTTCTTTACAATCATAGATAAATTTAAATTTAAGTAATCCGTATGTATCTTTAGCAATTTTAAATGTTAATTTATACTCCCATAATCTATCTTTTGATTCATCAATATCTGTAGTTAGCGGATCATCGACTGGTTCATCAATAATTTCAAATTTAACATCATATTCTATTTCTTCATCTTCCAAATCCCAACTAATATCAAAAATATCAACATAAATATATGTATTAGGATTATACAACGAAATTACTAAATTTTCCATTTTTTCTGTTGAAATCCATTCAAAAGTTAATTCTCTTTCTTTAGCTAATGTTCCACCTGGATAATAATCAAACTTTATAATTGTAGTATCAATAACAATTTCTTCTTGGTTATTATCACTATTATCATTATTATTATTTTCACTATTATTCTCTTCTGCTTGAACACTAAATGGTAATAAAAATACCATTAAAAACATAATTAAAATACTAAATATAGACTTTTTCATTATTTATCACGTTCCTGATATTTTTGAAGTTTCTTATTTAAATCACGATTTTCTAGTGTTCTTTTTATTATTATAACACCAAATAACAAAGTTAACCCAATTAAATTAATGATTAAAGAAAATAACCAAAAATTCTTATCAGTTGTAAAACAATTAGTATAAAAACCAACAAAATATATTGATATAGTAACAATTACATAAATTAAAACTGCTTGAACTATAAAATTTATTTTATCAAAATACAAAACTACTGTAAGAATTGCAGCTACAATACAAGCAGTAAAAAACAAAATACTTAAATAATTGATTGGAAAAATATATTGTTTAAATACACCTAATGATATTACTGCATAACATCCAACATATACTGCAAACAAACTAAGTAAAAATGACATAAATCTTACTAAAATTAAATAACATCTTTTTACTAATTTCTTATTCATAACTATGTTCTCCTTTCATCATTAATTTATTTTTAAATTCATGAGCATAAGCTCTAGATATTATTTGTTTTTCTCCATTTATAAGAACTGCTAAAATACGCCCATTAACAAGTGTTGACACCTTTTCAATGATATCAATATTAATAACAATTGTTCTAGATATTTGAATAAAGAATAACTTACCAAATAATACATTTATATCTTGAATACGGTAATTTACTTCATATACTAAATCTTTTGTATACGCAAAAACCCTATTATCTACAGCTTCAAAATAATAAATATCTTTTAAATTTATAAATACTTTTTCACCATCTTTTTTTCCAACAATACTCATACCATAATTTTCTATATATTCAGAAATTGAAAGTATTTCTTGGTTAATTTTCTTACATTCTATGGTGACTAAATCTTCAAGTAAATCTGGATTTTCGATTATTTTGACCTTCATTTACTTCTCCTTTCTAAAACGATTTCGATATGTACATTTTTTACATAATTCAAAATATGGAATACTACCATTCCATCCTTTTAAAACATTTTTATATTCATTACTACATAATAAATCACTAAAACTATTATTATAAATATTACCTATTGAAGTGTGACCCAAATAATCTAGACAACAAATAACAACATCTCCATTAAGTAAAATCCCCATTTGTGATTTACCACCTAAACAACTACTTCTAACTTCATTTTCACACATATCTAAACTAGGCCAAGCAAATTCATCAGCAATAGACATATTTACATATGGATAATCAAGTAAATGATACTTTTCAATATATTCATCAAATTTATTATTTAAATTATTAATTTCAGCATTTTCTTTATTGTTCCAAATTCTTAAATGAATTGGTAATTTATGTTTTCTACCTATTACTAATTCATTTAAATAATAAAAATACTCATCAATATCTTCAATCTTATTAATACTTTGTAAACTTACGTTTAAAACATATAAAGAACTATTAATTAGTTCAAAATAATGATTCTTAATTAAATGTCCATTTGTAGTAAGTGATACTTTTAAATACTTACTAGCATATTCAATAAAATCAAACACTTCTTTATGAAGTAGTGGTTCACCTAAAATATGTAAATATATTCCGTCAGTATAATCTTTTATTTGATCTATTATGTGTTTAAAACTTTCAAAACTTAAATATTCATGATTATTTACACTACTAGATGGACAAAAACTACATTTTAAGTTACATGCTTTAGTTATTTCTACGTATATATTCTTAAATTTTTTCATAAATATATTATATCACAAAAGCAATATTTATCATACCATTTTGATAAAAAGCCAGTTCAATTGAACTAGCTTTTTTAGTTAAATAAATTTAATATATCAATGTTATTTTTTTCAATTGCAATATCAAGAGCAGTTTTACCATTATTATTTTTAATATCAAGATTAGCACCATTATCTAATAAATATTTAACAACATTATAACAATTATTTTTAACTGCCCAAATTAGGGAACTATTACCATATGTAGGATCAATAACATCAATATTAACGTTTAAATCTTCTATTAAATACTTAACCATTAATTTATTATTGTTTTTTGCAGCAATAAAAATTACATTTCCTAATCGAACATCTGTAATTGAAAGACCATTATTTAATAATAACATTGCTAATTGAAAATCTATTATTTCAGTACTTTCACTATAATTAACTACATTATATGTGAAGGCATAATCTAATGCAGAATAATCATTACTTATAATTGCAACATCTGCACCATTATTTATTAAATATTCTGCAATTAACACCCGACTTTCATTATTTTGACCTAATGCAACCATTAAAGGAGTATGTCCATCCCATACATCAGTATTATTGATATTTGCTCCTGCTTCTACCAATTTAACAACAAAGACATATTTACCTTCTTTACATGCGAAATGTAATGGTGGCATATTAACCCTATCATTATCAAAAACATATGGTCTAGAATCAAGATTTTTTCCTTGTTTAAGTAATTCATCAAATAAACCATAATCATCATTTTCAATTGCATTAATCAACTGTTGTGAATAATTGTAAGAACTTGTACAAGATTCCAAAATAATAGTTCCACATATCATAATTAATGTAATTACTAACAAATAAATCCTATAAAATTTTTGTTTCATGTTTTATATATTTATAAATTTTAAATTATTTTAAATAATATTTTTTTATTCAGCTATAATAGCTGTAACTGGAATTAGGAAGAACACTAACCAAACTTTCCACCATTCACCAGTTAAAATGCCCAAAACAATATATGCAATAATACTAAAAATTACTGATATTGAAATCCATTTAGCTTTACCTTCTTGTGTATAAATTGAAAGTAAGATTTCAACAAGAGGAATTGCAGTAAATACAACCCAACCTGGATGCCACATATTTTGATATAATCCTAAATAAAAGAATGCTGCAGTACAAAGAATTGGTGTAACTGCTGATATTTTTCTTGAAATTTTTGATCTTACATTTCTATTCACTTTAATTTCCACTCCATTTTCATCATAATATTTTTGACTCATCTTAATTGTCTCCTTTTTTTAATTAACTGCCTTATAATTTATAGATCCCGTAATACTAGAACCACGTTTTAATTTTAATTTCCCACATACATTTATATCTCCACTAATGGTATCAAAGATAGCTTTATCAGCTTCAATATAAGATACTTCCACATCTCCACTAACTGTATTTATACGTATTTCATTTGTTTTGATTCTACTTACATTAAAATCACCACTTACACTATTTAATAAAACATCTTCTGCAATTATCTTATCAATATCAAAATCACCAGATACAGTATAAAAAGAAGTTTTAATTGTATTAATAGCACAAACTTCAACATCACACGAAACTGTAGAAATTTCAAATTTATCAAATTTGATATTATCACCAATTTCAATTAAAATAGAACCACGACATCTTCTAAAAAATGATTTACCAAACTTATCTGTAATACTAAGTTTATTATCTTGATGTTGAATATTTAACTTATCAAGTAATTCTTCATCAACATTTATTACAATCCCAGGTTTAGTTCCTTTTTTAATGACAATATTACTTGCTAAAGCATCTTCTAATTTAAACGTATAAACATCATAATATTCAACGTTTTCATTATCAATATATTTTTTTACAACTGATTCAACACTTCCCATCATTTTAATAGCTTCATCAACACTCATATCAGCAAGAGCTGCAAGTTCAAAACGCTTACGATATTTATCTACAATCTCATCTGCATTACTGATACCAGCATTAACAAGAGCAAGTTCCAATGAAATTAAATATTCTTCTTTTGTCATTTTATACCTCCTTTAACATTTCTTCAGCTTCATCAAAAGTGATTTCACCATTTTTTAAAGCCTTGTAAATATCTTCTTTTGAAGGTTTATCAACTAAAGTTTCATTAATCTTTTCAAATCCAAGTGCATTAATCAAATCATCTAAATTCTTTTTAACAGTAGGATATGAGATATTTAATTCCTTTTCAATAAGTTTAATATTACCACCATTTTTTATAAAAACAAAAGCAAATTCTTGTTGTGCAGTACTTAAATAATCAAACTTAGATAAATTAAAACTTCCATGAATACTAGTATTACATCCATCACATGTAAGAACACTTACAGTTAAATTTTCACCACATACAGGACAAGTACCAATAACATTTTTATTCATATCATCACCTCAATTAAGATTATACACTATAAAATTAATTTTGTCAACTAAAATAATTAATTATATTAATTTTTAAATTAATAAAATTAATAATAAAATTAATTACATTAAAAAAAAGACGTAACTTTACGTCTTCTTTTTATATATCTTATTTCTTTTTCCAAAGTTTTCCTAAAATCACAAGTCTATTTTCTAAAAAATCTTTTAATAATTTAATATTATCATTTGATAAATTTTCATCATACTCATAATACCACTTGTCATGATTAAGTTTAATAGAAACTTTCATCGAATCAACCAATTCATCTAAATTTTCAAGATAATTTTCCACCGCTTTTACTGTATAAAGATTATATCTTTCAATAACAATATCATTAAATTCTGAAATGTTAATCATTGCTCTAAAAAATATATTAGAAAAAGTAACTCGGTCACTTACATCAAAGTTTTGATTTGGTTTCCCGGTAAACTCACCAACATATAGAGAAAAATCATAATCCCAAATAGGCCCAAAATTTAATTTATTTTTTTCATCAATATCATCTGAAGTATTTGTATAATACATATTAAATGATTTATACATATGATCAACTTCTCCCATTATCTGATCAATAATTAAATAATCAATTAAAGAATTAACATTTATTTCTTTTTTTATTTTATCAGCATTATTATTAGCAAAAGCATCAATGATTTCTTTTACATATACCTTTGTAGACTTTATTTTTTTAAAAAAAGAGTAGTTTAACTACTCTATTTTAATTCAATTTTATTCATATTTTGCATATAATTTAATATTATAATTAGGCATTGGAATAGGAATATATTCTTCAGTTAGTTCTTTATCTATAAACCATCCAACAAATATTTTACCTTCAATAACAGGAGCTTCAGGTAAAATAATTTCAGCTCCTTTTTTTAAATAAATCGGTTCCAATTCTTTTCCTTCTTCAATAATAAAACGAACACGTAGTTTGCGATAAATTCCATACTTAAATATCAAAAAAATCCATGGAGACATTAAAATAATTAATAATAGCACCATTACAATATACCAAGTAGGATTATAAATATCGTTTGCATTTTCAGTAAGAAATACTAAATTATTTATCATTATTAAACATCTCACTTTCTTTTTCTAATTTATTAATAATATTATCCCATTTAATTTTATCTTTATTTCTTTTTAAGTTTTTAGCAATATCAGATAAATTATTATATATAATAATCAAATCATTAAGTACGCCTTCATTAGGCATCTTTTTATAAATATACTTCATTTTTTTCATTGCAACAAGATAAAACAAATAGGCTGTTTTATATTTATTTAAAGATTTGTAATAATCACCTTTAAAAATGTTAACTAAGATAAAATATTGTTCATCTTCATACACTTTAGATTTTCTTGATAACTTTACAGCATATTTATATGCTTTAGGCATAAATCTTTCAAAAGATGTGCAATCATTAATTTCTAAACACACCCACAACAACTGAACATATGTTTCCAATACTTTATTTAATGTATCAATAAAATTATTAGAATTATTCTTCAGCTCTTCTTCATAAAAGTAAATTAACTTTTCATAATACATACATGAAGGTAAAATATCTTTTTTATTACAAGTAATAGTATATATTTTATTATAATATTTAGCAATTTTCATATATAATTCTAATAAAACATTTTTATCTTCAACAGAATCAGTAATATGAAATACCTCTTCAGCTTTTAAAATAGCAATTTTCAATTCATTACAACTATTACTAAGCATCCCATCTTCAAAATACTTATCAGCCATAGAAATACTATTATGCATTTCATTTCTTAAGATATTAATATCTTTATTCAATATATTTCACCTACCATCTACTAGTCAATTTAAAAACCACTTTTTTCATGAAGGTCATGAAGTTCTTTTGCTTTATCCTCATTATAACGATCTAATCCTTTAATTGATTGTACAGCAAGTTTATTTTTTTTAAATAAAGCATAAAACCATCTTTGGATATAAAAATACGGTAACAAAATAGGAATTTTCTTTAAAATATGATTTCTCGCCTTCATATATTTAAATGAAGGAAAAATTAATCTAAATATATACAAGAATTTGTTACTCTTAAAATTATTCGCACCATCTTTACCAAGCAATATTTTCACAGATTGTTCATGAATAAGATTACCGTGTGTACCACTATCAAAGATATATTTACTCATGTCTTCTTCTAATTCCGTAGTTTCAAGTCCCTTAAACCATTTAATAGTCATATTTTTAAAGTTCTCTGCAAATTTCAAAAGATTTAGTTTTTCAAATTCACCATTAATATAATCAAAATTTAGAACATTTTCATAATGTTTCAAATAAATCCATTCATCAAAGACAAATCTAAAACCAATTCCACCTACAGCATAATGTCTTGCAACATGAGCAACCATATGAACATAAAAATCCTCTAAGCTCATTTCATATAATAAAGAACCTTCTTCAACAGGTTTTATAACTTCCCAAATATTACTATAATAATCAGCAATTTGTTCAAAGTTACCATCTACCATTATACGATGCATTTCAACATTCAAAAATGGTGGTTTAAAATATTCATCATCAGTCCCACCACTTTTTTCACATTTATATCCAAGAGATGTTAAAACCTGATTTACCGTTTTACTCTTATTTGATTCAAACAAAATATCAATATCCGTCATTGTTCTAAGTTCAGGACTAGGATATAAATACTTTAAAACCGATCCTTTTAAAGGCATACATTTAATATTATTTTCACATAAAGAATCTAATATCAATTTTTTTTCTGATTCTTGAACTGCCTCAACAAATATTGCATTTTTATATTGTTTACTTAAAAAAGTTTCTTGTTCTTCAGTTAATTCTATATTATAATGTTTTAAAGAAACATATAATAGCGGTAGCATTGAATGACTTTTACATAATTTAATTAAATAATTAATATCTAAATCATTTGTTTTATCAAATGATTCTTTTTTATTTATGTAATCAATAATAATTTGAATTTTTTGATAAAACATCATAAACTCCTTTAAAATTAATTATTTTTTCCAAACTACTTTATTTACAATAGTTGTATAAGATTGAACAATACGAACTACTTTATCTGACACATTTTCATCAACATAATCAGGTACTGGAATACCTAAATCTTTATTATCATTCATAGATACAGCAAGTTCAACAGTGTTAATTAAAGTATCCCCTTCAAGTCCAGCAAGTACAAAGCATCCTTTATCTAATGCTTCAGGACGTTCAGTAGAGGTACGAATGCATACAGCAGGGAAACTTTGACCTTTACTTAAATAATAACTTGATTCTTCAGGTAAAGTTCCTGAGTCAGAAATTACCGCAAATGCATTCATTTGTAAATTATTATAATCATGGAAGCCAAGAGGTTCATGCATAATAACACGTTTATCTAATACAAATCCAGTTTTTTCCAACTTTTTCTTACTTCTTGGGTGACAAGAATAAAGAAGTGGCATATCATATTTTTCAGCAAGTTTATTAATACCACTAAATAAACTAATAAAGTTAGCGTCATTATCAATATTTTCTTCACGATGTGCCGATAATAACATATAACCTTTTTTCTTTAAACCTAATTTTTCTAAGATATTAGAGGCTACAATTTTATTATAATTTGCTTCTAACACTTCAGCCATCGGACTTCCAGTTACAAATGTTCTTTCTTTTGCAACACTAGATGCATTTAAATAGCGTCTTGCATGTTCAGAATAACACATATTTACATCAGAAATAATATCAACAATTCTTCTATTAGTTTCTTCAGGTAAACATTCATCAAAACATCTATTACCAGCTTCCATATGGAAAATAGGAATATGAAGACGTTTAGCAGCAATAACTGATAAACAAGAATTCGTATCACCTAAAACTAATACTGCATCAGGTTTTACTTCTACCATTAAATTATAACTTGAGGCAATAATATTTCCCATTGTATCACCTAATGATCCACCTACAACGTTTAGGTAATAATTAGGTTCTCTTAATCCTAAATCTTCAAAAAACACTTGATTTAGGCTATAATCATAGTTTTGACCAGTATGAACTAAAATATGATCAAAATATTTATCACATTTTTTAATTACTTCTGATAATCTAATAATCTCAGGACGAGTTCCTACAATAGTCATTAATTTTAATTTACTCATGTTTTTCTCCTACTTCTAAAAAATATGTATCTGGATGTTCTGGATCAAAGCATTCATTACACCACATAAATGTTATAAGTTTATCTGTTTTAGATAAATTTACAATTTCATGTGTATATCCTAGTGGAATATCTACAACTTGAATTTTTTCACCAGTTACATAATATTCAATAATTTCATCACTATCAGGTTTTCTAAATCTAATTAAACCAGTCCCACTTACAACAACAAATTTCTCAACCTTTGCGTAAGTATGATAATGGAACCCTTTAGTAATACCTGGTTCAGAGATATTCACTGAAAATTGGCCATGATATTCTGTTCTTAAAATTTCAGTAAACGATCCACGATGATCACAATTCATTTTTAAATCATAACTAAACTCATTTTTAGGTAAATATGATGTAAAAGTTGAATATAATTTTTTTGAAAATAAACATTTTACATTAGGTGTAGCAAGTTTATTTTCAGAGTTTGCATTTCTTCCAGATTTAAAAGAATATAATAAATCAGCAATTTCACCTAAAGTCTTTTGATAAGTTACTGGAACTATAGCATACTCACCATCATAATGTTCATCACCACTTAAAGCAAGAATTAATTCCTCAACTATATCACCAACGTATACAAGTGTAAGCATGGTATCACGACTATTAATAGAAATAGGTAAATCATTTGCAATGTTATAACACATTGTTGTTACAAAACTATTATAATTAGGTCTACATCCCATTCCAAAAACATTTGGGAAACGATAAACTAATACTTTTGCACAAGTTTCTTTACCATAAGAAAACATCAATTCTTCACCTTTACGTTTAGAAAGACCATATGGATTATCAAGCGCAGCTTGTGTAGATGAAGAAATCATCACTGGACACTTATTATTATTTTTCTTTAATGAATCAAGTAAAACATTAGTAAAGCCAAAATTACCTTCCATGAATTCAGATTCATCTTTGGGACGATTAACACCAGCTAAATGAAATACAAAATCACATTTTTTAGTAAATTCATCTAATAAACTAATATCAGTATTAATGTCAAATTCATAAACTTCTTCTACTTCAATAACTCTTGTTTTATCTTTTTTTTCTTTTATATTATTAAGTGCTGTAACAAGGTTTTTACCAACAAAACCTAGTGCACCAGTAACTAAAACTTTCATATTTTTTACCTTTTAATATTTTCCACCAAATAGTGTTAATTTCTTTAATAATTCTTTCATTCCTTCAACGTCTAAACGTTCAGTGTTATGAGAGTGATATTGTTCAATAGTTTCTAAATCTTTATTACCTTTATTAGTAAAATTATCATAATTTAAATTACGATTATCAGCATGAATACGATAGAATCCAGGTAAACTTTCTGCTCTTAACATTTCTTCAGTAGTAACAAGCACTTCATAAAGTTTTTCACCATGACGTGTTCCTATAACTTTATAGCCAACATCACTACCTTTTAATTCAAGAACTGCTTTTGCAAGTGTTTCAATAGTTGCAGCAGGTGCTTTTTGAACAAATAAATCACCTTGTTCACCATGTTCAAATGCATATAAAACAAGATCTACTGCATCATTTAATGTCATCATAAAACGTGTCATATCAGGATTAGTGATAGTTAATTGTTTTCCTTCTTCTATTTGATCACAGAATAATGGAATTACAGACCCACGTGAAGCCATAACATTACCATATCTTGTTAAACAGAATACTGGATCGCCTTCAACCATTTGGCGGCTTCTTGCAACAACATTCTTTTCCATCATTGCTTTACTCATACCCATCGCATTAATAGGATAAGCTGCTTTGTCTGTTGATAAGAAAATAGCTTTCTTAACACCACAAGTAACACATGCATCAATTACATTATTTGATCCAATTACGTTAGTTTTAACAGCTTCCATAGGGTAGAATTCACATGAAGGAACTTGTTTTAATGCCGCAGCATGGAAAACATAGTCAACACCTCTAAAAGCACCAACAATCGAATTATAATCACGAACATCACCGATATAGAATTTAATTTTTTCTACATATTCAGGATATTCAATTTGATATTTATGTCTCATATCATCTTGTTTCTTTTCATCACGAGAAACAATTCTAATTTCTTTAATATCAGATGTTAAAAATCTATTTAACACTGCATTACCAAAAGAACCTGTTCCTCCTGTAATTAATAAAATTTTATCCTTAAAAATAGACATATAAATTACCTCTTATTTTATTTTTTAAACCTAATTATATAATTATCAAAAAAATGTGTATTTCCAATAGAACCATAATGGTTCATAAAACAACTTGAAATATAATCTTGTTTCCAAGTTTTTCCATCATCAAAGCTAAATGCCATCTCACCTCTTTGACCACAAAAGACTAATACACCATTTAATTTTTGAAAGAAAAAGCATGGTTCTTTAGCGTCAAAAATACACTCAAAATTATTTCGATTATTTAAATTTGAAATATCACCTATAAATACCCCAGTACTACTATGAGAAATTCCTAAACCTGTTAATTTTTTCAACGATTCATTAGCTTCTAATTCTAAAGTATCATGGTCAGATGCAAAAATTACATGTTTTTCATCTTTACACAAAATCATTCCCAATGTACGTTGAACTGATAATTTATCAGAAGTTAGTTTATAAATATCCAAATTCTCATAAGCATGTTTTATTGAAAAAGTATCAGACTCTTTCATTTGAACATATAAAACCCATCCATTCGGATAAATTTCTCCAGTTCCAATAAGCCAACCATCCTTAACACGATTAATATGATGGATGTGGCGACAACAAATATTATGAGTACTTTGAGAAACACATTCTCTTAATTCAAAAGTATTTTCATCTAAAACTTTTACTTTAAATAATAAATTATTACCACAAGATAGACTATTAATATTATTATTTAATAACCATTTTAAATTAGAATCTACTTGATCCTCACCTAATAAAGAAATGATATTACCAGTTACTAAATTGTGTTTTTCTTTAGTCCAAAAAGTTAAACAATTTGTATCCATAATTTTTGAAACTAGAATTTCATTAGACCAATTAAATTTATTGTCTTGATTATATAATAATTCACGTTTCTTAAATTTCAATGAATTTTCTTTATAAGTCAAATTATATTTGTAATTTACTATTGCATTACCATAATTATGACCCCAAGTGTTTTCATCACCTTGAATAAATTCATAATTACCAGAATCAGCAAATTCATATTTACAAAACCAACTTCTCCCTCCATCTGAAGAAGTAAAAATACAAACGCGCACTCCAACATTACGATTACTACGATATGTACCTATAATATTCATTTTACTATCATTTATCGTAGAACCAATAAAATGAAATGAATTTGACTCAGGATGTCTTGAATAAACATAGAATCTCGGTAAGATAATCTTTCTTCCATTTTCATAATACGAAAAAGATTTTCCAAATCCACCATTATTAAATTTATCTTTGAATTTTGGATCAGTATTTAACATAGGATGAAAACGATAGTTTTCATCAGGTAAACCTGGATAATATCTTTCAAAACATTCACAATCTATATTTTGTGATGGAAATTTAGCAGTTTCTAAATCCCACACAACACTTTCTTCAAAATTTAAAACATCTTCTTCTAAAAAAGTAGCTTCATATTCTTTCCCTCTCGCAGGAAAATTATGATAAATTTGTCCTTTATTAGTAATTACAACTAATCTAATTACCTTAACATATCTACTTTTAGATACCTCACGCATGTAAGGTAAAAAAGCACACAAATCAACTGAACTTCCAGGAATTAACCCAGGAAATTTTTTTTCATTAAAAGAAATTTTAAATTTCATTAATTTATTTGCAAAATTAGGATATAGTATTAAATTATTTTTATGAATACATAAAACCTGATTATCATACGCAGCTACAATTTTATTTACTTTGTATGGTTTTCTATAAATACAATAATCATCAGTCTCAGAATACTTTAAATATCCAAAAATAGTCTTTGCATTATACAAATTACTTGATTTGTTATCTAATAGAATTTTTTTAATTTTGATTACTTTGCTCTTGATTGACATATTTTTTACCTTCTTTTTTTAAAGTAATTTGAGACATAACAAATGTTGAAATAGTTAATATTAAGAAATAAGTTATTACACCGACCCATGTAACCGATACAACACCATAATTTAATGCACAATAATATTTAAGTGGTAAACTAATAACACTAAAAATAATATAATTAATTATTTGAAAAACAATCTTTTTAGTTGAATTTAAGATCATAAAATATGGATTAGTAATCGAAACTATAATTTGATATAAACACATTCCAACAAGCAACATATAATCTGGTTTAACAACACCATCGGTTAATATCTTCAATGCAGGTGAAATTAAAACCAAAACTCCTACTGATGCTAAGAATGATAAAGCGAAAGAAACTAAAGTTATTTTATTAGTAGCTTTTTTCACCCATTGAACATCACCTCTAGCAAGTGCATCACCATTAGCAGTCCACATAGGAGTACTTAACATAGCACTAACTACACTAATCATACTAACAATTTTGTACATAATTGAGTACGATGTTACTTCGGCTAGTCCTTGTGCTTTAGCAACAATAAAATTATCAATTGAAAGACTTAATGTTGTAAAAATAGAAAGAATAAAAAACATAATCCCTACTTTTAACAAATCTTTAACATATTTTTTATCAAAAAATTTAAATTTAATTTTAACTTCTTTCTTTTGAAACAAAAAGAATACTACAGTATTTAAAACAGAAATAATTACTGTTACTAAGGAAGATGCCCAAATTAGCGCAAGAGGTCCTAAATTAGTATACGATAAACCTATAATTGCTATTAAATTAATAATATTACCAGCAATTTGCCATAAATTATATTTAAATCCTTCTTGATATGCAAGTTCAACTCTATTTATCAATGAAAAAGGAACATTTACAATTCGTGGGATAACAATTGCTAAAACAACTGCTCCTGCTATTGCTATTGTATCTGCTGATTCTGCATTAACAATTTCAGCCCAATTTAGAAAAGGGTATATTATTAAAAAGACAACTAATAATAAAACACTAATTCCTGTTAATAAAATATAAGATGAAGAAATTAATTTTCGTGATTCATTAACATCTTTATATTTTCTACTTAACTCAGTTTGCAATCCACTGCCTAAACCTAAATCAGCATATGTAAACATTGTAAATAATGAAACTACAGCACTCCATAGACCATAGACTTCCTCACCCATATACCTTAAATTAATTTTTACAGTAATTAATGGTGTTAAAACTGCAATTATTTTAGCAAGCATTGCAGTAATAGCAGTTAGTGCAATACCTCTTAATCTAATATATTCATCATCATTTTCATAGTTTTTCTTACTACCAAAGATGATTTTTAAATAAAATAATAATTGTTTCATATTGGCTCCCTAAAAAATAATTTTGTTCCAAACTTCCAAGACCTTTTCAGGATTATACTTATCAGCAATTTCTATAGAATTTTTACCAAATGAATTAATTAATTGATAATCATTAGATAATTGAACACATTTATCAACAAAACCATTCTCATCACCCTCGTTTATACAAAAGCCATTAAAATCATTTACAACTAGTTTAGAAATACCATCATGACATTTAAAAACAACAGCAGAAAGTCCAACAGCTAACGCTTCACTTAAAGCATTAGGAAAGCCTTCTTGTTCAGAAGTCATTAAATAAACATCACATTCTTTTAAAACATTATAAACATCATTAGTTTTACCAAGAAGTTTCACACTATTTATTAAATCTAATTCATTAATCAAATTTATAATTTTATCTTTTTCAGGACCATCACCACAAATATATAATTCAGTATTTGGATTACTGTCGTTAACTTTTTTAAAAAGTTTTATCATTAAATCAAAACGTTTAATTTGTGCAAATCTTGCACATGATATAAATTTTATAACACCATTATTTTTAGATTGACGTTTAACTGGTGCGGGTAAAATTATATTTGGAGTTTCAACGCACTTATTTAAAAATCTCGCATTGTCAAATGTCTTGAACTCATCAAATTGAACTGAAACATAATCAGCTCTTTTGTAACCTATTCTACGTAAAATAGTCCACATTTTATTACTAGGCATTATTACAAGAGGATTACTTCTCTCAGAGACAATTAATTTAACTTTCTTATTAAAATATAAGCTCAAACCACATAAAGTGTTATTGTTATCTAAAAGCGAAACAACAATATCATATTTATTATGTTTAAATAATTTTTTCAAATAATTAATTGCTTTAATTATATATCGAATTTTTTTTGTCTTTCCAGAATCAAACTTTAATATAATATCTTCATTTACACCATATTTAATGTTTGATTCAACATAATTCATTAATAATAAATTTACATCAGAACTTTGAGATAAATACTTTACTAAAATTTGTGCCATATTACCTGCACCACCATTTAAACTATCAACTACAACTAATATCTTTTTCTTCATATTTTATCTCTTTCTATTTATTTAAAAATTCTTTTAATGAATTCTCATATTTATCCATACCAAAAAGAATTTTCCCACAATTATAAGCGTTTAATCTTAAATCAAATAATTGATCGCAATCTAAAGTCGAAATTTTTAACAACATACTTTCAACAGAATCTTCATCAATATTTTTAATTTTAAACCCATTATACCCATCTTCAATAATATCGTCAGTTCCTCCAACAATATTACATAAAACCGGAACTCCAAAGCTTAATGATTCTGCCACTTTAGTAGAAAATCCAGCTTTTGCATATCTTGCATCATTTCTAAATAAACAACTAAAATTAGCATTATTATAATGTTCAAAAACTTGTTCACGAGAAATTTTTCCTAAACAATAAATGTTATATTTTTCTAAATCTTCATCGCCAAAATATTGAGAAGTTACACCAATAATTGTAACTTTAAATTTATTTATTTTACTATTAACCGTTTTAATACCATTAATAATAGGTATTAATAAATCTTTTTTTCCAGGAACACCACAATAAACTAAATGTATGAATTTAGAATTTACATCTTTTACTGGTTCCTTAAAATTATCCATTAAGGGCAGTACACAAATACTATTAATTCCACGGTCCTTATACCATTTATCCATCCAAGGACTAATCGAAATAATATTATTTATTCTTTTATCTAACTTTAATATCCTTTTATTAACAGATTTTGCAATATATTTATCAATAAATTTACCCGTTACTTGATACCATTCTGTATTATCTATTATAAGTTTGATATTATTTTTCTTACAAAATTTATAAACCTTTTTAGATACATTATATAACGGATTATATAAAATTACATAACGAATATTTTCGTCAATGCATAATTTTTTAATATTCTTAATTAAATTAAAATTTAAAAAGTTTTCTAAGTAAGAAATTATTTTATTTATAAAAGTATTACTTTTCTTTTGCTTATATAAATACTTACATGCATCATAGTTAAACACAGAAAACTTCCCTTGATTAACAATATTCAATTGTTCACGATATTGTTTAGGAATATATTCGATATCAAATGACGAATACATAATAACATTGTAACCATTATTTTGTAATAACTTTGTTATATTTGTAACTCTAACTCCAGAAGCCATATTTGGAAAACAAGATTTTGAAACATATAAAATTTTATTTTCGTTCACCATTTACACCTCCACGATTTAACAAACTTCTTCCCAAAACAATATAGAATAATAAAAATTTAACATCCAGCCCCATTACTACATAAACAGATAATCCACCTAATGCTAACACCCAATGAATAATTACCCACCAATTACATCTATTTTTCTTATAATTTATTAATGCAGAGATAAATATTATAACATATGATAAAACAAAGAATACTCCATATCTTATTAGCAAGAATATGTAAGCATTGTCAATATAACTATACAATACACCATTTAAATAATACTGAAAATAGAAACCTTTTCCAATTATTAATTCATAAAATTTAACTTGTTCAAAAAGTTGAGTATATTGAAATGAACGTGTATCCATAAATAATTTTACGAAAAAATACTCATATGATGATGAAAAATATTTCTTTAAAACAGCCAATGATACTCCAATAATTCCAACAGTTACTCCTAACAATAAAACTGAAGAAAGAATTTTTCTTTTTGCTTTAGCTATTGTATAAATCATTAATAATAAGATAGATTGAATAATAAAACTTCTAGTTACACCTAAAAATCCTATCATTATACAACTAAATATAATTATATACGCAAATATACTCTTTTTTGAATTATAACAAGTAAATAGTGCAGAGAAAAAACCAAGTGTATAGTAATTTAAAAAAGCGGAATTCCCTATTATGCCATCTGGATACTTAATTTTAAAAGTTATAAAGTAAAATATAGCCATACCTAACGCAAAAATTGTAATAAGTGTATTCAATTTGCAAAAGATATTATATATTTTATCATTTGAACTAATAAAAACAGTCATTATTAAAAGATAAACCAAGGGATTTAATTCTAGATATAAACTATTAACAAGACCATTTGAAAGGATAACATCAATAGCATTACAAAATGCTATTAATAATATTAAAAATAATGAAAATAGAACAAACATTCTTTTTCTAATACACGTTAAAAAGTATTTTGCATTAAAAAAAGAACATAATATTAAACAAACAAATCCACCATATTTTGTCATTAATACAAAAGAATTGTTAACACCTAATTGTTCATATACACGACTATTTGGTGCAGATAATTTATATGGAGCATTATAGTAAAGAATAAATTGTGATAAAAGTAATAACACAACACCCACAATAAAAAGAAATTCATCAAGTTTTATTTTCAAAATATTAAATGTTATAATTTTTTTGCTTATATTCATGAAATGCTCCTTTCGTTAATCTATTTTAGATAAATACTTTCATAACTTCTTGCACAATTTTCAATAGTTAATTTTTCAGTAATTTTTCTAGATCCTACCCCATATTCTTTTATAATATTCTTATTTTTCAATAAATGTTCAATAGCCTCAACATAACTACTAATATTAAAATCTTTTACAATTATGCCGTTCACTCCGTTAAACACAATGTCAACAATACCACCAGCATTAGTAGTTACAACTGGCAGTCCACATGCCATAGCTTCTAACACTGCAATAGGCAACCCTTCCACTAAAGAGCTACAACAATAAATATCAGCATCATTTAAATAATCCTTAACATTTGAAACAACACCTACAAATTCTACATAATCCCCTAACTTTAATTCATTAACTAAAGAAGTTAATTCTTCACGCATTTGTCCATCGCCAAGAAGCATCAATTTAATATTGTAACCTTTATCAATTAATTGTTTAACAGAATTGATTAATAATTGTTGATTTTTAATATTATACAAAGTTCCTACATTAATAAGTTTGATTGGTTCAATTATCTCTTTTTCTATAAAACTAAAATTTTTAATGTTAACACCATTGTAAATACATTCAATCTTATTTGAATCCAATTTAAATTCTTTAATAACAGTATACTTAATAAAATCAGATATTGCAACTGGTATAAAGTTTAACTTATTAAAAGCATATTTATATAGCTTTTTCTTTAATTTACTATCAATACGATCAGCTGTAGAATGAAATGTAAAAATACGTTTTTCAATTTTATATTTTCTTGCATAAAACATTGTAAATAATATTGTATTTAAATTAGTGTGTAAAATATCAATTTTATTATTTTTTAAATATCTTTTAATATTTATAAATTTAGAGAATTTGTTTTTTCCTGAAAAATCAACAATTTCAATATCATTTTGTTCTAATAATTCACCATAATATGTTTTTTTACTATTGAAAAGAATTCCAACTTTTACATTAAATAATTCTTTATTAAGATTTATAGCTAAATCAACAACAAACTTCTCAGCTCCTGCAACATTTAATGTTGGTATCATTATAAGAACATTCTTCTTTTCAATCATAATTATAAATTCTTTCTATACCATTCAATAGCAAGTTCAATACCATCTTTGAAACTATATTCAGGATCATATCCTAGTAATTCTTTAGCTTTAGAAATATCTGCATTACTATGTTTGATATCTCCTTTTCTGTCAGGTCCAAAATTAGGTTCAATATCAACGCCTAAAGCATTTGTAAGATAGTAATAAATATCAATCAAGTATTCTCTACCACCATAAGCAACATTGAATGCTTCACCTGCAGCTTCGCTTGATGCAAGACATGCTTTAAGGTTAGCTTCAATTACATTATCAATGTAAGTAAAGTCACGTGATTGTTTGCCATCACCATTAATAGTAGGTTGTTCACCATTTAACAATAATTTAATGAATTTAGGTAAAACTGCTGCATACATTCCTTCTGGATTTTGACGTCTTCCAAATACATTAAAATATCTTAAACCGTATGTATCTAAACCATATAGTTTTTTGTATAATTTAGCATATTCTTCATCAACTCTTTTTGTAAGAGCATAAGGTGATAATAAATTACCTTCTCTACCTTCTTTTTTAGGTAGATTAGGCTCATCACCATAAACTGATGAACTAGATGCATAAACAAACTTTTTAACACCATTTTGACGAGATGCTTCAAGCATATTTAAAGTACCACGAATATTAATTTCTTCGTATAATAGTGGCATTTCAATACTTCTTGGAACACTTCCCCAAGCTGCTTGATTTAATACATAGTCAACACCTTTAGTTGCTTCTAAACATGTTTCTAAATCTCTAATATCACCTTTAATAAAAGTATAATTAGGATGATTGATAAACAAATCTACATTTTCTTGTTTACCAGTAGATAAATTATCTAAACATTTTACTTTATATCCCATATTAAGAATTGCTTCACAAAGGTTAGAACCGATAAACCCTGCTCCACCAGTAACTAAAAATACACTATCTTTCGGGAAAACTAAATTTTTATAACTCATTATAATCTCCAATAATTATAGCCTAATGCTAATAATTCATCTTTTTGTCTTACACCCTTAACGTCAACAATGATCTTCTTATCATTAGGAACATCTTTGAACATCTTAGCTAAATCTTCATTTGAAAGAGCCTTAAATTCTTGATGTGCAACAGCAATAATTAAGCAATCTAAATCTTTTAGTTCTTCAATATTTACTAAATTTACACCATAGAATTTTTCAGCATCTGGTGCATCAGCAACCGGATCACATACAATTGGTTTAACACCATATTCTTTTAATTCAACTAAAATATCATTAACTTTAGAGTTTCTAGCATCTGGACAATCTTCTTTGAATGTAATACCAAGACATCCAACTTTAGCATTTTTAATAGAAACATCAGCTTTAATTAATTGTTTTACAACATTTTCAGCAACATATTTTCCCATATCATCATTAATTCTTCTACCAGATAGAATAATTTGAGAATGATAACCAAATTGTTCAGCACGATATGTTAAATAATATGGGTCAATACCAATACAATGTCCACCAACTAGACCTGGTCTAAAGTTTAAGAAATTCCATTTTGTTCCAGCAGCTTCTAATACTTCTAAAGTATCAATGCCCATTTTGTTGAAAATAATTGATAATTCATTCATAAATGCAATATTAATATCTCTTTGAGAGTTTTCAATTACTTTAGCAGCTTCTGCAACTTTAATACAACTTGCACGATGAACACCAGCTTTAACAACAATTTCATAAACTTTAGCAATTTCTTCTAAAGATTCAGCGTCCATTCCAGAAACAATTTTAACAATAGTAGATAAACGATGAACTTTATCCCCTGGATTAATTCTTTCAGGAGAATAACCAATCTTAAAGTCAACACCACATTTTAAACCTGATTCTCTTTCAAGAATTGGAATACATACTTCTTCTGTAACACCAGGATAAACAGTAGATTCATAAACTACAATGCTACCTTTAGTTAAATTTCTACCCACAATTTCACTTGAACCAATTACAGGAAGTAAATCTGGAGTTTTATCATCATTAATAGGTGTAGGAACAGCAACGATAATAAACTTAGCTTCTTGAAGTTTAGTTTCATCATATGTCCATTCAACAGTAGACTTTTTAATTTCTTCATCACCAACTTCAAGTGTAGGGTCAATACCTTGTTGATATAATTCAACTTTTTTCTTATTAATGTCAAAACCAATAACATCAACATATTTAGCAAATTCAACGGCAATTGGCATACCAACATACCCTAAACCAACAAGGGCAATTTTTTCTTTTCTTTCAATAATATTTTGATATAAACTCATATTTTTTTCCTTCTTTCATTTAATTTTTGTTTATGATTTATGATTTCTTCCTCATTAAATCGCATTTTAATTATTCTTGCAGGATTACCTCCTACAATAGCATATGGTGGAACATCTTTAGTAACAACTGAACCTGCACCAATTATCGCTCCCTCACCAACTGTAACACCTCTTAAAATAATTGCAGATGTACCTATCCAATTATCTCCTTCAAAAATAACATCTCTATCATTCTCTGGTAATTTTTCTTTATTAGTAACTTCTTTCATTGTTTTACCTAAAATATCATATCTATGCCCACCAGTAACCACAGTTACATTTGGTGCAAACATAACATCATCACCAATTATTATATTTGCTAAGGAACATATAAAAGTACAACCTTTGCCAATAGAGGAGTTATTTCCAATAGATACATTTGAATAATTTATATTACAATGTGTATTTATAAATACATTTTTACCACATTTCTTTAATAATTTTCTTTTGCACGGCATTACAAAAACTCTATAAAAACCTCTTTTAAAAAAACTAAAAACTTTATAAATAAACCTTATTAAAAATTTCATTACAATACCTCTTACTCAAACCAAATTTTACTATAATCTTTAAGTATATTTTCTAGTAAATATTGTTTACTCTTTTCTTTTGCTTTCATTCCAAAGTCAATTCTCATATTCGAATTATTAATTAGTAAATCTAAGTTATTTGTAATATCTTTCACTGATTTAGATTCAATGACAATTCCAGTACCATTTTCTAATATTTCAGGTATTGCACCTACATTAGTTGCAATAATAGCCTTTCCAAGATACATTGCTTCTAAAATAACATTTGGAAATCCTTCAGTATAACTTGGTAAAATAAATATGTCTGAATCATTTATTTTATCCATAGCTTCATTGTGAGGTAATTCACCAATAATATTAATATTATTAAATGAAAATTTTTGTTTAAGTTCGTTAAAATATTCATCATTATAAGGGCCAATAATATCTAAATTCCAATCAGGATAAATTTTAGATATTTCATTCCATGAAGAAATTAATTCTTCAATTCCTTTAGTTTTAACTACCCAACCTAAATATGATACTTTAAATGAACATGTATCTTTAGATAAGCATCTAGCTTCTGGCATATTTTCAGCACTAAAAGGGTTAGGAATATTCACAACTTTATCAGCATATTTTGCTTTAATAGAATCATATGTTTTAGCATCTATAGCAATAATTTTTGATACTAAATTAAATGCTTTATTTAATAATCTACTTTCTAAACTATTTGTTTTAAGTACATCAGGAACTCGCCCATATCTAATATGTAAAACAGAACGAACATTATGTTTTTTAAGTAATTTTAGAACTTTTATATCTCTAAACAGTGCTAAACTACCACTTGTATTTATGTGAACAACATCAGGTTTAAAATTTTTTAAATCTTTTTTTAATTGTTTTTTTGTTCTAATTATACTAAAAAAGCCACCAAACACTCGATTAAATAAAGATCTTCCTTCAGTACTTCTTTTTCTTGGGGCAGTATTTATATATTTATATTCAACATCTTTTACATTTTCTTGAATATAATTAGTTACAATTTTTGCCCAATTTGCTATACCACCCATTGGTGGTGGAAAAGGGGTAATAAATAAAATTTTCATATTATTCACCATTTATTATTTTAATTAAATTATCAAAGAAAATCTCTTTCGTGAAATTTTCTTTAAAATAATTTAAAGAATTAGTTTCTAAAGTTTTAATATCACAAGTTTTAAATTCTATATATTTTTTCGAAAGAGACTCATAATCTTCTGAATCACAAACAAATCCACACTTAGACTCAGTTAAAATTTCTTGGCATTCTCCATTGATAGCTGCAATAATAGGTTTACCAGCAGCCATATATGATTGAACTTTACCAGGAAGTGTTTTAGAAATAACATCATTTTTAGAAAGTGTTACAAGCATTGCATCAGCCATTGAATAGAATTTAGGCATTTCTTCAATAGGTTTTCTACCATAAAAAACTACGTTATTTAATCCATATTCTTGAACCAATTTTTTACAATTATCTAAATTTGATCCATCACCAACAATATGTATTTTAATTGATTTATCATCTTTAATTAAATTAGCAGCTTCTATAATCGTCTCAACTGATTGCATTTTTCCAACATTTCCCGCAAAAACATAATTAAATTCATTATTATCTTTTTGATTATTTGATTCAACTTCTGAATATAAATCTTCACAAAATTGTGGTAAATAATAAATCTTATTTTTATCAATATGATGATATTCTATAAAATATTCCACAAATGATTTTGAAGTTACAAGTAGTTTATCAACTTTCTTATAACACTTATTAGAAACTTTATAAAAATATTTAAATACTGGATTATTTTTACCAATTCCACCTGCAGCTAAACTATCAGGCCATAAATCATAGCAGTACATAATACATGGAACTTTATGTTTTTTTGCATATGCAATACCTGCCCATGCTTGCATTACAGGTGATAATTGATTAATAAAAACTAAATCATATTTTTCTTTAGTTTTCTTTGCTTTTTTTAGCATCGATAAACAAACACTATAATAATTTAAAAATAATTTTATTTTACTATGACCTCTACCAATTTCAAAGCAACGATGGATATTAACTCCATTGATAACTTGTTCACGATTCTTTTTATGTTTATAATCTGCAAGAACTTCTCCTTCTGGATAATTTGGAAGTCCACAAATTACATCAACTTGATGACCCATTTTAACTAATGTTTCACAAATATCTGTAATTCTAAAATTTTCTGGATAATAATGTTGTGATACAACTAATATTTTCATTATTTTACATCTCCATCTTCGATAATACTATCTTCTAAAATTTTAGTATTATTTTTTATTGTTACATTACTACCAATTTTTGTTCTTTTACCAATATGAGTATAAGTTCTAATTGTAGAATTAGAATAAATTAACGCATAATCATCAATTGTAGCATCATGATGCACTTCAACATTAGCCGTAATTACAACACCATTTCCCAAAACAGCTCCATTTTGAATAGATGCATTACTTAAAACAATACATCCATAACCAAACGTTGCAAATTTACTAATATATGCAGTTGAATTAAAAATATTAGGAATTATATATCCATAGTTTCTAGCTTTTTCAGTAAGTTCTTCTCTAAAAGCATTATTTCCAATTGCAACGATTAAATAATCATAATGCGATTTTAATTGTTCAATATCATTAATTTTACCTACAACTTTAATTCCACAAATTTGATCATTTAATTGATAACTATCATCAATAAAATAACAATCAAAATCTTCAAGTGCTGTTTCCATAACCATTCTTCCAAGTCCACCAGCACCTACAATTAATAACTTTTCCACTTTTAACGTGCTCCTTTATGACTAAATATTACACCAATAGTTCCAAAGATGATTTTAATATCCATCCATAAAGATCTATTTTTTATGTAATGTATATCTAGTTCAACTTTATCCTGTGGAGTAATATCATATCCTCCGTGAATTTGTGCATAACCTGTTAAACCACATTTTACTTTTAATCTTTGATTAAAACCATGAATATATGTTTCAAATTCTTCATAAAATTCCGGACGTTCAGGACGAGGTCCAACAATTGACATATGACCAACTAAAATATTGAAAAGTTGTGGTAATTCATCTAAACGACATTTTCTCATAAATTTTCCAAATTTTGTAACACGAGTGTCATTTTCTTTTGCCCATTGAGCACCATCTTTTTCCGCATCAACTCTCATTGATCTAAATTTATATAAATAAAAAGGTTTACCATTTTTTGTTAATCTTTTTTGTTTATAAATAGCAGGACCTTTTGAAGTACACTTAACTATTATTCCAACAATAATCATTGGTACAATTAATATTATAATTGCTATTAAAGATAAAAAGAAATCAAAAAAACGTTTAAAAAAATCATAAAGTGGTTTTTTCTTAATTTCACCAATATCTTCAATAAAAAACTCTTCATCATTTTCTCTAAATTGATAATTTAATTCAGCCATTCTAAAAACTCCTTAAAACGATATCTTTTCTACTCCCCCTAATCATACCTATTATACCATTTTTTTTGTTTTTTTGCAAATTATAAAGACGCATTTAATCAAAAAGTATAATTATTAGAAAAAAGAGTCCTAAAACGCCTCATTTTAATAAACAATAAATTCCTATATAAACTACAAAAAACATGCAGACGTTTGTCTGCATGTTTTATTTTTTTCTAACTGTTGTAAGTTCTAAAAATCCTGGTAATGTTTCACACCAAGCACAGAAGATTTTCCATTCTTCTAATTTATGAGTTCTTCTTTGGTAGTACATTGTTTTTAATTGTTGATAATTTGTTGTCATTGTTGCACCAAGGCAAAACCCACATGGAAGTGTCGCAACTAAAGTTCTCCATTTTGCTTTTTTAGATTCATCAAACTCAGGAAGTGCATTATATTCTACAACAAGTTCTTCTAAGACTTTAATAACTCTATCATCAGTTTCATCAACACATTGTGTTCTAATATCAAACTTTAGTAAACAATGCATTGTAGATTGACTTGAAATAAAGTCAAACCAGTGATATCTTTGTGCTTGTTTCCACCAATATAGTGGAGCAGTAACATCAAGTTGAACTAAAATACCTTTTAAAAAGTTATCATGCCCTGCACCTTGTTTAGTTGTTCCAAGTCTTACTGCACGAGCAATATCTTTTTCATCAATATCCGAAGTTTCAATTATTGTACGCATTGGATTACCTGATGCCTTAATTGCTCTTTCATATCCGTATACTTGAGTGTTTTCAATTTTAAATTTCATTATTTTAATCCTCTTCTATTATTATAACAAATTAATAAATTTTCTAACATTGCACATCTAGTAAGTAGTCCTACGCCTCCTGGAACAGGTGTTTGTAAACTAACATTTAAATTTGGTGCACAGTCGCCATATAGTTTTCCATCAACTCTATTAATTCCAACATCCACAATAACTGCAGTTTCTTTTAATGGTTGATCGCATAAGAAATGTTTTTTCCCTACAGCAACAACTACAATATCAGCATGCGCTAAATAAAAGTTCATATCTTCTTTTTTCGTTCTTGAATGTAATATTGTAACATTACAGTTAAGACCTAATAATAATTGTGCAACAGGTTTACCAACAATATTACTTCTTCCAATCACAACAGCATTTTTACCTTCAAATTCTACGTTTTCATTTTTTAAATAATCAATAATCCCTTTAGGTGTACAAGCAATACACTTAGATAACGGATGGAAGCCATCTACATCTTTAATAGGAGCTATTGTTTCTTTAACCTTAGTCTCATTAATATGTTTTGGAAGTGGCATTTGAACTAAAATACCATCAACATCATCATTGTAATTATTCATTTTAATTACATTAAGAAGTTCATTTTCTGTAATATCAAGTGATAATTTAAGATGTGTACATTTTGCACCAATTAAAGATAAATCTTTAATTTTTCCTTTTACATATGCATTAGATGCTTCATCTTCATTAACTTGAATAATTAATAAATGAGGCTTTTCTTCTAAATTATTAATTGTTTCATTTAAAAAGTTTTTCCTCATTTTAACATATTCTTTAATTTCCATAAAAATCTCCTATTTTATTCCATCAGGATTATTTTGTTGGAATCTCCAAGCATCAATCGCCATATCATCAATTGTTTTAGAAGTCTTAAACCCCATTTCATTATAAGCTTTAGAAGCATCTGCATAACAAGTACCAATATCACCAGCACGACGAGGTGTAATTTTATATGCTATCTTTTTACCTGTTGCTTTTTCAAAAGCTTTAACCATTTCTAAAACACTATACCCTTTACCAGCGCCTAAATTATAAATAACAAGACCTGGATTTGTAGTAAGCTTATTTATAGCACATACATGTCCAATAGCTAAATCAACAACATGAATATAGTCTCTAACACCAGTACCATCAATTGTATCATAATCATCACCAAATACATTTAAGTAAGGCAACTTTCCAATCGCAACTTGTGTTATATATGGACATAAATTATTTGGAATCCCATTTGGATCTTCTCCAATAAGTCCAGATGAGTGGGCACCAACTGGATTAAAATATCTTAGCATTGCAATATTCCAAGATTTATCAGAAAGACATAAATCTTTTAAAATATATTCAATAAACAATTTTGTTCTTCCATATGGATTAGTCGCAGAAAGCGATGCATCCTCATTTATAGGCATAACACTTTGAAATCCATATACAGTTGCAGATGATGAGAAAATTAAATTTTTACAATTGAATTCTTTCATCACTTCAAGTAGAGAAAGTGTACTTAAAATATTATTTTCATAATATTTTAAAGGAATTTCTGTAGATTCGCCAACAGCTTTAAGTCCTGCAAAATGAATTACTGAATCAATTTTATGATTATTAAAAACTTCTTTTAAATCTTCTTTATTACAAACATCTATTTGATAAAAAGTAACATCTTTATTAGTAATTTTTTTAATGCGATTTAATACTTCATATTTAGAATTAGATAAATTATCAACAATAATTACATTATGATTTCTATTTAATAATTCTACAACTGTATGACTACCAATATAACCTGTTCCACCAGTAACTAGTATATTCATAAAATTCCTCCTATTTATATTCTTGTAATATTTCAATTAATAACTCTGGATCATCTGTCATTATTGCATCAACACCCTTTTCAATTAACATACGCATATCATCAGCATCATTAATTGTCCAATATTGAACTGCTATACCACGCTTATGAGCTCTTTTTATAACCGTATTACCTGTTAAACCAATTCCATATTTACTAGTTGGAATTTGTAAACAAGAAAAATTATTACTATAAAATAAATTTACTCCTAAATACTGTGTTGCAATAAAACCTATAGCATCATTTAATGATGCACCACGATAAAGCGATGGATACTTTTCTTTGAAATAATCTCCAACTTCTTTATCAAAACTACTTGCTACAACTCTACCAATATAATTAGGATAAAAACTAAGTGTTTTATACAAAGCATCAGCAGCTTGTTTTCCACGTTCGCCTGTATCTTTAATTTCAATACAGAACAATTGATTAGGATAATAATCATGCAGTTCACTTAGCAAAATATCTAACGCTGTAATACTAAGACCATTATTATCTAATATAGCACTACGATTTTCATCATTTAATCCTACAATATCACGGTATGGATAAACACCATCTTTTTCAAAATTATATCCATAATTAAATTGTCTCAATTCTTCTATTGTATGATCTTTAATGTAATACTTTTCACTAGAACCAGTGATAACTTCCACATCAGTAGTTCTATTAATTGAACTATCATGATTTACAACTAAAATATTATCTTTAGTTAAATGTAAATCAAACTCTAAAATATCAACACCTAAATCATATACACACCATCTAAATGTTTTCATAGTGCTTTCAGGATATTTCACCCCTCCACCACGATGTGCAGTAACCATAGGTAATTCATCTGTTAAAAACGGATTATCTTTAACTGCCTTTTTAGGTGGCACAATATTAATTATTAAAAGAAAAATAATTACAAAAGTAACTATTCCTAAAAATATTTTTGTTCTTTTTTTCATTTTATCATCCTCTTTAATCTTTGTTAATTATATCATATTTTATATAAAAAAACAAACTAATAAATAAAAAAAGAAATGCTAACAGTTTAAACTGTTAGCATAAACTATTTTTTTCACATTTCCTAATCAACATTTTTAAACTAGGAATAAATAAACCACCAATTGAATTTCCTATTACACATAGTAAAAGCGATAAAAATGCTTTTGCAGAAAAAGAACCATTTAAGAAATAATAAAACATATCAGCAATTGAATGTTCAAATCCACAAATAATAAACCCTGCAATAGCAAGTATCAATACTAAATACTTACCAAAATGATGTTCAATTGTTTTAAAGCCTTCAACCGCAATATAAACAAGCATACCACAAAATGCACCATTAATAATCATCACATACCATGGATAATTAATTTTAGATGTAACTGAAGTATTTAAATTAACATATAATTTAGCAGCATCAGAATAAACTAATTGAGATGTGCTTGCTTCAGCTATTGCATTTTGACTTGCAAGTCTTATAATACCAGCAAAAACTAAACAACCAACTAAATTACCAAATAAACCAATAATTAAACTAATTATTTTTTCAGGATATGATTGTTCTTTATTTTCAAATAAATAACAAATCTTACCAGTATATAAGAAATAACCAAAATTACAAATAAGAATTAATCCAATTGGAAACAAAAATGCACCAATTACTTTAGAATTTGCACCAATATTAACCTTTAAACAAAGATATCCACCAATACTTATACAAATACCAGCAAGTATTCCTTTAATTAACACGCTTAAATATTTCATCTTCTACTCCTATTAATTTAAACTATTAGCAAGATATGCTTTATCAAATGCTTTATTTTCTAAATCTTCTTTCTTAATTAAAAAACACACTGGATCTGTTAAATCTTTAAACAAATCAAGTTCAGAATAATTACTAAAATCAAGTTTTAATAAACATACTTCATCTAATGTAGGTTTATATCCTTTTAGTTTTGGCATTTTACCAAGAAGTTCTACATCACCATCTTCATCACTAAAACTTATTTTATATTCTTGATTATAATTAAACTCTAGTGGTGCTTCTTCATTAAAATCAATTCTTTCTAAAGAACTTAAATCACCAGTATATCTTACAATACCACGATATGGCTTAGACATTGACGCAAAGAAAAAATATAATATACCACTATTTGGTAGTAATGGATGCTTAACATCTTTTAAATTAATTTGTCCAACAAACACTTCATCATTAAAAAATATTGCGTCATCATTCCAAGTGCTTGGAACATCAGGGCATCCTAAAATATGGCTTTCACCTAACAAAGTTTCATCATCAAATGGCATTTTAACAAGTTCTAATTTCATAATATAATCTTCCTTTTCTATAATTATTTTACCATTTTTTATTAAATAAGTCAAAATAATTATTCTTATTTATGTAATCACAACTTATAATTATCATTATTATTAATAATAAATAATATAATTAAATATGAACGATAATTATTATTCTAAGTTAGCTAATCTTATATCTTCCTTAACTCCTTTAGAATTTACCCTAACAGCATCACTTTTTGGATACTTTATGTCTTTAACTATACCTATTACTGAACTTAATTCACTTGGTAACTGGTTTGAACTTGTTGGTCAAATTCTTCTAACTTATTCAGCTCAAGGAACAGCAACACCTACTAACGAACAATATAATCAATTAGTCCAAGATGTTGAACTATTAAAACAAATAATATTAAAAAAATAAGTATGCTCTTTTTTGAGCATACTTATAAATTTATCAAAAACCTAAAACTTCTTTAATTTTATTATCAGATAATCTCTTTAATGTCTTGAAATTAATTGTTGGATATTTAAAAGATTTTAAAATTAATTCACAATTCTAAAGTTTCCTTTCTAAAACCATTTTCCCTAGCTAAAGCAACAATTTATTGTTTATTATAATTAAACACACATATCACTCCTTATTAATATAGTTGCTTAAATTTTTGTAAATAAATATTTTCCATTCAGAATTATAAACATGAGTTTGTTTGTTATTATCAAAATATCCCTTAATAGAATCAGATATCTCATGACATTTTTCAAAAAAAGAATTTGGAATATCAAGTTGTTCTTTAAATAAAGATAATATTACACCTACCTTTTTATATAACATTTTTGAATTAATTTGTTCCGAATAATTCAATACTTTATCTATTGAAATATATTTAATTAATTTAATACAATTTAACATCTCTTCTAATTCAATATATTTACCAGAATCTTTTATAGAATCAACAATTGTTCTTTCAATTGAAGAGACTTTAACCCCACGAATCTCTTCAACAAATGAAGTTAATGATGTATTAATTAGAAAATATTCCACATCATTAAATTCAAAAGAATTAAATTTTGAAACAAATGAAACATAAACATTATTATACACTTGATTATAATAACCGTAAAATTCAAATGCTGAATGATGTGAAATAAATGCTGATTCAGTAATACTTGAACCAATTAAAAATTTATTTGCTAAACACTCATTTGTTTCAAAACTTACAGTACTATACAAAATATGCTTAATTCGTTTAATATACCCTTTTTTCAAATAATTTTGTAAAGTAACGTTTGATAAATTATCATATCCAACAATTTTAACAAAATCATTATAGTTAAAAACTTTAATTTTTGATAATTCACCTAAATATTTCATTTTATCATCAATATTATTTTAACAAATTTAAATATAAAGTCTATAAGAAGGTTAAATTTTATCTCTGTATAGTAATTAATTTTACTATACAGAGAACTTTTTTAACCTTTTTTTAAAATAAATTCTTTAAATATTTATTATTATTTTTAATAATCAATGTAGTATAAATAAAGCATCCAATACCTAGTAGTGGTAATATAGGAACAATATCAACATCCTTATTATCTCTAATATTAATAATTACAAATTTAAATGTTTTACCATTTTCATCTTCTAATACTATTTGTTGATTAGGCTTTAAAACATCAAAATCAGATATTATTTTAAACATTTTATTACTTATATTATCAAAAAACTTAAGTTCAGGATATTCTTCACTCATAGACTTTAACATTTGATAATAAAGCAAATCTCTTGCATGATAATATCTCGTGCATCCTGATAGCCTAATTTCTTTAGTTAATTCATTGTAAAGTTCATATGCTGTTAAGTAATCTTTAATAAATACATAATATTCCATTTTCAATGAAAGTAATTCACAAAGATTTCTTTCTATATCACTATCAGATATCATATCATTTGTATAATCTTTTTGATAATCTCTAACTAAAGGTGTTGTAATTGTTAATGCTTCATCAATATATTTAAGATATTCTTCTGTTTTTTTATCTAAACAATTTATTAGTAGTAAATATGTATCAATAAACTCAATGTTGTATTCTTCTTTAGGTGATGAATCAATCAATTCTTTTAACACGTTAATTTTATTATCTAATAGTTCTAAATAGCGAGACAGCGAATAAAAATATTCTTCATTTGATAAGTTAAAACCTTTTTTAAAAATCAGCTTATAATACTTTAATGCTTCAGTTTTATTATTGTTATTAAAATAATAATCACCCAATATATATGCAAGACCAGCATCATCAAAAGAAAAATAATAAATTAACTCCAACATTTTGATATATAAATTAATATCATCTTCACAAAAAAACACTCTATATTCAAAAGTCAATGTTAATAAATAAGATTTTAATTCTGTTTTAGTCAATGAAAAACCTAATTCTTTTTCAGTTAATTCAATAAGTCTTACAATATATTTATTATCTACTACTAATAATTCATCAACATGTTCACTAGAATAATATTCATCTAATAATGACAACTCTTCTTTAACTAAATTTTCTTTTACTAGTAATTCTTTCATTTTATCACCTAAATATTTTATAAATTTTAAATAAACATTTTGAACAATTGTTGAACAATCAATATTATTCTTTTTCATCTTCAATCACTATCACATTCATTTGTTTAGAATAATGCGTACAAGCATCTATCGCAATAATATTGTCATCTTCATAAACACCAAAATTAGCATTTTTAGCAAATTCAACTTCCCTTAACGCAAAACTATCTAATGTCGGATACTCTTTTCTTGCATGACCATATGAGGTATGATAATGCCCAATAACAACTTTTTTACCTTTTTCACCAATATTATAATCTATACTCATTTGAATTCCATTTGTCCATCTTGAAGTTGCAAATTCATCACTACTTGAGTTTCGCCAATTTTCTTTATATGTTGCATATATTTCATCAATTGGAATAAAACCATGTGTAAAAATATAATTTTTAGTTTCAAAAAAATCTTTCATATCATAAAAGAAATCAATTATACCTTCATCACGAAGAGTAAAATATACTTCTTTTGTATTATAATAAAACATATCATCACTTGCATCTACAAAAAATAACTTTATAAAATCTTGTAAAGTTCCATATGTACCATTAGTATGGTCATTTCTTGCAACATAACCTCTGTATAACATTTTAAGAAATAAATCTTCATGATTTCCTTTTATAAGAATAATTTTATTTTTTTCTTTCATTGCTTTTAAAAACTCATACATTTTAATATTTTCAGGACCTCGATCAAAATTATCACCTAAACTAATTAACATATGATCTGGATTATTTTCATCAAAGCCTTTTTTAATTAATTCTTTTCTTAACATTGAATAATAACCATGTACATCACCAAAAATAAAATATTTCATTTTATGCCCCCTTTCTTGTATTTAAAATCCATATTTTAGAAATCTCTAAAATATGGATAAGATACTTCTTGTTTAATATTTTCTTTATAATATAATTTTGCTTCTTTAGTTATAAATTTTAAACAACGTTTAATCATTAAATCTAAATCTTTATCATTTATATTAAGCTTGTTATTAATTTGTTTTAGCATCACAAATTTAGAAATCTCATAACGATCAAAAGTATGAGTTGAGGATAATAATTCTTTAGCAAGTGCTAAATCAAAATCTTTTTCACCATTTAAAGCAAAATATGCATACAAATAAATTACACTATTAGATGCATTTTTTCCCATAGAATATATTCCACTTAAAACTAAGTCTTTAGCTTTTTTAGTATCTTTTTCAACACCAATACCTTTGTAATAACAATGAGCAAGATATCCTACTGAACAGTTACAAGGATTAAATGGTTGATTATTATAAATCTTAAATGCTTCGTTATAATGTTTAAATGCATTATTAAAATCTTGTTTAAATTCATAAAATTTACCCATTGTAGAACACATACAAGCTTTATCCTCTAGGTCTTTAAACGAAAGTTCTAAATAAACTTTAGCTTTATCAAAATCTTGTTTATAACCATTTTCACCATATAAGTATCTAATACCTATTTTTCTTTTCGACCAAGGATCAAGATCTTCAATTTTATCAGCTTGATGTTTTAGAATTAATTTAGTAAGTTTACTAGGGTCATCTACAAGACCTGCTATTTCATCTAAATATTCAATTTCATCAATATAATTTCTTAAAAATGCTTCATGATAATATTCTACTTGTTCATCATAACTTCTTCCGATTGCTTGAGCCATTACTGCAAGTAAATAAGCACCTTTACCATCACTATCAGGAATACCAGCACGATAATGTTCTTTTAATAAATCATAGTTTTCTTCATATCTAAATAATTTATTATTTAAAAAACAAATTTCATATAGAATAAATGATTCTTTAGAATCTTTATACGCATCATATTGTAATGATAAACATTGATTAATATTTTCTATGCTATCACCTTTAGAAAGTAATAAATATCCTAGTGAATACTTGATTTTCCAAGAATCATTATTCGCTAAGTACTCTTCACAAAGTTTAATTGCAGCATCAATATTACCACTATTTTCATATACTTTGATCTTTTCAATCATGATCTCAACTACATTTTCTTTAGTAATTAATGTATCAAGAATTCCAATTGCATCATCATAACGTTTAAGTGCTGTAAAAATCTCAACTCTTGTTAAAGCAATCACAAAAGCATTATCTGTATAATTAGAAAAAATATCTAAATAACGTATTGCATCTTCTAAATCATTAACATAACTTTCATCACCTTTAGATATTTTATCAAGTCCTATTGCGTATGAAAGTTTTTCTTTTGCATAATACAAATCACCAGCATTCCCAAAATTAGCTTGTACTTTTGCAATAACACTTTTAGCAATATCATATTTTTTTAAGCCTATTAAAATATCAACTTTTAATAAATAATATTCTAAATCTGCATCTTCTTTGAGTTCTTCAAATACATGTTCAATATAAATCAAAGCTTTTGCTAAATCACTGTTAGAATATTTATGAAAATATGCACGTGCTAACGCATAATAAATATCAATCTTTAAATCAACTGGAGAATTATTGTTTTTTTCTAATAACTCTAACGCAACTTTTCCTTTTTCAATTACCATATCATATTCATCATCCATATCATACATTATTGTAACAAGCTGAATACTAGGTATTTGATATGGATTTTTAAAACTTGATAAATAATTAAAATCTGACAAAGTAGCTGGAAAATGTTTTTTTAAATGTCCAAAATCCACAATTGACCTAAAATAAATAGCTTCATAATTTTTAGGATTTTCTTCTATTAACTTAGAAAACGCATCATATGCTTCTTCAAACTTATTTTCTTGCATTAACTTTATTGCTTCAATATTTAATGTTTTCTTCATCTAATACCTCTTATTAGAAGATTTTTCAATATATCTCATTTGATCTGACTTCTTTAAATCTTCTCTCTTATCATATAATTTTTTACCTTTACCAAGACCAATAATCACTTTAGCAAGACCATTTTTTATAATTACTTTTAAAGGAATAATTGTAAAGCCTTCTTTTTGTTTTTTAGTATTAAATCTAGTAATTTCAATTTTATTAAGTAATAGTTTCTTTAAACGATCAGGATCATGGTTAAAGATATTCCCCATTTCATACTTAGAAATATGAAGACCTTTTAAAAACATTTCACCACCAGTTATTTCACAATAACAATCTTGAAGTGAAGCTTTACCAGCACGAAGAGATTTAATCTCTGTACCAACAAGAACAATACCAGCTTCAACTTCATCTGAAATAAAATAATCATGATATGCTTTTTTATTTTGACATACAATACGTATATTGTTATTATTATTGTTATTTGCCACGATTAATCTCCTTTCCAAGTATTCTAAAATTTACTTCTCTTGTTTCCTTACATACATTCATTACTCTAACCTTTACTCTATCACCGAGTGAATATGTAATTTTAAACTTATTACCAACAAAACACATTCTAGCCTCATCATATACATAATAATCATCATGCATATCAGCAAATCTACACATTCCCTCAACTGTATTATCAAGAGTAATAAATGCACCAAAATTCATAATTGAAGATATTGTTCCTACAAACTTATCGCCATAGAATCTTTCCATATATTCACATTTTTTATAATCACACGCATCACGTTCTAATTTTTCTGCTATTCGTTCTGTTTTAGATGAATTAACCCCAGCAGCATTAACTTTTGAATTATAAAAGCCAACCTTATCAGATACACTAACAAACGATTCATTAAACATAAACTCTTTAATTAATCTATGAACAAGTAAATCAGGATATCTTCTAATTGGTGATGTAAAATGTGTATAGCATTTAGAACCAAGTCCAAAATGCCCAATATTAGTTTCTTGATATTTAGCTTTAGCCATTGTTCTAATTAATGCTTTATTCACAATTCCACGACGAGTTATATCTTCTTGGGATAATCCTGGTTCATTTAAATCATGGTCTTTTAATATCTTTTGAAGAAGTCTAGACACACTTTTTTGTCCTTTTATCTTATAATCATAACCAAAATTATTAATCATTAACATTAATTTACTAACTTTATCATCAGCTGGTTCTTCATGGACACGATAAATAAATGGAACATCCAGCCAAGTCATTGTTTCTGCAACACATTCATTACTGATAAGCATAAACTCTTCAATTAAACATTCTGCATCAAATCTTTGTCTAAGAACAATATCTACAACATTACCTTTTTCATTAAGAATGATTTTAGCCTCAGGTGTTTCAAACATAAATGCTCCACGCACTACACGTTTATTTTTTAAAATTTTAGATAATTTATTAGCATTAAGTAACATATCATGAATGTCTTGATATTTATTTATTAACTCTTTATCACCTTTTAAAATCATATTAACATCATCATAAGTCATACGATGTCGCGAATTGATTACACCTTCAAAAATTTCACTATTCACAACATTACCATTATTATCAATTTCCATCTCACAGCACATAACAAGACGGTCTACTCCTTCATTTAAAGAACAAATACCGTTAGATAACTTCTTTGGTAACATTGGAATAACGCGGTCAGGTAAATAAACACTAGTCCCCCTCTCAAATGCTTCTAAATCTAAAAAAGTACCTTCTTTTACATAATTAGATACATCTGCTATATAAACACCAAGTAGATAATTGCCATTATCTAGTATTTCTACCCTTACTGCATCATCTAAGTCTTTTGCATCTATTCCATCAATTGTAATAATTAATTTATCAGTTAAATCTTTCCTATTAGGGTAATCTAATTTACTAATTTCATCAGGAATATCTTCAAGTTCTAATATTACTTCTTCAGGAAAGTCAGTCTTTATTCCAGCAGATAAAACAAGTGCGGTGATATCCATTCCAGAATCATGTGTATTACCAAGAATTTTAACAACTTCACCATCTGCTGTATGATTAGGAAAATATTTATTAACTTTAACTTTTACCATTTGATGAGGTTTAGCTTTAGCAAGATCAAATTTACTAATAAAAATAGTTAATTTAATCTTACTATCTACACTATATACAAAATATTTTCCTTTATAAAATAGAAGTTCACCATAGAAATATTCATTTCCTCGTTTAATAATACGTTCAACGATACCTTCTTTACGACCAAGATCATCAGTGAATTCTTTAATCATAACAGTATCATAAGTTATTGCACCTTTAAAATTTGATGCTTTAACAAAAACCCCACCACTTGGAGTATCAACAAATCCATAACCACCATCTTTTACATCAAGAACACCAACACTTAAATTAAAATATGACATTGGTGCAAATAATCCTTTGTGATTATGAGTAATTATAAACTCATCTTCTAATTCATTTAAACATTTTGCAAGAAGTGTAAAATCATGAGCATCAGATAAACCTAATATTTCAAATAGTTCATCAATATCTAAGGGATGATTAAAATCATTTAAGAAGATTTCAAGTAATTTTTCCTTCATATGATGCCTCCTTTCTACAAAAATTTTGCTAAAAAAAGAGCTTAAAATATACTTTAAGCCCTTTTAAATTCTTTTAATTAAAAACGAGGTAAAACAGATACCAAGAACGCTAAAACAAAGAAAGCAATTGATAAACCTGCAGTTAATCTATTGATAACTTTTTCTGGTCCTCTAGCTTTTTGATTAGCGAATAAATCTGATTTTTCTCCAGAAAATGCATTATTAACATCGTCTTTAGAATTTTGTAAAACGATGATTAAAATTAATGCTATAGAAACTATTAAAAGAATCCAATCGTACCATGCTAATGCACCCATAAGTGGCCTCCTATAAAATTAAATTTATTACTACATATAACATACTAATTATAGCACATTTATGATTATTTTGCAAAGATATTGCTAAATTACTTTATTAATACATAACTAACAGCTTCCTTAGCATCTTCAATAGTAATAATTTCTAAACTATTTCTTACGCTTTCTGGAATTTCTTCAATATCTTTTAAGTTTTCTTTTGGAATTAAAATACGTTTTAATCCTGCACGGTGAGCTGCAATTGATTTTTCTCTTAAGCCACCAATAGGTAGTACTCTACCTCTAAGTGTAATTTCACCAGTCATACCAGTTAAATGATGAACCGGAAGATTTGTGAATGAAGATACAATTGCACATACCATTGTAACACCTGCAGATGGACCATCTTTAGGTGTTGCTCCTTCTGGAACATGGATATGAAGATCACTTTCTTCAAATAATTTATAATCAATACCAAAATCATCTGCATTTGCTTTAACATAACTAAGTGCTGTTTCAGCAGATTCTTTCATTACTTCTCCAAGTTTACCAGTAAGATGAACTCTACCATTTCCTTTATAATGAGCAACTTCAATTTGAAGTGTATCTCCACCAAATTCAGTATACGCAAGACCAGTAACAACTCCAACTAAATCCTTACCAGTGTTATCGCTAGTCTCAAACCTTACCTTTCCTAAGAACTCTTCTAAATTATCGACTGTTACAACAACTTTAGACTCTTTTTCAATTAAAATCTTTGTAACAGATTTTCTAACAATTTTACCAATTAAACGTTCAAGTTCACGAACACCAGCTTCTCTTGTATACATTTGAATAATATGATAAATTGTTTGATCAGTAATTTCTAATTGATTAGTTTCTAGTCCATTTAATTTTATTTGTTTTTCAATTAAATGACGACGAGCAATTTCAAACTTCTCATACTCTGTATAACTAGATAACTCAACAATTTCAAGTCTATCACGAAGTGGAGCAGGAATATTACCTAAATAGTTTGCTGTTGCGATAAAGAAACATTTAGATAAATCAAATGGTTCTTCTAAATAGTTATCACTAAAATATCTGTTTTGTTCTGGATCTAATACTTCTAACATTGCAGAAGTTGGATCACCTTTATAATCACTTGACATTTTATCAATTTCATCAAGCAAGAAGACTGGATTATTCGTTTTAGCTTTAGCCATGGATTGAAGAATTCTACCAGGAAGAGCTCCAAGATAAGTTCTTCTATGACCTCTAATTTCAGCTTCATCACGAACACCACCAAGTGATTGCTTAATAAACTTCTTATTAAGTGCCCTTGCAACACTTTTTGCAAGGGAAGTTTTACCAACTCCTGGAGGGCCTGCTAAACAAAGAATTGTTTGAGGATTTTCATTAGTCATAAGTCTAACTGCAAGATATTCTAAAATACGATCTTTAACTTTATCAAGTCCATAGTGATCTTCATCAAGAATTCTTTTAGCAAGACTTAAATCGTTAGTATCTTCACTAGATGTACTCCAAGGAAGACTTAAAACAAAGTCTAAATAAGTTTTAATAATTCCAGATTCAGGTGAAGTTGAAGGAGTCATCGCAAAACGATTTACTTCGTTTAACGCTTTTTCTTCCATGCTCTTTGGAAGGCCAGCTTTTTTAATTTGATCTCTTAATTTTTCAACATCTGAATCTTTCTTAGCTTTATCACCAAGTTCTTCTTGAATGGCGCGCATCTTTTCACGAAGATAATATTCTTTTTGTTGTTCAGACATATTACGTCTTACATTTTCATCAATTTTACGTTCTAATTCATTATGAAATTTAACACTTCTTAAATCAGTTAATACAAGTAATAAACGTTTTGTCGCATCAAGTTCAAATAAATACTTTAAACGTTCGCTCATTTTACTAACAGCGATATTAGCAAGTGAATCACTTACAACATCAAGTGATAAATTTCTGTTTAAAACAAGAGCAATTTTTTGACTTAATAATTGATCTTCAGGTGATAATTCTTTAGTAACAATCGTTTCTTTTTTAATTAATGAAATAGTTGCTAAAGCTTCTTCATTATTACTAACAAACGATGGAACAGTATCAACTGTTGCCATTAAACAATCAGCTGTATAATCAAGTTCAGTAATATCACAACGCATGATAACTTCAAACTTAACACGATTAACTGAATTAGCAATAGCCGAATTAAGAATAATCTTCGCAATAACAGCTCTTGTATAATGTCCATCATTAACTTCAGCTTTAATATCAGCTACTTGTGGCATCATCAAAACACAATAATTTTGAAACAATTCAGCTTTCTTAAGTGATTTAATATCACCACTTCTAGTAAATTCCCCCCTAATTTCTGATGAAGGAATTGGAGTAAAATTTTTTGCTACAACAACTGGTAATTTTACTTGTGTATTTATAGTTAAATCAAAAGTCATTATATTCTCCTTCCTATGCGCTAGTAATCTTCTTTTTATTAATTGATTCTAACACATCACTTTTATTAATTATTATATGATTGATTGTTTTATTTGAAGGCACTTCAAACATATAATCTAGCATCATATCTTCTAAAATCTTTTTTAATGCTCTTGCACCTAAGCCTTCATTATAAGCACAAGTAGCTATTTCAGTAATTGCATCAGGAGTAAACTCAAGCGCAACTTCATCACTTTTAAATAAATTAATATATTGATTAATTAATGCTTTTTTAGGAACAGTTAAAACACTTTCAAGTTCATTAATAGATAACTTAGATAACCTTGCAATAACAGGCAGTCTGCCTAATATTTCTGGTATTATACCATAGTTTTGTAAAGCCTTTGTTAACTCATAACAAGAATCTTGATTTAAATTATTAAAACCAACACTCTTTTTCTTATCTAATTTTAATCCATCAAAGGCACCAGCACAAATAAATAACACATTACTAGTATCAAACTTAATACACTCTTGATAAGGATGTTTTCTTCCACCTTGTGGAGGAACATTTACAACATTACCTTCGATTATTTTAAGTAATGCATTTTGGACACCTTCACCTGATACATCTCTAGTAATTGATGGATTTTCTGATTTTCTTGCAAGTTTATCAAATTCATCTAAAAATACTATCCCGTTTTGAGCAACATCTAAATCAAAATCAGCATTTTGAAGAAGCTTTAATAAAATGTTTTCTACATCTTCTCCAACATATCCAGCCTGCGTATATACTGTTGCATCACATATTGCAATCGGCAACTTTAAGACATCAGCCATTGTCCTCGCAAGAAGTGTTTTACCAACACCAGTTGGACCTATCATTAAGATATTAGATTTCTCAAAATCAGATTTTGGATCTAAAATTCGTTTATAATGTCTATATAGAGCTACACTCAAAATACGCTTTGCATCATTTTGACCAATAACACTCTTGGATAATTCATCAAAGATAATCTTAGGTGTAACATCTTTAATTAAATTATTTTTAACAAACTCTAAATCATAATAACTTGGATCATTTAGATTAATAATTTCAGCATATAAGTCAAGGCATTGATGACAAATAATCGCATCAATGCCCTCAATACCTTTATTATTTTTATTTAATTCACATCCACAAAAAGAACAGTTCTTAACTTTTTTCATCTTGTTCACACTCCCTTAATAGTATGAACAGATTTTTTTATTTTAAACTAATTATTTTGTAACAGCGTTTGCTTTAATTAAATCAACAACTTTAAATGAATTAATATGGAATGCAACTTGTGCTTCACTGTATTGTTTCTTAACTTGTTTAACTTTAGATTGATCGCCACCAGCAATTTCTAAATATTTAGCTTCAAGTTCTTCAGCAGTTGCAACAAATCCTTCTAGTTTAATAATTTCTTCAAATACTAATTCTCTTAAGAATTCTTTTCTTACATTTTCTTCTGAAGCTTTTTTGAAATCATCAATGTTTGCAAATCCATAGTATTGTAATAACATTTCAGTTTCTAAACCATATTGTTTAGCTTGAGCAGCAACTCTTTGGATTTCTCTTTCAACACCTTGGTTGATTAAACTTTGTGGGAACTCTGCATAAGAATTTTTAAGAACTGCTTCAATACAATCTGCTTCAAATTGTTGTTCAGCAGCAGAAACTTTTTGTTTTTTTAATAAGTTCTTAACATATTCTTGGTATTCTTCAACAGTATTAACATTTTCAAGTTCTAATTCTTTAACAAATTCTTCATCTAAAACTGGAACTACTTTTGTTTTTACTTCGTGAACAACACACTTAAATACTGCTTCTTTAGATGCTAAATCACCATGATAATTTTCAGGGAAAGTAACTTTAACTTCAACATTATCTTCACTCTTAGCACCAACAAGTTGTTCTTCAAAGCCAGGAACAAATGAATTAGAACCAAGTTCTAATGAATAGTTTTCACCTTTTCCACCTTCAAACGCAACACCATCAATGAAACCTTCAAAGTCAATAACAACAGTATCACCAAGGCTAGCCTCACCTTCTTTAATAATATTTTCAGCTTTACCTTTTAGAACATTATTGATATAAGCTTCAACATCCTTCTTTAATACACGTGTAGATTGTTTTTTAACTTTAACACCTTTATATTCACCTAAATGAACATTTGGCCATACATCTACTTCTACAGTATAATCAAATGATTTACCTTTTGCAATAGCAGCTGGGTCAACTAAATCAACTTTTGGATCATCTACTGGATAAACGTTAGCTTCTCTTAAAGCCATTGGATAAGTTCCTTGGAATGCAAATTCAATTGCTTCATTATATAATGATTCCCAACCAAAACGACTGATATAGATACTCTTTGGAAGTTTACCTGGACGGAAGCCATCAACTTTAATATCTTTAACAACCTTTTCGAATGCAGCATCTAATGCTAAATCAAATTGTTCAGCAGAAACAGTAACTACTAATTTTACTCTGTTTTCGCTTAATCTTTCTACTTTTACCATATTTTTAATTCCTCTTTCGTTATTTAAAAATTTCAATCTTATATATTATATCACTATTTTTAAAAAAAGTCATTATATTTACTTGATTATTTTAATTATTTAATTCCATATGCATCTTTTACAACATCTTCTACAAATCTAAGTGGAACAGGACCACAATCTAAAATATATTTATGGAATTCTTTAGCATTAAAACTATCACCTTTGATTGTTTTAACTGAATCATACATATCACATAATTTTAAATATGAGAAGAAATATTGTTGGTAATTGGTTGGAATTTCAACTAATTGTTCATAAGCAGCTCTAACATCTTCAACGCTTCCTACACCAAAATATTGTGACATAAAACTATGCATTTCCTCTAATGTCCAACCATTATAATGAATACCTAAATCAATTCTAGAATAAATAGCAGCAATTAATTGTTGTTCAGTAATTAAATAATCAATAATTTCCTCACTATATACATTAGATAAGAAACGATATGAGTAATTTTCTGCATAAGTAGCCCATCCTTCAGTATAACCACTACTCTTTAATACTTTTCTAATAGGATTAACATCTTGTGATTTAAAGTAAACATTTTGATATAAATGCCCTGGTAATCCTTCATGAGCAAGTGTTGTATATAAATATTCAGTATCTAATTCAGTTGTTAAATTACCAAATTCATCTGTCAAATAAATAGATGCAGGATTTAAATAAATAGTTTCAGTTGTATATGAATCAATAGGCGAAATCATATAAGCAGCAGGACTAAAATTATCTTGCATTGATTCATCAATATATTTTACAATAATTTCAGGATTAGTACTAAGTGCAGGGAAATCATTTTCAATATATTGTTTATATAATTCTAATTGACCACTTGGTGTTGAAGAAGTCATAAACTTTTCATTTGTCGATAAATTAACATATTCATTATATAATTTAGAATTACTTCCAATCTTATTTCCCAATTTTGAAAGTTTGGCCATATAAGTATCTATTTTATTATCAACATATTTAATAGCATCATCACAAGACATATCATAACCTGTTGCATCAGTAAATAAAATTTGATAATAATCTTTACCAATATTACTTCCATCGCTACCAATGTAGTGAGCAAGACCTTGATTATTTGTTGCTTTACCTTTTAATGAAGGTAAATTATTTTTAACATATTCATAACCTTCACGCATACAAGTTTTAATAACTTCATTATTACGATTTACAAAGAATAACTTTTCTTCAGAGTTTAAAAATGCTAAATCATTTATTTTATCATTAACAACTTTATACATAAATGAACTATTATTGTCAATACCTGTAATAAATGTCTCACATTGTTCTACAACATTATCAATAACATAATCAGCCATTCCATAACCTTTTTCAGCTTTCACTACTTCAAATTCATAATAAGTTTTAAAAGTAGATGGAATTAATTCAATAAATTTAATATAATTTTCAACATCCGTTTTAGTATAAAAATTATATTCAGCTAAAATTAACGGAAGTTGTGCTTGATATCCTAAATAACTTCCTAAATAATTGTTACTTAAATAACTCATTTCAGATGTCTCAGCATTTATAGAATCTACTAAATCAACAATTAAATTATATGTCATCTTTTGATCATCATTTAATTTTTCATAATCATAATTCTTAATTCTACCAAAAACAGTATTAATTGCAACATCATTAACTATTGATTTAACACTTGGAGTAGGAAGAGATGGTTCGTAATATTCAAGTCCAAAACTTTCACGATTAGAAATAAGATAATTAATTGAAAGTTCATCATCTCCAAGTAACATATAAAACATCTCATTTGTAGTTTGATCAAATGTAGAAGGATCTAATTCTTGATTAAAAATATTATCAAATAAAGAACAACTTCCTAAAACTAAAGAAAAAACTACAGTAATAATCAATAAAAATAATTTTCTAAATTTTTTAGTCATATTATTTATCTCCTTAAAATAATTGTTTTTTTATATATTATAATACAATTTTTAATTTATTTCAACCTTTTAAAAAAAGTTCTAGTGTATTAATACTAGAACTCTTTTATTTATTTTAAATTTAATGGAATCTTTTTCTCAAGTTCTTCTTTACTTAAACTAGTAGCATTCAATGTATTATGCACTTTTTCTTCATCAAAAGTAGCATTATTAAAATATACATTTTTTACCTCAATATTGACACTACTATCACCATATTTAGATACTAATATATCAGCGTAGGTATTACTACCAGAAGAAACTGACCCTACAATATAACAATTAGATAATTTCATATTTACAAATCTTCCACCAACAAGTCCTCCTACAACACTACCTTCTTTATTACTAATATCACCATAAACACATGCATTAGTTAAAGAAAAAGTTCCTTCTGTTACATTACCTATAATACCACCACATGTATATCCATCAACATCAATATCAGTTACAACATTTTCTAAAACTGTTTTTGAAGTTGCAGTAAAACCAACTATACCACCAAAATTATTTGTGTCTTTATATTCTTCATCAGTTCCACCAATAAAACTGTTTTCATCTCCTCTTACATAGGTATTTTTAACAGTAATACTCGCACCACCACTAGAACCTACAACACCACCAACTTTATATTCTCCTTTAATATTAATTTTACCTAATACTTTAACATTTTCAATTAATACTTCTCCATTTGTATAACCAACTAAAGCTCCTGTACCTTGAAAACTTCTTTTAAATTCATTTCCCATTCCATTTGTTATATCTACATTTTGAATATTAACATTTTTAATTGTTCCATTTTTTACATAACCAAATAATCCAAAATGATAATATGAAGTTTCACTATCTAAATGTTCACCAACATTTTTATGTTCAGCTTTAGTATATAAATTATAAATCGTATGTCCATCCCCATCTAATGTTCCACTAAAATATTTATTAAACTCTGAATAATTTCCTACACCATTTGTACCAATTGGTATCCAAGGTAAATTATTTAAATCAATGTCATATTTTAACTTTATAACTTTACCACTAAAATCATTTCCATCATTAACTAGTTTAGCAAGCCCAGCAAGTTCAGTTGCTGTAGAAATATATAAAGTATCATTATCATTACTATACCAAGATGTACTACTCTTTTCATCCCATTTTCTAATTTCTACTTTATATTTAAAAGAATAAGTATTATTATTAAAAGTTACTAAAGCCTTATATTCCCCAATTTTGTCAAAATTAAAACCTGAAATTTTAATACTCTCATCATTTAATAAATAAAATGTCTCTTTTCCTTTATTTGTAACTTTTAACTTTAATTCTTTTAATTTATCCGTTGGATTTTCATCTAAATAATATGTTAATATTCCACTATGATCAAATTCCACAGTTTCATTATTACATCCTTTTTTATCACATCCAACTAAAAATAACAAACATATAAATACTAATAATATTTTTTTCATATAAAAACTCCTAATTTAAATTTTCAAAATTATTATTAGCAAAAATATTAATCTTAATGCAAAAAAACTACTTAAATTAATAAGTAGTTTTTACCTTAAATTTAATATAGGTTCTTCAATTTCATTAATTTTTTCAATTGAGACAGGATATAATACAACTTCTTCCTCTTCATATTCTTCAGAATATTCATATTTAATTAACGCAACAATCTTAACCCAAGTTTTACTCTTAATTTTATATTCATTATTTATAATACATAAATGACCATAAAACTGCATATCTTTATCACAACAAGTAAGAGCATATCTTCCAACTACACCAGTACCTTTTGGAAGTTTTCTGCTTCTAAGCATTAATGCATTAAACTCAACAGTTTTACCATTATAACGCTCCTTATGATCAAATGTATCAATATACCATCTTGCATAATGTTCATTTTCTACTTTAATAATTTCAGATTCAATGTCATATGGAAGCGGAGATTCAAATGCTTCTTGAACTTCACCTTTTGAATTCATCGCAATCCATTGAGCATTACCATTAATTAATTTTAATGATGTTTGATATTGTGCTAAATCTTCAGGATTATCACATCGATTAATGACTACTAAATCTGAAAATCTTAAATTATCAACAAACATTTGACGCATATTATTATAATACACACCAAAGGTAGAAAAATCAATAAACGATACTATTTGAGCTACTTGAAAAGTAGATGGAAATTTTACTTTTGATTGATCCCACATTGTATTAGATTCAATAACAATACGATCAGGATGATACTGTTCAGTTAGTTCATATAACTTTTCAGCACTAAAATCATCTACCTCATCAAAAACTTCAACCTGAACATTATAATCTCCAAGTTCTTTCTTATCATACTCAACTTCCCCTTCTTCACAAACAAGAAGCAAAGTATTACCTTGTTTATAAAATCCATCGTTTTTTAATGTATCAATAATGAATGTTGTTTTCCCTGAGTCTAAAAATCCATTGATAATAAAAACTGGAAACGCCATTTACTTTTTACCCTCTTTTATAAAATAATTCTTCAATTTTGTGTTCATCAATTCTAGATCCAATAACACAAATACGACCAGTATAATCAGGTGAACCAAGTCTAATTTCATATTCACCAGAAACATAGTCAAAATAATACCAAGATTCATTATCACTAGCTGCAAGAATTCCTTTTGCACGAATAATAATACCTAAATCTTCATTATTAGCAAGTTTATTTAAAAATGACTCTAATTCTTCTTTACTTATAGAAAGTGGAGTTTCGATTCCCCAACTTGTAAACACTTCATCAGCATGGTGATGATGTTCATGACAACAACAATCGTGATCGTGTTCATGATGCTCATGATGATGTTCGTGACAACAACAATCGTGATCGTGTTCATGATGCTCATGATGATGTTCGTGACAACAACAATCGTGATCGTGTTCATGATGCTCATGATGATGTTCGTGACAACAACAATCGTGATCGTGTTCATGATGCTCATGATGATGTTCATGACAACAACAATCGTGATCGTGTTCATGATGCTCATGATAATGTTCGTGACAACAACAATCGCGGTCGTGTTCTTCTTCTATTTGTTTAATTAATTCTTCTTTTAAAGATACTTTTTCTTCTAGTATTTTAAGTAATTTTTCTCCAGTTAAAGTATCAATTGGAGTAGTAATTATATTAGCGTGATCATTTTTATCTTTAATTAAATTTACAACTTCTAATAACTTTTCATCACTTAATTTATCAACTTTATTTATTATAATAGTATCTGCAGCATCTACTTGATTTATAAAAAATTCACCAAAATTTTTTAAATAAACTTTTGCTTTAGCTCCATCAACAACTGTTGCTAAAATATTAAGTTTAACATCTGCCTCAATTTCTTTAATTGCATTAATAATATCTGATAATTTTCCAACACCACTTGGTTCTACAATAATACGTTCAGGATTAAACTTTTCAATAATTTCAGTTATTGAACTTGCAAAATCACCTACTAATGAACAACAAATACATCCAGAATTAATTTCTTTAATTTCAATTCCAGATTCTTTTAAGAATCCTCCATCAATTCCTATTTCACCAAATTCATTTTCAATTAAAACTATTTTTTCTCCATTAAATCCTGATTCAAATAATTTTTTAATTAAAGTAGTTTTTCCAGCTCCTAAAAAACCAGATATAACATCAATTTTAATCATAGCATTTCACCTCTATTTCCTATTATACCATAAAGGCAAAAAAAATTAAAGTATTTACTTTAATTTTTTTCGTTATTTTTTTACATTTTATTTTTTATCAGTTGAAACAATTAATAAATCATTATCTTTTATTAAATTTAGTTTTCTTAAAACAAAATCAAATACCCAAGTTAATATTGCTGGTAAAACTATACACATTAAAATTAATACTAAAATAACTTTTAATGGTGATGATGTAACTACCATTGTTTCATAAGCACCAAATAAACCAGTTAATCCACATGTTCCCATACCACATAATAATGAATTATTATTAGTTATATTAAATAAACATACACCAATAGGTCCTAAGATGGCACTTGAAAGAATTGTTGGAAGCCAAATTATAGGTTTCTTTAAACAATTACTAAATTGTAACATACTTGTTCCAATTCCAACTGAAATTACACCACTTAATTTATTATCACGATAACTTTGAACAGCAAATCCTACCATTTGACAACAACATCCAATTGTTGCAGCACCACCTGCAAGACCAGTTATACCAATCATATAACAAAGTGCAGCAGAAGAAAGTGGCATTGTAAGAACGATACCAACAATTACAGAAATAATAATCGCAGAAATCACTGGTTGATAATTAGCAGCATTTTCAATGAATGTACCAAGTGCTTGCATCAATGAATTTACTGGAGTTCCAACATAATAACCAATAATAGCACCGATTGTTACAACACATAGTGGAGTAACTACAATATCAACAGGCGTTTTTTTGGATACTAGCCCTCCAATTTCCATTCCAAATAATGATCCTAAGTATGCACCAACTGGACCACCTGCAATCGCACCAACTGCGCCTGTTGCACAAGATGAGAAAATTACTAATGGATCTTTTTTAAGCCCATATGCCATTGCAACACCTATCGCAGCACCATAAGTATATGAAGATTTCATTATACCTACAATACCATCTTTATATGTAACACCACTAATTGTAAAATTATTCTTTAAGAATGACAAAAATGGAATATCAGCAAGTGCTCCAATTATTGTTCCAATTAATAAAGTTGCAAAAAGTCCTAAAGCCATATAAGACATTGCATCTATAAAATATCTTTTTGCTAATTTTTTTACTACTTCCCATACTTTTTTCATAATACTTTTCTCCTTTATTTAATAACACGATGCTTAATTAATATTTTAACAAACTGTATAAATACGGATTTGTCTTCTTTTGTAAATACTTTTAAAGAGCTAATTGGCTTCGTTTTAATAGTTGATAATTCTGATAAAGTTTTAATTCCTAGTGAATCAATATATTTTTCTAAAGATTTACAAAAAGATTGTCTTGATTTTTCATCCATTTTACCAACTAGTTCATTTAAAGATTTTGAAAATTCAATACTGTTTTTTGATAACGTTGTTTTTAAGAATTTCTTTCCATCAATTTCCCACGTAAAACCGTCATGTTGAAAAATAGGTTTTACTGAACTTTTAACCGCTTTCACTACACCTAACTGATTAAAAATCATTCCAATAATAGAATTACATGGTAAAATTGTTCTTATTTTATTTTTTACTTCACTATATAAAACAACATCGATATCATCACTTTCAAATCCTGGTCCATCAAAATTATAAATTCGATGAATTAACGATTTAATCTTATTATTAGCATAAATACCAGCATACATAGCTAGATTCCCACCTTTAGAATGACCAACTAAATCATATACTGCATTTGGATATTTATTAAAAATATCTTCTAAATATTTATGTGCTGAAACTTGAGCTTGAATTGGAAACGAAACAATCATGTTTAAGTCTTCTTCCCAACCTACTAATGTATCATCAGTTCCTTTATATGAAATTACAATGAATTCATCATTTATATGAAATGTCATAGCACAAAATTGTTCTTTATTAGTACGATCATACTTGTCTACATAATCAGAAACATAAATATTATCGTAACGTTTTACTTTAAGAATTGCTCTACCTAGTTCTACCATATGATTAGGTATTATTAACCCAAGTTTTATTTTACGATTATTATTAATTTCATAATACTGTTTTAAGACAGTTTTTAATAAAACTTTTTCTTTATTAATTAACCCATTATAATCATAATATACTACTTGCGATAAAATAAATGAATCAATTTCATTAAACTTATCTTGTTCAAATGATAGATCTCCACGCCATTTTAAATATTGAAATAAATTATTTTCTGCAATTTTAAACATTTTATCACCCATACATATTATCCACCTTTTATATTAAGTATTCATAAATTATATTATTGTTTATTATAATAATAAAATGTTAAACATTAAATATCACTTTATTATACCACTTTTAAAATACACACTGCAAAACATTTGAACTATTTATAATTTTAAAAAAGAGATAGCCCCAATTGATGCTATCCCTTACATAGTGTCAATAATTTTGTGAAAATAATTTACATCGTTAAATTGACAAATATAATATATATTTTAGTTTAAATCTATAGTTTCTTTAACTTGTTGATAATATCTTTCAATACATCTTCATCATATGCTTCAACTAAACCTTGATCACATAATGCAGGAAGTTTACCATCAATCGGCATTTTAGATACAGTATCAATTGAATAATTTATCGCAACTTCTTCAACATTACTTTCTCCAAAGATATAATGTTTTTCATCACATGATGGACATACAAAGTATGACATATTTTCAACAATTCCAAGCACTGGCAAATCCATTTTACCTGCCATTTTAACTGCTTTTTCAACAATCATTGAAACTAAATCTTGAGGTGAAGTTACAACAATAATTCCTTTAATTGGAAGAGATTGGAATACAGTTAAAGGTACATCACCTGTTCCAGGTGGCATATCGACAAACAGAAAGTCAACATCGCCCCAAGCAACATCAGTCCAAAATTGTTCAACAAGCCCTGCAATAACAGGTCCACGCCAAATAATTGGATCAGTTTCATTTTGTAATAATAGATTTGATGAAATAATCTTTATACCACTAGCAGTTTCCCTTGGAAAAATACATTCACTTGATGCTTCAACTTGTTTATGAATACCAAAACATTTAGGAATAGAAGGTCCTGTTATATCAGCATCTAAGATACCTACATTAAATCCTTCTTTTTGCATTTTACTCGCAAGAAGTGACGTTACCATAGATTTACCAACACCACCCTTACCACTCATAATAGCAATTACATTTTTAACATTAGAATATTGGTTTTGTGGTTTTAAGAAATCTTCCCTAGAATGTGCACCACCACAATTTTGTGAACAGTTAGCACAATCATGATTACATCCTTGTTCTAGTTCTTCACATTTATTTTCACAATTATCACAATCATGATTACAATTATGTGTATTACTCATTTTCTTCTTCTCCTTTATATTCAAATACTGGCATATAACTTAATTTAAATAAATTAATTCGATGTAAATAATCAATTCGTTCTTTAATTTTTGGCTCAGGAATAATTCCGCGTCTTATATAGTCATCTAAACATTGATAAGTAAAACCTAAATTATCTTCATCAGTTTTGCCACATAAACCATCAGATGGAACTTTATTATAAAACTTTTTAGGAAGTCCAAGATACGCTGCAATAAGTTTAATTTCTTCAACAGTAAAACAACTTGTTGGGGCAAAATCACCTACTGAATCGCCATACCTAGTAGAATAACCTACCCAATCTTCACTTAAGTTACAAGTATTAGCAACTCTACCATTATTACATTGACTAACAGCATACAAAACAGACATTCTAATTCTTGGTGCAAGGTTTACAATTGCTTGATTAGTTAGTTCTTGTGTCGCTGAAATTGCCTTTACAGCACCATCAAATGCTTCTTTAATGTTAACTACAAAATGTTTAATACCAAGTATTTCACATATTTCATATGAATAACTTATATCAGCTTGATCACCATTAGGCATAAGTACTCCTATTACACGATCTTTTCCAAGCGCTTTAACAAGAAGTGCTGCAACTACACTTGAATCCTTACCTCCAGAAATACCTAAAACCGCATTACAACCTTTACCATTTTCTTCAAAAAATTTTTGAATCCACTTAATACATGCATTTGTAGCATGTTCGGCATTAAATTTATACATCCAAAATACCTACTTTCTTTTTAATTTTTTAATAATTTCTTTCATATCTAAACTTATGCGATATGATTCAATCATCTTACTTATTGCTTTATTATGTGTCCAATTATCCAAATTATTATTATTAAGATATGTTAAACATTTATCAGGATATTTAACCATAATAACTTGTAAACACCAAGCACAAGCTATTTTATAATAATATCCATCATGATTAGTCATATCAATAAACTTAATCACTTCATCAACATAATCATCATTAATAAAATGACTTAACATCATTACCACAACACATCTTAATTCAAATTCATTTCTTGAATCAAAATAAAACTTTAATAATTTCCAAACCTCTTTTTGATATTTCTTAGCAATTTTGAAAGTTATACAAAAGCAATCATTAACACTCCAGTCATGAATTAAAGGAATAAATGATTTAGCATAATCTAATACAATATTTAACTCTTCCTTCATATATCCAATTACCATAGCTTGTAACATTTCAAGTTCATAGATGTTAAGAGGATTACTATTAAGAAATTCTATTGGATTAGTTTTTGATATATCTTTTGCAATAATTCTTAAATCTGGGACTTTTACTCCAAGCATAGGTAAACTACCTGGAATTAAACTTTTTGAAAACTCTAATTGATGATTATTTTTAAGTGAATCTAATTTTAATAATATTTCTTCAATCATAATATACCTTTCATATTTTACTACTAAATTAATTTAAAGTCAACTTATAAGAAATTATCATTTTATTTGCGAAACAAATTTTTCCTATTTTCTTTCCTTGTAAACATCTTTAAATTCATAAATCTTACCATCTTTTTTATAACCAACCACCATATCAATATTAACATTATGCGCTGCCATAAAAATGTTTTGTTCAACAAGTTCATTATGCTTCTTAAGTTCTTTTATTAACATTTTCGTTTCATAACGTTTAGAACTCATTTCATCAACATTACTATGAAGTTCTTCTGTAAACTTACATGCACACTGAATAAACTTTAATTCATTGTGATTTGCCCATTTAATAATATCTTGTTCTCTAATTAAATACATCGGTCTAATAAGTTCCATTCCTTCAAAATTTAAGCTATGAAGCTTAGGAACCATTGTTTGAAAAGAACCACTATTAAGCATATTCATAAGTGTAGTTTCAATTACATCATCATAATGATGTCCAAGAGCAATCTTATTACATCCAAGTTCTTTTGCTGCTTTATACAAAACACCTCGTCTCATTCTTGCACAAAGATAACAAGGATTCTTCTCTTGACTATTCGCAACTTCAAATATATTACTCTCAACAATATGAGCAGGAATATTCAACACGCTTAAATTATGCATAATCAAGTCTAAATTCTCTTTATTATACCCAGGATTCATCATTAAAAATTCAACTTCAAAAGGAAATTTCGTATGACGATGAAGTTCTTGAAATAGTTTAGCAAGAATCATTGAATCTTTTCCTCCAGAAATACAAACACAAATCTTATCACCTTCAGAAATTAATTCATAATCATCAATTGCTCTAACAAACTTAGCCCATAATTCTTTACGATATGTTTTAATAATCGAACGCTCAATCTCTGCAATTTTACTATATTCTTTGGCCATATTATCTTTTCCACACCTTTAATAAACGATTCATCGCTTCAACAACATAATATTTTGGTGTTGCAAGATTCATTCTTAAGAAAGTTCTACCTGGTTCACCATACTTTAAACCACTACAAAAGTACACACCTACTTCTTTTCTTAAAAAGTCAGTATAAGCATGTGCATCACATGTAAACTCACTTACATCAATCCATAAAAAATACGTGCTATTAGAGTTGATAACTTTTACATCTAAATTATTATCTTTAATAAACTTTCTAACAAATTCTTTATTATCATAAATATATTCATTTAACTCTTTAACCCAAGTTTTTCCATATGTTAAAGCCGCAATATTAGCTTCTGCACTGAAGTAATTTATTTCACCAACACAATCAACACTTATACCTTCTGATACTCTTTTAAATAAATCACTATTAGGAACTACAATACAAGAACCTTGAATACCAGCTAAGTTAAATGTTTTAGAAGTTGAAATACAAGTAATTGAATTATTTAAAAATTCTCTACTTATAGATCCAAATGGAACATAATTTAATCCTGGATCAACAAAATCACAATGAATTTCATCTGAAATGACTAAAACATTATATTTTAAACATAGATTACCGATTTTTATTAAATCTTCTTTTTCCCACATCTTCCCGACTGGATTATGAGGATTACATAAAATAAATACTTTTGTTTCTTCTTTCGACAGTTTTTCTTCTAAATCAACATAATCAATATAATATTCATTATCTTTACAAATTAAATCATTTGTAAGAACATTACGATTATTATTCTTAATTGATGAATAAAAACAATTATATACTGGTGCTTGAATTACAATACTATCACCAACATTAGTAATCTTTCTAATTATTGAAGATATCGCCGCAACAATACCATTAGAAAAAATCATCCATTCTTCCTTAAACGATATATTATGTACTTCTTCCCACCATTTACGGTAAGCAGTAAAATACTCATAAGGAACATAAGTATACCCATATGCACCAATACTTGCTTTAGAAAGAATTGCCTCTTTTACCTCAGGTAAAGTTTCAAAATCCATATCCGCTATCCACATTGGAATTTCATCATCATTACCACTCCATTTTACAGAACTCGTATTTTTACGATTAATTATTTGATCAAAATTATATTTTTTCATAAATATACTCCAATAAATTATTTATTTCTATTATATATAATACCACAAATTAACAAAAAACTAAAGTAAAATAATCAAAGAAAAAATAGTACAACTCGTGTACTATTTAATAATCTAAAATTAGTGTATTCAAATCATTAAAATCAATTGAATTATACCACATATCAATAGATGATCTTGTTCCTAAATAATTATCTTGAACAGTGTCATAATCATAAACAAAAAACTGCATTAAATGTTCTTGATTATTGTTTAAATTTTTACAATATAAATAGAATACATCTTTTTTATTTAAAAATCCACCAAATGTTTTATTTTCTAAGTAATAAAATTTATTATTATAAGTTACACCTTTAACAATAGTAGATTCTTGATTAACAACTTTATCATAATCTCTAGATAACTTTAATGTATCTAAATCTAATTTATATGTTTTAGTCCTATCTCCACCATAAAAGATAAACCAACCTTTTTTAACCTTTACTCTTTTCATAAAATAAGTGTTACCTATTAAGACACCACCAGTAAACCCTGCATCAACATCTTTAAAAGTATAAATTACTTCATATGAAAAACTATCTAAATTAACTTTACATAACTTACAATTTGTCCCAATTGTTTTAGTATTACGTTCTTTTACATTCATAACATATTCAAATGTTTTAGATTCATATAAAATAAAATATTCTTCATTAATATAATAGAATTCTTTTTGATCTTTTACACTAATTAATTCTTTATATTCTTTAGTCTTTTTATTGAAATAGCCAAGTGATTTGTATCTAGATTCATCACTATCTTTATTATCATAAACAATTTTTATATAATCACTATTCTCATCATCATAAATTAAAGGATCTCTATATTTAAGCGAAATAATCGTTTTGAAATTAATTTCACTACTATTAGAATGTTTTAAAGTATTATCCATTTCTAAGAAAATATCATTATCAAAAAAACTAATGCTAGTTACATCATTTAAACTTATCAAATCATTCGTCTTGCATCTATAAATATAATAATCTAAAGAACTATTAAGATCAATACAATAAATATAATTCTCATATACTTTTTCTATTTTAAGGTTTAAAACTGAAGTTGTACTTGCATAAAGAATTTCATACTTCTTATCCTTAATTATGTATTTAATAAGGAAAGAACTATCACATTCTTTTAATTCTTTATTAGATTTAGTAGTGAAAAAATAATATAAATTATTATTATATATTGAGTAATTGTACTCATTTATATAATAAGCACTACCATTATATTCAATATTTTTAATTAATCTTTCTTCATCTTCTCCTGTTGTTTTGCATCGATAATTTCCTTTATAAATATAGTTACCATCCCAATTTGCATAATCACCACTATTTGGTACAAGATCCTCATATTTATTACATGACGTTAAACAAATAATTACAATCAAAAAACAAAATATTGTTAATATTTTTTTCATTTTAGCACCTCATAACCAGCTTTAGTTATATTTTCAATAATTAATTCTAAATTAATTTTACCAACATATTCTATAACTACATTATTATCATCAAGTGATGGAGTGGCACTTGATACTCCAGTGACTTTTTCACAAGCATCCTTAACGTGTTTAACACAATGTTCACACATCATCCCTTTAACATTTAAAGTAACTTTCTTAATATCTAACTTAATATTAGTTAACTCTTTATCTACTTTTTCTACTTTAAAGAAATTAATTGTTAGTGCATTACAAACAACAAACACACTTGAACATGACATTGCAAGAGAACCAATCATCGGATTAAGTTTTATACCAATTCCATATAATAACCCTGTTGCAAGAAGAATTCCTATACAATTATAAAAGAAAGCCCAGAACAAATTACCTTTTATCGTGTTTAACACTCTTTTACTTAAATTAATTACATTTAAAACATCAAGTAAATCATTTCTTAACAGCACAATATCACTAGATTCAAGTGCAACATCACTTCCTCCACCTATTGCTATACCCAAATCAGCAGTAGTTAAAGCTAAAGCATCATTAACACCATCTCCGACCATTGCAACTAGCCCAGAACAATTTTCCATTTCTTCTTTAATAATTGTTTGTTTATCAATTGGAAAGACACCTGCAATTACATTTTCTATACCAACTTCAGAAGCAATAACATTTGCAGTAGCAATATTATCACCTGTAAGCATTACAACTTTAATACCAATATTCATTAATGCTTTTACTGCTTGATATGAAGTAGGTTTTACTTGATCTTTAATTGCAAATAAACCTATTACTTCTTTATTTTTAATTACAACTAAGACTGTTTTACCATCTTTAGATAGCATATTAATTTTATGAATAATCTCATTATCAACAATGTTATACTCTTTAAATATTTTATCATTTCCAATATAATATTCATCATTATCAATAATACCACTTATTCCAAAACCATCAATTTGACAATATTCAACACATTCATAAATATCACTATACTTCTTCTTTGCAAAATCACATATTGCAGAAGCAAGTGGGTGTTCCGACATAATTTCTAGTGTATAGGCAACAGCAAGCACATCAACAGTCTTATCAATAATTATATAATCAACAACTTTTGGTTTACCTTCTGTAATTGTACCAGTTTTATCAAGCACTACCGTCTTAACTAAATGTGCTTTTTCTAATATTTCTGCATTCTTAATTAAAAGACCATTTTCTGCACCCTTACCAGTCCCAACCATAATCGCAACAGGAGTAGCAAGACCAAGTGCACAAGGACATGCAATAACTAATACACTTATCGCAAAATTAAATGAAAGCTCAAAATCCTTTAAGATAAAATATGAAACTATTAAAGTAATAACCGAAATACTTATAATTACAGGTACAAAAATTCCTGCAATCTTATCAACTAATTTGCTAATAGGAGCTTTAGAATTACTCGCTTCTTCTACAAGTTTAATAATATTAGAAATTGAAGTATCTTCTCCTACCTTAACTGCTTTTATTTTTAAATAACCTGCACTACAAGTAGTAGATGAATACACTAAATCTTTTTTATTTTTTAAAACAGGCATACTTTCACCTGTAATGTTAGCTTCTTCAATAGATGCACTGCCATCAATTACAACACCATCAACAGGAACTAAATCTCCTTTTTTCACAATTACAATATCGTCTACTTTAACATCTTTTGCATCAATTATAACCTCTTCTTCATTAATTAATACTCGTGCAGTTTTAGGTGCAAGACCAATTAACTTAGTAATAGCATTTGTAGTTTTCTTCTTAGAAATACTTTCTAAATATTTACCAAAACTAACCAATGTTAGAATCATTCCAGCAGATTCAAAATATAAGTTTTTACGATACTCATCTACTAACACAAAATCTAAGACTCGTAATCCTTGATACATTCTAATCATTGCAAAAATACCATAAATTATAGATGCAGTAGCACCAAGCGCAATTAACGAATCCATATTAGGAGCACCTTTAAATAACTTCTTATATCCTGATACAAAAAATCTATTATATATAATAAGGATAGGAATAATCAAAATTAACTGAACACTAGCATATCTTAATGCATTACTAGTCCCACTTAAAAACTTTGGTAAATGTAATCCCACCATATGTCCCATCGTTATATACATTAATATAAGCAATAAAGAAAAACAAATAATTAACTTTATTAATGAAGTATCTTTCTTTTTACTTTGTTTTAAAATATTAACGTAAGCTTTATACCCAGCATCTTTAACAGCCTTTTCAATATCAATGTTACTAACTTTATTTTCATCATATTCTACTTCCATAGTGTTAGATAACAAATTAACATTACAATATGTTACACCATCTATTTTTTTTACTGCTTTATCAACATGAACACTACAAGCTGAACAAGTCATACCTTCAACATTAAATTTTTGTTTCATAATATCACCTTTATTCTAGTATTATCTAAATATATTATACTAAATTTAGTAACTTTTTTCAATAAAAATCAACTTACATAGCTACAAGAGGATTGAAAAAATTTGTTTTTTTAATGTAGATTAGTTATAAATTTTGACTAAATATGCTATAATTATATTAGAGAAAATTAAGAGGTACCTATGAAAGCTGAAATTAATGAAACAAAAGATAAATTTTTATCAAGAGGCCTACTTGGATTTTTAGTTGGTCTTGCAATGATAATACCTGGTGTTAGTGGCTCAACTATCGCAATAATCTTTAAATATTATAATAAAATATTATATGCTATTTCAAACTTATTTAAAAAATTTAAACTCTGTTTTATCTTTTTATTACCAATAATTATTGGTGGTGTTATAGGATTTGTATTCGGATTTTTAACAATTCAAAAGTTATTAAACATTATACCTTTTGCACTTGTATCATTATTTGCAGGTTTAATGCTTGGTTCAACACCAACATTAAGAGATGAAGTTAAAGATGTTAAAATTAAAAAGAAACAAATTTTAAACATCATAATTGGTTTTATTATACCTTTATCTTTAGCAACTATTTCAATTCTTTTATCAAATAATACAGCAAATGCAAATAAAGAACTATTAACTGATTTTCCATCAATTATGCTATACATTATAATAGGGTTCTTAGTCGCTGCAACACAATTTATTCCAGGATGTTCTGCAACTGCACTACTAATGACTATGGGTTATTATAAATCAATAACTGATACGGTTAGCATCACATATATCACAAATAATCCATCAGTTATCCTGGTATACTTATCACTTATTTTAGGTTTTTTAATTGGATGTGCTGTTGTTAGTAAAGTTATTAGTGTATTAATTGATAAATTTAAAAATAACATTTATTTTATTTTTATTGGATTATCCCTTGGATCAGTAGTCGGATTATTTATAAATACAGATATGCTTAATGTATACAAAAATTGGAGCATTTCTAATACATTCCCATATTTAGACGTCCTACTTGGAATTTTTCTATTTATTACTGGTATTATTTTTGCTTACCAATTTGTGCTTTATACAAGAAAACGTAATAAAAATACAAGTCAAAACTAAAAGGCTGATAAAAATCAGCCTTTTTCATTTCTTTACAATGTCTAACAAATGAGCACTAGCTCCAAGTAAATCACTTCTTTCACAAGTAGATAAATGATACTTAATAAATTCTTCAAATTCTTCTATAGATAATTTATTTAAATAGACCCTAATATAGTTGCTGGCACCATCTGCAGCAACTATTTTTTCTCGTTTTAATCCACATTCTTTATTAAACTCATCAATATCTTCAAGTCTTACCATAGAATATAAATCACCTTCTAAATTTAACATATGATAAGCCTCATCAACTTGTTTATTTTCAATACATTCTAAAATATGTTTTTTAATAAATCCATAAGTTATTATCGCATAATCATTCATATAATAACTAACTAAGATTTTACCAGTATCAGTTAAAAGTCTTTTAGCCTCAGATAATGCTTTAATCTTTTCTTCTTTTTTTAACAGATGATACATTGGACCAAATAATAAAATAACATCAAATGAGTTATCATTAAACATTGATAAATCAAGTGCATTACCTTGATAGATTTTTGCATTAGAATTTTTACTCTTAAAAATCTTAATATTGTGTTCTACAAGTTCTACTGCAGTTACATCATATCCTTCATTACTCAAAATTACACTATAAGCTCCAGTACCAGCACCAATATCAAGAATTTTTTTAGAATAATCTTCATTTAAAACTTCATGAATATATTTAAGTGATGTAATAAATTCAACTTGTCCATGACGTGATTTTAATCTCTTATCTTCTTCAAAATGTGAATAATAGTCTTCTAATAAACTAATTTTTGTATTTGTTCTTTCAAAATTCATAATATCGTTTATAAAACACTCCTTGTTGCAACAATATCAACACCTAGCCCTAACACATTTGAGATTATTATATCTTTTATATAGATTGGTGCATTAACTTGTACTTTATTAATTTCTTCCATAACTTCCATTATTTTATTCTTTGGTACAGGTTTACTAGTTACAACAGGTACTCTTGAAAGTTTTCCACCATTTACTTTAACTGTTGAAGTTACCATTCTAGTAGGATTAATAAGCTCATCTTTTGCATATGTAATACCACGATTACAACCATTTCCTGTAACATTTAAACTTTCATCTACTTTTAAATGACATCCTTTCGGACATACAATACAAATTAATTCTTTCATTCGATTACCTCAATTATAATATCATCAAATGATGTTACATCTTTCTTAAATATTATTACCGATTCCATTTCAGCTGGAATTAAATAAGATTTTTTTATTTTTTTAATAATTTTATTATTTTGTTTAATAATAAGTTCTACATCTTTATATGGTTTATTAACTCTAAAGTTTAATTTAAATGTCAAATCATTATTTAAATACATTGTTTTAGGTAAAACATACGAAATACCTTTTCCATTATTTATATTAATAATATTATTAGTATCAAGATTACCTTTTAAATATTTTGCAACACTTTTACCACAAATAGCACCCTCATTTGTTACAAAATCCACTAAATCATGAACATGAAGTGAGTTACCACATGCAAAGATTCCCTTAACATTAGTCATTAAGTATTCATCAACAAGAGGACCTTTTGTTTTAGGATGCATTAATACTCCAAGTGGTGTAAGAAGTGGATTATTAGGAATAAGTCCAACAGATAAAAGTAGTGTATCACATTTAAAAATAATTTCAGTTCCTTCAATAAAGTTTAAGTTTTCATCAACTTTTTGAATAATTACACTTTCTAATCTATCCTTACCAATAACACGTTTTACTGTATGGTTTAAATATAGAGGAATATTAAAGTCTTCTAAACACTGTACAATATTTCTGTTTAAACCATTTGAATAAGGCATTAGTTCCGCAACACCAAGCACATTTGCTCCTTCTAAAACCATTCTTCTTGCCATGATAAGACCAATATCACCAGACCCTAAGATAAATACATTTTTACCTACCAAGTATCCTTCTAAATTTAAATACTTTTGAGCCATCCCTGCAGTCATTACACCGCTAGGACGGTCTCCTTGCATACTTATTTCACCACGAGTTCTTTCACTACATCCTGTTGCAGTAATAATAGTTTTAGCATTAACAAGTACAAATCCCTCTTCTTGATTAGAATATATTACTGTAAAGCCTTCATCATTTTTCTTAATTTCTGTTACAAAAGTATTTACTTTATATTCAATTTCTCTTTTAATTAACTCTTTAACAAAACGATCAGCATACTCAGGACCAGTTAACTCTTCTTTAAAAGTATGAAGACCAAATCCATTGTGAATGCATTGTAATAAAATACCACCTAAATATTCTTCTTTTTCAAGAACTAAAATATTCTTAACTCCATCATCATATGCAGAAATAGCTGCTGATAATCCTCCACTACCTCCACCTATAACAACTACATCATAAGTCTTCATATTACTCACCTTTAGTTCCTTCTTTTAGAATATAAGCATTTTCTTTACCATAAACAATTTGTTTAATATCACAACCAAGTTCACGTGCAAGAATTTTCATAACACTTGCTTCACAAAAACCACCTTGACACTTACCAAATCCAGGTCTAACACGTTTTTTAACACCTTTAACTGTTGTTGCACCACAATTTCTTCTTATCGCATCAACAATTTCACCTTCAGAGATTTTTTCACAACGACATATAATATTTCCATAAAGTGGATTTGTTTTACATAATGCTATTCTTTCTTCAATTGTCTTTTTATTAAGTCTTAGTAAAGGTCTTCTGTAAGGATTATAATCCTCTTTTAATTCTTTATCTTTAATCATCTCTTCAACCATTTCTGCAATCGCAGGGCTAGACGCAAGACCAGGAGACTGAATACCTGCTACATTAATAAAATAAGGAATAACCTCTTCAATCACAAAGTCCCCAGTATCACTTACAGCACGAATACCTGAAAAAATTCTAATTTGTTTATCAAGACGTAAATTATCTACAAGTGAGTAAGCATTTTGTTTTACATTATCAAGTGTTTCTTTATCAGTTGAAACATCTTCTTTATCATCAATATATTCAGATGATGGTCCTACTAAATAATTATAATGAGTTGTAGGAGATACAAGTACCCCTTTACCTTTACTTGAAGGGACATTAAATAATACATGGCGAACATAATTATTATCAAAATGATCAAGTACAAAATATTCACCACGTCTAGGTTTAATAGTAAAACTCTTCTTGTTAACCATTTCATTAACTTTATCGCTATATACACCTGCACAGTTTATAACATATTTAGTTTCATAACTATCTTTATTAGTATTAACAATAAAACCAGACTCTTGTTTTACTATTGATGTTACTTCTTCACATAAATGAAGCTTTACCCCATTATCCATAGCATTTTCCATAGCCGCAACAACTAGTTCAAAAGGATTAATTATTCCACAAGTAGGTGCTACCAGTCCCTTAATTACTTTATCAGTAATAGATGGTTCAATAGTTTTTAATTCATCATGATCAAGAACCTTTACACAAACACCATTAAGAGCAGCTCTTTCAACAAGTGATTCTAAAATTTCTACTTCTTCTTGATTATTTGCAAGCGTAATAGAGCCTATACGCATAAATTCAACATCTAACTCTTCCGCAACCTTATCAAATAAATAGTTACCTCTTACGTTTAGACGTGCTTTAAGACTACCTGGTTCTGGATCATAACCCGAATGAATAATAGCACTATTAGCACTTGATGCTCCATTACCTACATCATTTTCTTTTTCTAATACTAAAATATTAAGTTTATATTTAGATAACGTTCTTGCGATCATTGATCCAACAACACCAGCTCCAATAATTGTAATATCAAACATTTTAAGTCTCCTATAAATTATTATATCTATTATTATACACTAAAATCATCTTTTTTTCAATAACTATTATTATAATTAAAAAAATAAGTGACTTCTCACTTATTCTAATATTTTAAATATAAATTTCTTCTTTTTTATAATATGGAATAATTAATGAATAGTTAATATCAATACTAGTTGACTTAGTATAAAGATTCTTTCTAACAACTTCAACATAAGGTGTAGGATTATAATCATATTTACTAGAAAGACTTCCACCACCAGTAACGTTACCAAACATTTCACCCCAACCACCTTCATAATTTAGATATTCTTGGAAATCATTATAATGGTTATAAGTATAGAATACATATTTTTCATTAATATCAATTATATTATTCTTATTTTTATCATATCTTGTATATACAATTCTTGCGGCACCACGTGTGATTGTTTTACCATCATTATAATCAGTGATTTCATAATCAGGATCACAATCTGTTCCTGTCGTACCTAAATCTAATTCATAATAATATAAATCTCCACCACATCCACTAATACGAGGTAAAACTGGTTCATAAGGATATTTTGATGTATCTCCACTAAATGCAGAGTGATTTAATCTTAAAAATTCTTTCCACATATTAGACGAAGGTTTACCAGACTTTTTAGAAGTATAATTTGCAGGAACATCACCAAATGCAAGCACATAAGCAGCTACTTCTTCAAGTGTTACATATCCTCCACCTTTATATATTTCATTAACAATATTACCATAACCATCAACAATATAATAAGTTAAACCATCGCTAGAATAAATTGAACTTGTATTTCTAACATACTTACCATCTTCCATTGGTTGATAATGAGCTAGTGTAGGAACTTGATCTTGTTTGCTTATATCACCTGACATAAAACCATGTAAACTTCTAAAATATGCATCTGTACTAGATGTTGCAGGAGTATAGTTTTCATAAAAATCATCACGTGAAATAGTTTCATATGGATCAATTAATTCTTCTTGTTTTACTTCAATAGCAATTTGATTACTAACAAAGTCTTCAAACTTTGCAACGATATAAGCAGTACCAACTTTTACAGCTTTAACCATATTATCAGTAATAATAACCGCATCACTATCATTTACAATTTCATAAATCAATCCATTTATTGGTTTAATAGGATCTACTAAAGCATTTAAAGTAGCAGTTTCACCTATATATAAACTTGAATTATCTACACTTAATGATATAGCTATAGGTGTTGTATCAACTACATTAATAATAATTTCATCTTTATAATCATCTATAACAACTTTTACAATACATACGCCTTCTTTTACAGCAGTAACTAATCCATTTTCATCGACTAAAGCACAAGAATTCATGGCAAACCACTTATAAATACTTGTCGTATTAAAATTATGTTTTGCAGCAAGTTGGATATTCTCACCAATTTCAAGTGTAATCTCCTCACCATTTGAAATTGAAACACTTGGAGCCACCTCATCACATGAAAATAAACCAATACATAAAAAAATTAAACAAATTAATAACTTCTTCATGATTTACTCCTTATTTAATAAGTACTCAACTAATACTTCTTTTAAAGTTGTGCCATTAAAATCATTAAAATTAGTTAAAAAGATTAAACATAAATCAAGTTCTTCAGAAAATAAAAGTAATGTCTTTGTTCCAATTGTCGAACCTGAATGATAAATAACTTCACTTCCTAATACATCAACAATTCTAATACCAAGACCATATTCATTATAATTACCTGCAATATTAGCAATTTTCATACTCTTATATTCTTCAGATTTAACTAAAAATTTTAGCCATTTCTTTAAATCATTAACAGATGAGTAAAGTCCTCCATCACCAATTGTTGCACTACACCAATATTGATCTTTAACTACTAATTTATCATTTTCTAAGATATGACCATACGCACGTTCTACTACTTTAGTTTTACCTTCATAATTAATTTTAGAATTTAACATTAAAGCAGGACTGAAAACTTCAGTTTCAATAAATTCATCTAGACATCTATTGCTAACCTTACTAACAATTAAACCTAATAAAATATAAGCAGTATTACTATATTGATAACGTTCTCCTGGTGTAAAATATGTATGATTAGTATTTTTCAAAAATTCAAGTATATCTTCATCTTTAATTTGAACATCTGTATGAGGCATATCTTCATAATCTAATATCCCTGATGTATGTGTTAATAAATGCTTAATTGTAATATCTTTAAAATAGTTTGGCAAATCATTATAAATATCTAAAATAGAAGTCCCATAACTAAGCATTCCATCATTAATTAACTTAACAATTGAAAATGCAATAAATTGTTTAGTGACTGAAGCAAGTCTGAAATTACTATTAAAAGTAATATCTGAATTTGATTCATCCCCTAATTTACCTTGACATGCTTCATAAGTTTTACCATTATGATAATAAAATAACGCATAACCTTGTAAAGGATGAAAATTTACTTTGTCATATAATATTTTAATAAAATCCATAATAAACTCCTATTTTTATTTTTCTAATAAATCTTCAAATAAAGATTTATACTCCATCAAAGATTTATATAATGTACCATTATAACTTCTTAACTCTTTTGCATGTAGCATTGAATTAAGAATCGCTTCTTCTGTTGCATCTACTGTAGCTTTAAAGAAACAATTTAAATATGAATCAGAAAATCTAATAACATTTTCTTCCATATATTCAGGTGAATGAGACACTTTATTTTCTGTACTAAATGCAACCATAATATCACCGCTACCATTTCCTCCATAACTACCAGTGCGTGCAACACCTAGTTCAGCACGTTTTGCAATACGTTTTAATTGACGACTATCAAGTGGAGCATTAGTGGCAATAACAATTACAATACTCCCTTTATCTTCTTCTTGTGCTAAATTATAATCCTTAATTAAACCACCCAATTTTCTTCCATTAAAAATTAGTTCTGATCCATTTGAGGCACCATAATTTGAATTAACTAGAACTCCAAGAACATATTCTTTATCTTTTATTTTAACAATTCTTGATGAAGATCCAATACCACCTTTAAATCCATTACACTTCATCCCAGTACCTGCACCAACTGTACCTTCAACAAAATCATCACTTGCATTAATTATTGCATTAAAAACATCATTTTCAGTAATAATACGATTTTGTGTTTGACTAAGTGAACCATCATTACATTCTAATACCAAAGGATTAACTGTTGAAGTAGTAACACCAATATCTTTATTATCCTTTAACATATAACTTATTAAACTATTAGCAACTTTTGAAGCAGAAAGTGCATTACTTAATAAAATTGGTGTTTCAATAGTTCCTAGTTCATCAAGTTGTACAAGACCAATAGATTTTCCAAATCCATTAAAAACATCACAAGCTGCAACAACCTTTTCTCTAAATAAATTACCACTATGAGGAAGAATCGCAGTTACTCCTGTTTTATTAACATCGTCAATAATAGTAACATGTCCAACAAGAACACCTGGTACATCACAAATATTATTTTTTATTCCTGTTTCATACTCTCCAATTTTAACTAATCTTTTCATTATTGCACCTCTACTTTATTTATTTATACTATTTTATCATATTTTATTACATTTTTCCCCCTATATGAAAATAAAAAATCCACCATAATATCATTAGTGGATTTTATCTATTTTATATTAATTATAATTGCTTCATTATTTTTTTCATCAATACATATTGTTACTTCTTCATTTATAGTAAGAAGCGATGTAATACCGTACTTAGTGGAAGTATCAAATACAGTATTAGTCCCTTTAACTCTTACTTTATAATATGTTCCATTTCTTATAAAACTACTTGAACTTTTCTCTATAATAACTGCATTTATTTTATCACAACTATTACAAACTTTTTTTACATAAATATATCTTATAACAAGAGGTCCCCCTAAAACACACCAAAGAAAAACGCATAAAAGAATTCCCCATAATTTTATATCAGATATTTTATATATTACCGCAACAATATTAAATATTATAAACAAAAATATAATTGTTGATACTAATAATATATCATAAAATAAACTTTTTAATGTAATATTTTTCATTTTAACACACCTCTTATAACTATCAATTACTTAAGTTTAAATAGCAATACTCCTTTCATTAATAAAAATACTAATAAAAAGAATGCAGCATATATTTGTCTACTAAATATAAACAATAAAAGTCCTAATATATTTAATCCTAACGATAAAATATTTTTACTCAAGTTCCAAAATTTAAAATCAAATTTTAAAAAAACAAACCTTAAAACTCCTATTATTATAATCAATATCGTAATAACAAAATATAAAACTTTTAGATATAGTGATATTCCATTTAATAATAATAATGATACTTCTTTTATTACTTCTTCTTCCGTTTGACCAAATAGTGGTAAAAAGAAAAACAAAATAATACTACAGTCCACAACACCAAAAATATAATCACATAAATTCTTTTGTTTTTGTTTATGATCAACTTCCGCAATAACAATTAATTCTTCACCTGATAATAAATCATCTATTGATATATTAAAATATCTTGCGATATCTTTTAAACTATCAATACTTGGATATCCACGACCTGATTCCCATTTAGAAATAGCAGTCCTAGATACATACAAAATACTTGCTAATTGTTCTTGTGTTAATCCTTTTTGTTTTCTTAACTCTTGTAATTTCTCATTAAATTCCATATTAACTCCTATACATATTATATCATAATACAAAACATAATCCTATATAATATTTTATTTTTATTAAATAGTCATACATAATAACAAGTCCACTACTTAGTAATAAACCACCAATAATATCACTTATCCAATGAACACCTGATAAAATTCTTCCAACAACCATAAAACAACTAAAAACAATTATACAATATATTAATACCTTCTTTAATATTATATTATTTATTCTAATATTAACTTGAATAATTATCGTTGGCATTACACTAAGGACAATAAGTGTTGTAGATGAAGGATATGATACCTCTAAATATCCATCAATTAACACAGGACGATAATTTACAACAACATTTTCAAATAAAATATAAAAGATAAATACAACAATATAATATAGTCCTAAAATTAAAATATCATAATCTACTTTTAAAAAATTTCTTCTTTTAATCCATTGAATTAATCCAATTATTCCAAACACTAAAACTAAAATTATTGGAACAATTCCAAGCCAATCTGTTATAGTATACAATAACATGTTACAACCAGTTAAATTATGAACAAAACTATTCATTGTAGAAAGACCTACATATGAATTATTAGGCCCAATTTGTTTAACATCAACAAATTTAGCAATAATTGTCCATAGCACAAAAGAAACTATCATAAATATTGCACTATATAACTTAAACTTTCTTCTCATACTAAAATACCTTTCTATTAAATATTTAGGAAAACACCTAACCATATTATATAGATAAATATTTAAATATTCAAGAAACATCTTATGAAATTAACGATACTTTTAGTAACATTATAGAAAAAACGGTGTTTCAAACACCGTTTAATTTTATTAAATCCAAGGTAACCAATCAGATGAAGAACTAAATTTAATATTATTTAAAAATTCAAAGTTACCTTCAGTAACAACATATAAATTTTCATTTATAGTTACAAATTCTCCATAAATTTTAATAATATCATTAGAAATCGAAATTTGATATTTTAAATCACCTAATTGATAATGTTCAATATTTGATAATTTTAAACATTTAACTTGTTTTAAATTATTTAAAAATTCATTTTTTTCGCTAATTTCTTTAGAATCATTTTTTGAATTAACAACTGATATTGTTTCTTCTTCAGTATAATTATTAAAATCTAAACTACTACCATCAAATAAATTATCTAAATAATCAAATTCATTATTTTCAGCAGTTAAATAATCATATTCGTTATCATTATCAATATAGCAAATAGTTTTATTATCATAAATTGTAAATTCATAATTACCAAATGATAAAACATATTTAGATGTTCTATTTCCTAAATTAGAATTATCAGTATTTTTATATAATTTAATAGATAATAATAATGATTTTAAATAACTATTATTACTTAAATCTAATGTTATATCTAAATCGTTTATTGTTAAAGATACATTGTCTAAAGCAGATTCTGTATATGTAATTGCAACTTCTTCTTTTTTATTATTAGTTTGTTGATTATCATCACATCCACAAATTAATAAAGATGCAATTAGAATTAACATAATTAAAATTTTATTTTTCATTTGTTACTCCTAATAATTCTTTAAATGATTAAGAATTCCTGTATGATTTGTAAAATCACTTGATCCATTTGTTAAGTAAGCACTTGCAAGAGTCCTTAAGGAATAAGTTGATGAACTCATATAATATCTTACACCTTCATATTCAACAAATACACGAGCACTAATTGTTTTATCTAAATGTGAATAATTTAAATTTGTAACAAGTAGTGACCATTGATAATAATTACCACTTGCACTTGTAGTTGTAGAATTAGGTGAAGCAACTTGTGCAGGAGTACAATAAATTGTTTTTACACTTGAAGAAGCCCAATTAGTAACACTTCCTGCTGCATATTCAACGCCCCACAAAGTATTAGAATTATTTAATAAATCATATACATCTTTAGTCACATATGAACCAAATCTAATACCAGCAGAATTTAAAGAGTAATCTTCAGCATAATTTGTTTCACCAGCATAAGTAATACTCATACCTTTAATATAGATTGCTTTAGATGTTGTTTGTTTAATAACAAATTTAACATTACCTCTAAGTCCAGTTGAACTTGTAAATGTATATGTTGCATTTGATGATGTTAATGTCTTAGTAGTACCAATTTTACTTGTACCAACATATGCAGAAACTTCGGCATCAGTACCTGAAGCACCAGATGCTTGAATCGTAACTTTCGTAACACCATCTAAAATATTATCTGTAGTTTTAATAATAACTTCTTTAAATGGTCTAGATGCACTACCAAATTGTTGACCTTTAGATGCATCATAACCATAATATTTAGTATCACTAGAATTTAATAATGTCGTTTCAGGATCCCATTTAACTCCATTTAAAGTTGCAGCAGATGCACTCGAATAAACTTGACTGTTAAATGTATAAGAATAACTTCCAGGTGTTGTATATGCATATGTACCATAATCATAATCAACAACTAAACTAGCCATAGTTGAACTAGATGCAAATGTGTTTAATGCAATTTCTACATCAGTAGCAGGATTTTCGTTATTTCCACCACCTGAAGATGAACCATCATCATCTAAATCATAGAAAATTATTGTATTAATTTTACATCTATATCCAGATGAAGTTGTCGTAAATGAAATAGTTTTATTACTAGTTGTATCAATTACAACATTAGTATATTCGCTATTTGATGAATATGTACTAATTGTTTGAGTGCTTCCATTTACAGTTATAGAAGCTGAATTAGATTTATATCCAGTAACCAACATTATTACTTGATCAATTTCAGAAGGTACATCAAAATTAAAACTACCAACAGCACTACCCGTTCCTGCTTTTAGACATGCATTACCCGACGCATCATAAGAATTATAAATCTTAGATAAATTATTTAACGATAAAGTATAACCATTATTAGATTCTGAATATGATGAAAGAGCACTAGATGAATCAGTATCGCTACTAGATGAATTATTAGTTCCAAGTTCAAATGATGCAGCCATTCCTTCTTGAGGAACATTAGTTATTGTTCCAGATCCATTACCTGATTCGTTTCCAGAACCACTACCTGATTCATTTCCTGATCCTGACCCAGAACCACTTCCAGAGTCTTCTCTGTCACTTGGTTTAGCACCACCCCAAATTAAATCAGCATAAAAACTATCATCAATAAACGGATTTCTATTACCTTGAATATCATATACAGCTTCGTTTCTTCTTTGTTCAGATTCATCTACTGGGTCTAAACTATTCCATTCAAGTAATAAATCCATTGATGTTGCAACATTAGTAATAGGGTACGAATCAGACTCAGAATATCTTACTAATAAATAAAAAATAATTCTTGCAGTATCACCTTTTTTGTCATCACCAGGTTCAAATACTCCACCTTTACATTTAGCATCAATCGTTACACTACCATTAGTAGTACTAGTATGGCAGTAGTCGTTAGTACTAACAACACCATAAGGATTATTATTGTGTGATGAATTTACACTTGGGTCACTAGGTCTTATATGATGCAAATCAGATCCTGCTCCACTAGTTTTAAACCAACCTTGTGATTGAGGCCATACATGTTCTCTATTCCAAGTAGTACCACCATCCCAAGTAGTAGCAACTTCAATATCACTCCAAAACAAAACAATTTTTGTTCCACTTGCATTCCCATCTGTCTTTTTAACAATACTTGGATCTTTACAATCATCATATGAGGCTGTATATGTTTGTTTACTAATTAAAGTTCTAAGTGATGACTTTAATGTAGAACCATATGCGCTATCACTAATACCACTATAATATGATGTTGCAGCATCTACTTGATAATCTGTAGAAATATAAAAACATCCAAATAAACTAACAAGTAAAAGTAATAAAAATACTATTCTCTTTTTTAACATTTCATTTTCCTCCTAATAATTAACCAAATAAATCCGATCCATCGATTATTTCTTCACCAGGTAATGTTGTATTACCTACAACAATACTATCAGTTAAGATATTACATTCATCAAAATTAATTATTTCAATTTCAGGATTAACATATTCTTTAAACATTTTATAATATTCTCCTTAAAATAACAATATATTTTATAATATACATACTTATTTTACCACATTTGATTATAAACTTCAAACAATATGTAAAGGTAGCGATATCAAAATTATAACATTTATATTATTTAAGCAATTCTTCTACAATATTTTTTTCAATATATTCTACTCTATCAAAAACCATTGGCTTAAAATAACCTGTTATTGCAACAACAATTTTATGTTTTCTATTTATATAAATAACATTTCCACCATCACCTATTGCAGCAACAATATCACTACTTCTATGGGGTAACCACCATAAATATCCATAATCTTGATTACCAAATTTATAATCTAATGATACATAGGATTTAGTCATTTCATCTAAATAATTTTCACTAATTACTCTCGTTCCATTAAAAACTCCTTTATTTAATACAAGTAAACCTATTTGTGCCATTTCATAAGCTGACAATGATAATCCCCAGCCTGCAGTTGGCATATTTGTTGGATCCATAAACCAAACTTTTCCATGTGGCCCTTTATTCATTAAATAATTAAACTGATCTTCTTTAGATGTACAATTAGCATTAACTCTTGGTTCTATTCCTAAAGGTTTAAATAAATATTCATTTGCAAACTCTAACACATTCATCCCACTTGAAGTTCTAATAATACCAAGTAATATTTGAATCCCAAGCGTATGATATTTAAATTCATTAGTTATACCATTTCTTCCACCTAATGAATCTAAAATAGATAAAGACCAATCATCTGATGTACAAACTTTCTTCCATGGTTCACTTTTTCCTTTATATGGTGCAGTCATTGTTAACAAATGCTTAATAGTTACTTCATAAATAGTCTTTTCACCTCTTTTTGGAGTATAACTATCTTTATAATAATCCATTACATAATCATCAACACTTTTAATAAAACCTTTATCAATTGCGATACCTATTAATAATGATGTTATAGATTTAGTAACACTCATAACATTCATTGTATCATCTTTAGAGAAGCCCTCAAAATATTCTTCAATTTCTAATTTATTATCTATATACGCAACTATTTGTCTTATATTAATATCATTTTTACTTGAATAATTATTTAATATTTTCTTCATATTCAGACCACCTTTCAATTGTTAAAGCTTATTATTTAATATTATTTTATCATATTTTCTAACTTTTTTCCATTATTTCTCAATAACAATATAAAGAAAAAATCCCGATACTTATATTGTATCGAGATTAATGTTTTAAAATGTGTCATTACGACAAAAAGTGTCAAATGTTTCTTTTTGTCGTAATAACCTAATTTAACATATACAATCAAAAGGATATTTAATTTTTCAAACATCCAATAGGAACTACTATAACGCCGTCATCTCTTCTATATCCGTACTTAGTTCCTGTAATAACTATTTTTAAATCTGGTAATCTTAATTTGCACTGTTTTTCAGATTCATTATATTGAGTTATTAATGTTTCAATTTCACAAAGATGTTTAGCTCCAACTTCAATCTCTTGTTCTCCTAATTTAAACTCAATTAAAGCATATCTACCATCATTTAAATGCAATACACAATCTGCTTCTAATCCGTATCTATCTCTATAATATGAAACACGTCCATCAAATGATTGTGAATAAATTTTTAAATCCCTTATACACAATGATTCAAATAAAAAACCCAATGTTTTAAAATCTCTATCAAAATACTCTGGTGAAATCCCCATTGCTGCAACAGCAATAGATGGATCTATTATATTTCTTTTTTTCGATGAACGAATAGCAGTTTTTGATCTAATAGCAGGGCACCATGGTTCGATATCATCAATTATATATAATTTACTTAAATCCTCTAAATATGAATAATAAGTAGGTTCTGAAATGTCGTAATTCGCTGCAACATCACCAAAAATAGTTTTTGTTTCAGCAAGTGTACAAATATTTCTAGAATAAGATCTTAGGATTGCTTGAGCAATTTGAGGATTTCTTTTTATATTAGAAATCTTGTTTATATCAACTGAATATGTTTGTACAAATAAATCTTTAGCTATTTCTAATTTTGCTTTATCGCTTTTCAAATTTAACGAACGTGGCCAACCACCTCTACATATTGCAAATATCAAATCATCTATTGTTAAGTTAGAAATACACCCTTCGAAAGAATTAGTATTGTTAAATAAATCAATTAATGAAACGTCACCATTTGATTCATTAGACTCATAAAGACTCATAGGTAGCATTGTTAATCTTGAAATACGCATAGTACCAGTATGAGGTGTATCTACTTCTTGTGAAGATGATCCTGTTAATATATACATTCCTACTTCACCTGTATCATCAATTGATTTTCTAATAGCCCCCCAAATTTTAGGTGCATCTTGCCATTCGTCAAATAGAATTGGTTTTTCTCCTTTTAAAAGTCTTGATGGCATTGTTTCTGCAACTTTTAGTAAAGACTCCCTATTATCTTCATCTTCAAATTCAATTATAGTATTTGCAATTTGTTTTGCAGTTGTTGTCTTCCCACAACCTTTTGGACCAACAATTAAAGCCGCACCAAAAGCTTCTAATTTAATTTTCAAAAGTTCATCAGTAATTCTTTTCTTATAATCCATAAAAACACCTCTTCTAATAGTATTATACATTATAATAAAATAAATGTAAAGCAATTTGTTTAAGAGATTTGTGGTATTTTATTTAATACATTTGTGGTAATATATTTAAGAGATTTGTGGTATTTAGCAAAATAAACTTTTAATTTCTATTCAAATAATATTTTGCTTTATTTACAATTTCTTTAAATCTTTTATTATATCTAATAGAATTAAAACATTCTAGATCAAGTGAACATAAAACATCACTATCTTTATCAAAAGCACGATAATTAGCATAATTATATGTGCTTGATTTATCTAAATATTTATTTTTAATTTTAAATTCTTTTACCTTTATATACCAAATAGGAATTCAAGTCATCTATCAAGATGGCTTTTTTTATTCATAGGTTTGAGCCCCGTAAGTTAATGGTTCGAGTCCGTGGTCAGTCTATAGTCATTAAATCTAAATGTTTCATAAATGAATAAAAAAATAAGGTATTCTAACTAAAACTAGCTAAAATACCCTATAAAAATAAAAAATAGATCCTCTTTTCAGAAGACCTACAGATTTCAAAAAATGGTACACCTTTAGGGACTCGAACCCTAGACCCACTGATTAAGAGTCAGTTGCTCTACCAACTGAGCTAAAGATGCATAATTTTTTTAGCATTAATATTATATCAAAAATTAGGTAAATAGTAAAGCATTTTGATTATAAATAAAGAAAATTATGATTATAAATTAAGAAAATCTCTCTAATTCAAGAGAGATTTTAACTTATTTTGATTTAGTTTGTATTTCGTTTGCTTTAGTTAATGCAACCTTAGTTATAAGTGGTCCAACAAGTTCATATACAAGTGTTGCACATAAAACTACTGCTGTAATTGTACCTGCAATATTTTGTAAATATGCACCACCAGTAAACAATGGATTCTCTAAAAGAGCTGCATCGGCTAAACTATTAAATACATTAGATGAACTTCTTGCCATACCAATTGCTACACCTGCTTGAGGAAGTAAAGTTAAGCCTAAAAATTTCTTAACATTTTCATTAGTATGTGATAGTTTACAACCATATCTTGCCCCAAAATACTTACCTAAACTTCTAGCGATTAAATAAACAGCACAGATACCTATAACTGGAAGTGTAATTAATTTAAAATTAAGTTCTGCACCAGATAAGATAAAGAACATCATAAAGATTGCTGGTGTCCACCTTTCAATTCCATCAAATATTTGAATAGCATCTTTTCTAGTGTTACAGAAAATTGCCCCTACCATCATACAAGTTAAAAGAGATGACAATTCAAATCCAAACCATGCTCCACAAAGTTCACATAGTGCTACAGCTAAGAATGTTGCAGCAATCATACATATTAATCTATTAGCACGTGATTTAAAGAATCTCATTGCAAATGATAAGATTATTCCTATGATAGAACCAATTACTAAAGATAATACAATTTCAAGTATTGGCATAAGTAATATACTTATAACATTAATTTCAGCACCATCAATACCAGCTTGTTGTTTTGCAAATACTTGAGCAATTGAAAAAGAAATTGAGAATAAAATTAAACCAACAGCATCATCCATTGCAACAACAGGAAGCAATGTATCTGTAACAGGACCTTTTGCTTTATATTGTTTAATAACCATAAGTGTAGCAGCAGGAGCAGTTGCAGTTGCTACAGCACCAAGTGTTAATATAAGTGGAAGATTTTCATTGAACGATCCAATACAAAGTGATAAAACAGATAAAGCAATATCAACAAATAAAAGCGCTGCAAAAGCTTGAATAAGTGTAATTGTAATAATCCCTTTTCCAAGTTTTTTAATACTTGATAACTTAAATTCACTACCTATTGAAAAAGCAATAAAACCAAGTGCAATATCTACAATTATTCCAAATGACTCTACCATCTCTTTGGAAATCACACCAGTTAAATTTTCATTAAATAAACTAAAGAAATATGGTCCTAGCAATATTCCTACAATTAAATAGCCAGTAACATTAGGTAAATTAATTAATTTGATTAGTCTATTAGAAATAAGTCCAGCTATTAAAGCTATACTTATTTCGAGTAATATTTCTCCAGTTTCCATAATTAGTTATCCAATCCTTCTAGGTAAGTTATTGGAAGACTGTACATAAAGCCTTTTCCTTTAATTCCACCAAGCGCTTCATTAGCTAGTTTTGATAAAATTTTAACTTCTTCATCTTGTTTTACTACTACAAAAATCATTGGACGATGAACTTCTTCATCACCAGAAATTTTACTTAAACCTCCAAAATATGGAAGTGGTTCTACAGAATCCATTAATGCATGTCTAATACTCTTAGTAGATAGCACACTACCATGATAGTTATTATCGGCAAACTTTTTCAAAATTGTCGGTACATAATCTTGTTCTGTTAAAACTGCGATAAATAATTGCATAATAATTCCTCCTTAATATACCACATTATTATAGCACTTCTTTATTAATCTTGGTTAATATTTGCAAAGAAAAAACCATGGTATTTCTACCATGGTTTCAAACTATTCAATAATATATGAAATATTTCTCCAAGTAGTAGTAAATACACTTTCTGAATATCTACATTCTACACTTGGTACATTAGGGTCATTAGAAATAAGTGTTAATACACCATTATTATATTCATAACCAATAATAGTAATTAAATGACCACTAGTATAATAATCCTTCATATCAGAAGTCATTTGACCTTTCATACTACATGCAACTGGACCAACTGTTGCGATATGATGACAAAGTTCAGCAACACTATAAAATCTTGCAACATAAGAATTAAATCCATATGCACTCATTGTTACAGTATTATATACCCAGTTACCATAAATACCATTACCGTAATCTTTTGCAATACCTGCAATATAACGATGTTCATATTGCGAATCTTTATCAGTGAAACTTAATCCTTTATATTTTAATAACATTGTACTTGAAGTAGGACTACAAATACTATTACCAATCGAAGGAACAGCACCTTGATATAATTTAGGAACCACATGTTTAACATTACTTGGTAAATCATTTAATGAATAAACAGGAGCAGTATATCCGCTACCTTTTAATGCAAATGAACAAAGTGATACTTTTGGACTTTCATAGGAAACAGTTGTTCTTTTTAAAATTAATTTAAATTGAATTGCATCAGCAGATTTACTATTTAAAACTTTTATTTCATCAGTGCTTAATTTAGCTATTGAGTCTGATTTGTCATAACATTTATTTTGAAGACCTAATCCCCATCCACCACTACAATAAGAAAAATAGTCACTCCATGTACCATTTACACGAACTTTAATCATGAATTCAACAGTAGCATTAATTGAAGAAATAGCTGCCCAAGATGGAACACATTCTGTGAAATTAATTGTAGATAGAACATCTGATTCATATTCACCATAAATTTGACCATTCTTTAGTATTAAACGACCATTATCAAGTTCTACATTATTCATATTATTTTCATTAAATTCAGTAGCATGAACAATCGGTAAGTGTGTTTTATTATGAACTTTAAATATATATTCCATTTTTTTAACCTCCGTACCATCACTCTTCTTAAGAGTTAATGTCATTTTTACTTCTTTATAATTATTATCACTTAATTTAACATTTCCATTATTATCAATAATACTTTCATCTTCACTTGTCCAACTACCAATTAAATTATATTCAAATTCAGTTGGTAAACATGCATTTTTACTTGTTACATAAGTATCAATATTTGCGTTTACAAGTGCTAATTCTGCAAGATCTTCATCAGTCATTGCAGGAATAACAACTGTATATGTTTCAGAAACACTTGCATTTCTTAATGTTAATGTAAGTTTAATTTGAACTTCTTTATCACAATCTAAATAATTTAACACATATCCAGAATCACTTAAGAACTCTTTATCTAATGATTCCCATACGCAAGTAATAGTACTATTAGTAGTTGAAAAATCTTGTTTTAAATTAACAACTTGATCTTTAACAGTACCATCAAATTCATAAGCACTTAACACATTATTTAAAATTACTTCATCATCTAATTTAGGAACAACAACTTTATATTTAGCAGTTGTACTATTCCCATTATATGTGAAAGTTGCAGTTAAAGTTACAGTAGCTTTATATTCTAATTGAGTAACTTCCCCTAATGTAGTTATCGCTTTAGCATTACTTGTTTTCCAACTAATAGTCACTTTTTCATATTCAGTTGGAAGTGTAAAACTTTCAACAGTTTCTGCAGGTAATAAATCAGTTAAATACTCTTTTGCAAGCCCTACATAATCAATTTCAGTAAACGATGCAATAAAAGTTGCAATGCCTATAACTACATGATTATCAACTAATTCACCACCTAAAGTCCAACCATTAAATATATAGCCTTCTTTTTCAATAGTTTTAAATACAACAGTATCACCGTATTCATATTCAACAGTTTCAACTACTCCATCGATATCAAAACTAATGTTAAACTTTAATTTACTAAATGTCGCAACAAATGTAACTTCATCTTTAACAATATAGCTATCAACAACTTCTCCATTTAATGTCCAATTATCAAACGAACAACCTTCTATATCTGGAACAGTAAATTCTACTTCATCACCATATTCATATTCAACTGTTTCAATCACACCATTAACATTAAAATTAACATTAAATTTTAATTTATTATATGTTGCAACAAAAGTTACTTCTTCTTTAACAACATGACTATCAACAACTTCACCATTTAATGTCCATCCAGTAAATTCATAACCTTCTTTACTAGCATTAGGAAATTCTACACTAGAACCAGATACATATTCAACAGTTGTAATTTGTCCATCAATATCAAATTTAACATTAAATTTGACATTAGAATATGTTGCAACAAAAGTTACTTCTTCTTTAACAATATAACTATTTACAACTTCACCATTTAATGTCCAACCAGTAAATGTAGAACCTTCAATTTCTGCATTTGGAAATACTACACTATCACCATATTCAAACTCTTTAGTTTCAGTTTTTCCATTTATTACAAAATTAACATTATATTTTGCTTTAGAGAAAAACGCAACAAATGTAACATCTGAAGTTACTTTATAATTAGTAACTAATTCACCATTTAATGTCCAACCATTAAATACATAACCTTCTTTTGAAAGTGTATTAAATTCAACACTATCATTTTCATTGTATTTAACTGTTTCACTTTGTTCTCCATTTACAAATGTAACAGTATATTCAGTATTTTTCTTTTTACACCCAGATACAGAACATACTAATAAAACAATAATTAATAAAAATATTTTTTTCATAATTAATCCTTTCATATTTAATCTATAATACATTATAACATAATATAAAAAATAAATCATAAAATTAATTTGATAAATAAAATTATAGTTAATTATTTGACTAAATTTCAATTTTTTGATATAATATTTGTGCTACTTAAGTTGGTCCTGTAGCCAAGCGGTAAGGCGTGGGTCTGCAACACCCTGATCATCGGTTCAAATCCGATCGGGACCTCCAAATAATAATATAAACTTTTTCTTAACTAAGAAAAAGTTTTTTTATTTTTTTGCTTTATTAGAAAAAATATATTATAATAAACTTAATAAAGAAAGGCGGAAAATAATGAACACTCCATTATTAATTACAATTATAATTTTAAGTATAATACTATTTATAATAATTAATATTTTAATATTATTATACATTATCTACCGAAAAAGCTTTTACTTTAATCCAAAAAAGCCAAAGCAATCTTTAGATTACTTAGAATACGAAAAGATGAAACCTTATCGTGAAACACTTGTTAATCTTATAACTAATGCATCTAAGCTTCCATATGAAAAAGTAACAATTAAATCATTTGATGGATTAACGCTTGCAGCAAAACTTTACTTAAAAGATCCTAATCAACCATTTGATATCCTAGTTCATGGCTATAAGAGTTTTGGTATCAAAGATTTTAGTGGTGGAATTAACTTATCTTTAGATAATAATCATAATGTTTTATTGATAGACCACCGAGCACATGGTGAAAGTGAAGGACATATTATAAGTTTTGGAATTAATGAAAGATACGATGTTTTATCTTGGATTTATTATTTAAATAATCGTTTTGGAAATAATATTATAATTAGTTTAATGGGAATATCGATGGGAGGGGCAACAGTTTTAATGGCATCAGAACTCGATTTACCTGATAATGTAAAATTGGTTATTGCTGATTGTCCATTCTCATCTTGTGTAGATATTATTACAAAAGTAACGAAAGAAATGAAATACCCTTTATTTCTTGTGAAACGGTTCTTACCTCTTTCTGCACGCTTATTTGGTAAATTTGATATTAATGCCTCTTCTGCTTTAAAAGCTGTACCTAATTCTAAATTACCAATTCTTTTAATTCATGGTGATAAAGATGGTTTTGTTCCTTATGAAATGAGTATTAAAATTAAAAATGCTAATCCAAACATTGAATTTCATACTTTTAAATGTGATGTTCATGGTTTAAGTTATATTTTTGATACTAAACGTTATAAACAAATTGTTACGGATTTTACTAACAAACACTTAAATTAGCACTCTTTAAATAAGAGTGCTAATTTTTTGATTAAACTACTTGACAAATAAAATAAAAATAGTATAATTAAAGTATATAAAATATAAATTTGAAAGGAAATAATTATGAGTGAAGTAAAACAATTTAAAACTGAGACTAAAAGATTATTAAACTTAATGATTAATTCAATTTATACAAACAAAGAAATATTCTTGAGAGAATTAATCGCAAACGCAAGTGATGCTATTGATAAGTATCATTATTTATCTTTAACTGATGAAACATTAGAAAAAAGAAATGATTACAAAATTGAACTAAGCATTGATAAAGGTAATAGAACTATTACAATTAGTGATAATGGTATTGGTATGACTAAAGATGAACTTATTAATCATCTTGGTACTATCGCAAAATCTGGTTCTAAAGAATTCCAAGAAAAACTTGACCACGATAATGTTTCTCCAGAAGATGAAAGAGAAATTATAGGTCAATTCGGGGTGGGTTTTTATTCATCATATCTAGTAGCTGACTTTGTAGAAGTTAACACTTTATCCCCATATAGCGAAGTAAGCTATCGCTTTACGTCTGATGGTATTGAAGAATATAGCTTAGAAGAAAGCGATAAAACATCAATTGGCACTACAATTACGCTTCATTTAAGAGAAAACACTGAAGATAATAACTTTGATGAGTATTTAGATCAATTTACAATCAAATCATTAGTTAAAAAATATTCAGACTTTATTCGTTATCCAATTATGATGGAATGTGTTACTGAACAACCAAAACTAGATGATGATGGAAATCCTACAGATGAATATGTTGAAACTATTTCTACAGAAACACTTAACTCAATGATTCCAGTATGGAAGAAAAACAAAAACGATGTAACTCGTGAAGAAATTAATGAATTCTATAAAAATAAATTTTATGATTATTTAGATCCACTAGATTACTATCAATATTCAGTAGAAGGTAACATTACTTATACCGCACTTTTATTTATTCCTAAGAAAGCACCATATGATCTTTATTCAAATAAATATGAAAAAGGATTACAACTTTATACTAAAGGTGTATTTATTATGGATAAATGTAAAGAACTTCTTCCTGATTATTTAAGATTTATTAAAGGTATTGTTGATTCAAGTGATTTATCACTAAATATCAGCCGTGAAATGCTACAACAAGACAAACAACTTACTAAAATCGCAACTAATCTTGAAAAGAAAGTAATTAAACATTTACAAGAATTACAAAATGATGAACCTGAAATCTACAAAGAATTCTTTGAAGCATTGGGTATTAATTTAAAATTTGGAATCTATAATAGTTACGGTGAAAAGAATGATTTATTAAAAGGATTATTAATGTATAAAACATTAAAATCTGATACTTTAATTTCATTAGAAGATTATGTTCGTGAAATGAAAGAAGGACAAAAATATATCTATTTCGCATCAGCAGAAACTAAAGAAGACTTAATGTCAATGCCTCAAATGGACGCATTAAAGAAAAAAGATTTTGATGTTCTTCTTCTTACTGAGGAAGTTGATGAATTTGTCCTACAAGTTCTTCAAAAGTTTGATGATATAGAATTTAAATCAGTAAATCAAGGTGATTTAGATTTGCTTACTGATGAAGAAAAAGAATCAGCTAAGAAACTTGCAGATGAAAAACAAGACTTACTTTCAAAAATCAAAACTGCATTAAACGGAAAAGTTAAAGATGTTGTTATTTCTACACGTCTTACAGAATCTCCTGTATGTTTAGTAAGTGGAGATGGAATCAGCTTTGAAATGGAAAGAGTAATGAATGATCTTCCAAATGGATCTAACATTAAAGCTGAAAGAATTCTAGAAATTAATCCAAATCATCCAATCTTCAAAGTATTAGAAAATATTCAAGATGATGAAACTAAATTAACTGATTACGTATCTGTGTTATTAAATCAAGCTCTTCTTTTAGAAGGATTCAAGGTAGAAAACCCTAATGAATTTATTGAAAAGATGTGTAATATTATGATTGAAGCAACAAACCTAAAATAAGAAAATACCGTAAGACTTTTGTCTTACGGTATATTTTTAACCCCAAATCATATCAGCAAATTCTGGATGATCAATAAATGGATTACGGTTCTTTTGCACACTATAACATCTTTCATTTCTTTGAAGTTCAAAGTCATCAACTGGATCCGCTTCATGCCACTCTAGCAACATTTTCATAGATTGCGCAACATTAGTAATATTATAAGAATCAGATTGTGAATATCTTACTAATACATAGAAAATTATTCTTGCACAATCACCTTTAAACTCATCAAATGGTTCAAAATATGAACTATTTTTATATGCAATAATTTCACCACAACACTTAACTGCTGTACCATTACTTACTTCACCAAACGCTAAATTACCACGAACACTATTTACATTTGTATTTTCTGGTCTTATATGATGAATATCACTACCTGCACCTGAATTATCAAACCAACCTTTACTCTTTGGCCATACATGTTCTCTATTCCAGGTTGCAGTATCATCCCATTTAGCATTTACTAAATGATTAGAATATAAAAGTTTCATTTTTGATGAATCAGTAAGAGATGCATCAGTATAAGGAAGTTTTGATTTTAAATCAGCATAAGATGTAGCCTTAACACCAGTAGAGATAATTGTTCTTAATGCTTTTTTAAGATTAGTTCCAACTAAGTCATTTGCATCAGCATAATAACCAGTATATTCTACATCAGTACTCTTCCATTTAGCATATAGTGTAATATCACCAGTTGTTTTATTAGAAATAACTGATATACTTTCACCACTAAAATCACTCTTTAAATACCATCCATCAAATTCAAAATTATCTTTAGTAGGTTCAACTAAAAATACAGTTTCACCTTCTGTATAACTTCTTGGAGCATCACTTGATAAAACACCATCATTTAAAACATAAACAATAGAAAATACATTAGGCAGATTATAATTTGGATCTATTTCACCACATTCACATTTACCTTCTATAAAAAAGTGTTCATGAGGTTTAACTGTTTCTGAAATTGTTAAAGTTTTACGATTTGATGTACTAGATTCACTATAAGCACCAGTAGTATCTTTTGCTTGAACTGCAAGTTCAAATTCACCATAACCTAAATAAACAGTATAACCCATTATTGCTTGTTCAGGTGTTACATTAAATTTATTTTTAATTGCATTTTCTTGATAAACATAAATATAATAATCATCAGCATTAAACACAGTCTCAATAAATACTATAACACTTTTATCTTTTGTAACTGTTGTAAAAGTAGGTGTTTCTAATTGCTCAGTTTGAGGAGTAGTAGTATCACAACCATATAATGTAAATAATCCTACAAGCACAAACACAATACAAATTGTTTTTATAATTTTACTTAATAAATTCATTATTATCTCCTATTATATACTTCATATCTTGTGGAATTTCTGCAAAAAAATCTACCCAATATTTATAAACTGGATGAATAAACCCAATATGACTACAATGTAACATTACTCGATTATATTCATCTTTTTTTCCATACATAACATCACCTAATAAAGGATGTTTAATAGAAGCCATATGTACTCTAATTTGATGAGTTCTACCTGTTTTAATTTCAACATTCAATAAAGTATTACCATCAATATGTTTTAAAGGCTTATAAAGTGTAAGTGCTTTTAATCCATTTGGTGATGTAATCATTAAGTTGTTATGTCTATTTCTTCCAATCGGTGTATCTATTTTTCCACTTTTCTCTATTATACCACATACTATTGCATTATATTCTTTTTTAACATTACTATTTTCAAATAAATTTGACAAATAACTATGAGTTATAATATCTTTTGCATAAACTAAGCACCCTGTTGTATCAGTATCTAATCTATGAACATGTCTTATTGTTTTGTTTTGATTTGTTTTTGTATAATAATACGCAATATAATTTGCCATTGTATTTGATAATTCTTTATTTTCTGGATAAATAAGTACTCCACTAGGCTTATTAACTATTAAGATATAATCATCTTCATAGATAATATCTAAATTATATCTTAAAGGGAGATAATCAATTTGTTCATAGTTTGAAACATCAATTGTTATTTCATCATTTTCTTTTAAAATAAATTCTCTTTTATACACAATTTCATCATTAATCATAATACATTTATTATCAATTAAATAATTAATTTTATTTTTAGCAAGATTAAATGATTGTAACCATTCTTTTAAATTTTTTCCTGTTTCTTTATTTTTTATAGTATATCGAAAATAATTCATATATTTCTCCATTAACACAGAAAAACACACAGATTAATTCTGTGTATTTTTTATTTAAATTCACTAGCAGCTTTATACGTAACAATTACAGTTTCGGTTGTAAAACTACTATATGTTAAATTCATTATTTGAATAACTTCAGTTTCAGAAAGAACATCAGCAACAACTAATATTTCTACTCCATCAGTTGTATGATGAACAAAAGCATCTGTATATCCTAAATTAATGATGGATAGTTCCATTAGTACTTCTTTTTCTGTTAAATCTGAAATTGTTTGTTTTTCGTTAATAGCTGTATTTTTTTGTGCAATTGTACTAGTTTCACTAGCAATAATACTATCAAGAGCAGCAACTTCTAAACTACGTTCTACTCTTAAAGCTTCACGCATTTCTTTTAAAGCATCAAGTCTTGTAGAATTACCACCAACAGTTACAGTATTATCATCACCTGGAACAGAATTAAGTGGCGATTTAATATACCATACAGCAAGCATAACAACAGCCGTTAAACATAATAATGCAATTTGATTCTTTTTCATAAAATAACCTCCATACCTAATAAATTGTATGAAGGAATTTTTAAAATATGATTAAATTTTAACCAACAATTGTAGTATCATCTGAAATTTTAGAATACTTAATTGGTTCTTTGTTATCATTGTTTTTATCTTGATTATTATCTTTATTATTGCCATCGTCCATTGTATTAATTCTAAATGTAGCAACTATATAATAGATACTTGCGATAACTAAAAGAGCAAATGCAATTTCAGAATAATTTACAAAGAATCCTGCAATTAATGCAATAATTGTTGTCATTGCAAAACATAATGAACATACCGCATAATATTGACGGAACTTATTCATATAAAAACTTCTAGACATTATCCAAGTAATCGCAGATAAAAGCAGCGGGAATAATAAAGTAATCGCAACAGATATCATTAAACTAGTTGTTTTTAATAAACCTGCATTATAGACAATTACAGCATTCTTTAAATCTTTTTGGAAAGTATTAAATGATGTATTAAGAATTCCAAAATCTAATCCATTAGATTCTAAACTGCTATAATAGATAGCTCCACCATATAAAGTATTCGTTAAATTCTTCAAATGACGATAAGCAGGTTTAATACTATTTGCCATTTCACGATATTGATCAAATGAAATACCTAGATTTAAAGTATTAAAATGCTCTTCTGTTACAACAAAGTCAATTTTATCACTGCTTGTTGCAATTCTTGTCCATTTTGTAGTATCAAAATCACCATATTGGTTTAATGAAAGTTCACTTTCATCTTTTGGTAAATAATACTTTAATTCGCCAGAATCATTAGTTTCGAACATAACACTATTTGTAGGAGCTTTAGTACTTTTTCCATCTTCAATTTGATCCAAATTAAACAAGTAGAAGAAATTATCAAGTGTTAGTACATATAACACATATTCAGTATTTTCTTTCTTTTCTTGTTGTAAATAACCTTCTATATCAAAAAAATCAATATAAACAGGCTTATCAATAGTACCATCAATTGAATATGTTTCATCTGCAACTACAATTGTTACATCTATAGCTTTATCATTAGATTCATAAACACCATGATAAACACCATTTTTATCAGCTTTTAAGTATTTACTTAAACTTTCTATTTTTTGAACTACACCATTAATAGTTACTTCAATACTACCATTTGCTTCTTCAACTGTAAGTCTAGTCATAGGTTCATTAGTAGTCATTTCTGTAAGAACTAAATCATCTGGCAATTTTTCAAATAAACTTGGAAATTCTAGAGCTTTTTCTGTATCTTTACCAGCTCTTATGTTTGATGTAACAATGTTTAAACAAGACGAAACAATTAAAATTAATAATGATAAAACAAAACGCATATTCATATGTCTTGCCATTTTGCGTGGTAAAAATAATGATTTTATAAAATCAAATATTTTTTTAGAATTATCTTGCATAATATTATCCTTCACTTTCTTTTACAAAATAAATAGATTCATCTTCATAACGATTATTATATTCTTCATTTTCGCTTTGCTCAAAAATTATTAACTTTGATTCATTATAAAAATAAGTAATAAACATATTAATAAATTTATTATTTAAGTTCATAAGCCCACTAAACTCATCTTTATGAACATAACATCCATCAAATAATTCCATAGTATCAATAACATTTAAGTTTAAAAAGATACTACTATCAGCATAAGCTTTTATTCCATACATTTTAAATAAACTAAGTGCATTATAAAGTTCTTCTTTTTTAGTTTCTTTATTATAATGAATAATAACTGATAATGGTATTTGTTTATTTTGGTATTTTTTATATATTTCAATTAATTTTCTTTTTAATAAACTAATACTTTCAAGTCCCACATAACATCCTGTTTTAGCATCTTTAATATATTTATTAAGTTTATTAACAGTTATTCTTTCATATTCTAAACTATTATCTAAATATTTGAATCCTATAGATACATAATTTAATAACGGATATTTTAAATCTTTTTTAGTTGAAGAAACAATAATATGTTTACTATGTTTATTTTTATTAAGTTCTAATGAATCTTGACATAAATAATTAATAAAAGTTAAATACTCATGATATATAAATTCATTAGGTCTTACTTCTTTTAAATACTTAACGATCTTAGAAAAATCCATTTTATTATTTACTTCACTAGGACCGTGTAGTGTTATATAAAAACTACCAATACCCGCAAGCATTTGTTTTATAACTGTCTTTTTAATCTTTTTATTAATTGCAAGAACATAAAAACCATCTTCACAAGCACATACATAGTATTTATCAGTTAAATTAAGTTTATTTATAAAACAAATAAAATCATCAGTATGTTGACTATAGTCAACAATAACTAAAGTAAATTCATCATTTAATTCAACTTGATTTAAAGAACTAATATGTAAATAATTATCTTTAATATCATCAAAATCATTTTTATTAACAGAATAAACAAAATAATCTTCAAATGGAAACTTTAGTTTTGCATGTTTCACTTGATGATGTTTAATAAAACTAGTTATTAATTCATTATCTAATAAAACAGGATTTTTAAGTTTAAACTTTTCACATAAGTTATCAGATAAATAACAATATTTATTGTTCGTTTGACCTACAAGATAATATAAGCTTTCTTCATCCAATAATGCATTAATTATATTTTGGCGAAAATTTACAAGTTCTAATTCACTTAAGCCATTAAATAATAATGTAACTGAATTTTGAGTGATTTTAAAATCTTTCACTAGATTTTCTGCATAAATTAAAATAGCACCGATTTTTAAATCATCTTTTATTACAGGGTATAAATATAAATAATTAAAATTTAACTCTCTAATATCTTTTCCTGAATATACTTCTTCTAATTCAAAATTAAAATCACTTTTATTAAAAACTGTCATCTGGTTTATATCACCTGCTAGAGCAAGCACACCATCATTAATTTTATCAAGTTGAAACTTTTTTAAATAAATTCTTGGAAGTTTTACATCATATGCAAATAACTTATTACCATCTAATAATTTATTCCCTAATGAATCATTTTGATAGATTTTACCATACATAAAGACAGTCATTTGTTTAAATTTAATATCGGATAAGCTATTATAATTTTGTCCAATAAAATCTAAAATAAGTTTTCTTTCCATTTTTAAAATTCCAATTCTATTGTAACAGGACCATCACAAATTGGATCAAGAATCATATGAGCACCAAATATACCAGTTTCTACAACCACTTCATATTCATTTCTTAAAATATTATTAAACTCATTATATAAACTATTTGCAGCATCGGGTGCCATACTATTAACAAATGATGGTCTATTACCTTTATTACAATCACCATATAAAGTAAATTGTGATATAGATAATATCTTACCATTAACATCTTTAATACTAAGGTTCATTTTACCACACTCATCTTCAAATATTCTAAGACCAACTATTTTTTTAGCCATCTTTTTTACATTTTCAATTGTGTCAGTGTGAGTAAAACCAACAAGCAGCATAAATCCTTGATCAATTTTACCTGTTATTTTATTATCAACAGTGCATGATGCACTTAAAACTTTTTGTACTACTACCTTCATATTATTTAAAAATTCTTTCTACAGAATACATTTCTGGCATTTTATTTAGTGCAAGAATTGCACGATTCAAATCTTCAATATTTGATACTTGTAATTTAAACTTAGCTAAACATTCATCATTTTTCGTTTTTGATGAAGTAACCGATAAAATTGTAACATTGCAATAATTTAATGTATTAATCATATCAGCAGTTAAATTACGACGATCACGTGCAAATACTTTTAAAGTTGTACTAAACACTTTACCACTAAACATTGAATCCCATTTAACATTTATAAAACGTTCTTGATCAGAGCGTTGCATATTAGGACAACCTTCACGGTGTATTACAATACCATAACCCTTTGATATATAACCATAAATAACATCACCATAAACAGGTTGACAACAATTTCCAAGTTTAACTTGTGCTTTCGGAAGACCATCTACATAAACGCCAAAACCATTTTTAGAACCTTTATGTTCTCTTGAAGACATTGTATCTTCACTATACTGTTTTAAAGCAGCTTCATCATCTAATTTTACATCAGTAATACATAAAATACGATTGATACAAGCAAGTGCAGAAATAGTACCTTTACCTATTTCACAACATAAATCTTCAAATGTTTTAATATTTAATTTAGAGAAAAACTCTTTAATTATCTTTTCATCAATTAATTTAATATCATAATCTTTTGCCTTACAAGCTTTTTCAAGTTCTGTAAGTCCTGCTGCAACAAAATTATCACGTTGTTTTTTATTAATATAAGTCTTAATCTTATTACGAGCATGAGAAGTTTTAACAAGTTTTAACCATGATTCAGTTGGACCAGCACTACTTTTTGATGTTTTAATTTCAACAACATCACCAGTTTGAAGTTTATATGATAATGGCACAATTTTACCATTAACAATTGCTCCAACAGCACGATTACCTACTTCTGAGTGAATACGATACGCAAAATCAAGTGGCATAGAACCATTTGGAAAATCATATACATCACCAGTAGGTGTAAAAACATACACACTTGCAGAAAAAAGATCATCTTTTAATGTATCAAGTGGATCTTCACCTTCTGAACTTTCTAAAATCGAGCCAAGTTCTTTATACCATTTTAACTTTTGAGCAATTTCCTTTTGTTCTTTTTCAGAAGAATAACCACTACCTTCTTTATATGCCCAGTGGGCAGCAATCCCTAGTTCTGCAACATTATCCATTTCATAAGTACGAATTTGAACTTCAAAAATCTTACCACCAGCACCTACAACTGTCGTATGTAGTGATTGGTAAAGATTCGTTTTAGGTACAGCAATATAATCTTTAAAACGTTTAGGAAGAGGCGTCCATATACTATGAATAAGACCTAAAACATGGTAACAGTCACCTACTGTATTTACGATTACGCGAAGTGCTAGTAAATCATAAATATCATCAAGACGCTTACTTTTAGTAACCATTTTATTATAAATACTATAAATATTTTTTATACGCCCTTTAATAAGATATCCACTAATATTATTTTTATCTAACATTTCGACTAGAAGTTTTCGCATTTCTTCAATATCATCTTCTCGTTCACTTTTCTTAGATTGAATATCTTGTGCTATTTCATAATAAGTTTCAGGATCAATTGCTTTAAAGCTTAAATCTTCAAGTTCAGCTTTTATACGATACATCCCCAAACGATGTGCAAGTGGAGCATATAAGTCTAATGTTTCTTTTGCAATACGTTTGCGCTTATCTTCAGGCTGAAAATCAATTGTACGCATATTATGAAGTCTATCCACTAACTTCACTAAAATTACACGAATGTCTTTTGACATTGCAATAAGTAATTTCTCATGATTATGAGCAAGTGCTTTTTCTTTAGTACGATATTTAAGCTTACTAATTTTAGTAACACCATCAACTATTTCGGCTACTTCATCATTAAACTCAGCAGCCATTTCTTCTTTAGTCATATCTGTATCTTCTAATACATCATGTAATAAACCAGCACAAATTGTATTTGGTCCAGCATTTAATTTTCCTAAAATATAAGCTACTTCTAAAGGATGTTGAATATATGGATCACCAGATTTTCTATATTGTCCTTCATGATATGACTTAGCAACTTCATAAGCTTTTTCAATTAATTTAATGTTATCTTCATTTAAATATTTGCTTACAAGCTCTAAGATGTCTTCAATTGTATGTGGTTTGTCCATAATTTCACCACCTTTCTAATATATTTTATTTTTTAATAAGGGTATTCAGTTAAAGATAAAACTTCAACTTCTCCTAATTTTTCTCTACCTTTAAGTTCAGTAAGTTCTACAACAAATGCACAACCAACAACACTAGCGCCAACTGAATTAATTAATTCTATACTTGCACCTATTGTACCACCAGTTGCAAGTAAATCATCAACGATTAATACTTTATCACCTTTAGTTAACGCATCTGCATGCATACATAAAGTATTAGCACCATATTCTAGTGAATATTCCTTACTTACAGTCTCACGAGGAAGTTTACCAGGTTTACGAATAGGCACAAAACTTAATCCTAATTCACAAGCAACAGGACAGCCAAAAATAAAGCCACGGGATTCTGGTCCTACAATAACATTTGCACCAACTTTTTTAGCAAACTCTGCAATATCTTTAGTTACATTTTTAAATGCTTCACCACTTTTAAGTAATGGTGTGATATCTTTAAAGGAAATACCTTTAATTGGAAAATCTTCTACTATCGCAATATAATCTTTATAATTCATAAATTTTCTCCTATTTTTTAATCAATATACATTATATTATAACAAATTTTGAAATATAATTAAAGTAAAAAGACTAAACAATTAAGAATTTTTCATAAAATTACTTAGTATTGAAAAAGGAAGTTAATAATATGAAACTAAATAAGTTATTAAAAAACACCCTAATTATAATAATTACAAGCTTTATTGTAAAAATTATTGGTATGTTAGGAAAAATCATAACTACTAGAACATTAGGTATTGAAGGAATGAGCAAATACGCATTAAGTTATCCTACTCTATTATTATTTATAAATGTTGCAGGATTTTCAATGAATAATACAATTTCAAAACTTATATCTGAAGCGCATGCAACAAAAAAATATTCACCTAAAATAATCCTCAAAAAAGGAATCAAAACTTCTTTAATCGTATCTATTATTTGTATAGTAATTTATTTATTTTCAATAAAAACAATAAGTACATACCTATTAAAAGATGAAGATTTATTTTATCCTCTTTTAGCAGGAATATTCTTAATACCACTTGTAGGTATAAGTGATGCACTTAGAGGTTATTTTAATGGAATTAAAGATGTAAAAACTGCTTCTACTTCTTTACTATTAGAACAAATATTTAGAACAACATTTTCTTTAATTGGAGTTTTTATAGGAATAAAATATAATATTATCATCGCAACATCATTTTTGTATATAGCACTATCTATAGGAGAACTTGCTTCAATTACTTATTGTTTAATAAATATAAAAATTAAGAAAATCATTCATTATCCTAATACTTTAGGTGAACAAAGAATTATAACTAAAACAGCAGGGTATTTAACTTTATCAAAAATGGTAGGTAGCATATCTTATTTTCTTGAACCTATTCTATATACTTTTATTTTAACTTATTTGAACTATCAAACTGAAACAATTCATAATATTTATACAATGATTGACGTCTATACAATACCAATATTAACAATAATATCATTTATACCTTTTTCTTTATCAACAGCAATTATCCCACACATTTCAGAATCTTATGCGCAAAATGATAATAAAAAACTTTTGAATTATCTTAAAAAAGCATATTTTTCGACATTATTCCCTGCAATGATCTGTTTAATAACTATTTTCTTTTATCACAACGAATTAATGATGCTATTATTTAAAACAACTATAGGAGCAAAACTTGCGAAAGACGTATCAATATTATTTATTTTTTATTATTTGCAAGTAATAAACACATCTATTCTTCAAGCAATAGGTGAAGTTAAAACTATCTTATATAATTCAATTTTTAATAATATTTTACGATTAATTTTAATATTAGTTTTACCATTTTTTCCTACAATAAATTGTTATTCCATTCTTTATTCTATAATATTTACTTCCATTATTTCATCAATTATATTAACAATAATTATCATGAATAAAACTAAGTTAATAATTCCTCATCAAAAAATTTTTACAATTACCTTAATTTTTATTTTAACATATTTTATATACTTTTTATTAAATTATTTTAATATTAATTATATAATTTCAATTATTATTGTAATACTTTTAAATATTTTGTTATTTACTTTAATCATACAAAAAAAATTATAATGGTTAATATTTACCATTATAATTTATTTTTTTAACAATATCTAATTTATTGTTTATTATACATGCACCAAGAATATCTTTTAATTCATATTTAGATTTCTTTAACTCAACATCTAACCACTTTTCATTTTTTCCTAAGCTATGTAATAGTATATAATCAACCTGACCACTAATAATAATTGGAAGACTTGCATCTAAATCTTCTTTTCTTTTAAATACACTTAGTTTACCACTTGTTTCTAAAATTGCAATTTCAACTTCCTGAATTGATTTTATTCCACACTCTCTTAATTGTGTATATAAATCACCCATGTTATATCTTTGTTTTTTCATTTCTTTTTCATTTACTTTACCATCAATAACAATATAAGATGATTTACCATCAATCACATCTCTTACTTTTGCAAACTTTAAAGATAAAAAAGCAATAATACGTTGTATTCCCGCAACAACTAACATTGGTATTATACTATATAATACATCTTCATCAAAACCATCTATCCCTAAAACCATTAAATCAGCAATACTTAAAATTATAATTAAATCAAATAAACTTAATTGTCCTACTTCTCTTTTACCCATAAATCTCATTAAAATAAAGAAACTAAAAAAACCAATTAAAGTTCTTACAATAAGATTTAAATAAATTTCCATTCTAAAAAATACTCCATCATAATATAATTTAATAGGTGATATTATGCAATTTATAAAAAATACTGCAAAATCATATCTCTTTTTTATTATTAGTATTTGTATTACTTCATTAATTTATACTACAATAATTTATTTTACAAATACTTCAATTTCTAATGAAACATTAAATATAATTTCTTTATTTGTAATAATATTTATATTTTTTATCTTAGGGATTTATATTAGCAGATTATTTAAAGAAAAAGGATTAATGAACTCATTTATCATTTCATTAATCCTAATACTGATAATTTTATTATTCAAATTTATAACTAAAACCTATAATTCATCATACCTTATTAAAGCACTATGTAGTTTATTTTCAGCATCCATTGGTGGAGTTATTGGTGTAAATTTAAAAAGAAAGTAATCTATTTCACTTTTTTAAATCGCTTATAAAAACTTAAATCAACAGGAAGTGATTTTGCAGCATCAGATAACGATGGAATAATAATATATTTATAACCTAATTTTGCAGTAAGTCTTAAATGTTTTAGTTCTACTTCTGATTGAAGTTCAAGAAGTTTTTTATCATTATTTATAATAGAGCAGTTTTTAATTACTTGTTCTTTATTAGTATTTAATCTAATTACTGGTGCTGTGGAGAATAATGCATCTTCAAATTCAGACTGATCATTTACTTCGACAATTGGTTTAATACTTTTATCAACTTCTTTTACTGCCTTAATCGCATCATCAATTGATTCAAATCTTGCTATTGTGTTACATGTAAGAACACAATAGTTTTTATTTTCTTCATGTAAGATTCCACCACCATGAACAAAAGCCATTGCTGCAAATTCTTCAAGTCCTGGTGCTGCATGTCCTGAATATAATAACTCAGTATTTAAATTTGCAAGTTCTAAATTAAATTTAGCTACACTACTTGCAATACCAGACATATACCTAACAAAATTAAGTGCTAACTCTTGAACTTTTAATATTTCATTAATAGGTCCAGAAATAACGCAGATTACATCACCACGATTAACATAATCACCATCATCTTTTAAAACCTTAAACCCAATTTTACTATTTGACTTCTTAAAAATATACTGTGCAACACTAACACCAGAAGCAACACCTGTTGAACGCGCTATAAAATTACATGATGCAACATCATTATTCTTTTTAAATAGTGTATTTATTGGATTATTATCTTCTTTAATATTTAATATTAGCTCATCAAGATATTGTTCTATTGTTTTTTTCATATAAATCACCTAATCTTATTATATCAAATTTAATGAATAATTGTAAATAAAAAGATAACAAAGAAAAAAGAATCTAAATTAAACTTAGATTCTTTTAATTTTAACCATAATTACTAACTAAAATCATTAGTAAAATAATACCAATAATAATACCAAATATTAATGATAAAATCTTAAGTATAGATTTAGGATAACTTGCTTTAATCTTGCCAGATTCCCCATTAATAAGAAAGCGATACATTTTTTTATGATAATTTAAAATTCCAAACCATACTGGTAGTAAAACATATTTATAAGTTACTTTATCATAATGTGTTTTAATATTTAAACTTCCTACTACATCATAATTATATCCACTTAAAATAGCACTTCTAATTCTAGGATCCATTACACTTTTGGCATCTTTAAATCCAATTTTAACATCTTTTGAATAATGTTCAGCTTGAAATCCTGCAAGATACCCTTCTTCAAATTCTAAAGAATCATTAGTTTGATAAGGGCTAATACTATTTAAATCAGATTGCGATAATGATTTACCTGAATTAACAAGTATATCATCAAAATCAACTATTTTTGTTCCTCTAATCGAAAACCATCTAATTCTTGTTTCAGTTCTTCGATTTTTCCCACTTCCAACTACAACAGTATATCTTTTACCAAGTCTACCTGAATAAGTTGAAAAAGTAGAACTATCATATGTCCATGATGGTATATAAACACCATTTAAAGTTAGATCTAAATACATTTTTTTTACTTTGTTAGGAACAAAAGTTTTTCTTTTAATAATATTTTTATAAAGATTTTTAGCATCTTCAAGTGACAATTTAAAAGGAATAACACGACTTGGTTTAATCCCCGCAATTGCATCATAAGATACTACTTGTTTTGATCCACAAAATGGACAGGTAGTACTCATTTCTTTTTTTGATACAACATTTTCACTCCCACAATTTACACATTTAATTATCTGAGTTTCTTTTTGCCACGATAAATCATCAACGCCTACTTTAAAAAAATCTTCTTCTTCATCATTAGTTTCTTTAGCAAGATTAATAATTCTATTACAATAATCACATAAAAGTGTACTAGTTGTAGGATCATACCTCATCGGTGCTCCACATTCAGGACATTTATAAGTATTGGTATCAACTTTTTCAATTATTTCTTCTTGATGATCCATAAATCACCTTAAATTTGTTTTCCACAATTAGGACAGAATTTTGCTCCTTGTGGTACTTGATTTCCACAATTTGTACAGAAACCATTTGTTACAACAGGTTTACCACAGCCTGGGCAGAATTTTGCTCCTTGTGGAAGTGGTGTATTACATGATGCACAAGCACCAGTTGATGCACTAGGATTTCCATTTTGATTACCATTTAAGCTATTTGCAACAGTTTGACCAATAGCAGCACCTACTCCAATCCCAACTCCTGCACCAACAAGACCGCCACCTTCGTTTTGCGCAGCATCTCTTATCGCATCAGCAGTTTGAATACGTGTATAATCATCAATAGCACCATGCATAGCACCAGTTGATGCACGTTTATCAATAGCCTCTTCAACAACTTCAGGTAATACAACAGATTCAACATAAAAAGCAACAGCTGTTAAACCTAATTTGTCGAAATCATCCTCTATTTCAGCTTTAACTAAATCACCAATTTCAATATACTTAGCAGGAATATCAATGGCAGAAATCTTAGCTTCCCCAATAACTTTAGTAAAATTACTAACTATAATACTCTTAAAGTATTCTACAAGTGCAGATGTACGATAATCTTTATTTGTACCAAATATTTCACGCATAAATTGTGCTGCATCAGTAACTTGGAATGAATAAGTACCACGAGCACCAATTCTAATTAAACCAAAATAATCATCACGCATTGCAATTTTAGAAGCTGTACCCCATTTCATATTAATAAATTGTTTTGTATTAACATAATAAACATCAGCTTTAAATGGAGAATCAAAACCATATTTCCAACTTGCTAGATGAGTTAAAATAGGCATATTGTTAGTTGTTAATTTATGTTCACCAGGACCAAATACATCAGCTATTTGTCCACCAGACACAAGTAAAGCAACTTGACTTTCTTGAACAATTAATTGACATCCATTCATAATTTCATCACGATCTTCCATTGGGTAACGATATACGATTGTATCCTTAGTTGGATCATCCCATTTAATAACTTTTAATAATTGTCTTCTAATAAATCCCATAATATAAAATTTCCTTTCATTTATTTATATTGTAGTGTAGCATTCACTGCTTTTTTCCAACCACTTACTAATTTTTCTCTTTGGATATCATCCATTGAGGAAGTAAATATTGTATCAATTAAATGTAAGTTTTGAACTTCTTCTTTCGAATCAAACAAGCCTACTTTTAATCCACAAATATAAGTTGCACCAAGGGCTGTAGTTTCTTTACAAATAGGTCTTTTAAGTATTACATTTAATAAATCAGCTTGAAACTGCATTAAATAACTATTAACACATGCTCCTCCATCTACACCAATTGATTTAATTTTAACACTAGCACACTGTTCCATAACATCAAGTACATCTTTAGTTTGATATGCAATTGATTCAATTGTTGCAGCGATAATATTATGTTTTGTTGTAGTTCGAGTTATACCAAAAATAGCTCCTCTTGCATCCGAATCCCAATAAGGTGTTCCAAGTCCTACAAAAGCAGGAACAATATATACACCGCCACTTGGATTTTTTATTTTTAGAGATTTTTCACAATCTTTTGATTCTTCAAAAAACTCCATTTTATCTCTTAACCATTGAACACCAGCACCAGCTATAAAAACAGAACCTTCTAATGCGTATTCTAATTTACCATCTAATCCCCACGCAATAGTTGATAATAATCCGTGGGTAGGATTTTTAATCGGGTCTTTTGTATTCATCAACATAAAACACCCAGTACCATATGTATTTTTAACATCACCCTTATCAAAGCAGCATTGTCCAAACAAAGATGCTTGCTGATCACCAATCATTGACGCTATAGGAACATCTTTAAAATCCTTATCGATATCACAAAGTGCACTAGCATAACCAAATACAGCATTTGAATCCTTTACCTCTGGTAAAACATCTTTTGGAATATTAAGTAAATTTAATAACTCTTCATCCCAACACAAATCATAAATATTATATATCATTGTTCGAGATGCATTCGTATAGTCAGTTGCATGAACAGTTCCATTAGTAAGTTTCCATAATAAATAACTATCTATTGTTCCAAATTTAATCTTACCATTAACTGCTTTTTCATATGCACCATCAACATTATTCAAAAGCCATGTAATCTTGCTACCTGAAAAATAAGCGTTGATTACTAATCCTGTTTTAGATAAAATAAGTTTTTCATAACCTTTTTTTATAAGTTCATCACATATCTCTTGACTTTGTCTACTTTGCCATACAACTGCATTATAAATAGGATTCCCGGTTACTTTATCCCATAAAATAGTAGTTTCACGTTGATTAGTAATTGCTATCCCTGCTATTTCTTTTGCTGATACTTTAGCTTGTTTCATAACATTTTCAATTGTTTGATAAGTTTTAATCCAAATCTCCAAAGGATTGTGTTCTACCCATCCATCATTTGGACAAATTTGTTCAATTTCCATTTGACTTATTGATACAATATTTGATTTATTATCAAATAAAATACTTCTAGTACTTGTAGTACCTTGATCTATTGTTAAAATATACTTTTTCATTATTATTTCCTTATATTATAATACTATATATTGTTTTTAAATCTACATATATTATATTAATTCCATTATAAAAAGTCAATAATTTATTAAATATTATTAAACCTTTTTATAAACACTTACAATTTCACCATAATACTCAGAGTGGAATAAACCATCTTTGTATAAAGGTTTATCTAAAACTTCTTCAGATAAGATATTATGTTTATTAATTGGGTTTTGGTAAATTTTCTTGCAAACAATAATCAATGAAGCTTCCTTATATCCAACACCACCATCCAACTCAACAGGAGTTAAACCACAAAGTTCTTCCTTATTAACATCTTTTCCACTTCTATAACCAAATACTTTATTAACGTCTTCTTTAATTTCATCAAACCACATAATTGTAAAATATTCAGATTCATTTGCAAATCCAAATGAATACCTTGTTGGTTTTACATAAACGCATGCAATCTCTTTGCTCCAAAGACAACCTAACGTTCCCCATGCCACTGTTAAGCCATTATGATGATTTATATCACCAAAAACAACAATTGGACAATCATTTTTAAATAACTTTATTGCATTACCTTCAATTTCAATTGATTTAATTTTATTAAACATATTAACTCACCTTTATAACTAAATTAAATAATATAAAAAATACCTAATAGGTATTTTTTATAAACTAAATATTTATTTCCTTGATATTATAATTCTAATACCAATATAATTAATTATTATCCATAAAACTAATATTAATAAACAAATACCTAATACATAAACAAACTTTAAATCAAAAATATAGTGATTTAAAATCATAAAAGTAATTATAAACATTACAGCAATTACTCCTACAAGAATCATAAATATTTTTATTTTTTTTGCTTTATTCATTATATTCAAATTCCAATACATGATGACGAACAAAAAAGTCTTTTAACGGACTTAAAATCTTATTTGCATAAGCATCCTCAGTATCATCAATAATTAATGTAATAACTTCTTCAAAGCAATTATAAAGCATTTTACTAAAAGTTATCTTACTCTTTAAAATAGAACTTTCAATTTCATGATCTACTAAAATACTCATTGCTGCAACTTCAGGAACTTGAGTAATATACGCAGTACTTTCTTTATATAATTCATCTACTACTTCTTTTGATGGATAAGTATCCCTAATAACATTATATTTACTATAATAATCAGAAAACTTAACTAAATTCTTAATATAATTTATTTCACCAACTTCAAAATTTCTTTTATGCAAAACAGCCTTAATCATTAGACTTTGAAAATAAGCATCAAAACTAATTAATATTTCATTTTTATTCATATTAAAGCCTGGATTTTTTATCATATTAGTATATACTAATAAAAGTTGTTCAGAAATTTGATCATAAAGTTGTTTTATAACAATATTGTTATTTAAATTTATCATAATACATTCTCCTTAATACTATTTTACCATTTATTTCATTATTAATCAAGAATTTAAATATATTTGATTTAATGTTATTATAATAAATGCAAAAACTAACTTAATTATGTTATACTATTAATAGAAATTATTGGAGGAGAAAATGAAAAAATATTTTATATTAATTATTACAATTTTAATTTGTTTAACTACAAGTTGTCAAGCAAAAGACCATACTACAATTTATATAGGTGATGATGGTTATTGGTACATAAACAATGAAAAAACTGGTTCATATTATGCTGGCAATGATGTAAAAAGCGCTTATGACTTAGCTTGTGAACAAGGTTTTACAGGTACAATTCAAGACTGGTTATCGTTGATTAATAAAATTAATACTATTAATCAAGATTGTTTAAGCAGTGATGTACAATTAGCCTATGAATCAGCTGTAAAACTAGGTTTTACAGGAACTATCCAAGATTGGTTATCGTTGATTTATACTAAAGATAATGAATGCACAGTAGGAAATAGTCTTAATAGTATTTACGAATCTGTTGTAAAAAACGGATACAATGGAACATTAGATGAATGGTTAACTTCCATAACAAATAAAGACGGAAAAATTGAAGTTGTTGATCGTGAAACTAATAAAACACTAAACAGCCATATTGAAACTATTAATAATAAAATTTACTTAATTGTCGAATATCTTGAAGAAATTACAATTAGAACAGGCGTCCTTTCCGAAAATGCATATGAAGATTATTCATTCTATGAAATTTTTGAAGAAAATAATATTGCACCACTTAATATGGATTCATATTACACAGAAACTGATGTATACACAAATTATTCAGGTACAACTAAATTACAAACTAAAGTTAATTTTACACCAAAACAAGCAATGTATGTAGAGGGGACAACTTCACAGCAAGTAAAATCAGGTAAATCATACAGTGGAAATTACTATATTGCTGCAAAAGTTAACTGCACACGCTATGAACAAGGCTACCTAGGAATTGTATTTGGAACTGATTCAAATAAATACAAAAATACTACAGTTCAAAATATCACTGATGGATTTATTACAGTAAGTGATATACAAACACTATCTAATGATGAAGTATTTATCGGTAGTGCAATTTCAGCTAATCTAGATGGATATATTGATGATACAGTAGTAGTCGATCTATCAATATTTAATACCATTCCAAGTAAAGAACAATTAGATGAATTATATGAACGTTATTTACAAATTTGGAAAGGTGAAGTTGAAACAACATCGCGAGAAGAAATTGTAACAAGAGAAAAAACATATTTACTCGGTGAACTTGACAATGAATTTACTAATAAAGAAGCTAAAGAAACATTTATGGCTTATATGAACAAAAAAGCAAAAGATATTGGCATGGAAAACACTACTTTCGTTGATGCAGCAGGTTTTTATAACAAAACTACTGCATATGACTTATTAAGACTTGCAGTATATGCGTGTGGTTACGATGACATAGTAGAAACATGGCATAAAGATTCATACACTATTACAGTAAATGGAAAATCACCAAGAAGTGTTAACATTTCTACAACAGTTGCAGGTAAAAGTTTAGAAGACTACTATTATCTATTTGGTGGTAAAACTGGAACAGTTGATGGACAAAAAAATCTACTATGCGTTGTTGAAGGACCAGATGAAAGATTATTTGCATGTGTAGTTTTGGGTGCTGGAAGTGATAGATTTGCATCAGCAAAACAAGCCCTTGATGCAGCAATGATTAAATATTATGATAAAAATGCAGATAATAGTTCTTATGAGGTTGATGCAAAAAGCGCTATTGTTTGTGTTGTTCCAAAAAATAATACGTTAGCTTATACTGATTACCCACTTAATATCTTATATGAAAAAGATATCGAGACAGTTAGAACTCCTGCATCAGTTACTAAAATAATGACTTCTATTTGTATGCTTGACTTTGTAGCAGATTTAAACGAAAGTTTTGTCATTAATCAAAGTGATTTAACAAATGGTTCTGGATACTATTTCTATGGTGGAGATGTGATAACATATAAAGGTTCAATAAAATCTTTTGAGATTTTGAGATTTTAAGATTTTGAGATAATTAATAAATTCTTTTGAGATTATTTGTAAAATCTTTTGAGATGAAAAAGAGATTTGTATTCAAAATACAAACCTCTT
>SVBG01000008.1 GCA_015059015.1 Erysipelotrichaceae bacterium
AAGAGGTTTGTATTTTGAATACAAATCTCTTTTTCATCTCAAAAGATTTTACAAATAATCTCAAAAGAATTTATTAATTATCTCAAAATCTTAAAATCTCAAAATCTCAAAAGATTTTATTGAACCTAAAAATCCTCTTCTTATATTATTTATAAGAAGAGGATTTTTTTTGGTATTTAAAAAAGCTATATTAATAAAAATTGCAAAAATGGTTTTTATATTTTAGAGTCAATTATTTTTTAAATTTATAATCCAATTTTTTATAATAGATTTTAACTCTGAATCGCTAGAGTATATTTTTCCAATATCTTTTAATGTATCAAAAAAATTATAATTCGTTATAGATGAATGTTTAATAATTAAGCATTCTCTATGCATTGTTTGCATAATTCCAAGTTCATATGCTACATTCGGATTAAATACTTGATCATTTTCAGGTTCATCAAATAATGCAATTCCATATTTACAACATTGACTTACTGCCATAGTATTATATACGTCATTGGTAATATTCCAATTTTCATCATCAGCACAAATAGCGTTAAATCCATGTTTAAATAAAGTCCATTTAATTGAATCTCTTATTGCCTCATTATTTTCTCGATATTTAATCATTAGAAAAACATTTTTTTCATAATTAGTTAATTTATTTTCTATTTTATCGGCATAACCAATTAATGGTTTAATAATGGAATATTTATTCTCAATTTTATTATATTTATCAATTAATTGATTTATTAGGTTTTTAAATTCATTTTTAGAAGAATTATTAATTAAAACTTCTTTATATAAATTTACTGAATGGCTTAAGTAATCCTCAAGAGGTTCTTTTGACCTTTCTATTCTATTTTGTATTTCAATTTCTGTTAAATTTTCTTTAATAAGTCTTTCTCTAATACGTTCGTTATCACTATAAATAAAAATAGGAATAACATTTATATGAGAATAATCTTTAATTAATTGTGTAATAAGTTGAATATTTCTTACAATAATAAATGTATTTTGGAAATTATTTATAGATTCATCTAAATCATTTTTATAAAATCCATACCAATGTTTTGAGTATTTATATTTAAAAAATTTATTATCTTTGTTGTTGTTAACCATTGTTTGAAATTGTTCGTTACTTATAAAATTTAGATCTAAGTAATAGGATTTATTTTGTTCGAATTTTCTTTTTTCTCTTGTACTATATTTTGCTAGACAATTAACATAAAAATCTCTACTGCTATATACTTCTTTAATGTATTCTAGAAAATCTGATTTTCCTGTTCCAGCTAATCCATCAATAATAAATAAATTTTTCATAAATTTTAAAATTCCCTTAAAAATCGTTTAAGTACATAATGGTATACCTTTATGTACCTTTTATTATGTATTTATTATAGCATAACTTATTGACAAAAACAATTTAATTGATAAAATAAATTCCTAATTCTTAATAAATTATGCGTTTATTAATTATAAATCTTAGATTATAAACAAGTACAAAAAAATAAACCTTTGTATACAGAAAGAGAGTTTTATGCCAAAAATATTTACAAGAGAAGAATTAATTGAAATAATAAAAGAATCACAAAAATGTTTAAAGGTTGTAGAAACTGTTATATTTGATTTACCAATAAACGATTTGAAAGATTTTTGGTTTACAAAAATTGATTCTGGAAATTACGTGTTAGAATTTATTTGTGAATCAGAACCAACTTTAAGTTATAATGCTTTAATATCATCAAATAGGCGCATAAGTGGTGAAAGTCGTAGTTATGAATTTGGTGAATTTAAAACTATTCAAGAAGCTCCGCTAAAAAAATTAAAAGACTATCTTGAAAAACGTAATTGTCGTCACTTAGAGCCAGAAAAAGATGCAGTTAAATACTATTTAGAAGAATTAAAAATAAATAATATTGAAGAATGGAAAAGTGAAAAGGTAAAAATAGAAACTGGAAATTTTGATTATTCTAATTTTAAGCAATGTTTCTATATTAGAACTTGTTATATTCCATTTTCTGTACCATTTATTCAAATTGATAATCGTTTTTTTATTACTTATTCATTAACAAAATTTTGTAGTGCTTTAAAATTTGAAGAAATTACAGAAAACCATATATGGTATGATGAGTTTAAAAAATATTTTAATGTATTTTTGGAAAACCCTTTAGGAGCAAAAAAATATTCTACGGAAGAAACAAAAAAAGGAAATAAATTAGAAGTTATACAAATGTATAATGGATTAAGACAACCATTGGGGTTGCTTCCAAGAGATTCATTTTTAGAAGGTACTAGAGTGAAAGTTGTTATTTGGGGTTTAATTTTCACGCGAGATGGAAAACTTCTTATTCATCAAAGAAGTAAAAATGCAAAAGATAATCAAGGAATGTGGGATAAATCAGTTGGTGGTCATGTCGATATTAATGATATTGATACTGTGAAAGCAGCAGCACGTGAAATGGCTGAAGAATTATTTAAAAATGAAAACTAAGAACAAGGAGGATATGACGATGTTGATTTTGCAATTACAAATGTTAATAAATTAATTTATTTAGGTGAATGGAATCCTGATATGCGAAATAATATACCTTTTTTAGATGTAAATAATAAAAAAGAAGAATACTATTATTTCAGAATGGACTATGAATTAAGTAAAAAGCCGATAGATTCTCCAAGATATTTAAATGATGGAAGAATACAAGATGTTAAAGTTTTTGTAGATTTATTTGTTTGTATCGCATCAGTAAACTTTAATATTGATTCATTGAAAAATTCTAAATATAAATTGTTAGAATTATATGAATTAAAAGATTATTATAAAGATGGCTTTATAGAAATAGACGGAGAGATAGTGGATTTTAGAATTACTCCTGATCTAAAATTTATTTTAAATAATGACGAATTATGGGAGAAAGAATTAAGTTCATTTGTAAGTTATTTAAAAGCAAATGTAGTTAAATAGGTATAAAAAATATGCAAAGTTTTATTATAACATTGACTGGTGCTAGTGGATGTGGTAAAACATATGTAATGGATAAAATATCTGAAGCATCAATTAAATTAGAAAAAATTGGCTTAGTTTTTAAACCAAAACGAATTAAAAAACAAACTACACGAAATTATAGAATTGAAGAAATAATTGAGATTATTGATGGAAAGATTGATAACATTGATGTTGAGTCTGTGGTTAAACTTGATGATGATTGTGATTTAGTGTATCAGACATATGGCAAAAAATATGGTCTTAAATTGTCAGTTTTAGAAAATGCTTTAAAAAATAATGAATGTCCAGTAGTAATTATAAATGATGTAAGGGTAGTAGAAGAACTGAAAAAGAAGTTTCCAAATAGAGTTCTTTCTTTATATATTTTTAGAGAAATTCCTAATTATGATAAACTAAAAAAATTATCTTCTGGTAGAGGTGCTGTATCTAATGAGGAAGTTAGAGGAAGGTTCAATAAAGCTGTAGCAATGCATAGAACTTATATAGAAAATATAACTTTATTTGATAAAGTAATTTTAAATATAAAAAAAATAATAAGCAAAGTGGTGAATTTGACTATACAGGAATTCAAATTTTTAACATTATTAAAGCTACTTTGGAAAATAAATATGTTTTAGGACTAAAAAAATCAAAAGGAAATAAATTATTTATTATATGTGGTAATGCTACCTTTGGAAAAGATCAAATTATACGTTCAATAAATGATATGGGCTAAATGCAAGCTTTTATTTGGCCAAAATATACTATAAGAAGCCAGGATTCTGATGATGGTACCGAAATGATGTGTAAATATATTCCAAGAACTGATATTATGGAAAAATATAATAGTGAATATAAAAATGAATATAACTTCCTAAAATTTAAGAGTAAAATATTAATTGAAAATGATATTAAAGAATTTGTAACTGATAATAAAAAAAATAATTTAATTGAATCAATGAAAGAGAATTATGACCTTTTAAAAAAATTGAAAACTCCAATAGAAACTTTTTGGAATGATGTAAAAAAATTTAAAACAGAGCAATATTTTCAGTTTTGTTTAGAACAAAAAATAATTAATAGTTTCGAAAATAAAAATATTAGTTTGGAAGAATTAAACTTAATTATTGATCAGCATATATCAAAAGATGAAAAAATATTGATACTAAAAAATGAGTTTATAAAACAACTTGAGGAAAAAATGTTAAAAAATTTTTTTGAGATAAATTCAAAAAATTATATTGATATCGAAAAAATTAAAAAGGAAAATAGTAATATAATTAAACTATACACAAAAGATCAAATAAAAGGGATGACTGGCCCAGCATATTATGTTGAGCATGCTGAAAAAGGATTGATTATGTATGAAAATAATGATACTTTATATGCCTTTATTGTTGAAGAAAGAGTTAATAATGAATTAATAAATTTAATTAAAAATAAAATGGACACTGAGAATAAACATTGTGTTTTAGTTGCAAGCTTAATAAATATTTTTGATATATGTGAAAAAAATTTGGTAAAGATAATGTAATAAAAATTTTTTCTAGTTCACAAATTATTTTAGAAGATTTTAAAACAAAAGCAAAAAATATTAATGAGGATACATTGTTGAAAAAAGCTAAACAATTTGAGAAAGAAATAAAGAAATATTCAGAATATATTGAATATTTTGATCATGTTACAATTTTTGCAAAAGAAAGTATAGGTAATACGGGAGGAAGTCCTGAAGAAGAATTAATAGACCATATGTTTAGATTATTTAGAGCATATAATATTTAGATAGAAAGATTTAAAATATTATAATTTATTTATTCTAAATACTAATATAATTAACTAAAATTATTAGTTTTTTTACGATTTAAGTTGTAAAAAAATTTTTATAATGTTACTTAATTTCTTGTTTTTTTAATGTAAAATTGGTATAATGTAAAAAATATACTCTATGATATAAAATTATCATAATTATGCTAAATAAGTATTTGAAAAAAATATGTTTTTATATTTAATATATTTAAAATATGAAGGAGATTATTTATGATTTATATTATTTTTGGTGCTTCTGGTTCGGGAAAAACTACTTTAATTAATAGTATTTTTTTAGAATTTGGTGAAAAATCTATTAATAAAAAGGGGACTACAAGAAATATTAGAACATATGATGATATTGAGATAGAATCATATCCTCAAGGACTACCAAAAGAAAAATTCGGAGGAGATAAAGCTTATATTTATTCTCAATATGGGTATGAATATGGGATTGAGAAAAAACAACTTGATGATGCTATATTAGGAAATTATCCACATTTTGTAATTTGTAATGATATTGAAACCATTAAGCAACTCAGAAATGATTATAAAAATAAAATTGTTGTCATATATTTAAAGTTTGATGTTCCTGCAGAAACTCTTTTATCAATTCAAAAAAGCAGAGGTATTACTGATGATGAGATTAATTTAAGAGTTTCGAAAATTGAGTATTTTAATGAATTGTTTATTCATAACAGTAGTTTTTTTGATGCTGTTATTTCAAATAGATTTGGAGATAATCCTGAAATTCAATTGTTAAAACAATTAAAGAGCATTATGTCAGCATATGAAGAGGAAAAAAGACGCGTTCCTCCTAAGGAAGTAATTTTTGAAATCATTGATTATTTACAAGATTCTATTAAAAGAGTTGAAATTGAAAAATCTAAATGTTCAGAAATAGAAAAGGACTTTATTTTTATAGTAATGCCTTTTGAAAATGAATGCAATAGTAATGATATAAATGAGAAAATATGGTCAACTTATGCTGCTATAAACACTGCAGCATTAAGAACTGGATATAGAGCTGAGCGTGTTGATAGGCCATCATATACAAATCAAACTGATAATAATATAATTGATAATAGAATTTATGAATACATTAAAAAAGCAGAGATAATTATTGTAGATTTATCATATGAGCGTCAAAATTGTTATTTTGAAGTTGGATATGCACTTGCTCTTAATAAAGATATAATTTTAACAGCGCAAGAGGGAACTAAAATTCATTTTAATCTTGAACATTATGGCATTATTACTTATCAAAGAGGTAGTGAATTAAGTCAAAAACTTACTCAATTGTTATATGAAAGACGTTCGCGAAATTGAAAACTTTGATTAATATGTTTTAATTTTAATAAACTTTAATAGTAAGTTTAGGGCTATTACTAATTTAAAAATTAACTAGGAGTTAATCATTCAATGATCTCCTAGTTAATTTTAAAACTAGTTATAATAATTTTTTTAAATAGTGTTATTAATTTATTAAAATTATGAAAAAAATAATGTGCTATAATTATTATTGTTTTAAAAAAAGGAGAAATTTATGTTATATACAATTAGTTCAATCGCAGTACTAGTTTTAAGTATTATTTGCTTTACGATTTTAGTTGTTGATTTTAATGGTCTTTTCAGTAATAAATTTTTAAAAGGTAAAACTACATTTAAAGTAATTAAACTTGTTGTTCCATTTCTATGTGTTCTAATACTTTTTTCTATTGGAGCTTTCTATTTTTATACTAATGGTAATGAACGTGAAAATATTATTGCTATAGAAATATATAATGTATTATGTTACACAATTAAGTCTTTAGTTTTTGAAATCAAAGATACTTCAATTTCACTGTTAATAGATGATAATAAGTTCTATTATTTAGCTTGGTGTATTGCATATCCATTATGTGTTATTACAAGCTATGTAAATATTTTAAATTTAATTTCTCATAGAATAATTAATAAAATACGTGTTAGAATAGCTTTAAGAAATAATTGTGATATTTTAATCGGAATGGATTATGCAAAAATATATAAGAAAAAAAGCAATAATAATATAATTCTATGGGTTGATGAAGAGATTAATAAAGAAAAAGAGTTAGAATTAATTAGTTTAGGAATCCCTTACATTAATAAACAGTTTAAACTAAAGAGTATTTTGACGATTCCAAAGTTGAGAAAATCAATTAGAAAAAGAATTAGAAACAATAAAAAAACAAATTTAAAAAATGAATTAAAATATTATAATAAAAAAAGATTTGAGTTTATTGATTATATAATTAAAAAAATTAATGATGATATAGATTTAGTACTTGAAAAATATATTTCAAATAATGTTAAAGAACAAGAAATTGATAATTATGATCAAAATGTTATTTCTAAATTCCATAAGAATATTGTAATGATAGGTGATTTTGTTAAAAATGAAAAATTGAAACAACTAAATAATAATTTATTAAATACTAAAAAGGTTGTTGAAATTAAATTAATCTTAAATGATATCAAGGGTTGTTTAGTAGAAAAAGAGTTTTATAAAAATTTATGTAATGAAATAAATAGATTTTTTAATTCTTATTTAAGAAACAATGATTTATTTGCGAAATTTGACGAACAAATAAAAAGTGATAAAAAATATGCTATTTTAAAAGTTCTTAAAAAGAGATATCCATTTGAATGTAAAGAAGTTGATTACCATTTTATCTCATTTAAAGATGAAGAAACTAATTTAAAATATCTTTCTGAATTTAAGCAGTTTTTACAAACAAGTAAAGGTAAAATTAAAATTTATGAAACTAGAAATTATTTTTTACATATAGAGTTAACCAATAGTAATCTTATGTCGATTCAGAATAAAGTTCAAGAAGATTCTAAAAATTTATCACCTTTCTTGCTTTTCTTTAATAGATATCAATTGTCTTCAATTAAATTTAATGAAGAAAATCCAATTACAAAATATTTACCTAAGTCTTTTATAAATGAATTTGGTGCAATTGAGAATAGTAATTTTGATATTAAATATGAACTTGATTTAAATAATGATTTAAAAGTTAAAACTATTTATGAGAAGAATATAAATGTTATTTATTTGGGATTTGGTAAAGTATCAAGAGAATTACATAAACTATCAGTTATGAATAATCAACTTGTATCATATTGTACAGATGATAATGTGCCACCGATTAATCGTTATCATAATCATGTAATTAATTATTTTGCTATTGATAAAGAAACATTAAAATCAAGTGATAAAAATAATTTATATTTTAATAATCGTTTTGATAATATTAAAGATGATTTATCGCAAAATGATTATTATGAATTTCCAGAGGATACTTCTAAGTTTTATGCGCTTGATAGTGATATAAACAATGTTGATACATACAAATCACTTGTTAAATTATTAAAATATAGAAACGATCTTACTTATAATAAAATTATTATTTCACTAGATAATGATTTAGAAAATATTGATTATGCGTTAAAAGTTTTAATGTTATTAAAACAAGAATGTATTACAAATTATCACATATTTGTACGCCTTCAAAAAGAAAATAAAGGTGTAATTGAACTTTTAAAAGAAAAAAATGTTTCTTTCTTTGGATATCTTACTGATATATTTAATCATGAAATCATTGTTAAAGATAGTTTAATGAAACTTGCTAAATTAACAAATAGTAGTTATAATAGAATTAAATTATCTAATACTAATTGGTATACTTTATCACCAATTAAACAAAAATCTAATCTTTATGCTAGTGTAAATATTAGATTAAAATTAAACTTGTTAGGATTTGATTATAAGAGAATATCTAAAAAAGAACTTAAAAAGTTATCTAAAGAAGATTTAGTATTACATAAAATAAATATTATTGAGCTTGATGAAAAACTAAGTGAATCGTATAAAAAATATGAAGATTACCTTTTCTATAAACAAGATGAGCTTCCTAATATTTCTAATATTTTATCATTTCAAGAACACTCTAGATGGAATGCCTTTTATTTGGGGTTTGGATATATACCAATGGCAATTAATGATGTCAAAATTGATAATAATAAAGTTAAAAAAGATGATGATAATGTAAAACAACATATTTGTTTAACTACTTATCAAGATTTGGATTTGTGGCATCATAAATTTGCAGAAATGTTGTCTAAAATCAATAAAAAAACAAAAGAAGAAAATTTAATCTCTGAACAAACATATCAATATGATTACATGTTAGTTAGTCAGTTTGAATCATTATTTGAAGATTTAGATAAAAATTTATTATTACTAATAAAAAAATAATATTTAAGTTAATAAAACCAACTATAGTTAATTCTTAACAAAAGTTGGTTTTTTATTTATTGTAAAAAATATTTATTTGAAAATAGTACTTGTTTGGCGAATATTTAGATATTTTATGTGATTTTTTGAAAAAAAATGATATTAATGGTATAATAAGATAAAAGTATTAGATAGGAGAAGTTTTGAATGAATTGGATAGTACATAATTATTGGGTAGGGATAGAACTATTAATAATATCAATAATAGTGTTTTCATTTACTATAGTTATTTTATTAATTGGGAAAAATAAACAAAATAACTCTCGTACTGTAATAGCATTAAATATAGGAATCTTTCTTTCCTTATTCATAATAAATTGTTCGAAATTTATAATATTAAATGTAGATGAATATGCAATTGATTATAATTTTGCAGAAATTTTATTAATGTTAGTTAATAATATGTTGTTAACTATTCAGTATTTTTTCGCAAGCGTTGATTATAGAGAATTATTTATAAGTAGTGTATACTTTAAACAAGAATTTTTCTATTATCTTTTTAATACTTCTATTTTGGTATATTCGATTGCTGCAATAATTGGTGGCGCATCGGTGTTGTTTAATTTTATAAAAGATTTCTTTCCCAAATTTTTTCTACAGTTTAATTCTAAGAAAAAGAGATATTTATTTTCTGCTTTAAACAATTCGTCACTTGAAATTGCAAAAAAAATTAGCTTAAAATCTGATGAAAGTAGATTCATTGTTTTCTTCAATTGTAAAGATGTGGATTCTAATTTATTATATAAGGCAAAGAAAATTGGAGCAATTTGTTTATTTGATGATATAAATAATGTAACTTTAAATTGTAATAAAAATTTTATAAAATTTAGTATATTCATTAAAAAATTTTTTTGCAAAAAAGTTATTGATTCTTCATTAGAAACAGTTTATTGGTTAATTGATTATGATGAGAATATTAATAATAAGGATGCAATTAATTTAATTTGTAATCTAAAACAGAAAAAGTTATTTGTAAAAATGGATAAAATAAATATATTTATTTATTGTACATCAAAAATTAATGAAGTTGAAATCTGTCAATATTATAATAATAGAATAGAATTAAGTAAGAATGAAAATGATACTTCGATTTCACAAGAAGAAAAAATGATTTTAAAGAAAATTAGTTTTACAGCTACAAATGATATTAGAAATCTAATTTATAATTTAATGTTTGATGATTCAACAGCTTTATATAATTATATAGATAAGAAAAAAGATGACAAAGGTCATATTATAAATAGTAAATTATCTGTATTAATCCTTGGTAGTGGTTTAATAGGTAAAGAATTTTTTAAAGCAGCTTGTTGGTGCGGGCAAATTGGAGATTATATATATAATAAAGAGTTAAATAAAGATAAATTTAAAATGATTGATCTAAAAATAAGTGTTGTATCAAATGAAAAAGAACCAACTGCTTCTGATAAGTTTAAAAGTGAAATGTTTGGTTTATTTAATGAAAAATATGGTAAAAAGCTTGTTAATGTAGATTTTGAAACTTTAGATTTTGGTACTTTAGAGTATGATAATAAGATAAATGAAATTATATTGAAAGATAAACCAAAATATATTGTTGTTGCTTTTGGTAATGATGAATTAAATTACAAAGCTGCAACGCATCTTGGAAAGTCTTTTTTACAAAATAATCTATCTAATGAAAATGTTCTAATTAATTATTTTATTGAAGATACTGAATATTATAATATAATTAATACTTTAAATAAAAATGAATCTATCAAAGAATTAAAACATTCTAATATTAAGTTAAACTGTATTAGTAATATGGAATCTGCAGAAAAAAATTATTGTTTTGAAGAAGATCACTCATTTTTCTTTGACAAACAATTACTAGAATTAGCATATAGCATTCATTTAGCATATGAAAAATCTGATATAAATCATAGAGGTGATTTTTCAACAAAAGCGGAGTTTTTAGCTTCCCCTAGTAGTTTGTATTCTTCAATTGCATCAGTGATTCATGCAAAATATAAAATGTTTGCGTTAGGTAAACATGAAGAATTTGATGAGTTTTATTATAATTATGAAAATAAGAATATAAAATATGATTTTCAAAAATCAGTAAATAATAATATTCGTGAATGGATATTAATGGAACACAATAAGTGGAGTGCTTTTAATTATTGTGAAGGTCTAGTTACTGCTAAAAATTACCATATTATTAATTATATTATGAAAATGGAAACAAATAATAATGAGCGCCCATCTAAATATAAAGAAGCAGGGATTCATATGAATTTAGTAGAAAATAAACTTGATTCTATTAATTTATATAATATCATAAAATGTATAAATGATGTTTTTGTATTTCATAATCAAAATACTATGGATATTACGAAAAAATTAAATTATTTGATTAATGAAAAACCAGATATGTTGTTTTGTGAATGGGTTAATGAAGTATTAACAAATGATGGTTTCACATTTATAGTAAATGAAGATTTGACTATAGAAGAATGTATAGAAAAACATGTTATTTCTATTAATTTAATTAATAGTTTAGATGATTTAGATAAAACTAATATTGTTTATGAATATCTATATGGATGTTTTGATTTTAATGCGATAACTAAAATTAAAGAAAAGGATAAAGATTTTGCGGTTATAGGAGAGTATGAAAATGGAAAAAAATTACAAACCGAATCCAATTGATACAACAAATGTTGTATTAGATGAGAATATTTTAGAACTTGCTGAAATGCTTGCTAAAAATACTCATGAAGTATGGGCAGTGGGAAAATTAAAAGAAGGTTGGACATATGGTCCAAAAACAGATCCTGATTTAAAACAACATCCTTCATTAATACCTTATGAAGAATTATCTGAAGATCAAAAAGATTATGATCGTAATACTTCAATTGAAACATTGAAGGTTTTAATTGCATTGGGATTTGAAATTATTAAGAAAAAATAACAAACAAATACGAAAAAAAACCATAGTTTTGAACTATGGTTTTTTTTGCAGTCATAAAAGTTTAAAATTTAATATAATTATTTGAAATAAATGTTGATAAATGATATAATAAATTATAAATGTGTATTTAATGGAGGAATTTATGTTTAATTTGAATAGTAAAGATGAATTGTTTTTAATGGTTAGTTCTGCTGATAAAGATATAGTACTTGAATTACAAAAGAAATTTAAAAAGAATCATGTTAAAGTTTGGTCTATGTATACAGATGATGGAGGATTTACTACTCCTTCTGGAAAGAATCATTTAGAATATGCTTACAAGGCAATTCTTAGATCTACAATGGCTATTATTTTAGTAACAGAAAACTCTATAAAAGATGAGCATGGGTATATCGAAGCTGAACTTCGTAAGTATTGTGAAGTAAGTCAAAAATATGCTGGAATTTTAGATATGCGACTAGTCCCTGTTTATGTTGGAAAGAAGATGAATTTAACAGAATCTTGGACTAGAGTAATTGCTGATGCTGATATTTATAAGATATTACAGACTACTTATGAAGGGAAGCCTAAACAAGATTCATTAGAAGATATAGTTAATGAGTTAAGTTTTGATTATTTCGAAATAAAATTAAAGAATAAAGATATGCTTACAAAAGATAGTCATTTGTTCCATGAAATGGCTGTTGATTGTGTTGAAGATGATTCTACAAGTGTTAAAACAATTAGTGAAGATATTAGAGAAAGTTTAGAAAATGATATTGATTCAATGTACCTTGAAGAAATGCATATTTTATCTGATGAAATTTTAGAATATGATATGGATCCATATTCATTAATTATTATTACTTCAAATATTTTGGGAAAAGTGGATAATGAGAGGTATAATCCTAAAGAAAGAGGTATTAAATACTATTATTATTGTGAAGAAAGTTATTGTAATAGTGTTGAACAAAAATATCGTACTGCATTAAAGAACTATATTCAACGAAATGAAGTTGCTAAAAAAGAAATTGTTGAATGTACTAGAAGGCATTTAGTAAATAGAGAAAATTTAATTAAGTATTTTTCAAGCAGACCTTTCAATGACACAATTGATAATTTTATGGTATTTTATGGTATTCATGATAGAGTTGCATTGGAAGAATTACTTAATACTGAATGTCAAGATTTTCTTACTTCAGATGCTACGGAATTTGATGAAATAGATATAGTAAGTATTCCGCGAGAGGTTTATGTATGGCTAACGGGTGTTTCTATAAATAAAATGAATCTTATTGGTAAGTTTTATATATTTATTGAGAGAATTCTTAAACTTGCAGATCCTAGCAACGTCAATTATGCAAGACTCTTTAAAGTTAATAAGTTATTACAAGCTTTAAAAATATTCTCTAAAAATTTATATTTAGATAATGAATATGAAAAAGATGTAGAAGTTGTACAAAGAAATAATAAAATTTTGGATACCCTTATTGGAAAAAAATGTACTAATTTAATTAAAAATTGGTTTAGTAAAAATTTAGTAGAAAATAATATTAATGAATGTTTAAGTGACGCCTTAGAAAATATAGTATTTATCCCAATTAAAAAAGCAGAATATTTTAGAATAGCAAATAGTTTTGCGTTATTCGTTCATCGTGATACAAATACTAAAGTTATTAAGAAAAGCGGAGCTTGGTATTCAATATCGCATAATAACGTACAAAGAGATAATCAATTTGAAGGTAGTGAACAAGAACTATTAATAAATATCTATAATGGTAATGAAGCATTCGCTAAGAGGATTATAGAAGCATTAAATAAATTATTTGAATATAAAATAGCAGATAAATCAAGAGTTTCTAATTCTTTAATTTTTGGAAATAAGGTGGATAAGTAATGTCAAAAATAAATAATTTTGTAGAAAATGGGTATAAATTAATCAGCGAATTTGAAACTACTGACACATTAGTTTTATGGCCATGTAGAAAAGATGTATGGGTAAATCCTGAAAAGATACAAGAACTACATATATCTTATATAAAACAAATCGCTAATTATCAACATGTTTTTTTAGGTGTGCCTAAGAGCGAATTATATAAGTTTGAAGGTGTTAAATTTGATAATGTTGATATTATCGAATTACCTCAAAATGATGCATGGATAAGAGATACTGGTCCTTTGTTTGTTAAGAAGGAAAACAGTTTTTACGCTGTTAAGAATGGATTTAATGCTTGGGGTGGATTATATTTTCCATTTGATGATGATTTAAAAATTGTACCAACATTATCGGAATATTTAAACTATGATTATTTAGAAAACAAATTAATTATGGAAGGTGGAAATATATCATCTGATGGTAATGGTACTGCTATTTTAGTAGAAGATTGTATTGTAAATAAAAATAGAAACGATTATTCTAAAGTTGAGATTGAAAAAGAGTTAAAAAAAGTATTTGGTTTATCTAAAATTATATGGATTTCTAAAGGCTTTGTCGAAGATGAAACAGGTGGACATGTAGATAATATTGCACAATTTACTAATAAAGGTGAAATTATTATTGCTTGGACTGAGGATGAAAATCATCCGATGTATGAAAGATGTAGAAAAATAGAAAATGAAATAAAATTACAAGTACCAGAAAGAGTTATTCATAAAATAACACTAGCTCAACCAACTTATCGTTCTGGTGATGAATCTATTAAAGTCTATAAAAATAGTAAGAAAAGATTATCTGGTGATTTATTAACAAATTCGTATGTGAATTTTTATGTTGCTGGAAAAGCTATTTTCGTTCCTCAATTTTTATGTGAAGAGGACGAACTTGCTGCATCAAAATTTAAAGAGATTTTTCCTGATTATGACATTGTATTTATTCCTGCTCGAGATTATATTTTAGGTGGAGGATGTTTACACTGTTTAACATTAGGCATTTTAGTTAAGGAGGATCAATAATATGATTGAAACAAAAAGTAATATAAGAGAATGGTTATTAAAAGATGAGAAGAAAGGTTCATTCTATTTATTTAAAGAAAAACCTTTTTTTGGAAATAAATTTCTAGAAGCTTTAATGACTAAACGTAACAAAACATTTTATTTAGATGATAACTTTAAATTAGAAGGTTTTGTTGCACAAATATATGGTGTATATGAAGTTTTATCATTAAGTAAAAACTTTTTAAAGGCTCAATTAGATGAGAATAATAAGCAAGTTAAAGTATTAAAAAAATTCCCTGTTGATTCTCAAAAAGCACTAGCAAATGATATTAGAGATATTTATTTGCACATTAAAGAATATGGATATGATTTTGAACCAGTAATTTCTAATAAAACTAATGAAGATTTCTTAAGATTAAAAGATGATTCTGGAAAACAAAAATATCCTTATTACGGATGTATGACATGGATTTTATCGTTATCTACACTTTTATGGAAAATTTACTTTGTAGATTACGATATTGAAAATGATTCTTTTGAAAATGTTAAACCAGTAAATGCTAATGATGAAATTATTTCTGATCCAGAGTGTGTAAAAATCATTTATAGCGTTAGAAAAGAAATCATGGATTCTATCAAAGACATATGTCATGAATTTGTTAATAATTATATTTCTGAATCTAAAAATGAAGAAGGTATTAAAAAAGGTTGGGGTTACACTCGTGATTGTACTCAACCATCATTATACTTTACATATTCTGTTTTAGAATCGTATAATGACTTAGATAGCAATATTTTTATTGGTGGAGATGATGATTTTTATTTTAGACCATCTAGTATGTCTATAGAAGATCAAAAATTATGTGAAGCTAATGGAATACAGGATACTAAACCAGTTGATTCATATGATGTAAATGCAAGAAGAGTTGAAAATATCATAGATTATATAAACCAAGGTATTACTAATGAAGATGAAAGAATTGAAGTAAGATTTAGAAAACAAGCAACTGAAGTTTCATATTATTTATTTAAAAAATATAAAAATTCAATAATGACTTCGTTTTATAATGATAATGGGTTAATTATAACTAAAGAACAAATTTATATTTCATCATTAACGTCTGCATTATTCTATCCTTTATACTTATTATCATCATTCCTATACGGTGAGGTTAATAATTATATTAATACTAAAACTGCAAGAACACAGTTCTTAATGTTAAAATCCCCTCTTGAAAGGAAGTCATATATTGATTCATGGTATGAACTTGACTTAAAAGATGAAAATTATTTAACTGCAAAAACTAATGATGAGTTAGAGGATTTAGTTTCTATTTATTTAAAAGAGTATAAAGACCTTGAAAACTGTTTTATTGAAGGTTTAAATAATGTTCAAAAAGTTTATGATTATATGATTGAAAAAAATGCAGAGGGTGTAGTGGATAGACATTATTTAACATTTGATCAACAAGTTATTAGTGAACCTATTTTTGCTAAAATATTTGTTAGAGAAAATATAATGGTTGGTTCAATATTACCATTATTAATTAACGTAACTAACCTTTATGTTTCATGGGTTACAAAATATCCAGAAAAACAATTAGCTAAATATGCAATGGATATTTTCGAAAAAATGTGTAATAGAAATGAAAAAGGTGAATTAGAATGGTTATTTGAACAAAATCGTTATGATTTACATATTTCTATTCGTTATATGGATGCTATTGCAAATTTCTTAAATTATTATGATGAATATGAACGTGATAAAGCAAAAGCAAAAGATCTTAAAGAGTTATTAAGAAATGAGTTAAAGATTCAATTTGATGGGAAGTTACAACAAAAATTAGATGACTTTGAAAAAGAACGTAAAGAGTTATTAAGAGAAAAAAATGAAATTGAAGAAAAATATAAACAACAAATGGAAGAAAAACAAAATGAAAATGATTTGAGGTTCAATTTCAATAATGTTGTTATGAAAGAATTATCAGAAATATTTAGTTCATACCTTGAATCAAATGGTTCTAATTCAGAGTATAAAGAATACATTGATAGTTTTGTTGAAACATTATTTAAAGTATTAATCTTAAAATTATCAGGCGATATTGAAGATGTTGAAGATTTTGAACAAGGTATTAAATATATTTTTGATAAGAAACATCAATTAAATAAAGATAAAGTTTCTAAAGTTTATATTCAAGCTGTATTTGCAAATTTATTTAATAATAATAATTTTGTTGATCCTAAAAAACCAATGAATCATAGTTCCTTATCATTTGATTCTACAAAAAATAATAAAGGAGAGTAAAAATGAAGCAAATTACTTTTTTCTCATATAAAGGTGGTTCAGGTAGAACAACAACTTTGTTTAATACATTACCCTTCCTAGCAAAAGAATGTAATGCTACAAAAGATCATCCTTTAATTATTTTTGATATGGATTATCGTAGTGCTGGTATAACAATTTTATTTGGTGAACAAGATAAATATTTAGCAAAAGATGTTGAAGATTTTGAAAATGGAAAAAAACGTAGTGTTCAATATATTTTATTTGACAAAGAAAGAGATTTTTTTGTGGAAGATTTTGAAGATTTAAAGAAGCATTTTGCAGTAGCTGTAGGTAATCGTGCTGGTGTTGAAGATAATGATTCCATACTTTTAATTGGAGCAAATATTCACTTGGAAGCTAATGAGGTTTCATCTAAAGAAAACAATTATCGTTTAGGTGAAATGGTTGAACAATTAGAAGAACTGGGTGCTTCATGTATCGTGTATGATTCTCCTGCAGGAACACAAATTTCTGCAAATAGTTCTGTTGATAATTCTGATGTAATTGTTTGTTGTATGAGACCAAGTTATCAATTTAGAGAAACAACTTTTGATTATTTAGGTAATTATGTTCATAATAATGCAGCAAATGTTAATAAAAGAAGTTTCATTTTATTGCCAACAGCTGTACCAATTAAGGACTTTTTAATAAATGGTGAATATCAGGTTAATAATGCTTTTAATGATATAACAACTAGAATAAATGATTTAAATTTATATGCTTTTAGACTTAATAATTTGCGCGGTGAAGATAATTTATTTATTGATGCAAGTATGATTACTGAAGGTAATATTGGTATTCCTGAAATTGAAAGATTTAAATGGAATGAAAAATATAATTTGTATTCGTTAAATAATTTTAATGAAAACGAACTAACAGAATTAGAATTATATGCAATGAATAGATACAATAATTTAGCTAAGTTAATTATGTTTAGAACTAAGTAAGAGGCTAATTATGAATATACATAATCAATTTAAATATGATGAAATCAAAGGATATATTTTCGGTGTAACGCCAAATTATGAAAGTGAATTTAAATTAGAAAAATATATTGAAAGAATCTTAAAATTTTCTGCCGTGTTTGCTCTTATGTATTTTAAGAAAAATAGTAAAAATGAAAATGATGCTTCAAAGTTTTTTAAAAAAATTATAAATAGAGGATATTTAACAAATGATAGTATAATTTCAATATTATCTTATATTCAAAAAAATAACAAATTACTAGAAGAAATTGGATTAGAAAATTTGAAAATACTTGATACTGATAATACTGTTGAAAATATTAATATTTATGAATTAAAGCAAATAATAAATGACTTAGATGGTGCTTATATTAGTTTGGATAATTGCCAAATTGCGTTAAATAAACTTGTATCACAACTAACTTTTATTACAGAACTTAATATTAAAATTGATGAAAAAAGTGTATTCTTTCTTTATAAAGGTGAAGAATACTTTGCTGAAGATTTATTAATATTTGAGAAACGATTCTTTAAAATTAAAACATTAAAAGAAATTGTTCCCGAAATTTTAGATTATGAAAGAATTTAGGTGATTTTTATGTTACATAAAATGATAGATATTTATAAATGTCATAATCCTAAATTCAATAATATGATGGGAATAAATAATTTAATCAATGATATTTGTATAAAATTAGAATTAGAACCTATTGCACCACCAACGATTATTCCCTTTTACTATGGTAAAGTTGTAGAAGATGATGGCATAAGTGCATTTGTGCTATTAAAAGGTGGACATTTTACAATTCATACATTTTATAAAAGACGTTGTGCATTTATTGATTTAGTTTTTGAAGATTTTGAAGGTGTTGTTTTAGAAAAATTATTAAATTATCACGGATATTTTAAAGACAAAAAAATAAAAATTAATGCGCGTGAAGTGGATAGAAATTGTAAACATTCTCTAATAAATATTAATAAGATGAGCAAATTTGATGATGATATTGAAAATAATTTTGCTGGTTTTGGACCTCATTATATGGTAACTGCAACTGTAAAAGAAAATCTAACATTTGAACAAATTTATAATATATTAGATAAAATGCCTTATCTTGCCGAAATGACACCAATTACTAGACCATTTATTATCAAAAACAAAATTGTTAATGAAACTTTCATAAGTGGAATAATAATTATTGCAGAAAGTCATATTGCAATTCATTTTGATAAAGTAAATAAAAAATTATACTTTGATTTATTTACTTGCAGACCTTTACCTGCAGATAAAATTAAGTATGCATTTTTTGAACAATTTGAAAAATTAATTGATTATAAGCAACTAGTTTTAGATGTTTTAATTGAAAGAGGTCAAGATCATGTTTATACAATTAATAAGAAAAAAACGTCAAAATGTAGAAACAATTGGAAAAAAGGTACATGGATTGAGAATATTGGTTTGCCAATAAAAAAATAAAGGGATTGACAAAATCATGTCATCCCTTTTTATAACTTGAAATATAAAATATATTAGGAGGTAAAATGATTAAAAAATATTATCCCGATCCAATTAATACATCAAATATTCAGTTAGATAAAAATATTTTGGAAATTGCTGAAATACTTGCAAAAAATACTCACGAAGTTTGGTCATTAGGAAAAATTAAAGAAGGATGGACTTATGGTCCAAAAATTGATTCTAATTTAAAACAACATCCATCTTTAATTGAATATGAAGAATTATCTGAAGAACAAAAGGATTATGATCGCAATACTTCAATTGAAACGTTAAAAGTATTAATTTCATTAGGTTTTAAAATTACTAAATAATAAAATGGTTTTATTGTGCTTATTATTAATCTAATTTTTAATATTAAAAGTTTAAAATTTATTGACTAATAATTTCAAAAATAGATTTATATTATTATATGTTGAAAAAGGAGAATTTTATGGCAGGGATTGTAAAGAAAAAATTTGAAAATGAATTGACTCTTATAAAAAAAGAGATGTATAGAGAAATAAAACGCATGGTTATTGTTTTACCTAAAAGTTTTATTCTTGACGATGTTTTGTCTAATTATAAAAAATATTATCCATTTAAGTATTCTTGGTGGGAAGATATGAATTCTACATATATTAGAAGAAATAAAATTCTTGTTAATGTAAATAAAAAACCTCGTTATAAAGAATATTCTTCCTTCCATGATTTTTTGTTAGACATTCCTGGAGTTAGATCACTTTTAAACAAATCTAGAAAAGGTGAAATTTTATGTGGGACAGAGGAAGAAATCAATAAATACAAGGATAGAAGATTTGTTGCAATAAAAAATCAGAGATCTATAATTGAAAACTATAAGCGTTCTTTATGCAATGGAAATGAGCCAACCGATATAGATCCATTATGTTTAGAACAATTGATATTAATGTATAAAAAATGTGATGATATAGAAAAAATGCAAATAGTGTATTTTTTAATGAAATATTTTGGAAGTAGAACTATATTATTGTTACAAGAAATATATGAAAAAGAGAAAAATCCTTACATAAAAGAAGTAATTTTTTCTCACTTACAAAAGTTAAATTGCTATATAAAATTAGGAATTACACAAAAAAATAACTTAGAATATGAAGATTATAATCCAGAAGAAGAATCATTTGAAGATCTTTATTTTTATATTAATAAATCAAATTCTTTTGAAAGAAAAAAACAATTTCATTTCTTTATTTCACATAATATAAATGATAGTGAAGTTGCTGATGAAATAAGAAAGTTAATTAGTGAAAAAGGTTACGACTGTTATTATTGCTGGATTAGTGATGATAAGAAAGGAATTGGTAAACATCTTGGTGAAATTCTAGATGTACGAATAAAACAATCAAGAGCTGTAATAAAAGTAGATAGTGATTATTTTAGAAGTTCGAAATGGTGTCAATATGAAATTGAAAAATCAATTAATAATAAAAAACAAATTTATACATATAAAGTTGGTGATGATATAAATAAGTTTGTAGAAGAAACTATAAAATATTTTAATAAGGTAAGGTAAGTCAAAGTTTGATTTAAAATGACTTAAAATTTTATAAATTAAAAATATTTTTAGATATAATGGATTATTTTTGAATAGTTGTTTCGAACGAAGAATATCTAGCAATTTTATACAGTTCTTGTAGCAATAAATATGCTTATTCAAATTCTCTGTCTTTGTTTACACAATATTTAATAACTGTTTAAAATGTAGTAAAACCTTGTTTATTAGCGTATACAGGTTGATCAAAATACCAATCTTCTTTAGTATATTTATTAGGAATTATATAAGGTAAAAGAAAAAGGAACTATTGTGTTTTTTTATAATATTTTAAAATGTGATAATAAATTTATTTAAAAATATTAAACTTAAATATAATAGTTTTATTATTGTAATTCATTGATATAAATGATATAATTAATTGAGAAAAGTAAATGATATAATGAAAAAAATAATTGTTGTAATTATAATGTTAATTTGCATCGTTACATTAGTTGGTTGTAAAAATTCTGATAATAGTTCAAATGCATGTAATGGAGGAAATTGTAATTCATCGATTTTTGGAAACTCATATGAATGTAAACATTGTAAAGATACTGAAAAAATTATTTGTCAATCGTGCAATGGAAAAACGACATCCAAATGTTCATTATGTAATGGTATTGGAAAATCTACATGTAGTGGTTGTTCTGGTGTAGGGAGATATGCTTGTAGATCTTGTAATGGAAAAGGTTCTTCAACAATAACAACATATATGTCATGTACAATATGTTATGGTTCAGGAAGAACAGGAGGATTCATGTGCTATGGATGTGGAGGAACTGGGACAAAACCAACAACAACAATGATGACTTGTTCTATTTGTGTTGGTTCAGGGATAGCAAATTGCTATTTGTGTTATGGATTAGGATCGACAAATTGTTATTCATGTTCGGGCACTGGAAGAAATACTTGTAATGTTTGTAGTGGGGCTGGAAAACATAATTGCCCATATTGTTAGAAAAAATGAGAGAATGATAATTAAAATAGTATTATAAATAGGTTACATAAAAATAATGGAATGATATCTATTTTATAGAGTCTTTTCCTAACAAACATTATTCTTCAAAATTTATATAATTGATCATATAATATTAATTAATGTTTGAGATATAGTAAAATATTATTTGTTAGTGTATATTTGTTAACAAAAAGATGATTGTCTTAATTTTTAAAAATTAAGTATGATAGAAGTTTATTTTGATAATTGATCTGTTTTATTATATAATATTATAATTTTTTTTTGAAGTAGTGTATAATATATAATATACAACAATCAATTTTAAGGAGCATTATATGTACTATCGTCATAATTTAGATTATGTTTATCCAGAACGTAGTGATGAACATATGATTACAGTTAAACATAAAAGAGATACTAATTTCGATGAAAATCATCGTTATTATAATAAAACATTTGGATATCGTTTTTTAAGAGGTGTATTAAAAGTAGGATTATATTTAGTTGGATTTCCACTTGTTACTATTGTACATGGGCTTAAAATTCATGGTAGACGTGAATTTAGGAAGAAAAAGAAATTATTTAAAAATGGTGCAATCACAATATGTAATCATGTTCTTATGTGGGATTATATTTGTATCTTAAAAGCAATAAGACCTAATCTTGAATATCATGCTGGATGGAAGACTAATTTTGAAGGACCAAATGGACCGTTTATTCGTTGGGTTGGCGGTATTCCTATTCCTACTGGAAATCTTCGTGCAATGGGTAAATTTCAAAGTGCTATTGGTGATGTATTAAAAGATGGGAAATGGTTACACTTTTTCCCAGAAGGATCTATGTGGTTTTATTATCCAGATATTAGACCATTTAAAAAAGCAATCTTTAAATATGCTGTAAGATATGATAAACCTGTAATTCCATTATCTATTTCATTTAGACCAAGAACTGGTTTATGGAAATTACTTGGTAAAAAACCACTTGCAGATTTACATATAGGAAGTCCAATATTTCCGGATAAGTCTTTATCAATGAGTGAAGCTATAGATAAACTTCATAAAGAAGCATATCATGCAGTACAAGTATTAAATGGGATTAATCCAGGTGATCCTACTTATAATGTAGATCAAAATATAGATAATTATAAGAAAACTATGTAATATGAGAATTTAAATAAAAATAAAGGCATTGGCCTTTATTTTTATTATATAAAGTATTGAAATATGATATTATTTGTTATATAATAATATTAGGATGATGGATGTATGAGGTGAAAAATGATACTTTTAATTATTATTTTAAATTTATCTTTATTAGTTTTTTTATTATTGAGAAATAAAAATAGTAGTATATTTAATCGTCATACAATATTAAGGTTTTTATTACTTATTCTTTTTGGTGGTATTGCTTGTGTTATATCTTTAATAATTGAATATTTTTCAACTTTTCTGTTGATAAGTTTTTTCTCTGATGGTTATAGTATTGTAAATAATAAAGTATATTGGGATAATTCATTTAATGAAATTTTATATAATTTTATATTTTGTTTTATCATTGTAGGTATAATAGAGGAATTGACAAAAATTTTACCTGTATTTTTTTATAATAAAAGATGTCTATTTTATCATAATGATTTGAAGAAATTTGATTTTATTATTCCATTTTTAATAGTTGGAATGACTTTTTCTATTATAGAAGATGTAGAGTATATTATGAACGGTGATGAATGGACAGGATTTGCAAGATTAATAACTGAATTTTGTGGACATACACTATATGCGTTGTTAATTGGTGTAGGATATTATAAGTCTTCAGTAAAAGCTAAAGCTACTAGTCTTAGTTTTTCATTAAGAATGAAGAAGGTACCTGATATAAAATTTATTTCAGGTATGAAGAGTAAAAATATATTTGCTGTTAGTTGTATTATTATTATTTTTATTCATGGATTATATGATTTTTTGGTTTATACGTTTATTGATTTAGCTTTTATATTTATAGCTTTAAGTTTAATTTATTTTATAGTATTTCTTATAATGTTAAGAAATACAAACTTTAAAGATGATTATATAAAGAGATTTCTTAAAGATAATAAACATTTAACTAAAGAAGAAGTTGAATGTTTAATAGATGAACATGAAATTAAAATATAATTATTATTATATTAATTAAATATGGATATTATAAAGAAACTATTATTAGTTTCTTTTTCTTTTATATATAAAATCGTTGAGAATTTTTTATATATTTGGTATAATATATATGAAAATAATAATTAGGAGTTATAAATGAAAAAGCTTAGATTTATTTTATATCTTTTATGTATACTTTGTTTTATGAGTTTAACTTCATGTAATAAAGTATCTAAATTAAATAATAATAATTATGGTAAAATTAAGTATTATGTTGCGGGGCTATATATTCAAGTTAATGAATATGATGAGTATAGTATAGATGATGCTAACCCTAAGATTTACTTTGATTTTTCTAATTCATCTAGATTTGGTGCATTATCTACTAAAGGCGGTAATTTAACTTCTGCTGTTAATATTACTGATATTGCAAAAGATAATAGAGTTGAAGATGATATTAATAAGTATTATATGATGGCAAATATTAAATTTGTTAATTCAGATGTTAAAAAAATTAGATTATATTTAATTTATATTGATAATAATGGTGAATTTTCAGTTAATGAAGATGTAAGTGAAAAAGTGGATGTATCTAAATCTACTACATATGAGTTTATAACTGATTTTACTAATAATAAAATTAAGTATCAAATTCAAATGAAATTAAATTTTAAGAAATAAGAAAAGAGGAAGAAAAATGGAACAAATAAAAGGATTTAAAAATAGTTGGATTTTAACAGAAAAAGGACTTGTTAAAACTAATTTATTAATTGAAAATGGTAAAATTGCTAAAATTGGCGATTTTGAATGTGATGGTTTAGTAGAACTAGATAGTGATAGAATTGTTATTCCAGGGTTTATTGATCAACATATTCATGGTGCTGCTGGTAGTGATGCAATGGATGGAACTGTTGAAGATTTAAGTAAGATTGCATGTGCACTTGCTAAAGAAGGTACAACTGCATTTTTAGCAACTACAATGACTCAAAGCCCTGAAAATATTGATAAAGCTTTAACCGCTGTTAAAGAGTATATTGAATGTAGTCCTGAATCTGGTGCTGAAATTCTAGGAGTTCACTTAGAAGGACCATTTATTTCTAAAGACTTTATTGGTGCTCAACCTTTAGAATATGTAGCTGAACCAAATGTTGATGTATTTAAACATTATGAAGAAGTTAGCGGTAATAATATCAAGCTTGTTTCTATGGCTGTAGAAGTAGAAGGTGCAGAAAGTTTAGTTAGTTATTTAGCATCTAAAGGTATTGTTGCATCAATTGGACATTCAAATGCTAAATATGCTGATGTAGAAAAAGCAATTAAAGCTGGTGCATCAAATGTAACTCATACATATAATGCACAAAAACCTATTCATCACCGTGAAGTTGGAACAGTTGGATCTGCAATGTTATTTGATAGCCTTGCTTGTGAAGCTATTTGTGATGGTATTCATTTATCAGGTCCTGCTATTAAGTTATTATGGAAAAATAAACCAGCTGATAAGTTTATTTTAATAACTGATGCAATGCGTGCAAAACATATGCCTGATGGAGTTTCAGAACTTGGTGGTCAAGTAGTAATTGTTAAAAATGGAGAAGCTAGACTTGAAAATGGTACACTTGCAGGAAGTGTACTTAGAATGAATAATGCTGTTAAGAATGTTATGAACTTTTTAGATACTGATCTTGAAACTACTGTAAAATATGCTTCTGTTAACCCTGCTAAAAACCTAGGTGTATTTGATAAAATGGGTAGTATTGCGGAAGGTAAACTTGCTAATTTAGTAGTTGTTGATAAAGATGTAAATGTATATCAAACTATTAGATGTGGTAAGGTTGTATTTGAAAAATAATTAAATTTCATTTCATACTGCAGATTCATTGAAATATTTAAAATTTATAGGCTATGAGGAGTTTTGTGATGAGTGAACGTAGCTTTGAAATTTTATTGTATGATATAACTGCTAGAACTGTTTTATGCATTATGGAAGTGAATAATTGGACAAAAAATTATGCTTTTGAAAAATTTACACACTCAGTTGTGTATTCTTATTTAGAAAGAGAAGAAACAAAAGTATGGCATTATAGTTCTTTAATGTTAACTCAATTATTTAATGATGAATGTGAAGGAAAACTGGTTTTCCCTGAGGTGTAATATGAATGATATTTTATATTTTAAAGTCTTTTGCTTTGAAGCATACAAAAGTGAAAAGAAAATGACTGGTAAAGAAACTATGAACATATTTATAAAATATAATGTATTATATTATTTAGAAACTTGTTTTGATGTACTTCATACTATGGGAAGAAATGCACTTATTGAAGATATTGATATGTTTATTGCTGCAAAAAATGTAAAATATGATGATATTTTTAAATAATAGTGAGTAAAGTCTTAAGTGACTCAGTTTAAATTTAGTCACTTTTTACAAACTATATTTTTATTTATTTAATTAATAAAAGTAGCTAAATTAAGTTTATATATGTTTAATATAATAATAATTAATTATTAAAAAAATAATTTATGGTGAAAAAAATGTCAGACACTGTCTAACAAATTTTACACTATAAAATGAAGGATCAAAGAAGAAAGGTAAATGGGAAGTAGTAAAAAATAAATTATGGTGAAAAATATTCCAGACATTGTCTGGAATTTTTTTCACCATAATTTAAAAGTCAAAGAAAAGGGTAATTGAAATATATTATAATAATTTGAGGGGTTAAATACAATATGTGTTATATTTTAAATTGAAATTAATAAAAAGAATTAAAGGTGAAAAAATGCCAGACAATGTCTAGCAAATCTGAAAGTTTAAATATAAATTTTATAAGAATTTATTTGTTTTAAAATGATAAATAATATTTATTATATTGATTTTTAATTGAATTATATAAAAAAGTATAAATTAAAAAAATTAAATATAATTATATTTTATTAAAGAACAAAAGAACAATTTAAAGAACTTTAAAAAATAATGATTTTAGTGTATAATGGTAGTGATGAAAGGAAAAGTGGCATCATGGAATTTAAAGATCGACTTAAGAGCTTAAGAAGTAAAAAAAATATTTCTCAACAACAGCTTGCAGATGAACTGCATATTTCTAGAAGTGTTATTGCGAAATGGGAAACAGGTATTGCACTCCCAAATGATGAGTATTTATGTGAACTTGCTAAATATTTTGATATAAAAAAAGAAGAATTAATTGATAATTATAAAACAGAAACTGTTATTGTTAATAAAAGTAAATCAATTAGCAATTTAAAGAAAATTATTATTTGTTTAAGTAGTGTGTTTGTTGTTATAATTGTTTGTATTGTTGCTTGTATTATTTTAGCTAATAAAGATAAGACTTATAATTTAAGTGATGATATTAATAATATTGGTAAAAATTATGATATTATTATTCTTGATAATGATGATGACTATTTATTCTCTTTTGATAAAGATGTATTGAATGATATACACAAACGTATTATTGATGATTTATTTAGTATTAAATATCATGATAAAGCAAGTAAGTGTTTTGATAAGAATTATTCTATTTGTTTAAGAGGAATAAATGAAATTATTATTAATGAATCATATATTAGTGTTAATAATACAATATATTATATTGATAATAGTAAAGACTCTAAAATTATTAAAGAATTAATTGATTTATTAAATCTAAATAATCAATATGAATTTATATATGATAAAAGTGAAGATGCATATAGTATTAAATCAATTAATGATAAGAATGTTGAAGAAGTTGTAATACCTAGTGAATTAAATTGTAAACAAGTAAAGAAAATTTTACATTCAGCATTTAAAGGATTAAATAATGTTAAAAAGATAAAAGTACCTAGTTCGATTGAAATAATAGAAGATTATGCGTTTAGCGATTGTATAGTTTTAGAAGAGTTATATTTACCATCAAGTATAAGACGTATTGGACTTGGAATCATTAGTAATTGTAATCGAATAAGAACTTTAGAGATACCATTTGTTGGTGAAGCATTATGGAATGATCAAGTTTTTTGTTTTGGATATTTATTTAGTACAGGTGGAGTATTATCAAATGAACTTGTACCTAAGAGTTTAAAAAGTGTTAGTATTTTAAATGAAGACAAAATTGAGGATAATCAGTTTAAAGGATGTAAATATATTGAAACATTTACTATTGGTAGTAGAACTGCAGATATTGGGAGAAATGCTTTTGAAGGTTGTATAGGGTTAAAAACTTTAAAGATTTTACCTAATTCAATTTTATCTTGCATTGATGAAAATGCCTTTTTAAATACAGATATTGATGATTTATATTATGCACCTGGAGTAGAGAGATGGTTAAATATAACTTTTATGGGAGCATTTAGTAATCCTTTTGATTATGATATTGAAGACAAAGGTGTAGATGATTTTTTAAGGAATGATTATAATCGATTTTTAGCTTTAGAAGATGGAGAGTATTATGAAGTTAGAAATATTGTAATACCTGATAGAATTTATGAAATAAAAGATTATCAATTTATTGGTTTTACTGGCCTTGAAAGTATCGAATTTAAAAACACAATAACTTTTAGAAGAATCGGCGCAAAAGCTTTTGCGAATACTTCATTAAGTACTTTATATCTTCCTGAATCACTTACATTTATTGAACCTTATGCATTCTATAATTGTAATAGATTATCGACAATTGATTTACCATATAATTTAAATATTATAGAATCTTATGCGTTTGCAGAATGTGGTGGTTTAGTAGATGTTGAATTTAATGAAAATATTGAAGCAATTTATCCATATGCATTTTCTGGATGTTATAATTTAAGAGAATTTATAGTTCCTGATTCTTGTATATCAATTGGTGAAGGGGTATTAAAAGGATGTTCTTGCATTGAAAGACTTGTTATTCCATTTTTGGTAGGTAGAACTAATAATGTTAATGGTGATTACATAAATGATAAATTTGCATCAGCAATTTTTGGAGGAACATCATCAAATTCAAATTCAACTATGATGCCTAAAAGTTTAAAAGAATTTATTTTAACAAATGAAACAGATATTCCTGATTATGCTTTTAAGAATTGTAGTTATTTAGAAAAAGTATTTATTCCACTAAGTGTTGAAAAGATGGGATATCATGTATTTGAAAAATGTCCTAATTTAATATTATATTATGAGGGGGATAGTTATCCTTCTGGTTGGAGTGATGAATGGGATTTATGGCATTGTGTATGTTTAAATTATAATAGATGGTGGGAAAGGTTTTAAAGAGGAGGAAAAAGTGAAAAAAGTATTTTTAATTATATTTTTATTAATGTTTTCTATATTAAGTGGGTGTATTCATATAGGTGATAATAATGAACCAGACGATGATAAACAAGAAGAAACATATGAAGATGGAAAACTATTTTATGATGGACTTGCTGCTCTTAATAATAAATATATTAACAAAAATTATGAAGTTGCAATTGATGATAATTTTTATTCTTGTCAGTCATTTTATAAAAATAAAGCAATTGTATTAAAAGATTATAATGAGTATTATATAATTGACAATACTGGTAATTATTTAAAAGGTCCATATGATTATATTAGAGTATTTAAACAATTAGATTTATATGTATGTTCTTTAAATGGGAGTTGGACTGTACTAAACATAGAATGTAAAGAGATTTGTGATTATGAATTTGAAAGTGTTTCATTTACAGATGTAAATGAATCAAAACTTGATTTGGAAGGTCTTTTATATGTTAAATATGATGGTTTGTATGGTGCAATCAATAAATTTGGTAATTGGGTAATAGAACCTAAATACACTGATGTGTTTATATTTAGAGATGGTCTTGCTGATGTTGAAACTGTTGATGGAAGAGCACTTGTTATTGATAAAAAAGATAATATAATTATGGAACTTAAAAAAGAACATAATACTGATACAATTGTTTCTTTATCAAGTAATGTATTTATTAAAACAATTAATTATAATAGAACTTATGTAAATAGAATGGGAAATAAGATTCTTTTAGATAACTATAGTAATCCAAAGTATTATAGTGATAAGTTTATTCATGTATGGTGCAATAATACGAATGCATCAAATATCTTTATAGATTACGATGGTAAGCAAGTTATTGATAAGATTTTTGATAATGTAAGTGAAATTGATCAGTTCCTTATTTGTAGATTTGATTATGAACATTATATTTATGATTTTAATGGTAACCTAGTTATTAATAGACCATTTCATTCAATTACAGTAAATAAAGATTATAAGTATATTGAATGTACAAATTATAAAGATTTTATTGATTATAAAGTTGTTGAGAATTTATTTTATGATTATGATGGAAATTTAATATATGAAAATACTGATTTAAATCCACTAGTAAATAAACAGTTATTTAGATGTAGATATACAAATAAATGTTATTTAAAATGTGAATATTATGATAATGGGTATAAATATTATATTGAAGAAATAATAGATAAAAAAGTTGTAAGATTAAATGTAGATTCAACAACTATAGTATATAATGGTATATTTATTTATCAAGATTACATATCAGATAAATATACAATTAAGGATATTAATAATAATGTCTTATATAATATTTCATCTGGTGGCAGTATAAGATTCTATAGTGATGGATATTTTACTTTTAGAGAATCAATTATCTTTGATTTAAATGGCATTAAAGTTTTTGAATAAAAATTTATACTATTAAGAATTATTTATGGGAGAGAAAAATGAAAAAATTTATTTTATTAGTTTTAATGGTTGTTGGAGTATTGATTATGGCATCATGTGATAATAATAAATCATTTAAACCAAAAATTATTACAGAAGGTAATGTTGAGTATTTATATATGGGTTCATTACCTAATTCTTTAGTAGAAGATGCAAATTTAATATCTAAATTAGATAAAATTAATGAAGAAAATGAATTAGGATACATAGAATATAATAAAGAACAATATAAGAAATTAGTAATTGAAACAAGAGAAAATGTACAAATAGATTTTTATACTACTTTATATGTTGGAGAAACTTATTATTTTAAGGTAGAACCAATTAAATGGAAAGTTATAAGTAAAACAGACGATTCCTATTTTGTTTTAAGTGATGGATTAATTGGATATGGTTGGTACTATGATCATGTTTGGGAAAATCAATTTAATATGCATTATAGAGATATTGAAGGGAAAAGAATAGCTCCTAATAATTATGAGTATTCTACAGTTCGTGCTTGGCTTAATAGTTATGATGGAACTAGTTATGAAGTAGAAAATTATCAAGATAAGGGATTTTATAGTTTTGCGTTTACTGATGAGGAAAGAAAGTATATAAGTTTATCTAAAATTGATAATTTAGAAGATTACTTTTATTTATTAAGTAAAGAAGAAGTGTTAAATATTGGACTTGAAACACTTAAAGATGATTTAAAAGCAAGTGATTACTTTTTAGCTTTAGGTGCAGCTGATGATAAGTTTTTCTTACGTACCGCAACTCATGAAGGTAACTATTGTGATACAGTATATTGGCATGCATCATATGTTGATTCTAGTAATATAGCATATTGTGAATATAAAGCTGTGATGAAAATAAAGTTAAAATAGAAAGAGAGTTGATGATGATGAGAAGATATAGTTTAATATTGATTATTACATTAGTATTATTAATTATTACAAGTTGTGATTTAAATAGTAATAAGAATTTAGTTCTTCCTAAAACAGTTGAAGAAGTAGAAGTTTTAATAAAAGAGGTACCTAATTGTTATTATGAAATAGAAGAAATAGATAGTGATGAATACGGTGAAAATATTCCAGAAGGTGTTCAAATGTCATTAATTGGAACAACTATAGATGATTTCTTTGTAGGAATAAGATTTCTTGATGAAGTATCACTTAATAATGGCTATGATAAAATAGTAGAAGAAATAGAAGAAGCTCTTTATTATGAATTTGAACAAGAGAAAGGTTCAGTTAAGATATATACTAATGATTTATGGATATATGCTGGATCTAAAGATTTTGTTTCATATTTCGAAGGTGAAAGCGATACATTATTAACAAAAGTAGAATTAGAAGTCCCTCTTGATACAATTGAAAATCGTTTAAAGAGTAATGGTTATGATGTAACTATTAATGATGTAAGTGAACATGATGATGAATATATAGAATATGGTTGTCGTAAACTGATTATCGCAACTAATTCTTCATCTAAAGATATTATTACAGTTTATCAAATGGAATCTTATAAAAATTGTATAGATTATAGAAATGAACTTATGGATATTCTTGGGGATGAATATTTTGATGAAGTATGCAGTGATTTAGGCTGGGAGATAAGTACTGCTGGTTGTTGGACATATGCCAATTATGTTTATTTTGGAACAAGAAATGCTGCTAACATTCTAAAAGGTGAATAAAATAATAACATTAAAGTTGCATAAAAAGGTTGTTTGTAATATAATAATTTAAAATATTTGTCACTTTTTTGTGAAAAAATTGTTTTATATATGAGGAGGATGTAATAATATGAAGAAAATATTTATTATTTGTTTTATGTTTGTTTTAATGTTTATTACTGGATGTACTGAAGAAACTCCACTTGCACTTATGAAAATGCGTGAATTTGATAAAGCAAATTCTTCTGAATTTATTTTAAGTTTAGGTATGGGTAGCGGTGAAATAGAACTATTTAAGTATGGATATAAAGAAAATGAATTTATATATTTAGAAGTTTTACAAGATATTAATATTTGTTATATTACTAATCTTGAAAATAATTATAAATATTATGATGGTTTTATGTGGGATGGAAAAGTTAAATTATCTGAAACAGAAGTTAAAGAAGTTAAATTTTTAGATTATATGACTGATTTAACATATTCAGAATATGATACAAGATCATTTATTGATGCTAATTTTGATTTAATTAACTTCTTGGAATTATTTGATGTTAATCTTGATGATTATGCAGCAATAGATAAAGAATTATATTCTTCTGCAACATGTAAAGTTATAGTTGAAGAAGATAAAGTTCTTTCTATTACTATTAAAGTAGAAGATGATTCAATTATTATTGATTCCATTAATTATAATGAAGATGTAACATTTACTCCTGATTTTGATAAAGAATATGAAGAAGTATCAACATATGAAGAATATCAATCAAAGTTAAGTGAAGATTTATTAAATATCTTTGGCGGTTCTAAACCAGTTGATACACCTAAAGGATTAAAAATTCTTAAAAGCTTTGAAAATGCAAACGCACTTGAATTTAATGTTAATTTTGGTTGGGAAAATTCAACAATGACACTTCTAAAATATGCGTATAAAGAAAATGAATTTGTATATTTAGAAATGTTAGAAATATTTAATTATACAACAATCTATGATTTAGCAAATGGTTATGAATACTACAATGGAACTACATGGTCAGGTAGAGTTAAAAATGAATATGATGATCAGTTAAATATTAATATATCTAATTATTTATATAATAACTTATATACTACAGAAGGAAATAATATTTGGATTGATGGAAATATTGATTTATTAAAATTACTAGAAGATATTGGATTTAATCCTACTGATTTTCCATCAGATATGAATGAATTATATCAAAAAGCGTATTGTCAAGTTTCAATATATAATGATTCAGTTACATCTATTGTTATAAAAATTGAAGATGATATAATTATTATTGATTCAATTAAATATAATAATAAATCTACTTTTAAACCTAATTATGATAAGCTTTATGAAAATGTAGAAACTTATGAAGAATTTCAAAATAAAAAATCTGAAGATTTATCAGGCAGTTTTGATACAGATATTTTAATGAAAGATGTAACAAATGATTAAGGAATGAAAATGTTAAAAGATCCTCCATTTACTAATGGAGGATTTTAATTTTTTGATTAATAATTTTGTCAGTCTTAAGTCAAAGAAATTTAGCATTGTGCATTTTTCAGTTTTATGAAATTACTTATAAATAAATATGCAATAATAAATTTATAAAAAAATAATTGCTATAAAAAAATAATAATATTTTTTCAAACTCTTTTAATTTTTATAATAATGTGGTATACTATAGATAACTAGAAATGGAGGATTAGTAAATGAAAAAATTTTTAACTAGTAAATATTTTTTAGTAATTAGTATTGTTATTATTTTAGTTTTTAATGCTGTATTATTTTTAAGTGTTGCTACTTGGAAAGAAGAACTTTTTGAACTTGCTTCATTCTGGGCACTTTATGCAAGTGTTATGGTTATGTTTGTTGCATTATTGTTATTAGGTGTATTTACAAATAAGAATATTAAAGGACAAAATTTATTTTCAACACTTGTATTACCTGTTTCTTTATTAGGCATTTTACTTGGAATTATTTTATTTTTCTTTGTTGCAAAATTAAAACTTGCACTTGTATTAATTCCATATATTATTTTTGTTGGAATTATAGTTGTTGGATTTATTACTGGATTTGTTTATCAAAATCATTTAGATAATCTTGAAGTAAAAGTAACTAAAGTTATTGATATGAATGGATTAATTGAGTTTTTAATTGATTTACAAAATAAATCAAGAGATGCTAATGTTAAAAATGTTTTAAGTAAATTAATTGAAAAAGCATCATTTCAAGTAAAAGATGAAGAAAATGTTGAACTAAAAAATATAGAAAAACGTATTTTTGAATATGTTTTATTTATTGAAAAAGATATTAATAATAATGCATTTAATAACTTTTTAATGAATGCAGAAAAGTTAGAAAAATTATTAGACAAACGAGGAAATTATTAATTATGTTAAAGATTACTAATTACACTAAAAAATATGATGAAAGAAAGATTGCAGTAAACAATCTTTCTTTAACTGTTGAAAAAGGAGATTTATTTGCTTTTATTGGACATAATGGTGCTGGTAAATCAACAACTATTAAATCAATAGCAGGAATTCTTCCTTTTGATGAAGGCGAAATATTAATTGATGGAGTATCAATCGTTAAAGATCCTGTTAAATGTAAAAAAATGATTGCATATATTCCTGATAATCCAGACCTTTATGAATCACTTACAGGGATTGATTATTTAAATTTTATTAGTGATATTTATGATGTAAGTGTAGATAAAAGAAAAACTATTATAGAAAAATATGCAACACTTTTTGGTATTAAAGATGTTCTTAATAACTATATTGGCACATATTCACATGGTATGAGACAAAAACTTGCAATTGTAAGTGCTTTAGTACATGAACCTAAACTTTTAATACTTGATGAACCATTTGTAGGGCTAGATCCTCTCGCAGCATATTCTGTTAAAGAAATGATGCGTGAGTTTTGTGCAAATGGTGGTGCCATTTTCTTTTCAACACATGTATTAGAAGTAGCAGAAAAGTTATGTAATAAGATTGCAATAATTAAAGAAGGAAAATTAATTGTAAGTGGTTCAATGGATGAAGTCACTAAAAATGCTAGTTTAGAAGATGTTTTCTTGGAGCTTGCAAATCATGAATAAACTACTTTTATTACTTAAAACATATGGTAAGATTTATTTAGGATCTATCGCAAGAAGAGGTAATAAAAAAGAAACAATTTCAGGTGGAACTATTGTTTTAGTTATTGGTTTAGTATTTATGGTAATGTTTACATCAATGTCAATAACTACGATAGAACAATTTTTAGAACTTGATCCACCAGAACCTATTTATGCATTATATGTTCTTACATCAACTGGAATAATCTTTATGTTATTAATTGTTGTATTAAAAGGAACAAATTTTAAAAAATCAAATGACCATGATTTATTATTATCACTTCCTCTTAGTAAAACAACAATTGTTTTATCTAAAATATTAAAAGATTATTTATTTGATTTAATAGCTTTATTATTAATAATGATGCCTGGTTATGTGTGTTATTATTATTTAGTAGAAGAAGCAACATTTTTAGTTGTTATTAATGGTTTAATTGTTATTATTTTATTAACCTTTTTATCTAATGCTGTCGCAATTCTTATGAATTTTATAATTGCAAAATTTACTAGAAAATTAAAAAATGCAGAAATAATTCAAACACTTGTATCAGTATTTATTACTTTAATATTTATTGTGTTTTATTTTATATTTAATGTATCACTTACAAATAGTCCTGATTTTGTAGATATATTTGTTAATCTTTATCCAATACAATTAGTTGTAGATGTTATAGCAAATACTGATATATTAAGTTATTTAATTTTATTTGCAATATGTTTAGTTCCATTTGGTTTAGCAGTCCTATTAGAAGTGTATGATTTTAATCATCAAAACAAAAGTCATACAAATAACAATAAAGAATTAGTATTTAAAAATAAAAATGTATTTTTCAGTTTATTTAAGAATGAATCATCTAGATATTTTAGATCAACAATTTATGTGTTAAATACAATTATTGGATCATTCTTTATTTTACTTACTGCAGGTCTTTTAGTTGGCTTTGGTAAAGAAAGACTTGAAAGTATGATTATTACATTTATGCCTAATGCTGATACATTTATTGAAAATTTAAATGTTATTATAGTACTTGCATTAATGTTGGTATCAGGAACTGTTATTACAACAAGTGCAAGTATTTCAATTGAAGGAAAACATTTATGGATATTAAAGGTTCATCCTGTGGATGAAAAGACAGTATTTGCATCTAAAATATTTTTAAATATGTTACTTGGTGGTATTCCATCTATTATTGCATCTATAATTGTGAGTTTTTCTATTGGTTTTAGTTATTTACCATTCTTATTAATTTTAACACTTACAAATTGTTTATATGCATCAATAATTGGTTTAATTTGTAATTTAAAACATTATAAACTTGATTGGAAAGATGAACAAGAGATTGTTAAACAAGGTATGGCAGTGCTTATTGCAATGGGGTTAGCTGTTGTACCAGGAGTAATTTTAGTGATTGCTTATTTTGCAGGACTAATGAATATTTTAAATCCATTAATTTATTTAAGTATAGCTTGTATTGTAATGATAATTATTGATGTATTACTAATAAAATATCTTTTAACTAAAGGTGTAAAGAGATTTAAAGAAATAAATTAACCAGTTTTATTAACTGGTTAATTTCTCATTATATATAAGTATTTATATTAATATGTAAAAATGTGCAGTTAATTTAAAAAAACATACCAAAATGTGCAATTAATTAACAAAAAAACATACCAAAATGTGCAATTAATTAATAAAAAAACATACCAAAATGTGCAATTAATTAATCGTTTTAGTTGTAAATCATTTTATAAAGGTATATAATATATATGGTGATATAAAATGGAAAGAAAGGCTTTAGAAAAACTTTTAAAATGGTTGAATAATTCTAGAAGAAAACCATTAATTGTATGGGGAGCAAGACAAGTAGGAAAAACTTATTTAATTAAGAATATTTTTGCAGAAAGATATTTTAAAAATAATTACGTTTATATAGATTTTAGAATAGAGAAGAAAATTAAAGATTATTGTGATGTGGAAGTTGATCCTAAAAAAATTATTGAATTTATTTCAATAACAAAAAATGTGAGGATTAATGAAGATACGTTAATAATATTTGATGAAATTCAAGAATGTTTAGGAGTTATAACTTCTTTAAAGTATTTTTGCCAGGATTATCGAAAACAACCTGTTATAGCAACAGGTTCTATGGTTAGAATAAAAATAAATAGAACAACTCATAAACGTGGTGTTAATAAAAACGAAAAATTTTTATTCCCTGTTGGTAAAATTAATCAATTCACGATGTATCCTATGTCATTTGAAGAATTCTTAATAAATTATAATATAAATTTATATAATAAAATTTGTGAAAATTATAAAAATAAATGTCCATTAGAAAATGAATTTCATGATTTAGCAATGGAAGTTTTATATAAATATCTTTTAGTTGGAGGTATGCCTGAAGCAGTTGATGCTTTTTTAGAAAACGAAAGTTATTATGATTCAAGAGAAGTTTTAAAAGAATTATATGATAATTATTTATCTGATATGCAACTATATCAAGCTAGTCCTGAATCTATAATTAGAACTAAAAGTATTTTCCGAAATATTTATGCTGAATTAAACAAAGAAAATAAAAATTTTAAAGCATCTTTAATTGAAAAAGGTACAAAGAATCGAGATATGAAAACTCCAATTGATTGGTTGACGACATCTTTACTTGTTCATAAATCATATCTTGTTAATGAAAGAGTAACGATTCCTTTAATTCAAGATGAAAATGCTAATTATAGGCTTTATTTAGGTGATATAGGAATGTTTTCATATCAAAGTGGTATAAATGCATCATCATTTTTAGATAAAGATGCTCATAATACATTGGCAGGAGTTTTTTTTGAAAATTATGTTGCTTTAGAATTAGTTGCTCATGAATTTAAACTTTGTTATTGGAAAGGTAAAAATGATGCGGAGTTAGAATTTTTAATTGAAGTAAATGGTAACATATATCCAGTTGACGTTAAAAAAAGTAAAGGCACATTAAATTCTATAGAAAAATTCAGAAATCATAATCCATTAAACTATGTTATTAAGATTTCTAAAAATAATTATGGGATAGATGAAACTAATAAAATTGTTACTATTCCTTTGTATGAAGTATTTTTATTATTGAATGAATTAAAATTGCAAATTAATTAACTTAAAAAATTACACAAAATAACGTATATAGACAGGTGATTTATATGAAGACTTTAGTATTAACAGAAAAGCCAAGTGTAGCACGTGAGATAGCTAGAGTACTTGGGTGTACAACAAATAAAAATGGTGGAATTATTGGACCTAAATATATTGTTACATGGGCACTTGGTCATTTAGTGACACTTGCTATGCCTGAGGAGTTAAAACCTGAATGGAAAACATGGGATGAGTCAACCCTTCCGATGATTCCTAAGAAGTTTGAAACAAGAGTAATTGCTAGCACTAGTAAACAATTTAACTGTGTAAAGAGTTTTTTAAAGAGTGATGAAATAAGTGACTTAGTTATTGCAACAGATGCTGGTCGTGAAGGGGAACTTGTCGCAAGATGGATTATTGATAAAGTTGGTTTTAAGAAACCTATGAAAAGACTTTGGATATCGTCTATGACGGATAAAGCAATTAAAGAAGGGTTCAAAACACTTGTTGATGCAAAAAATTATAATCGTTTATATGATGCTGCAGTGGCACGTGCTTGTGCTGACTGGTTAGTAGGGTTAAATGTTTCACGTGCTTTAACTGTAAAATATAATGCATCACTTTCTGCTGGTCGTGTTCAAACACCTACACTTGGATTAATAGTTGATAGAGAAAAAGAAATTAAGAGTTTTGTTCCTAAAAAGTATTATCAAGTTCATTTAAAAGCATTTGAAAATGATTTTGTGCTTTATAAAAATGGTAATCCTTATTCTATTTATGATAAAGAAGAGGTTGTAAAACTTGTTAATAAATTAAAGAGTGAAAAGTTTATTTGTAAAAATGTTGTATCTAATCTTAAACATGAAGCACCACCACTTTTGTATGATTTAACTACTCTTCAACAAGATGCGAATAAGTTATATGCATTTACCGCAAAAGATACTTTAAACATTGTTCAAAAATTATATGAAAACTATAAATATTTAACATATCCTAGAACTGATTCTAAATATTTAACAACTGATATGTACCCTACCATTAAAGAACGTTTGATTAATGCATCATATGGTGAATATGCTAAGTATGCTAGGATGATAATTGATAATGGTATTACTAATAGCAAAAGAATATTTAATAATCAACTTGTTAGTGATCATCATGCGATAATACCTACTGAAGAAAAGTGTATTATTGGGATGTTAGATAGTGATGAGGCACGTGTTTATAATTTAGTTCTTAAACGTTTCTTAGCAGTATTTATGAAAGATTATGAATATATTACATATTCTATTGTTATTGGAAACGATGAGTTTGAATTTAGAACAAGTGTTAGTGAAGTTAAAGATTTAGGGTGGAAAGTATTATATGATGCAAATGTTAGTAGTGTTCATAAAAATAATTTTACAAAAGGAGTTGAAATAAATGGAGAACTTTCTTTTGTAGAATCAATTACAAAACCAGCTGAAAGGTATACTGAAGCAACTTTACTTTATGCTATGGAACATGCGGGAAAGTTTACAAATGATTTAAAAGAAAAAGAAGCATTAGCAGAATCATCAGGAATTGGTACTCCTGCAACTCGTGCAGAAATAATTGACCGTATCTTTAGTGCGGGATATGTAAAACTAGTTGGAAGAAGTATTCATCCCACAGAAAAGGGGATCCAGTTAATAGATCTTGTACCTAGTGACTTAAGAAGTGTATCTTTAACCGCTAAACAAGAATTATCGCTTGATAAAATAAGTAAAGGAAAACTTAATTATCATAACTTTATAGATGAAATGGTTGTTTTTACAAAAGAACTTACAAAGTGTGTTCTTTTATCTAATTCAAAATATCATCATGACAATGCAACAACTCATAAATGTCCACAATGTGGTAAGTTACTACTTGATGTTACTAATAATTTTGGTAAGAGTTTAGTATGTCGTGACAAAGAATGTGGGTATAAAAAACATGTTTATAAGATATCTAATCTTAGATGTCCTACTTGTCATAAAAAGCTTAAACAAATAGGAGATAAAGAAAATGGGTTCTTCCAATGTGAATGTGGTTTTAAAGAAAAATGTTCATCTTTCTTTAATCATTTACAGGAAAGTAAACAAGGAATGAATAAAAAAGAAGTTCGAAAATTCTTGGATAAACAAGAAAAAGAAATTCCAAAGAATAATCCTTTCGCAGACTTCTTTAAATAGAAAAAATTTTTCAAGAAATTGCTAAAAAAAAAGAGCAATTTCTTAATTTTTTTTAATTATATAAGTGAAAGGAAGGTAAACGGTATGTTTAAAAAATGTTTTTTATGTTTAATTACGCTATGTTCATTAACAACTGTATTAAAAGTACATGCAGCATCTAGTACTAAAAATACAGGGCATTCTGACATTATTGAACTTGGTTTTTATGATTATCATTTAGGTTATAAATTACTAAGTGAAATGTCAAATGATGAAATTAATAGTGCGTATAAAAAAGTTAAGTCAAAAGCTTTTGGCTGGAGTGTAAAAGAGATTAATAATAATGTAGATGCATGGTATATTTCTAAAATTATTTTTAGTAAAAGTAATAGAAGTGAACAAGTATATACTTTTACTTATACAAATAAACATACATCAAAAAAAGAAGTAGAACTTAGCGCAAGTGGTTCTATTGCAACAAAAGTTTCAGGTAAAATTAAATCAATAACTTTATCAGGAAGTCTTAATGGTGAAGGGGAAATTAAGAAAACTACAGAAGAATATTTTGAAGAAAAAGCTAATTTTTCGGTTGATTTAATGCCATATACTAAACTTACTTTAATGGTTAGAGGGGATTGTATTGTATCTAATGGTGTAGGTAAATATTATATGTTTGGGATTCCATTTTCTAAAGGAACTTGGGAGTATATTGATTTTGTAACAGAATATTATGAATTTTTTGAAGAAAAACTATAAAATAATTATATTTATTGGTCTAATAATTTTATTTATTGTTGGAGGATGTCTAATTATGTTTAATAAGAAATCTGAAGAATGTGAAATTATTACATTTAAGAATGATTATTATGTTGTAAATGCAAATAATAATAATTATATTAATGTACCTCTATATGTAAGTGTAAAAGATTCTATTTTAATAGATAAAGCTGAAATAAGTAATATTTGTTTAGTTAATGATGTAGAATCAGAAATTATTCCACTTTCCATAGTAGAATTGGAGTTTTTAAATGAAGTAAATTATGATAATAAAACGTTTTTTCAATACGATTTAAAACTAGAGATAGATTTTATAATAAATAATTTAACAGTATTGGATGATGTATATTTGAAAATATCATACCATTCAATGGAAGCTGTTAAAATATTAATTGGTAATATTAGTATGTATAATTATAGTTTAAATGATCAAGTGTATTATACTAGTTTAAAAGGTATAACTAATAATTATGATGACACTGAAATGTTAGTAGGTGTTTTAGTTAAGTTAGAAACCGTTAATGATATAAATATTATTGGTATAGAATCTATGAATAGTTCTGTTGAAATTGATTTAGAAAAATCTTATGTAGTAGAAGAAGAAGTAGCCTCAAATTTAAATGATTTAATTGATGAAAATTATAATGTAATAGGTAGTGGAAATTGTAACAATGATATTGTTATTAAGTCTGGAGATTATTTGTTTCTATTACTAAAATACAAAGATTATACGCAAGTACCAATCCAAGGTTTTGTTATAAAATATTTATTTAATGATTCAATTAATGAAAAAGTGCTTACACCGTTTATGTTTTACAAGACAAATAATGTAAAAAGAGAAATGGTAAAAATAGTTTATGAAATCAATTAAGGTAGTTAATTTATGTAAATCATATGGGAAAAATATAGTTTTAAATGATGTAAATTTAGAATTAAACAGTGCTTTTGTATATTTTTTGACTTCAGCAAATGGAAGTGGAAAGACAACGCTTTTTAAATGTTTATTAAGAGAAACCAACTTTAAAGGAGCAATAGAAGATAAAAATATTATTTATTCTTATTTACCAGACAAAGTGAAAATACCATCATATGTAACAGTGTTAGAGTTTTTAATTATGTATTTAAGAATAGATTATAAAGACGTAGATATTAACATAATTAATGAATATTTAAGTTTATTTGATATTTTAAAATATAAATATCGGTTTATGTATGAACTATCAAAGGGAACGAGGCAAAAAGTATTTATCATAAAAACATTATTATCAAATGCTGATGTATATTTACTTGATGAACCATTAGCAGGTTTAGATTATAAAAGTAGAATAACCTTTATGATGAGGTTGAAAGATCTTCAGGAAAAAGGAAATATTATTGTTATTGCAACTCATTATTATAATGATTATTCTTTTGATAATAAAAAAGTGATAGAAATTGATGCAAATAGTTAAAATACATAGGAAATATTTAATTAACAAAGTTAATGTCTTGTTGTTCATATTTATTGTTTTTGTGGAGATTTTGATATGTTTTTTAAGTATAAAACACTTAAAGTTAGAATATAATTGGTTTGAAGGTAAAATTGCTTTTACCTCATATTTAGAAACTAATTTGATGTATTATAAGTTAGTTGTAATCAATTTGATATGTTTTATATGGGGAAATTCATTTACTAAAAATGCAAATAGTTACCATTTATTAGTAACTGGTTATCAAGGAATAAAACTTAAATATATTTTATCTAAGTTATTAATGTTAATTATAATTACTATTTCTTTAATATTTATAAGTTTTTACTTAATGACTTTAATTGGTGTATTATGTTGTAATTTTGTAAGCATTAATAAAATAATTTTTGAACTATTTATAAATGTGCTGTTAATTTGTATAATTTATGGTTTATTGTCGTCTGTTTTTACCATTTTAATTAATAATCAATATGCGTGTTTTTTATCTAGTGGAATTTTTGTTTTGTGTGAGTTAATTAGTGATAGTTTTAATGATATAAAGCTTTTCTATGTATTCTTTCCCGGACTTTCATTAAATTATGATTTATGTTTTGGGATAATTCATTTATTATTTATTTCTATAATTTATGTTTTTTTGGTTGTTTTAGTTTATTTATATAAAAAATAAGGGTATATTATTTGCGAGAAGTAGAAAATTATGGTATAATATCTACGAATTAAATAGTGTTTATGAAAAGTAGAAGTCCCACTTCTCACCTGACCAAATATTTTGGTGGGTAAAAGAGTCATTATTCCTAATATATTGGAACAACTGAGGTGGGCATATTATGCTCACTTTTTATTCTTTTCAAAATACAATTTATTTCAAAAATTTTTGGAGGTGGACAGTATTAAGCCAACAGATAAAAAAGGTGAAAACCTAATCAATGAACAAATTGAAGCTAGTTATGTATTAGTTATTGATGAAAGCGGAAATCAACTTGGTAAATTACCAATTGAAGAGGCATTAAGTATTGCAGATGACAAGGGATTAGATCTTGTTTGTGTAGCACCTAATGCGGAAGTGCCTGTTTGTAAATTAATGGATTATTCTAAATACCGTTATGAACAAAACAAGCGTGCTAAAGAAGCAAAGAAAAATCAAAAAATTATTAGCGTTAAAGAAGTAAGACTTAGTCCTACTATTGATGTGGGCGACTATGAAACTAAAGCTCGCGCTGCGCGCAAATTTATTGAGGGTGGCGATAAAGTTAAGGTTAGTTGTCGTTTCCGTGGTCGTATGATTGAGCAAGCTAATAATACAAAAGATTTATTCTTAAAATTTGCGGAAAAGCTATCTGATATTGCGCAAGTAGATCAACAACCAACACTTGATGGACGTAATATGTTCATGGTATTGAGTCCAAAAATGCAAAAAAAGAAAAAATAATAAAGGAGAAAAGAATCATGCCAAAAATGAAAACTCATGCAGGAACAAAGAAACGTATTAAAGTTACTGGTTCTGGCAAATTCAAACGTAGTCGTGCAGGTAATCAACATCTTGCACCAGGAAAAACACAAAAACAAACAAGACAATTGAGAAAATTCTCTCTAGTTACTACTAGTGATGTTAAGAGAATTAGACAACAATTGGATCAAATTAAGTAAGGAGGACTAAGAGAATATGCCACGTACTAAAGGCGGAGTAGTCGCAAGAAGAAGACGTAATCGAGTTCTAAAAGCAGCTAAAGGTTTCTGGGGTTCAAAACATTGTTTATTTAAAGTTGCTAATCAACAAGTAATGAAAGGTCGTCAATATGCATTTAGAGACCGTAAAAACAATAAACGTAACTTCCGTAAATTATGGATTGTTCGTATCAATGCTGCTGCACGTATGCAAGGATTAACATATAGTGTATTAATGCACGGTTTAAAAGTTGCTAATATTGATATTAATAGAAAGATGTTAGCTGACTTAGCTGTAAACGATATTGCTATGTTTAATAGTCTTTGTGATGCTGCTAAAAAAGCTCTTGCAAAATAATTAAAATAAAAATACTATTGAGAAAAATTCCCAATAGTATTTTTTTTATTTTTTCTTTTTAAGAACTACATATGTAAGTGCAATAGAGGACATTAAATTGATTACTAATAATGCATTTTTCTTGCCACATTTTTTCTTAGTAGCTGCTTGATTTTCTGCAATAACATCGCTATTCCATTTTGCAAACAATTTCATATCACCTTTTGCATCAATTGAAATCTCAGTAATAGGATTACCACTTAATTCTTTATTATCATACCAACCTACAAATGTATCATTTTCACGTGTAGGTGTGGGAAGAGTCAATGATTCACCTTCTATATATGAAGTTACTGCTCCTTCACTTAATTTGCCACCTCTAGTATCATAAGTGATTTTAGATATTTTTGCCCACTTAGCATATAGATTTAAATCACCTTTAGTGTCTTTTGTAATAGATTCAATAGTGTCTCCAGTAAATTCGGAATTTAGATACCATCCCTTGAATTCGTAATTGCTACGAGTTGGTATTGGAAGAGTAAATTCATCACCTTCAATGTATGAATTAATCTTTGATTCTAGAGTTCCTTCTGATGTATTATAATCAATAGAGAATTCTTGCGCCCATTTAGCATATAAATCAAGATTACCTTGAGTATTCTCTGTAATAGATTCAATCTTTTCGCTAGTAAACTCAGGATTTAAATACCAACCCATAAATTGATAACCATCACGAGTAGGTGAAGGTAGTGAGTAAGTGTATCCTTCAAAGTATGTTGAAGGTTCTTGATTTGTAAGTTCTCCACCTAATATATTATAGGAAATAGTGAATTTTTGTCTCCATTTAGCGTATAAAACAAGATCTCCTTTTGTAGTTCCTGTTACAGAGTCAATTGGTTCACCAGTATATTCAGGGTTATCATACCATCCTAAGAACATGTCTTCATTTCTATATGGAGTTTGTAATGAGAATGAATCTCCTTCTAAATATGAAGTCTGTGCAGAAGAATTTATTTCTCCACCAAGTGTATTATAAGTTATTGAATATTCTTTTGCCCATTTAGCGTAATATGTTTTATCACCTGATACATCACTTTTAATTTTAGTAACAGCAGTTCCTTCAAATAACTCGTTTTCAAACCAACCTTCAAATACATGTCCATCTTTAATTGGAGTAGGAAGTTTAGTTACTTTTCCTGACATGTAAGTCACCCATTCTTCAGGTGACGTAAGTATTCCACCATCAAGTTCGAGATTTAAATTATATGGAACTAAATTTGTTATATCAAATTCTTGTTCAATTGTTGAACCATCATATTTAATAAGAGTTACTTTAATTTTATAGTTGCGATCATTAAAAATAGGTCCAATATTTTGTGAAAGTAATTTTTCTGATGCTATAAAAGTTGAATATTCAGTAGTATTATCATTAGCTGTACGTTCAATTTTTACTGTTTTTACGTTTCCGTAATAAACTTTTGTCCAGGAAATTGTAGCATCTTCATTTTCTTTATCATAGTTTAGTTTTAAACCTTTAAGTAGAGTAGAATCTTTTTGTGTAGTAACTGTTGCGCTACGTTTTGGTAATAGGTCAAAAGTTAAAAGTTCACCAGAATTGTATTTAGTTGCTTTTTCACCTGCTTCATTATAAACAGTTAAAGTTAATTTTGAATTTGTTACAGAGATTGTGTTAATTTTATAATTTGTATTTTCATAATCATCAACATCATCTTTGTAGTCTTCTGATATACCATATTGTTTGTGTTGAGTTGCAGGACTAACATAATATGTTACACCTAAATCCGCATTTTTTTCATTATTATATAAGGTATCTTTACGTATATATAGGTGTTCATGTCCGCCAATAACTAAATCTACTTGGTATTCTTCGAATAATTTACCAAAATTATTCATCATCCATTTTGAATCAGATTGGTAACTTCCTCCTGTAATCGCATTTGCATGTGTACCAACAATAATCCATTGTGAAGGATTAGTTTCAATAACATTTTTAACCCATTCTTTATGTTCAGTTACATTCTTTTTATCAATTACGTCTAACATAATAAATAAAATATTACCATAATTAAAATAGTATGAAGAGTTTATTTTAGATTCTGGTCCATTTTGTGGATTGTTATGAAATTGATTGTAGTATAATGGGGATACATATGCACTATCAAGCGAGTGATAATATTCATGGTTACCTGGAATTGATGCAACCATAATATCTTTATAAACTTGCATTCCTGAATAATATGATTCCCAATGAGCTTCATATCCACCACGGTCAACTTGGTCACCTGTTAAAACTAATAAATTTAAGTTTCTGACATTTGATCTTACATTATTAATCATCGTATTTGCTCTAGTTGGAGTATAACTACCACCTGCAGCATGTATATCTGTTCCAAATAAGAAGTTAATATTTGTAGATGATGCAGATGCAGTTTTAAATTTATATACTGTAGAAATAGCTGTACCTGCGTATACACGATAGTAATACTGAGTATTTTCAGAAAGATTAGTTAAATTAACTTTGCAAACATATCTTTCTGCAAATCCAGTGTTATCATCTGTACCAACTTTATCAGAACTCCATAGAGTTGATGTTGCAGCTTGTGTAAGTGTTGTTTCTTGAGTGAAATTAGAAGTAGTACTATATTGAACATATGATTCTGCAGTAGAACTATGATAATTAATACCGATACTAGTTTCGTTCTCACCTACACAAGTAGTAATATAGGATATTGAATCAGTGTTAGCTGAAAGTTTTTGTGAATAAAAACCCATTGCTAAAATAAAAAGCGTTAGTCCGAATGAGACTATTAAAAATGATTTTATAATAATTTTTTTCATTTAGTCCTCCTTGTTTCGTATTTATTATAACATAACTTTAAAAAAATATCTTAAAATTAATATTCAATTAATCAAAAAACTTTATAATATGGTCATAATGTGTTATAATATATAACAAGAAAGAGGTTAACTATGTATCAAAAATTTAAAAATTGTATTTTAAAACCACGCAATATTGCGGATTATATTAAAGAACCTAAAAAGCAAACTGTTTCATATATGATTGTTTTATTAGTGATTTATATAATTCCGTTTGTTTTAATTTCTTTACTTTCTAATTCTAATGTTACAACTATTTCATCAAGTGTATCTGAAGATTTTATTAGTGCTGATGAAATTAATTATGTAATAGAAGATGGAAAATTAAAATCAACAACTGATAATGCTGTTCCTCAATATATAAAAACAGATTTAATTGTTGAAACTTATAAATTTAATGCATTATATGTTTTTGATTTAACTGGTGATAGTTTTGAATCTGTATTAGATGTTGAAAACGGTTTATACATTTTGTTTTTATTAACTGAAAATGAATTTAAAATTTGTAGTGTTGAAATAACTAAAAATAATAATCAAGAAAATAATAATGGTTCTGGTGTTGTCGTTAGTTTTATGACTAGTGAAAATAATAGTAACATAACTAAATATATTAGTTTATCTTATGAAGAACTTGAAATAACAAATATAAATTTTGCAGGTAACAAAGATACTAATACTATTAATTTTAGAAATGATATCGCAACAGTTGTATCTGCAATTTATAATAATATTAAGATAAAATTATTACCTATAATTATCATTGTTATAATTATTCTTGCAGTAGGATCGTATTTCTTCTCAGTATTATTTATAACATTATTAACTAAAATATTATATCGTTATTTACAAGTTGATTTTGGAATTGTGTTTAAAACTGTTATTTTATCTTCAACTCCATATGTTATATGTAGTTTATTAGGGTTACTTATTGGAATAAGTTTATTAGAAATCGTTGGTCAATTTATCATGATTGCTTATACTACAAAAGCACTTATGACTTACAAAATTAAATATGATGGTGGCATACCACTACCAAGATATATGCAAAATATGATGAATGATAAAAAAGATGATGAGGAGAAAGGAAGTGGAGATGATGAGTTATAATCATCAAGAAATAGAAAAAAAATGGCAAAAGTATTGGGAAGAAAATAATACATTTAAAACTGATGTTTGGGATTTTTCTAAACCTAAATTTTATGCGTTAGATATGTTCCCTTATCCATCTGGTGTAGGACTTCATGCAGGACATCCAGAAGGTTATACAGCAACTGATATTGTTTCAAGAATGAAGAGAATGCAAGGATTTAATGTTTTACATCCGATGGGATATGATTCATTTGGTTTACCTGCTGAACAATATGCTATTTCTACAGGTAACCATCCTGATGGATTTACACAAAAAAATATTCAAACATTTTCTAAACAATTAAAAGAATTAGGATTTGATTATGACTGGAATAAAGTAATTGCTACATCTGATGCGTCTTTTTATAAGTGGACACAATGGATTTTTAAGAATCTTTATTTAGATGGATATGCAAAATATGTTGATATGCCAGTTAACTGGTGTGAAGAACTAGGAACAGTACTTTCTAATGATGAAGTAATTGATGGTAAATCAGAACGTGGTGGATATCCTGTTATTAGAAAAAACATGAAACAATGGGTTATCGATCAAGCTGCATTTGGGGACTTATTATTAGAAGGATTAGATAGGATTGATTGGCCTGAATCTACTAAAGAAATGCAAAGAAACTGGATCGGTAGAAGTGAAGGTGCGTTAATTGATTTTAATGTTTCAGGTACAGATTATAAATTCACTGTCTTTACTACAAGAGCTGATACTTTATTTGGTGCAACATATTGCGTGCTTTCTCCGGAACATGAATTAATTAAGAATATTACAACATCTGAGCAAAAAGAATCTATTGATAAATATGTAGAAGAAGCTAGTAAAAAGTCCGAACTTGAAAGAACTTCTTTAAATAAAGATAAAACAGGATGCTTTACAGGTAGTTATGCAGTAAACCCTGCTAATGGTAAATTAATACCGATTTACATTTCTGATTATGTACTATCAACTTATGGTACTGGTGCTATTATGGCTGTTCCTGCTCATGACACAAGAGACTATGAATTTGCTAAAAAATTTGGTATTGAAATAATTCCTGTATTAGAAGGTGGAAATATTTTAGAAGAAGCTTATACTGAAGATGGTATTCATATTAATTCAGGATTCTTAGATGGTCTTAATAAAGAAGATGCAATTAATAAAATGATTGCTTATTTAGAAGAAAAGAATATTGGTAAAAAGAAAGTTAATTTTAAATTTAGAGAATGGATTTTTGCACGTCAAAGATATTGGGGTGAACCAGTTCCAGTAGTTCATTTAGAAGATGGTAAAATCTATGTGCTTGCAGATGAAGAGTTACCTTTAGTATTACCAGTACTAACTGATTATAAATCTAAAAATGGTAAAGCTCCACTTGAAAATGCAGAAGAATGGAAACAATATAATCATAATGGTGTTGTTGGTAAACGTGAAACTTCAACAATGCCAGGTTCAGCAGGTTCTAGTTGGTATTTTATGAGATATATTGATCCGAATAATGATGAAGTATTTGCTGATAAAAGACTTCTTGATCACTGGTTACCAGTTGACTTATATATCGGTGGACCTGAACATACTGTAGGACACTTAATGTATTCAAGAATTTGGACAAAGTATTTATATCAAAAAGGTTATGTAAGCGTTGATGAACCATTTAAAAAGTTAGTTCATCAAGGAATGATTCTTGGCTCTAATGGAATTAAAATGGGTAAGAGATTCCCTGAATTTGTTGTAAATCCTAGTGATATTGTAAGAGATTTTGGTGCAGATACACTTAGACTTTATGAAATGTTTATGGGACCACTTGAACAATCAAAGCCATGGTCTAATCAAGGTGTTGAAGGTGCTTATAAATTTATTAATCGAGTGTATAGAATTATTGTAGAAGCTGGTATTATTTGTGATGAAGAAGTAAAAGAACTTGAAAAAGTATATCATCAAACAGTTAAGAAAGTTACGACTGACTATGAAAACTTAGCATTTAATACTGCTATTTCACAAATGATGATCTTTATTAATGAAGTATATAAAGTTAATAAATTACCTAAGTCTTATGCAGAAGGATTTGTTAAGATGATTAGTTGTATTACACCACATTTAGGTGAAGAATTATGGAGTTTACTTGGTCATACAAATACAATTGCTTATGAACCTTGGCCTACATTTGATGAAGCTAAATGTGTTGAAAATGTAATAACTATTGTTATTCAAGTAAATGGTAAAATTAGAGATAAAGTAGAAGTAGATGCTGCGATCTCTAAAGAAGAACTAGAAAGATTAGCACTTTCAACTGATAAGATTAAAGAATTATTAAATGGTAATACTCCTAAGAAGGTAATTGTTGTTCCTAAAAAATTAGTAAGTATTGTATTATAAAAGTGATTTAATTAGGAAACACTTATTTTAGTGTTTCCTTTTAATATTGAGTTAATAATAAGATATTAAAATATTGTTATGATGAATATGATAAATAAAATAATGAAGTTTATTGGATTAGATAATACTACGAAGTGTAGTTTTAATTCATTTATAATTGGAAAAAAAAGTTATATATTACTCGAATTCATTGATGATGAAAGTATTATATTTAGTAAAATAATTAATACATTAGTTAATAATAATATTTATTTTTATTGGTTTAGAAGTTATAATGAATTTGAAAATAATATGGATTATTTAGAATTTATTGATGATAGATATTTTTTTATCATTATTGGATAAAAAAATTAAATAATTACTTTACAAGTTTTTTTTTATATGGTAAAATATATATGTAAGAATAATACTATTTTTCTTACAGAAGGAGGCTTTCTATGAGAATTAATATTAGAACTAAAGGCTCTGTTAAAATGAGTGATAATGTAAAAGAGCACATCACTAAACAGGTCATGGAACTTGACAAACTATTTAATGAAAGCGAGCATATAAACGTTAATGTTTTATGTGCGGAAAAGGGTGGAAAAAATTCAACCGAAATCACAATTGTTTTGAAACAAGTGATCTTACGTTCTGAATGTAAAGGTGATACTTTATATGCTGCAATTAATCAAGCAGTGGATAAAATTGAACAACAACTTATCCGTTATAAGAAAAAAGTTAATGCCTTTATTAAAAAACGTGAAGGTATTTCTGAATATTTCCAAGAAAAACTTGAAGAAAAAGATCAACTTGAAGAAAAACAAGAAACTGTTCGTGTTAAGAAAGTTGACTTAACACTTATGAGTGTTGATGAAGCTATTACACAAATGGAATTATTAGATCATAAATTCTATTTATTCAAGAATGAAGAAAATAATAATGTCGCGGTTGTTTATAAACGTGATAATGGAGGCTATGGTCTTTTAGAATCATTAGAATAAAATTATTTGAACCAGTTCTTTAAAGAATTGGTTCTTTTTTCTTTTAATTATATTGTAAAAAAATTTTGAATATGTTAAAATATATTTAAGAAAAAAATATTAATGAGGTGAAAATTATGAAATTACCTAAAATTATAATATTTGATGTTGGTGGTACATTAATAAAAGGAACTTGGCAAGATAGTATTTTAGGATATACATATTTATATGATGAAGTATTAGATGTAAAAGAATCACTTTATGATTATTTAGATTTTGTTAAGGGAATGTTTTATATAATTAAAAAACGTGATACTTGTGACTTAGAATTTAATTTTAAATCTTTTTTTAATTATTTAAAAGATTTATATGGGCTAAAAACAAATAAATCTTTTGAAGAAATTGAATATACTTTTGCGAGAAAATTTTATAGTCCAATGTTAAATGACAATGTGATTGAACTTCTTGAATATTTAAATAATAAAAAAATCTCGCTTTATGTACTTAGTAATAGTATGTATTCCACTAATTGTGTTGAAAAAGAATTAGAAGAAGTTGGCATTAGAAAATATTTTTTACAAGTAATTTCATCTGGTGATCACTTAGTTAGAAAACCAAGTCCTGAACTATTTAAACTATATTTAAAAAAGTTTGATATGATGGGGTATAAAGTAACTGACGTTTGTTATATTGGTAATGATGCATATTTTGATATTACGACTCCTGTAAAACTAGGAATGAAGGCAGTTCATATTAGTAATAAAGATGTTAAGCATGATGGATATTTAGAGATAAGTAATTATTTAAAATTAATAGAAGAGTTTGATAAAGATGAATAATGAATATTTAGAGTTTAAAACGTTATTAGAGAGCATTAAACAAAGTGGTAAAAAACCTACTTTATTACTTCATTCTTGTTGTGGACCATGTTCTAGTTATGTCCTTAACATGTTAAAAGAGTATTTTAAGATTACAATTTTTTATTATAATCCTAATATTTATCCACATGAAGAATTTATAAAAAGATATAATGTTCAAGTTGATTTAATTAAAAAAATGAATCTTAACATTGATGTTATCATGATTGATGAAGATTATAGTGTGTATTTAGATGCAGTAAAGGGATTTACTAACTTAAAAGAAGGTAGTATGAGATGCTACAAATGTTATGAATTTAGAATTAAAAAATTAAGTGAATATGCATCAATTAATGGATTCGAATATTATTCTACAGTTATGAGTGTTAGTCCATATAAGAATAGTAAATGGATTAATGAATTAGGAATTATTTATCAAGATAAAGCATTGTTTTTATATTCTAATTATAAAAAAGAAAATGGATATCAAGAATCTATTAAATTATCTAAACTATATGATTTATATAGACAAGACTGGTGTGGATGTGAATTTTCATTAAAAGAGCACGAAGAAAGAATAAATAATAAAATAAGCGAATAAAAATCGCTTATTTTTTAAATATAACCGCAAATCTTTTTAATAAAATACCACAAATCCTTTTAATAAAGCACCACAAAATACTTAAATAAAATCAAAATGGTTTATTTAAACATTATTACTTGAAAAATAAGTTAATTTATGGTAAAATAAATAAAGATAAAAAATGAGGTGACTTTATGTTTAAAGGATTAAAAAAATTATTTGACCCATCATATAAAGAATTAACAAGATGTGAAAAGATTGCTGATAACGTTATTGCTCTTGCTGATACTTATAAAGCAATGAGTGAAGAAGAACTTAAAAATCAGACTAATATTTTTAAAGAACGTCTTGCAAATGGTGCATCTTTAGATGATATTATGGTTGAAGCGTTTGCTACTGCAAGAGAAGCATCTACAAGAGTACTTGGGATGACTCCTTTTAGAGTGCAAATCATTGGTGCTGCTGCAATGCATTTTGGTAATATTGCAGAAATGAAAACAGGTGAAGGTAAAACACTTACTTCTGTTATGGTTGCATATTTAAATGCATTAACTGGTCGTGGTGTTCACATTGTTACAGTTAATGAATACTTAGCAACACGTGATGCTACTGAAATGGGTGAAGTTCATAAATATTTAGGACTTACAGTAGGCTTAAACTTAAGAGAATATAGTAGTGAAGAAAAACGTGCTCAATATGCATGTGATATTACTTATTCTACAAATAATGAACTTGGATTTGACTATTTAAGAGACCATATGGTAGTTTATAAAGAAGATATGGTTCAACGTCCTGAATTATTCTTTGCTATTGTCGATGAAGTTGACTCAATCTTAGTCGATGAAGCAAGAACACCATTAATTATTTCTGGTGGTGCTAAACAAGGATATAATTTATATGAACAAGCTAATACATTCTGTAAAAGACTGACTGAAGATGTTGATTTTGAAATTGATGAAAAGTCAAAACATGCATCTCTTACTCCTGAAGGGATTGTTAAAGCTGAAGAATATTTCCATTTAGATAACTTATATGATATTAGTAATGTAGAATTATTACATCGTATTAATAATGCATTAAGAGCTAATTTCATTATGAAAAATCAAGTAGACTATGTTGTTCAAGATGGTCAAATTATAATTGTTGACCCATTTACTGGTCGTTTAATGCATGGTCGTCAATGGAGTGAAGGTCTTCATCAAGCTATTGAAGCAAAAGAAGGCGTTGAAATTAAGAAAGAAACTAGAACTCTTGCTACTATTACATTCCAAAATTATTTTAGAATGTATGCTAAACTTGCTGGTATGACAGGTACTGCTAAAACTGAAGAAGAAGAATTTAGAGATATTTATAATATGTTAGTTGTAGAAATTCCTACAAATGTTCCTGTTATTAGAGTTGATGATCCTGATTTAATTTATTTTTCTGAAAAGGCTAAATATGAAGCAATTTCTGAAGAAATTAAACGTCGTCATGAACTTGGTCAACCAATTCTAGTTGGTACTATTTCAATTGAAACATCTGAATTGTTATCTTCTATTTTAAAGAGAAAAGGTATTCCTCATAATGTTTTAAATGCTAAACAACATGCTAGAGAAGCAGATATTATTTCTCACGCAGGTGAAAAAGGTGCTGTTACTATCGCAACAAATATGGCAGGGCGTGGTACGGATATTAAACTTGGTGAAGGTGTTCGTGAACTTGGTGGTCTTGCAGTGCTTGGTACAGAACGTCATGAATCACGTCGTATTGATAATCAGTTAAGAGGTCGTTCTGGTCGTCAAGGTGACCCAGGATATAGTAGATTCTATTTATCAACAAAAGATGAATTATTAATTCGTTTTGGTGGAGATAGACTTGAAAGAATGTTATTAATGATCACTGATAAAGATGCATCTGGTGAAATGGCTCCAATTGAATATAAACCATTCTCTGGTGTAGTTGAAAGTGCTCAAAAGAAAATTGAAGGCCAAAACTATGATAGACGTAAGAGTGTTGTTGAATATGATGAAGTTTTAAGAAAACAACGTGAAGTTATTTATGGTCAAAGAAAAGATATTTTATTCTTAGATGATATTGAACCAACAATTTATAAAATGATTGAAAATGTTGCTTATCGTGAAGTTGCAAAATATGCAGACTTAAACGATCCATCAAAAATTGATGCAATTCGTTTTATGAAAGAGTTTGTTATTAGATATTTTGATCAAGGTTATATTATGGTTCCATGTCCAAAATGTCAAAAAGTTCAACGAGTTCATGATGGTATTCCATCTCGTTGTACAAATCCTGAGTGTCGTTTAGAATTTACAGTAACAAGACGTAGAGATACTGATGCACAAAAAGCAATTAAAAATACTATTTCAATTGAAGAAATTGAAGGAAAGACTTTAGTAGAGGTTCAAGAGTACATTTATAATGTATTAAAAACAAATCTTGATTCTAAAAAAGCTGATGCAGATCCTAATAATTACAAAGAATTCTTAAAACGTAATTTATTAAGTGTTGTAGATAAACATTGGATGGATCATATTGATCAAATGAGTACACTTCGTCAAAGCGTTTCTCTTCAATCATATGGTCAAGTAAATCCACTTCGTGAATATCAAGAAATTGGTTTTGAAATGTTTAGTAAGATGATTGAATCAATTGAATCTGAAACTGTTGCACTTATTAACTGTAGATTTATTCCTGTTACAATGGGTGAACGTGAAAGAGTTGCTAAAATTGTAGGTACATCTGGTGGATCTAGTGATGATGATGGTAAGAGAAAGCCAGTTGTTAATAAAACTAAAAAAATAGGTCCTAATGAACCTTGTCCATGTGGTTCAGGTCGTAAATATAAGCATTGTTGTGGACGTAAATAATAAAAATAAAACAAGCTTAAGGAAACTTAAGCTTGTTTAAATTATACTTTAATAAAAGAGGTTTTGATATGGAAAAATTTGAAATTGTTAAAGCAAAAGATGATTTTACTAAAAGACTAAACGCGATAAAAAAAGTAATTGACTATGATAATTTAAAGTTAAAAATTAAAGAATTAGAAGGTAAAATGCTTGCTGATGATTTCTGAAGTGATCAAGCGAATGCTTCTAAAATTATTAATGAGTGTAATGAATTAAAAGAGAATTTAAATACTTATGAAAAATTAGTTAATAATTTAGAAGAAATAGCTTTAGTTTTAGATTTTGATGATGAAGAATTATATTTATTAGTTGAAGAAAATATTAATAATTTAGAAAAAGCTTTAAAAACTTTTGAAAATGAGCTATTATTAGATGGTGAATTTGATAAGAAAAATGCTATTATTGAACTTCATCCTGGTGCTGGAGGGACAGAGAGTCAGGACTGGGCTTTGATGCTGTATCGCATGTATAAACGATATGCTGAACGTCATAATTTTAAGTTTGAATTAATTGATTATCAAGAAGGTAATGAAGCAGGTATTAAGAGTGTTACTTTTAGTATGAATGGTCGTCATGCGTATGGAATGTTAAAAGGTGAAGGTGGAGTACATAGATTGGTTAGGATTTCTCCATTTGATTCTGCGTCACGTCGACATACATCGTTTGTTTCTTGTACTGTTATTCCAGATATTGATGAAGATATTGAAATTGACATTAAAGATGAAGATTTAAGAATTGATACTTATCGTGCAAGTGGTGCTGGTGGACAACACATTAATAAAACTGATTCCGCAGTTCGTATTACACATTTACCTACTGGTATTGTTGTTTGTTCTCAAAGTCAAAGAAGTCAAATTCAAAACCGTGAAAAGGCTATGCAAGTATTAAAATCTAGACTTTATCAAAAAGAACATGAAACGCTTGAACAAAAGAAAAAAGAAGCTGCTGGTGAAATGATGGAAAATGGTTGGGGTAGTCAAATTAGAAGCTATATTTTACATCCGTACTCATTAGTAAAAGATCATAGAACAAATGTTGAAAGTAATCAACCACAAGTAGTATTAGATGGTGATTTAGATGAGTTTTTAATTACTTATTTACAATGGCTAAAAAAAGGTGATGAAAATGTTTAAGAAGATGAATAAAAAACTTAAAAATTTCATTTTTATAAATATTGGAGTAATGGGACTTGCACTATCATTTAGTTTCTTTTTATCACCATTTGGTCTTGTTACCGGTGGTATAGGTGGTATTGCAATAAACGTAATTAATATTTTAGAAAAATTTAATATTGAAATTAATTCATCTTATCATACAATAATAGAATCAGTTATTATGATGGTAATTAATATTGTATTACTTATACTAGCTTTATTATTAATAGGAAAAGAATTTTTCTTTAAAACACTTTATTGTTCTATTGCATATCCTATTTATACATTTTTGTTTGGTGAACTTGCAACGCTTGTTAAGTTTACTGAATTATTACCCATTAATTCATCTGATATAGGTGGAATGCTAATAATAGTCTTATTTTCAGCACTTCTTAGTGGTGTAAGTATTGGTATTGCAATTAAATATGGTGCTTCAACTGGTGGTATTGATATAATTGAGAAAATTATGTTAAAGTATTTCAATATTCCATATTCTGTAACTTTATTTGTATGCGATGGAATTACTATTGTTGCTGCAAGTATACTATCAACTAATTTATTACCTATATGTTATGGTGCTATTTACATGTGGCTAATGGGTAAATTAATTGATTCTGTGGTATTTGGAGGATTTAGAAGTTATAGTGTATCTATTATCACATCTAAACCAGATATAATTAAAACTTTTATTTTAGAAAATGTAAATCGTGGTTTAACTATAGTTGAAGCAGAAGGTGGTTATACTGGTAAAGATTTAAAAATGATTATTTGTGTTATGACAAGTAGTGAAGTAAGTTTAGTTAGAGGTAATATTAAAAATCTTGATGATAATGCTTTTATGTATATATCACAAACTTCAGAAGTAAGTGGGATCGGTTTTACTAAAGAAAGGTAGATATAGTGGAAAAAAGTGAAAAATTAGTTTGGATAAAAAAGGTTGTTGCAAAGGGTAAAAAGTATTTAGTATATATTAATGATGAAGAAGAAGCTATTACTTTTACTGAAGATCAACTTGTTAATAATCGTATAATAAAAGGGATATCTTTTTATGAAAAAGATTGGAAAAAGATTATTAAGTCGTTAGATGAAGGATTGTTATTAGATAAAGCACTAAAGTATATTGATTATAAACCAAGAACTGAAAAAGAAGTAATTGATTATTTAGAAGAACATAACGCAACACCAACAAATATTAAAAATATTATAAAAAAATTAAAAGAGATTAATTTTATTGATGATGATAGATATGCTCGTATATTTATTGAAGAAGAAATTCGTCACGAGAAAGGTCCTAATGCGATCAAACATGTGTTATTAACTAAAGGCATTGATGAAGATATAATTATTAAATATTTAAGTGAATATAGTGATGAACTATTATTTGATAATGCTCTTGATATGGGAAGAAAAACACTTAAAACAGTTGTTGGATTACCTGTTAGTAAACAAAAAGAATCTGTATATACAAGGCTTTATAGAATGGGATATGATTATAGTATCATAAATCAAGTCTTAAGTATGTTAGAATATTCAAGTCTTGACTTTAAAAAGTTAGAAAAAGATTATTTAAAACTTAAAGAAAAAGAAATTGATAGTAATAAAATTATTCAAAAATTGCTTGCTAAAGGATATAATTATAGTGATATTAAAAAGGTAATTAGTGATTTAGAATCATAAATTACCTTTTTTTCTCATATTCTTTTGTGGGAGTGATAAATTGAAACCAAAAAGGAAACCACAAGGTTTAAGAGACAGTTCTTTAATAGTTAATGAAAGGAATATTGAACAAAATATTAAAAATGAAATTGCAAAAGAAATAAAACCAACGAAACCAAAAAAATAAACCATATGTTGGTATTTTTTAATGTATTAGTGTATAATAATAATGTATCTTCAAGGCAGGGTGAAATTCCCGACCGGTGGTGATAGTCCACAAGCTTAAATAGCATGATTTGGTGAAATTCCAAAACCGATGGTAAAGTCTAGATGAAAGAAGTAAAAGTATTTGCTTTTAGATTTTTTAGTCGCCTAAAGATATAGGTGACTTTTTTATATTGGAGGACGTATGAAAAATAAAAAATTAATTGATTATATTTCAAAAGTTGCAATCTTTTCTGCACTTAGCTTTATTTTGTATTTATTTCCAAAGTTTCCACTTCCTTTTTTTCCATCCTTTTTAGAAATTCAATTTTCTAATCTTCCAGCAATCTTAGGTGGATTTGTACTTGGACCTCTTGGTGGATGTTTAATTGTAGTAGTTAGATTTGTCTTAAAATTAGTGTTTGGCTTGTCTTCTACAGCAGGAGTTGGTGAAACTGCAGATTTATTACTTGGTATTTGTGTTGTATTATCTTCTAGTTTGATATATAAATATAATAAAAATAAACGTGGTGGAATCCTTGCGTTAATATGTTCTGTTATAGTTTGGGTAATATCTAGTGTATTTGTTAATTACTATATTAATGTCCCTTTCTTTGTAAAAGCTTATTGTGGTGGAGATATTAATGGGCTTGTTGTGATATGTAAACCAGTAATTAAAGGAATTAATAGTGAAAACTTTTTAGAGTATTATACAAAATTTGCAGTAATTCCATTTAATTTACTTTTATCTGTTATTGTAGGAATTATTACTTTCTTTGTGTATAAAAGAATTTCAAATATCTTTAAAAAAGATTTCTTTGCAGCTGGCAAAAAACGTATTCTAGTTATTTGTGATTCATTTAAAGGAACACTTTCTTCAAAAGAAGTTGGAGAAATCGTAGTAAATAATGTTAATAAAAATAAGTATATTGCAGAATACTTACCAATTAGTGATGGTGGTGAAGGATTCTTAGATGCATTATTAATGTGGAATAAAAATTTAAAAGAATATTATGTTATGAGTTGTGATGCATTTAGAAGAGTTAATTCATCTAAATATCTATTTGATAAAGAAACTAAAACATTATATTTTGAACTTGCAGAATGTGTAGGTATTAAAGATTTATCTAAAGAAGAACTAAATCCATATCTTGCATCTACTTATGGGCTAGGTATTGCAATTAAAGAAGCGATTATTAAACATCATCCTTCTAAGATTATTGTAGGTATTGGTGGATCTGCATCTAATGATGGTGGTGTAGGTATGCTTGAAGCAATGGGGGTTAAGTTCTGTGATAAAGAAGGTAATGTAATATACGGAATGTGTAATGGCAAGTTAAAAGATATTTACGCAATCGGAACTGAATCTTTTAATAAACTTATAGGTAATATTGAATTTGAAGTTTTAACAGACGTATCTAATCCATTACTTGGTGAAAAAGGTGCAACATATGTCTTCTCACCACAAAAAGGTGCTAAAAAAGAAGATTTACCTATTTTAGAAGCTAATATGTGTAAATATAATGAGATTGTTAAAAATCACTTCAATAATGATTTCAATATTGTACCTGGTACAGGTGCTGCAGGTGGAGTTGGATTTGCTTTTGTAGCATTTATGAACGCAAAACTTTCTCTTGGTATTGACGTTTTATTAAAGAGTTATCATTTCGATGAACTGGTAGAAAAATATGATATTGTTCTTACTGGTGAAGGAAGACTTGATGAACAAAGTTTAAATGGAAAAGTTATTTCTGGTATTATGAGTTATAACCCTAAACAATTAGAATTTGTTGTAGGATCTTGTGCAATAGAAGATGTTGTATATACTGTTCATGCGATAGTACCTACTGTTGCAACACTTGATGATGCTATTAATAAACCTAAAGAAAGTTTAACTAAATTAATAAAAAAAGATTTTAATTAAATTAATGTATTTAAATTGTACTATTATATTAGTACCCTAACTATTTTACTTTTAACACGAATATTAAGTTTTTACTTTTAGATAATTATCAAAGGAGGAAAGTTGTTAAATTGAAAAAAATTTTAATAATTTTAATGGTTTCTTGTTCATTATTAATGTTAGAAGGTTGTTTATTATATGGAGAACGAGGGGAAATTACAGTTGGAGATTTAGTGTATAAACATATAAAAACAAATTCTGATGAATATTATTGTGTTGTTGGTTTAAGTGAAGAAGGAAAACAAAAAAGTGTTATTACTATTCCGAATATTGTTAATGAATTAAAAGTTAAAAAAATTGGTTTTCTTCGTTCTAAAACTCCTGTAGGATGCATTTCTAGCAATAATTTAGAAATAATTTATATAGAGAAATATTTAGAATTTGCACACACATATTTTTTTAAAGATTGCCCTAAACTTAAAAAAATTATATGTTTAGAATTTGAAGATAAAGTAAATGAATGTTATGATTATAATCCTCAGTATATAATAAATAATCATAACAAAAATAATGAAGAGAGAAAACGATTGCCAGTATATGTTTTTCCATCAAAAGATTATATAGAGGATGAACAAAATATTCTTTATAGCTATGCAAATATTATATATTATATTGATATAGAAACTGTTTACTATATTGATTTTACTGATAATGGTAAAATTGAAAACTTTCCTAAAAATCCAATTCGAGAAGGTTATAAATTTATAGGATGGTATAAAGAAATCGAGTGTGTTAATAAATGGAATAATGAAATCGATAATTTAAATGAAATTACTTATTCTAATGATAAGAAAACTTTAAAATTTTATATAAATAAATTGTATGCAAAATGGGAAAATATTTAAGAGTTAAAAAGAAAATCTAATCTTTGGTTTTATGAGTTATAACCCTAAACAATTAGAATTTGTTGTAGGATCTTGTGCATTAGAAGATGTTGCATATACAGTTCATGCAATAGTACCTACTGTTGCAACACTTGATGATGCTATTAACAAACCTAAAGAAAGTTTAACTAAATTAATAAAAAAAGATTTTAATTAAATATTATAATATGTTTTCTAAAACATAAAAAGAACAGTTCATAGGAATATGAGCTGTTCTTTAAAAATTAGCATTTTATTTTAAAAGTTTAGATATGTAAACTTTTATGACATTTAATATTTTAACTGAATTTTAGCATAAATTTAAGATATTTTCAACATTTTAATCTTAAAAGTGGTATTTATAAAAAGTCATAAAGGTTTACTTTTATAACCTTTTTTATTTAAAAATTTTTTTTAAAAGAAGCAGAAAGTGAGGTTGTTTATATGAAAAAAATAATTAAATATAATCTAATATTATTATTATTAATGTTTATTTTAGGCTTAGTTTCATGTGATAAAGAGTATACGATAACTTGTTTAAATGAAGATGGAAGTGTTTATACAACAGTTGTTGTACAACATAAACAAGGGTTCACTAAGCCTGTTGATCCTATTAAAGAAGGGTATACGTTTATAGGATGGTTTAATGGTGAGGAAAAATGGAACTATGTTAATTATGAAGTTTGTGCAGATATGACAGTCGTTGCTAAATTTGAAATTAATAAATATACTATTACTTTTGAAACTGGTGGAGGTAGTATTGTTTCATCTATTACAAAAGAATATAATAGTTTGATTGATAGTCCATCTAATCCTGTTCGTGAAGGGTATGAATTTGTTGGTTGGGATAAAGAAATTCCTTCAACTATGCCTGCACAAGATTTAACAATTACTGCAATATGGAAAAAAGATAACATTAAAATAGTTGCAATAAGTCCTTTAAGTAGTTATCTTAGTATGTATGGTCAAGCTGTTAAAAATGGTATAGAACTTGCTGTTGAAGAAATTAATGCAAATGGTGGAGTCAATATTAATGGTGAAATGGTTAAATTAGAAATCAGTCAATATATTGATGATAAAGGTGATTTAGTTACTGCTTCAAATATGTTAGCAAATATGATTTCACAAAATGAAACTATTGATTTTGTTATTGGTCCAGTGACAAGTAGTACTACTGAATTATTTATTACTAATACTTCTAAGTATGGTATTCCTACTATTACTCCTACTGGAACTGCTGATAAACTTACAGTTGGTGATAATTGTGATGAAATAGACGTCCGATACAATCTATTCCGTGCTTGTTTTAATGACTCATATCAAGGTGAATATATGGCTAAATATGCTTCAAAAGCAGGTAATAAGAAAGCTTATGTGCTATATAATAATGATGATGATTACTCTAAAGGTTTAAAAGATGCATTTGTTGAAACTGCACAATCTCTTAATATAGAAGTTGTTACAGGTGCTTATGATAATAATGATCGTGATTTTAATGCTTTTTGGGCTCCAATTATTGAAGGTGGTTATGACTGTGTTTATGTTCCTGATTATTATGAGAATGCTTATAATATTTTAAAGACTGGTTATGCAAAAGGTTATACTAGTGTATGTTATGGTGGTGATGGTTGGGATGGACTTATCACACAAATTGGACCAAATGATGATAGTTCATTCTTAGAAAATTGTTTTTATACAAGTCACTATTTTTCAGGATCTCAAAATTCTACAGTCAAAGCGTTTGTAGAAAAATATAAAGCTAAATATGGTGACAATCCTGCAACATTTGCAACACTTGGTTATGATGCTGTTTATATTGCAAAACAAGCTATTGAATCTGCAGGTTCTGTAGAATATGATAAAGTGATAGAATCTTTAAATACTTGTACATTTTCTGGATTAGTTACTTCAAGTAGTCCATTTACTTATAGTAATGGTAATCCACAAAAAGAAGCTTTTATCGTTACCTTTAAAGATGGTAAAGAAGTAGAAGCTGTTAATTAAATTAATAATAAATACCTTAACTGTTAAAAAGTTAAGGCATTTTATTTTCTTTAAAAAAATTAAGATAAATGATTGATTTTTTTTAAGATTTGTGGTAAGATAAATAAGAGTAAAAAAATATAGAAGAAGGGAGAATCGAAAAATGAAAAATAAAAATAATCGTAAAAAAGAATATTATATTCACCAAATTGTGAGGGATAACCAAACCGAACAAATTGAGTCTAATGGTAAACCAACAGTTGTAACTAATGTTAAGAATGTTCCTTCATATGCAGAAAATGTTGGATATCATTTAGACCCAAAAAGATATGATTCTCTTAGAACACATAAACCTAAAAAGGAAATTATAGAGGAAGTAATTGAAGAGGTAGTTGAACCAGTAGTTGTTAATAATCCAGAAGATGATTATTATTCTGCAATGGCTGATGAATATATTGAATATGGTGATGATGAAACTATTATTAATGATGTAATTGGTGAAGATGAAATTGAAGAACCAGTTATTGAAGAAGTTGTTGTTGAAACAAAAGAACCTGTTGCACCTAAAGAAGTTGTTAAGCCTAGTACCCCTAGTCAACCTGTTCAAAAATCAAAAGTAGTTAGAAAGAAGAAATATATTGCTCCTAGTTTAGACTTATTAAATCGTGGTACTGAAACTTCTGATAAAGATGTAAAATTAGCAGAAGAACAAAAAGCTAAGATTAATGAAATTTTAGAAAAATATGGTATTAAAGCACATGTTGCTAAATACATTTTTGGTCCTACTGTTATCATGTATTTAATTGAACTTGAAAGTCTTAGTGAAGATGTAAAATCAATTCGTAAAATTGAAGATAATCTTGCGATGTATCTTGCATGTAGTAATATTCGTATTTTAACACCAATTCCAAATATGAAATATGCTGGTATTGAAATACCAAAACCAAAGGATAGTCGTTCTATTGTGTATTTAAGAGATTTAATTTCAACAAAAGAATTTATTAATAGTAAATATGCATTACCTGTTGCGGTTGGTATGAATAGTTTTGGTGAAAAGATTTATGCAGATATTGGTGATATGCCACACGGACTATGTGCTGGGGAAACAAAATCTGGTAAGAGTGTATGTTTAAATACAATTATTCTTAGTTTAATTTATCATTATTCAGCTGATGATGTTAGAATTATGTTATTAGACCCTAAGACAGTGGAATTTAGTAAATATTCTGATATTCCACATCTTGCGATGCCTGTAATTATTGAAAAAGAATATTTTGAACCTGCTGTTATTTGGTTAACAGATGAAATGGAAAGGCGTTATAAGAAACTTAATAAATATGGTGCAGTTGAACTTGCTGAATTAAATGAAGAATTAGTTTCTCAAGGGTTACCTAAAGAACCATATATTGTTATGATTATGGATGAGTTTAATGACTGGTTTATGGATGCATCTAGTATAGTTGATGATTGCATTACTAAACTGATGCAAAAAGCTCGTGCTGCTGGTATTCATATTATTCTTGCTACACAACGACCTAGTGCAGATGTTATTAAAGGTGCTATTAAAGCAAATATTCCTACTCGTCTTGCCTTTAAAGTATCAAGTTTTGCTGACTCAAGTGTAATTTTGGGCCAATCTGCTGCTGAAAAACTTGAAGGTAAAGGGGATATGATCTTAAGATATCCTGGAAAAGGTGATATTAGATTACAAGGTGCACTTGTTACAAATAAAGAAATTAAGAATGTTGTTGAATATTTAAGAGAAAATTATGAAGTAGATTATATTGTAACGCTTGAGGAGTTACAACAATCAAGTGCGTCTCGTGGTCCTGGTAATGGAAGTTCTGATCCTAGTTTAGGAAGAAATGATGAATTATTTGTTGAAGTATGCTACTTTGTTGTTAGAAATCAAAATGCTTCAGTTAATCAACTTCAAAAAATATTCTCAACAAGTTTTAATCGTATGGATAATATGTTTAGAGATATGCAAGCTCTTGGTATTGTATCAGGTACACAACAAGGAACTAAACGTAAAGTTTTAGTTACTGAACTAGAACTTGAAGAAATTTTAAATAATTTATAATAGATATAAAGGAGTTATTATGAGTAATAAGAGCTATTTAGAAAGATATAATGAAGAACATAGTAGTGTTATTGCTAGTTTAAATGTTAATAAACGTATTTGTGTTAGGCTATTAGGTTTTTTAATTAGTTCAATTGTATATTTTATTATTTTTCAAATTAGTAAATATACGGGATTACATGATATTCAAACTCAGTTTTTAAATACTTTTGTTAATTACATAATGACTTGTGCTTATGTATTGTCGTTTTTCTTTTTAGTGTTTTATATTCTATATATTAGTGTTAAAAGTTTTAAAGAAGCTTTTGATAAAGTTAGATATAAAATAAAAAGAACTTTATTTATTATTTTGGATTGGCTAGTAATTTTACCTATTTGTGCTACTGTTGCAAGTTTTTGTTTTGCGTTTTTGTTTACATTTGCACAAGTAGAGGGTGATAGTATGTATCCAACTATTTATAATGAATCTACTGTTTTTGTTTCTTATTTAGAACCGGTTGAACAATTTGATATAGTTGTTGCGTATATTACTCCTGAAGATAACGTGGTAAGTAGTACTGATTATTATATTAAAAGAGTAATTGGGATGCCTGGTGATAGTGTTACTTGGTTGAAAGGTGTGCTTACAATTAATGGCAAAGTTGTTGATGAAACTTATTTTGATGATGTTACGAAATTAAAGTTTAAACAAGACTGGAAACCTTTATACGAATTTGGTGGTATGTTTACATATAAAGAAGATGGAATTAAAAAAACGACATATGTTATACCTGATGGCTATTATTTTGTAATGGGTGATAATAGAATAAATAGTAATGATTCACGTCATATAGGATTGATTCCTGCAAATAATATTGAAGGGGTTGTGAAATTTGAAATTACTTCATCTGGAATAGAGAGGGCAGATTAATGGTTCAGTGGTATCCCGGTCATATGGCTAAAGCTTTAAGAGAAATGGAAGAAAAGGTAAAACTTGTAGATTTAGTAATGGTTTTACTTGATGCAAGAATTCCTTATTCATCGCTTAATCCTAAACTTAAAGCTATGTTTAATAATAAAAAGATATTGTATATTTTTACTAAAGTAGATAAAGCTGATAAATTATTAACTGATAAATGGATTAATTATTATTCTGTTAACGGTAATAAAGCAATTGCAGTTGACGCAAGAGATAAAAAGACAGTTAAAATTGTAGAACGTGAAGCACTAGAATTATTAAAAGAAAAACGTGCTAAAGATGCTGCTAAGGGTTTAAAACCTCGTCCAATTAGAACGATGATTGTAGGTATTCCAAATGTTGGTAAAAGTACTTTAATTAATACTTTATGTGGTAAAAAAGTAGCTGTTGTTGGAGATAAACCTGGTGTTACAAAAAGTCAACAATGGACAAGAATTAATCAAACATTAGAACTACTTGATACTCCTGGTGTTTTATGGCCTAAGTTTGATGATGAAAAAGTTGGTTTTAATCTTGCCATTACAGGCGCAATTAAGGCTGATATTCTTCGTAATGATGATATTTGCATATATTTTCTGGGGCTTCTAAAAACTTATTATCCTTATGCTATCAAAAATAGATATAATGTAGAAATTATGGAAGATCTAAATGAAACGTTATTAAAAATTGGTGAATCACTGCATTTCTATTTAGGAAATAAAGATGTTGATATTGATAAAACTGCTTTATATGTTTTACAAGAATATAGAAGTGATTACTTAGGAAAGATGACTCTAGATAGGATATAATATGAAACATTATGATAATCATGAAATAGAAAACAGACTGTATGTTGAAGGATATAGTTTAATTGCAGGAACTGATGAAGTAGGTCGTGGTCCACTTGCGGGACCAGTTGTTGCAGCATGTGTAATTATGCCTAAAGATTGTTATATTGAAGGAGTAACTGATTCCAAAAAGATTAGTGAAAAAAATCGTAAAATATTAGAAGGTGTTATTAAAGAAAAAGCAATTAGTTATCAAGTAGTGTTTATTGAACCTAAAAAAATTGATGAAATAAATATTTATGAAGCAAGTCGTCTTGCGATGACTACTGCAATTAATACTTTAGATGTTAAACCTGATTATGTTTTAGCTGATGCAATGCCACTTTTTATTGATATAAAATTGGAAAGTATTATTAAAGGTGATGAAAAATCATTCACAATTGGATGTGCTAGTATTCTTGCAAAAGTTGCTAGAGATGAATACATGATAGAACTTGATAAGTTATATCCTGAATATGGTTTCGCAAAACATAAAGGTTATCCTACTAAACAACATTTAGAAGCAATTAAACAATATGGTATACTAAATTTACATCATCGTAAGAGTTATGGTCCAGTTCAAGAAGAAGCTTTAAAAGGAAATTTTTATAAAAAAGAAATAAAATAAGCACTTAAAGAAGTGCTTATTTTTGGTATTTAGATAATAAATCTAAAATTTCTTTAAAAGTATTTGTTTCTTTAATAAAATCATATTCTGATTTTTTTAGTTCAGATGAAATAATATTAAATAATAGGTAGTTATTAATAGGCCAAGTATTAGGATCATCTTTAAGGCGATTAACTAAAAAACTTGTATTTAAAATTAACTTATTTTCTTTTTTTAGATTACTACAAATTGTTGCGTGATTTATTGCTTGGTTAATATAGTAAATGGTAAGCGTGTTATCTTTAATTCGTGCTTTATCTAATGCACAAATTAAGTAGATATTCATTAGATTATAATGGTATAAGCCAAAGTCGTTATCGTCATAGATTAATTCTAGTAGATTTTTATATTTTAAAAGAATCTCATCCCAGTGGCCTGTTTCTTTATAAGTAACTGATTGATAGATAAGATGTTCAAACATTGAAATAATGTTATATATGTTTTCTTGTTGTGCAATTATTTTAGGTTCTCCTGTTAAGGTGTGTTCTTTAAGTAAATCTTTAGAAAAACTAATATCTGGTAGTTTATTTAAAATGCTTTTTCCTTTTTCATATTCTTTCATTGATTCATATACTAAAATTAAACTTTGCATTGCGGAATATCGATAATCATCTATAAAACATTTTTCAATGATATTATTTGCTAGATAAATAATTTTGTTTTGATAGTAGTTTTTTTCTTTAGTATCAAATAATTTTATATAGTATATGTGTAATAATTCATTTTTTAGTTTAAATGCATATGGATATTGTTTAATTGTTTCTTCTAGAAGTGTTTCACATTCATCTAATTTATTATTTATACTTAAATTGTAGTATTCATCATATATTTTATTAATAGTTTCTTCATTTTTTAGAATATTTACATCTAATAAGTAGTCAACTGTTACATCAAAAATGTTAGCTAAAATGGGAAGAGTAGATATATCAGGTGAGGTGATATTGTTTTCCCATCTTGAAATTGCTTGATAAGATACACCAAGTATTTCTGCTAGGTTTTCTTGTGTTAAATTATTTTGTTTTCTAAGTGTTTTTATTTTGTTTCCTAGATTCATATATTCCTCCTTGTTATTTTTACAACAACAATATACTATAATTATTTATATTTTACCACAAACTATTTGATTAGTTCAACTAAACAAAACTGAGAAAAATAGTTATTATGTTGTTCTCATAAATAAAATTTTAGGAAAAAGTTGAATAAATAAAGTATTTCTCTTCCTTATTATATATAAAAAATTATTTATTTTATTTGACAAGTAAAAAAAATATTTGTATAATCTTTAAGCGAGATTAAGATAGGAAGGTATATTATGAATTTAGTAATAGTGGAATCACCAGCTAAGTGTAAGACAATTGGAAACTATTTAGGTAGTGATTATGTTGTTGAATCTAGTATTGGTCATATTCGAGATTTAAGTATAAAAGGTAAGGGTGGATTTGGTGTAGATATTAATAATAATTTTGCACCTGAATATGTAGTATTAAAAGATAAGGTTGATATTGTTGATAAGTTAAAAGATTTAGCAAGTAAAGCTGATCATATTTATCTTGCAACTGACCCCGATAGAGAAGGAGAAGCTATTAGTTGGCACTTAAGTGAAGTTTTAGAACAGCCTAAGAAACGTGTGTCACGTATTGTATTTAATGAAATTACTAAGAGTGCGATTTTAAAAGCTATTGCGAATGACCGTGATATTGATATGAATCTTGTTCATTCTCAAGAAACACGTCGTATTTTAGATAGAATTATTGGTTTTAGATTGTCAAGTTTACTTCAACAAAAGATTGGTTCTAAGAGTGCTGGGCGTGTTCAAAGTGTTGCGTTAAAATTAGTAGTTGATCGTGAAAAAGAAATTGAAGCGTTTAATAGTGAGGAGTATTGGGATATTACTGCTTATTTATTAAAAGAAACTGCTAGTAATTCTTATCATCTTAAAGCTAAGTTAATTGGTTATCAAGGTGATAAGATTGAAGTTGCTAATGCTGAAGATGCTAAAAGAATTGTTGATTCTTTAGATGATAATTTTATTGTTAAAGATATTCAAAAGAAACGTCGTAATCGTTCGTCTAAACCTCCGTTCATTACATCAACTCTTCAACAAGATGCTGGTGTTAAGTTTAATTATAATGCAAAAAGAGTAATGGGTATTGCTCAAAAGTTATATGAAGGTATTGAACTTGCTGATGAACGTGTTGGTTTAATTACTTATATGAGAACTGACTCAATTCGTTTAAGTGATGAATTTGTTGATTCTGCTAAAGAGTTTATTACTGAAAAATATGGTAAAGAATATTATAAAGGTGTTAAAAAATCTAGTACTAAAGCTAAGAATATTCAAGATGCACATGAAGCTATTCGTCCTACTAGTATTAGAAGAACTCCTGAAAGTGTTAAAAAATATTTATCTCTTGAAGAATTTAAGATTTATTCGTTAATTTATAATCGTGCACTTGCATCTTTAATGAGTGATGCTGTGTTAGAAGATACTAAAGTTGAAGTTGTAAATAATGATTATATTTTTGGCTTAAATGGTGAAATTACTACTTATGATGGTTTCTTACGTGTTTATGAAGAAATGAGTATTGAAGCTAGTGATCCAGAAGCATTAGATGTTTTGCCAGATATGACTGTCGGAGAGATTTTAATTCGTGAGAATGTTGAAACTGAACAAAAGTTTACACTTCCTCCATATCGTTATTCTGAAGCAAGACTTATTAGAAAAATGGAAGAACTTGGAATTGGTCGTCCTTCTACTTATGCACTTACTATGGAAACTCTTCGTGCAAGAGCTTATGTTACAATGGAAAAGAAAGCTTTTGTTCCAACTAGTCAAGGTGTTTTAACATCTGAACAATTAGAATTATTTTTTAGTTCAATTATTAATGTTAAATATACAGCTAAGATGGAAAGTGCTCTTGATGAAATTGCTGAAGGTAAACTTGTTTGGTATAAAGAAATTGGTGATTTCTATAATATGTTTGCACCTCTTATTGAAATCGCAAGAGATAATATGGTTAAGATTTATCCTAAAAAAACTGATGAGTTTTGTCCTGAGTGTGGATGCCCATTAGTGATTAGACGCGGTCCTTTCGGTGAATTTACGGCTTGTTCTGATTATCCTAGTTGTAAATATATTAAAAAGACACCTAAACCTGAACCTGTCAAAACCGGAGTTATTTGTCCTGTTTGTGGTGAAGGTGAAATTGTAGAAAGAACAAGTGGTAGGGGTAGAAGTAAAGGTGCATTATTCTATGCATGTGATCGCTATCCTAAGTGTCGTACAACATATTCTGGTATTCCAAATGGTGAAAAGTGTGAAGTATGTGGTGGTGTAATGATTACAACTAGTGATGGCATAAGATGTGGCAATGAAAAGTGTAAGACTGTTATCGCACTTAAAAAAGCATTATTCGAAAAGAAAAATAATGATGAAAAGTAAAAAAATGTAGAAAAAATAAAAAAACAAGTGTTTTTTCTTGCAATATGTATTTTATTGTGGTATATTGTTAGTGCAAATCACGAGAGTGATTTGTAACATATCCCCTATATTTTATGTGTGCGCACACATACCCTTCCTGACTAGTGGTCCCCCCCACTAGTCATTTTTTTATGTTTTTATTCTCTTGAAAAAAAACATAAATTGTTGTATAATATATACTAAGTAAAAATATATAAATAAGAGGTTTAATATGGCTTTTGGATGGTTATTTGGAAGAAATAAAAAGAAAGATGAAAAAGCAAAAAAATATCAGTTAGGGATGAAAAAAACTAGAACTGGTTTTTTAGGCAAATTAAAAGCAGTATTATCGGGATATAGTCAAATTACTGAAGATTTATTTGATGATTTAACTGATGTGTTTATTATGGCAGATATTGGTGTTGAAACAACACTTAATTTTATTGATGCATTAAGAGATGATCCACGTGTTGAAGAATGTGAAAGTGCAGAAGAATTACAACCTATTATTGTAGATAAAATGTTTGATCTATATTTAAAAGGGGAAATTGTTAATAATAACTTGAATATTCAAAAAGATGGGTTAAGTGTTTTTTTATTTGTAGGTGTAAATGGTGTTGGTAAAACAACTACAATTGCTAAAATTGCACATCGTTTAAAAAATGAAGGTAAAAAAGTTTTACTTGCTGCAGGTGATACATTTAGAGCTGGTGCAGTTGATCAATTAGAAGAATGGGCAAAACGTGTCAATGTTGATATTGTAATTAAAAAAGGAGCAACTGACCCTTCAAGTGTAATTTTTGATGCTGTAAAAAGAGCTAAAGAAGGTAATTATGATGTTCTTTTATGTGATACAGCAGGACGACTTCAAAATAAAGCTGGTCTCATGGCTGAACTTGCAAAGATGAATAAAGTAATTGAACGTGAAATACCAGGTGCACCTCATGAAACATTACTTGTAATTGATGCAACAACTGGACAAAACGGTTTAAGTCAAGCTGAAGCATTTAATGAAGTAACAAATGTTACTGGTGTTATTTTAACTAAACTTGATGGAACATCTAAGGGTGGAATTGTTCTTGCTATAAGAGATAAATATAATCTACCAATTAAGATGGTTGGTCTTGGTGAAAAGTTAGATGATTTAGAATATTTTGATTTAGAAGACTATATTATGGGTCTATTTGATGAGGAAGAAGATGAGTGAGAATATTGATAAGAAAGCTTATTATGCGATTTTATTTGAATATTATAAAGAATTATTAACGGATAAACAAGTTGAAACATTTATTTGTTATTATAATGAAGATTATAGTTTAGCTGAAATTGCGGAAGAGTTTAGTGTTAGTCGTAATGCTGTATGGGATACTCTTAAGAAAGTAGTAAGCTTATTAGAATATTATGAAGATAAGTTAAAACTTTATAGTAAAGATCAATTATTAAAAAATTACTTAGATGATTTAAAAAAACATGTCGATGCTGAAGGTAAAATTATAATTAAAAGCATTGAGGAAATGGAGTAGAGGATGCCTTTAGAAACTTTATCTGATAAGTTACAGATGAGTTTAAGACGTCTTACAGGACGTGGTAAACTTAATGAAAAAGATATAGATGATGCAATGAGGGAGATTAGAGTAGCTTTACTTGAAGCTGACGTTAATTACCGTATTGTTAAAAAGTTTATTTCAGAAATTAAGGAAGAAGCACTTGGTGAAAGAGTTATGAAATCTCTTACTCCAGGGGATCAAGTTGTTAAAATTGTTTATGAACATTTAGTGGATTTAATGGGAGAAGAAGCAGTTCCAATTAACTTAAAACCTGGTGGTTTAAGTGTTGTGTTAATGTGTGGTTTACAAGGTTCTGGTAAAACTACTCATGCTGCTAAAATTGCTAATTATTTAAGAAAAAATAATAATTTAAGACCATTATTAATTGCAGCCGATGTATATCGTCCTGCTGCGATTAATCAACTTGTTCAACTTGGTAAACAACTTGATATTGAAGTGTTTGAACTTGGGACAATTGTCAAACCACAAGAAATTGTTAGAAAAGGGATTGCTTATGCAAAAGATACTAGTAAAAATCTAGTTATTATTGATACTGCTGGTCGTCTTCAAATTGATGAAATTTTAATGCAAGAACTTGTTGATATTAAAGATATTGCAAAACCAGATGAAATTTTATTAACAATTGATGCGATGACAGGTCAAGATGCTGTTAATGTTGCTAGTAGTTTCCATGAAAAACTTGGTGTTACTGGTTGTTTGTTAACTAAACTTGATTCAGATACTCGTGGGGGTGCGGCACTTTCAATTCGTTATATGACACAAATTCCAATTAAATTTATTGGTGTTGGTGAAAAATTAGATCAATTAGAAGTATTCCATCCAGATCGTATGGCTAAACGTATTCTTGGTATGGGGGATGTAATTGGTTTAATTGAAAAAGCTACTGCTAATATTGATGAAGACGATGCTATGAAAATGGCTGAACGTTTACAAAAAGGAATTTTTACATATAATGATTTCTTAGATCAAATTAAGATGATTAAAAAAATGGGATCATTAAAAGGTATTCTCGGAATGATTCCAGGACTTGGATCTAAGTTAAAAGGTATAGATATTGATGATAAACAGTTTATGTATATTGAAGTTGCAATTGGTTCAATGACTAAAGAGGAAAGAAAAAATCCTGACCTTATTGCAACAAGCTATTCTAGAAAAATGCGTATTGCAAAAGGTTCTGGACGTCCTTATCAAGAAATTAATAACTTGACTAAACGTTTTGCGGAAATGAAAAAACAAATGCTTGCATTTGCTGGAATGAGTGAAGAAGATATGGAACGTGCTGCACGTAGAGGTGGTGTTCCAATGAAAGCTCCTAAAGCTAAAAAAGGAAAGGGAAAAAATAAAGGAGGTTTCCGTTTCTAGGAAACCTCTTATTTTTTTAAAATAAAGTTTTTGAAAATACAGCTTTTTATGAACGTAACATTTTAAGAGCCATTTTTACTGCATCTGATAGTGTAGTATCATGTTCTAATTTAAGGCGTTTTAAGATATTTTTAATTTCAGTTGCGTTATATCCAAGTGATTTAAGTGCAAGACCTACTTGCTCAATTCTTTCATCTTGAACAGTTGATTCTTCTTCAAAATTAAGTTTCCCTTTTAAATCTAGAATGATTTGTTGACTTAGTTTTTGACCTATTCCAGGGAATTTAATGAAAAATTTATGGTCAGCATTTTTAGTAGCAGTAAAAATATCTTGTGGTGATGCGCTTGCTAGAATGGCTAATGCACCTTTTGGTCCTAGCCCTTTAACACTGATTAGTTTTTCAAATGTTTCTTTTTCCAAACTAGTTGCAAAACCATAAAGTTCAATTGCATCTTCACGAACATGGTGATAGATGTATATTATAGTATTTGAATTTATAGTAAACGAATAAGGGTTTGGCACTTTCACGAAATAACCAATACCATAGGCTTCTATTGTTATATTAGTTGCTTTAATTTCTGTGATTTCCCCTTTAATGTAACTATACATATTGTGCCTCCTAAATAATTTATTAATATGATTATATCATAATTTATTTGATTATTCAACTAAAAAAAGTAAAAGAAAGGAGTCTTTCATGAGTAATATTGTAGATAAAAAAATGATTGAAGGTGATGAAATTGAATCATCACTTAGACCACTTAAACTTGTTGAATATGTTGGTCAATCTGAAATAAAAGAAATGTTAAAGATTTATATTACTACTGCTAGATTGCGTGAAGAGCCACTTGATCATGTTTTGTTATTTGGTCCTCCAGGACTTGGTAAAACTACACTTGCACATATTATTGCAAATGAAATGGGAAGTGGTATTAAGGTTACAACTGGACCGGCATTAACTCGTCCTGGGGATCTTGCAGCAATATTAAATGAACTTGAACCTGGTGATATATTATTTATTGATGAAATTCATAGACTTCCTAAAGTTATGGAAGAAATGTTATATTCCGCAATGGAAGACTTTGTTATTGATATAGTAATGGGAAAAGATTCAGGAGCATCAACTCTTCGTATGAACTTGCCACCTTTTACTTTAGTTGGTGCAACAACACGTTTTGGTGATTTAACTGCTCCGATGCGTGATCGTTTTGGTATTATTCATGCTCTTCATTATTATGATTCTAGTGAACTATCTACTATTATTAAAAGAACATCTAGAATTTTAGATTATCCTATTAATGATGATGCAACATTAGAACTTGCTAAAAGAAGTAGAGGAACTCCTCGTATTGCTAATAGATTATTTAGAAGAATTCGTGATTTTGCCCAATATGAAAATAAAGATATTATCGATAAAAGTGTTACTACTTATGCCCTTGATAAGTTAAATATTGATTCAGCTGGTCTTGATATTACTGACAGAAAGTATTTGGAGGGCTTAATTAATCGATTTAAGGGTGGACCAGTTGGATTAGAAGCTCTTGCTGCATCTATTTCTGAAGAAACTGTTACTCTTGAAGATGTGAATGAACCATATCTATTACAAGAAGGTTTTATTATAAGAACTCATAGAGGTCGTGTTGCAACTGATAAAGCATACCAACATTTAGGTATTAACCGAGGAGGTTTATTTTGAAAGTAGAAGATTTTAATTATGATTTACCAGAGGAGTTAATTGCTCAAACTCCACTTAAAGATAGAACGTCTTCAAGACTTTTAGTATTAGATAGAAAAACTGGTGATATTAGTCATGTTAAGTTTGCAAATATCATTGATTATTTAGATGAAACTGATGTTTTAGTGTTAAATGATACTAAAGTGTTACCTTCTAGGATTTATGGAAATAAAGTTGATACTAATGCTTATATTGAGTTATTATTATTAAAAGAAAAAAGTGAAAATATATGGGAAGCTCTTGTTAGACCTGCAAGAAGAGTTCATGTTGGAACGATGGTTAGTTTTAATAATGGAGAGTTAAAAGCAGAATGTATAAGCGAAGGCGTTGATGGAATGCGTGAATTTAAAATGATTTATGATGGGATTTTTTTGGAAATTCTTGAAAATATTGGAACAATGCCACTTCCACCTTATATTCACGAAAAGTTAGAAGATGGAAATCGTTATCAAACGGTTTATGCAAAAGAATATGGTAGTGCTGCTGCACCTACTGCTGGGCTTCATTTTACGAAAGAATTATTGCAAAAGATTAAAGATAAAGGCATACAAATAGAATATGTAACTTTAAATGTTGGACTTGGTACATTCAGACCTGTATCGGTTGATAAAATTGAAGATCATCATATGCATACAGAAAAATATCGTATGACTAAAGATGTTGCTGATAGATTAAATGAAGCTAAAAAACTTGGTAAACGTATTATTTCAGTTGGAACTACAAGTACTAGAACGTTAGAAAGTATTTATTCAAAATATGGTGAATTTAGAGAATGCTATGAAGATACAAATATCTTTATTTATCCAGGATATGAGTGGAAAGCTGTTAATGCGTTAATTACTAATTTTCACTTACCTAAATCTACTTTAATAATGTTAGTGTCAAGTTTAGCAGGAATTGATAATATTATGCATGCTTATAATGTTGCTGTAGAGGAAAAATATCGTTTCTTTAGCTTTGGTGATGCAATGTTTATTAAATAGCTTATACGAATTATTTGCAAATATTTTAAAAATTTGTTATAATAAGAATATGAATTATTTGATTTTTAAAATCATTAAGGAGAAATAAAAATGAGATTATATAATGATGTAGAAGAAACTAGTAAAGTAATAGTTGTAGAAGATTATTCAACTTTTAAAGGTTTATTAAAATGTAAATATTTGTACTATTTATTAATAGCTTATACAGCATATGCTGTTATTAATGCTGCTTTATCATTTATTGAAGGTAGTTATTTAATGGCAATTATTAATATTTTAGTCCATGGTTCTATTTGTGCAAGCTTATGGGTATTTAGAAAAGCAAATGCTGAAAATAATGATGAAAAACTAAATTTAAAAGGTTCTAAATTATATTTAATCGCACATGCTATTAAATATTTAATCGTATTTATTTTCTTAGTGTTAGGGTTAATTTTTATAATTTTCTCATGGACTGAGGCTGGTAATGTTGCAAAACAAGAATTAGTTAAAGCACAATCTCAAACTTCATCTGAGGCCATTGCTCTTGCTAAAGCTGCTAGAGCAAAAGTGTTCTGGAGTTATTTAGGATATGTAGTTCTTTATATTGCATTTACTGTGTTTACATTAGTTTATTATAAAGCGGTTATGGCACCTGTTGATGCATTTGCAAAATATAATGAAAAAGGAACTCATTTTTGGAATGAACTTAAATTTTTAGCTATTATTTTATTTGTTACTGCATTCTTAAACGTTGTTCTTGGTTTATTTGGTGCACTTGGCATACTTGATAAACTATGTGAAATGATGATTAATAATGGTGTTAATACTGTTTCAATGGCTACTGGCGGTTTAGGATGGTTTGCGTTTATTTCAAGAGTATTATTTGCAGCTATTTGTGTATGTTTAGGTTTATTACTATTAAAAGGATATAAGGTTTTAGAAACTACTGAAACTTCTCATGAGGAAGTTGTTGAATTAGAAGAAGAAACAACTGCACCTAATGAAGTAGATGATGAACAAAGTCCTGAACAACCTGAAGACGTTGTTGATGAAGTTGTAGAACAAGTTCAATAAAAAATTAAGAGTTTATACTTTTGTATAAACTTTTTTTTGTTTATTTATAGGAAAAAATCAAAAAGTAAAAAAAGAAATTTATATGTGTTTATAATTTTTCTTTTTGAAAACTTTGCAATAATTTTAATTATATGGTATAATAAATAATGGAATGGAGGGTAAAATTTATGAATGATTTGGCTCTATATTACTTTCATCAGGGGACTACTATAAAAGCTTATGAATTACTTGGAGCTCACTACACTAAAAAAGAAACAAGATTTTGTGTTTGGGCGCCTAATGCTGTAAGCGTTAGTGTAGTTGGGGAGTTTAATGACTGGGATGTTAACAAAAACCAAATGTGTAAAATTACAAATGAAGGTTTATACGAAACTACAATTAAAAATGTTAAAGAGTTTGATTGTTATCAATATGCCATAAAAACAAAAAAGGGGAATATAATTTATAAGAGTGATCCGTATGCTTATCATAGTGAACTTAGACCTTATAAAGCATCTAAAGTTTATGATTTAGGTGGATATAAGTTTAATGATGAAGAGTGGATGAAAAATAGACATGTTAATCAAGGTTATAACAAACCACTTAATATTTATGAAGTACATCTTGGTTCTTGGAAAAGATATAAAGATGGAAATGTATTTAATTATGCAAGTATAGCAGAAGAACTTGCGTTATATGCAAAAGAAATGGGATATACTCATGTAGAAGTTATGCCTATTTCTGAATTTCCCTATGATCCATCGTGGGGTTATCAAGTTACTGGATATTATTCTGTTACTGCTAGATATGGAACACCAAAAGACTTTATGAAGTTTGTTGATATTATGCATCAACATGGAGTTGGTGTAATACTTGACTGGGTACCAGGACATTTTACAAAGGATAGCCATGGTTTAATTGAATTTGATGGAGAGTGTTTATATGAACCATCAAATCCGTTTAAAAAAGAAAATCCTTCTTGGGGAACAAGACATTTTGATTATGGAAGATGTGAAATTCAAAGTTTTTTAGTTTCTAATGCTGTTTATTGGTGCGATAAATATCATATTGATGGCCTTAGAACTGATGCGGTGTCATCAATGTTATATTTAGATTACTGTCGTAAGGATGGTGAGTGGGAGAAAAATAGTTTTGGTACTAATATTAATTTAGAAGCTGTTGCATTTATTAAGAAGTTTAATGATTCTTTAAAGAAGTTTGATTCTTCTATTTTATCAATTGCGGAAGAATCAACGGCATTTCCTAAAATTACAGTACCAACACAGTATGATGGACTTGGATTTGATTATAAATGGAATATGGGTTGGATGAATGATACATTAAGATACTTAAAATTAGATCCATATTTTAGAGGAGACAATAGTAATTTAATCACATTCCAACTGACTTATATTTTTAGTGAACGTTATATTTTAGCTTTATCACATGACGAAGTAGTTCATCTGAAAAAAGCTATGATCGATAAAGTTCCAGGGCAATATGATCAAAAGTTTGCAGGGTTAAAAGCTTATTTTACTTATATGATGACTCATCCTGGTAAAAAACTAAATTTTATGGGTAATGAAATAGGTCAATTTAGAGAATGGGATGAAAATAGAGAATTAGATTGGAGCGTTCTACAATATGAACGTCACCAAACTTTACAAAATTATATTAAGGTTTTACAACAACTATATCTAAATCATTCATCTTTATATGATGATACGAGATATTGGGATGGGTTTGAATGGGTAGTTGTTAATGATAATGAACACAGTGTATTTGCGTACAAGAGAAAATCACAGGATGAAACACTTTTAGTTATCTTAAACTTTGCATATAATGAATGGATTAATTATACATTTGATGTTGAAAATGGTGATTATGAAGTTATATTATGCAGTGAGGATCTTAAGTATTCTGGTTCTAAAAATTTAGAAGGGAAGACTTATCATTCGGATGGTAAACTTACAATAGATTTACCATATAATTCGGGAATTATTTTAAGAAAGGGAAGATAATATGTATAATCATAAAAAATGTGTTGCTATGCTACTTGCTGGTGGTCAAGGAAGTAGATTAAAAGCACTTACTACAAAGGTTGCAAAACCAGCTGTGTCTTTTGGCGCAAAATATCGTATCATTGACTTTACTTTATCAAACTGTGTTAATTCAGGCATTGATACTGTAGGTGTACTTACTCAATATCAACCACTTATTCTAAATGAATATATTGGTAATGGTCAACCATGGGATTTAGACCGTACTTTTGGTGGTGTTCATGTACTACCTCCATATCAAGCTAAAAACTCTATGGAATGGTATAAAGGTACTGCTAATGCAATTTACCAAAATATTAATTTTATTGAAAACTATCATCCAGATCACGTTTTAATTTTATCTGGTGACCATATTTATAAAATGGATTATCAAAAAATGTTAGAAGATCATATTAAAAATGATGCTGACTGTACAATTGCTGTTTTAGAAGTATCGCTTGAAGAAGCAAGTCGTTTTGGTATTATGAATACTGATGAGAACAATCGTATCGTTGAATTTGAAGAAAAACCTGCTAAACCAAAGAGTACAAAAGCATCAATGGGTATTTATATTTTTAAACGTGAAAAATTATTTAGTTATTTAAGAAGTGATGCGTTAGATCCTGCGTCTAGCAATGACTTTGGTAAAAACATTATTCCTAATATGCTTAATGCTGGTGAAAAGATGATGGCATATCCTTTTAAAGGTTATTGGAAAGACGTTGGTACTATTTCATCTTTATGGGAAGCTAACCAAGATTTATTAGGTGAAGCACCTGAATTTGATATTTACGATTCACAATGGAAGATTTATTCAAGAAATATGGGGATTGAACCTCAATTTATTGCAGATGGTGCAGTAGTTTCTAATAGTTTAATTACAAGTGGTGCTAAGATTTATGGTACGGTTATTAATAGTGTTATTGGCGCTAGTGTTGTAGTTGAAAAGGGTGCTGTTGTTAAAGATAGTGTTATTTTTGCTGATAGTGTTATTTCTTCAGGTGCAACTGTTAATTATAGCATTTTAGATGAAGAAGTTGTAATTGGTGAAGAATGTGTTGTTGGTAGTCCTAAAGGTGATGGTGTTGAAATTGCTGTTGTTGGACGTGGTTGTGTTGTTACAAGTAAGAGTGTTGTAACTGCAGGTGCAAACATTGAAAAGGAGGATAAATAATTATGAGTGCTGTAGGTATTATTTTCTCAAATATTCATAATGAAACAATTGATGAATTAACTAGAAAAAGAACTAGTGCGTCTATTCCATTTGGTGGACGTTATCGTTTAATTGACTTCGCTTTATCTAACTTTGTTAATGCAGATGTTACAAGTGTGGGTGTTTTAACACAAAAGAACTATCAATCTTTAATGGACCATTTAGGTTCAGGTAAAGATTGGGACTTATCACGTAAAAATGGTGGTTTAATAATTTTTCCTCCATATAGTTCTCATAGAAGTGATTTCTTATATGAAAATAGATTTGAAGCTTTAATGAGTGTTAATGGTTATATTGAAAGACGCCATGAAGATTATGTTATTTTAACTGACTGTGATAATGTTAATGTAATTGATTATCAAGATGTTTTAAAACAACATGAAAATAGTGGTGCTGATATTACAATTGTTTATCGTAACCAAGAAGTTACAAGTGATTTATCTGATCATATGACTATTGAATGTAATGATGAAGGTCGTGTTGTAAAAGCTACATTAAGAGCTAAAGTTGGTGAAGTGGCTAACGTTGCTGTGAATGTATGGGTGATTAATAGAAGACTTTTACACGGATTACTTGTTGATGCTGCTACAACTGGTGCAAAGAGTTTCCATCGTGATGTTTTATTTGCAAATGTTAGATCACTTAAGATTTATGGTTATAATTACCAAGGTATTTATATGCATATGAACTCTATGGAAAACTATTATAAAGGTAATATGTTATTACTTACTGATAGTGTTCGTAATGAATTATTTGGTAATCCTGATAAACGTATTTATACTAAAGTTCGTGACTCTGCTCCAACTCGTTATGGTGATACTGCAATTGTACAAAATAGTTTTATTGCAGATGGTTGTGAAATTGAAGGAACAGTTATTAATTCAGTATTATTCCGTGGTGTTAAAGTTGCGAAAGGAACTGTTGTTAAAAACTCTATTCTAATGCAAGATACATCTGTTGGTGCAAATTGTAATATTGACCATGTAATTACTGATAAAAATGTTTCAATTCGTGACCGTAACAATTTAATGGGTTGTGAAAAAGTACCTTATTATTTAGGTAAATACGCAACTGTTTAAAATAATAGTTATTGGTTATAATATATTTAGTGGAGGAATCTTATGATTGAAAATAAAAAAATTGCTTTTGTTGCTTCTGAATGTCAACCATTCTTTACTTCAGGTGGCCTAGGAGATGTTATCGGTAGTCTTCCTAAGAAAATTGCAAAACTTGATAAAGGAATTTGGGAAGTAACTGTATTTTTACCACTTTATAGTAATATTTCTAAAGCTTATGCAAATAAACTTGTATACTATGGGCAAATGTATGTAAGTCTTTCTTGGCGTAAACAATATTGTGGTATTTATAAATACGAAGAAGCAGGAGTAACTTATTATTTCATTGATAATGAATATTACTTTAAACGTGAAAAATTCTATGGATACTTTGATGATGCAGAAAGATTTGCGTTTTTTAGTAAAGCAGTTATTGATGTAATGTTACATATTAATGAAGTTCCTGATATTATTCATTGTCATGACTGGCAAACAGGACTACTTCCAGTGTATTTAAGAACATTATATTATCATCATGAGGCATTTAAAAATGTAAAACGTATTTTTACAATTCATAATATTGAATATCAAGGCAAATATTCAAATGATTCAGACATTATTGAAGATGTATTTGGCATTAATTCAAATGATGCTTATTTACTAGAATATAATGGATGTCTAAATATTATGAAAGGTGCAATTGAATGTTCTAATATCGTTTCTACAGTTAGTCCAAGTTATGCAGAAGAAATTAAAACACCTGAATATGCACATGGACTAGAAGGCGAAATTATTCGTGCTGCAGAAGAAGGTAAACTTTGTGGTATCTTAAATGGTATTGATACTACTTTCTATAATCCTAAACGTGATAAAGCTTTATTTAAAACTTTTGATAAAACTAATCTTGATGGTAAAAAAGAAAATAAAGTTGAACTTCAAAAAATGTTAGGTTTACCTGTTGTTAATGTACCTATTGTTGGTATGGTTTCAAGACTTGTAGCTCATAAAGGGTTAGATATCTTAAAAAATGCATTTAATGATTTAATGCAATTAGATGTTCAACTTGTTGTAATTGGTACAGGTGATGCATACTATGAAGGTTTCTTAAAAGATATGGAAAGTAAGTATGCTAATAAAGTTAAAGTTATTTTAGCATTTAATCAAGATTTAGCACGTAAGATTTATGCATCTAGTGATTTATTCTTAATGCCTTCTAAATCTGAACCTTGTGGTTTATCTCAAATGATTGCATCTCGTTATGGTGCAATTCCAATGGTTAGAGAAACTGGTGGATTAAAAGACAGTATTAAGAACTTTAATGAAAAAGGTGGAAATGGTTATACATTTGCAGGACTTGAAGCAAATGCTTTAGTTGAAATGGTAGGGCGTGCTGTAAGTGATTATAATAGTGAAAAATGGAACGAGTTAGTTGAAAAAGTAATGGACGTTGATTTTAGTTGGAAAGTTTCTGCTAAATCATACGTTAAAATGTATAAAAAAGTTTTATAATAGATAAACATAATTACTTGATACATATTTATGTTTATTTGAGGAGGAAAATGTGGCGTCTAAGAATAGTGTCAATATAATTAAACAAAATATCGAAGAAAAACTAACTCGTTATTTCGGGGTAGTACCAGCTGATGCAACGCAAGATCAATTATACAAAGCTGTTAGTATGACTGTTGTTGATATGTTATTAGAACAAAAAAGACAGTTTAATGCTAAGATGAAAGAACAAAATTTAAAACGTGTTTATTATCTTTGTATGGAGTTCTTAGTTGGTAGAAGCTTAAAAACAAACTTATATAATTTAGGACTTGTAGAAGATTATAGAAGTGTCTTAAATGAATATAATGTTGATTTAAATGAATTATATGAAATGGAACCTGATGCAGGGCTTGGTAATGGTGGCTTAGGGCGTCTTGCTGCTTGTTTTATGGATAGTTTAGCTGCACTTAATTATCCTGCAATGGGATTTTCATTAAGATATGAATATGGTTTATTTAAACAAAAAATAGTTGATGGATGGCAAACTGAAATGCCTGATGTTTGGCTACCAGGTGGAGAAGTTTGGCTTACACCAAGAAGCGATAGAGTGCTAAAGGTTCGTTTTGGTGGTTGGATTAGTCAACATGAAGAAAATGGGCATTTAGTAACTGATTATCATGATGATACTGTTATTGAGGCAATGCCATATGATCTATTAATCTCTGGTGGTGGTAGTAAGATTGTGTCAACACTTCGTTTATGGAAAGCACGTAGTGTTAATACATTTGATATGAAATCATTTAGCCAAGGTGATTATACAAAAGCAATGGAAAAGAATAATGATGCGGAAGTTATTACTAAAGTATTGTATCCTTCTGATGATCATACACAAGGTAAGACATTAAGACTTAAACAACAATATTTCTTAGTAAGTGCATCTATTCAAAATATTATTAATGACCATTTAAAACGTTTTAAAGACATTAGAACACTTCCAGAAAAAGCTGCAATTCATATTAATGATACGCATCCTGCACTTTGTGTTCCTGAACTTATGCGTATTTTAATGGATGATTTATATCTTGGTTGGGATGAAGCTTGGGATATCGTAACAAGAACTGTTGCATATACTAACCATACTGTAATGGCTGAAGCACTTGAAACTTGGAATGAAGATTTGCTTCATAGAATATTACCTAGAATTTATCAAATCATTCTTGAAATAAATAGACGTTTTATGGCTGATGTTTGGAATTTATATCCAGGACAATGGGAAAGAATTAATAAGTTATCATTAATTGGTGATAACCATGTTAGAATGGCTAACTTAAGTGTTCATGCAAGTCATACTGTTAATGGTGTATCAGCACTGCATAGTGATATTATTAAACGTAGTATTTTTAAAGAATTCCATACGCTAACACCTGAAAAGTTTACAAATGTTACTAACGGTATTGCTCACAGAAGATGGTTACATCAATCAAATCCAAGATTATCAACATTACTTGATGAAACAATTGGTCATGGTTGGTATAGTGATGCAAGTGATTTAAAGAAATTTAGAGTTTATGAAAATGATGAAAAAGTTTTAAATGAACTTGCAGAAATTAAATATCAAAATAAGGTTGATTTTGCTAATCGTTTATACAAAAAACAAGGTGTATTAATTGATCCTAAGACAAGATTTGATGTACAAGTTAAACGTCTTCATGCATATAAGAGACAACTGTTAAATGTTCTTAAGATTATTAACTTATATAATATTTTAGTAGAAAATCCAAATGCTGATATTACACCACAAACTTATATCTTTGGTGCAAAAGCAGCTCCTGGATATTATCATGCTAAAGAAGTAATTGAACTTATTAACTATATTGCAAAAGATATTTCAATGCATCCAGAAATTAAAGCAAAATTAAATGTAGCATTTATTGAAGATTATTGTGTTTCTACTGCAGAATGCTTAATGCCTGCATCTGAAATTAGTGAACAAATTTCGCTTGCTGGTAAAGAAGCTAGTGGTACTGGTAATATGAAATTTATGATTAATGGTGCTGTTACATTTGGTACAATGGATGGAGCAAATGTTGAAATTTGTGATTCAGTTGGAAACGATAATATCTTTATCTTTGGTATGAGCACTAAAGAAGTTGATGATTTATGGGCTAGAGGATATAATTCAACATATTATTACAATAATAATATGGAACTTCGTAAAATTATTGATCGCTTAAAGAAAGGCTTTGCAGGAAAGAGTTTCGAAAATATTGCAACTTATCTTTTAACATCTGGCGGTATTGCAGACCAATATATGTGTCTTGCAGATTATGAAAATTATTTTGAAGTTTATAAACAAATGGATAAAGTTTATAAAAACAAACTTCAATTCCAAAAAATGTCACTTGTTAATATATCTGAAGCAGGTAGATTTGCTGCTGATAGAAGTATTGAGGATTACGCAAGAGATATTTGGCATTTAAAGAAATTAAAGTAGAAATTAGTACTAAAAAATTTGACTAAATGCTCAAATTAGTGTATAATATCTTGAGAATTTATCAAAACTAGTGACTTAAGTGGAGGACTAAAATTATGGCAAAGGTAAATAAAATAGCAATTTTAACATCAGGTGGTGATGCTCCAGGGATGAATGCAGCAATTCGTGCAGTTGTACGTTCTGCTTTATCACATGGGTTAGAGGTATATGCTGTATACGAAGGATATGCTGGATTAATTGAAAACAATATCCATAAGATGGATCGTTCATCAGTTTCAAATATTATTAATCGCGGTGGTACAATTTTAGGAACTGCTAGACTTCCTGAATTTGCAGATGATGAAGTAGCAATGAAAGGTGTTGAAAACCTAAAAAAACTTGGTATTGATTGTTTAGTTGCGATTGGTGGCGATGGTACTTATCGTGGTGTTTTAAAACTTCATAATTTTGGAATTAACTGTATCGGTATTCCTGGTACAATTGATAATGATATTGCATCTACTGAATTTACAATTGGTTTTGATACTGCTGTTAATACTGCTGTTGATGCAATTGATAAACTACGTGATACTTGTAACTCGCATCATAGATGTTCTGTTATTGAAGTTATGGGACGTTATTGTGGAGATATTGCTTATGCTGCTGGTGTTGCTAGTGGAGCTGATTTAATTATTACTTCTGAAACTGGTTATGATGAAGAAGAAGTAATGAAGTTTATTGAAAAAGCTCAAGAAGAAAATAAACATCGTTTATTAATTGTTATTACTGAAAAAGTTACTAATGTTGCTGCTCTTGCTAATCGTATTAAAACTGAAACAGGTTTTGATTCTCGTGCAACAATTCTTGGACATATCCAAAGAGGTGGTAACCCATCACCATTTGATAGAGTGCTTGCTACTCGTTTAGGTGATGCTGCAGTTGATAAACTAATGGAAGGCGAATCTGGAGTTTGTATTGGAGTATTCAATAACGAAATCGTTTGTACACCTATTCCAGAAGCATTAGAAATGAAAAAGAATATTTTCAGAAAATACGCTATTGATACAAACAATAGTGTAAGATAATTATATATATTGAATTAAAATAGACTAAAAGATGAATTTCTTTTAGTCTTTTTTCGTGTCATTTTTCATATAATATAAGTTATACTTTTACATACGGGTAAAGAGGTGTAAAATGAAAAAAGTAATTTATGTGATGATATTTGTTTTAATTATTTGTTTATATAAGATTGATGTTTCTGCAAATTCTAAAATAGATTTGTGTGTTGTATATGAAAAAGAATCATATGAAAAAGGTGATGTTGTAAAGGTGTCTTTTGATTTACCGAAGTTTTCTAACCTTTTTGAAGTAATTATTAGAGTTAATTATAACGAATTTGTTATTAAACCAATAATATACAATAATGAATATTTTAAGTTGAATAATCATTCTATCTTTGATGAATTTGTTGTTAATAAAAAAATAAATGAAAATACTCTTTATGCTGAACTTATGAAGAGTGATGCAAGTGATGGGTATTATTCTAGTTATAAGAATAATTTATGTATTTTAGAGTTTAATGCCCTTTCTCATATTGATAATATTAAAGATTATTTTAATAGTGATAATATTCAAGTATTTTTGTTTGATATAAATCATTCGTTAATTGATTATGATATAAAACAAATTAAATTACTTGATGCAGGGTTTAATCATACTAGTTATGATGTGGAAGTTTATGGGGAAGAAGTATTGCTTGATGATATATTTTATGTAAATAATAGAAATAGTGATGAATTTATTATATTAGAGGAAAAGAAAATTGATTATAGCACGTTAGGTAGTCAAATTCTTCAACTTGGTGTATTTGATAAAGTTACTGGAAAGTATTTGACTTACAGTACGATTATTAATGTTTTAGATAAGGAATCTCCCATTATAGAAAGTGAAGATCATTTTTATATTAATGATGAAATAATAGATAGTATTAATTTTGTAGATTATATTAATGTAAGTGATAATTATGATCAAAATGTGAGTATATTAGTTAATTATTATAATAAGGAATATGAAAGTATTAGCTCATATAATGATGCGTTAATGTATTTAAAAAATAATTTAATGATTTATATTGGTTTTGTGGCGGTTGATGGATCAATGAATAAAAGTGATGAGAAAATAGTGATGTTTGATTTGGTTGATACTGTAAGTCCTATCATAAATGTAAGTGATATTAATGTTATTGATACAACTCTTGATTCTTTTGATGTTTTAGAATATATTAGTGTTACTGACAATTTAGATAAAAGTCCTAATGTGATATTAACTTTTTATAATGCTAGTTTAGAACTAGTGGATAATTATAAAGATTATTTAACTATTAATGAATGTTGTTATATGGATGTGTATGGAGTAGATAGTTTTAATAATATTAGTGATAAAAAAAGAGTAAAGATTAGCTTAATTGATACGACACCTCCTAAGTTGGAATATGTTGAAGAATCTTTTGTTAATGATTATGAAGTTAATAATTTTGATTTTAATAATTTAATTAAAGTTATTGATAACGATGAAAGAAAATGTAGTATTAGTTGTGATTATATAGTAGATGATGTAGTAATTGGAGATGTAGGTGAATTTAGGAGTTATTTAGTCCAAGGTAAAAAGTGTTATATAAAATATTATGTTTATGATTATAGTTTAAATTATAATAGTTGTATTATTAAGGTAATGGTTAAAGATACACTTGCACCTGTGATTAGTGTTAATGTTGAAAATGATGGAATTTATAAAAGTTTAGATGAAATAATTTATGAAATAGTGGATAATATAAGTAGTAATTTAAATATAACAATATTACTTGATGGAGAAGTTTATAATGGTGGAAAAGTAGAAGAAGGAAGCCATATATTATTAGTAGAAGCAATGGATGAATCTGGTAACAAAATAACTGAAGAATATAGTTTTGTTGTTAGTAATAAAAGTTTTGTGGGTAATTTAATTGATGGAAATATTAAATTACATAGTAGTATAATTATTATTGTTATAATTATTTTATCAATTGTAATTGTGCTTTTAAAATATCGTTTTAACTGTCGATTAAAGACTATTAATAAAGAAAGTGAGTAAAATTAAATATTATTAAAATTAAACCATTACTATATTATTTATGATATAATAGTAAAAAAGAGGTGAAATTGTGAGAAGAATAGCTGTTATATTTGTTGTGTTTTTTATGCTTTTTTTAGTTGTTGGATGTCGTAATAAAGGATGCGGTAAAAATACAGGTGTAAAAGAATATGATTTAACTAATATTTCATTTAGTGATGTAAATGTTATTTATGATGGAGAAGAACATAGTGTTTTATTAGATGGTGATTTACCTGAAGGATTAGAGGTTGAATATCAAAATAATAAATTAACTAATGTGGGTTCTACTTCTGCCACTGCTACAATTAAAGAAAAAGAAACACAAGAAGTTTTAAAAGTTTTAACTGCTACAATTACTATTAGTAAAAGAAGAGTTGTAATAAAGGTTAATGATCTTTATTATAAGTCAAATGAATTAGTTACAAAAGATGAATACCAAATAATAGAAGGTAGTATTCTAGATAGCGATTATAGTAAATTAAATTTATATGTAGATTTTATGGTAGGATTTACAGACCGTTTTGCAATTACATACTATGGTGCAGCTTTTTTAAAATATGATCCAAATCCAAATTATGATATTATTTCATATAATGGTAATGTTACATTCCATAATCTAATTCCTTCTTTTAGCGACTTGATTGCTTTTAATGAAAAATCATATGATGAAGATTATTGGAAACAAGAAATTGTATCTAATTTTGAAAGCTATGAACAGATAATTTCACGTGTAAATGAATATGATATTAATAATCCTGCGTATATTGCTCCTTGGATTCTTGATGGGATTGATGAACATGATGTTACTAATGAAGAACGTGTTACATATGGGCGTTATTATGAAGAACATTTGTTCATTACTAAAGATATTTATAACCAATATAATTTTTATTCTAATTTAAAAAAAGAATATGATAATATTAAAGATTGGGTTGATGTGTTGTCTAACAATCCTGATTATGATGTGTGGGATTGGATAGAATATCGATTTGATTATACTGAAAGTGATGTTGTTGAAAATTATGAATATGGTGATTTAGATGTATTAGATAAAAATTCAGATAGACATAGATATATTGAAATTGATGAATTTCAAAGTGCACTTGACTATTTATTGTATTGTTGTTGTGATATAACTTATGATGAGCTTGTAAAGATTTTAAAAACAAAAAAAGATTATGATGAAATTTATTTTGCACTAAAAAAGACATGTAAAATTGTTGAAGATGAATATGGTAATTTGGTTAATAATGCAATAGAGTTTCAAAAATACTATTATGATGGATCATTGTGTTATTTAATTTCTAAAGATACAGAATTATATAAAGAAATTTGTGAATTAGATTTAGATTATTATAATAGTGTGACTGAAAACTATAATTATTTTAAAGCATTGTTTGAATTGAGAAATATGCATAGTAATGAATTAGTAAGCTTTGAAGAATATATAGAAAAAACACTTCTTGGTTATGGGGGTCTTGCAACTGATTATCCAAATAAACCAATTCTTACTTCTACAAATGATAAAGGCAATATAGTTGAATTATATTTAAGTTATTCAAGTACAACATTTAAATTGATTGAAAAAGATAAGAATGGTATTATTATTAATAGTTTAGATTTAGATTATCAAACAACTATATTACTTTTGCAATATAGAACTCCTAATAGTGGTGAATTGGAATATACATTTGATAGTTACCGTATGTCAGTAAGTAATAGTAATAATTATGATGATCAATTAGTACCAAATTATTCTATTTATATAGAAAAAGATGAATTAGGAAATGGGACTAAAATAATAGTGTCTTATACAATGAAAGATCGTACAATTGATTATACGTATTTTCCAAAATATATTTCTAAAGATAAAATGGATGAATATTTAGAAAGAAACAAAAAGTTAGTTGAAAATGGTACAACAACATCAAGTGGTGAGCCTATAATTGATATTAAAACTAATAATCAGTTATTCACAGAATTTTGTAAAACTGATAACTCATATTATAAATTAGTGCCTTCTATGATTAATAAAAATGGTAATGAAATTAAAAATCCAGATAATAAATTTGGTTTTGACTATTATGAATTAAATATGTATCATCAAAATATGTCAATTGTCGTACGTGATTGTCTGTATAAATGCTTGTATGAATATTCTGGATATACAAAAGAAGATTTAAATGCGGATAATATCATGTTTAATTATAAAAATGATATATATAAGCCAGTTTATAGTGTTGCTGTAGAATATGAACTGGTAAATGGTGTGTTATATATGAGTATTCCAAAAAATTCGATTTCTATTGATGAAATTTGTTCGCTTTATAAGATTGTGCTATTACCATATATTTCAACAAAAGAATAATAAAAAATATAGGAAGCAAATGCTTCCTTTTTATATAGATGTGAAATTTTAATTATTGTTTGTTTCTACTTATCAATTTGCTTTAAAATAATTGGTATAAGTGGTATAATATATCTACGTATAATTAGAAAAAGAGGTAATAATATGTGTAGAAAATGTTATGTAACAACTCCAATTTATTATGCAAGTGGAACACCACAACTTGGAAATAGTTATTCAACTGTTGCTTGTGATGTATTTGCTAGATTTAATAGACTTATGAACCGTGATACATTCTATTTAACAGGTATGGATGAACATGGTCAAAAAATAGAAGAAGTTGCAGCTAAAGCAAAAATGGATCCTCAATCTTTTACTGATAAGATTGCAGAAGGGACTAAAGAGGTTTGGAAAAATTTAAATATTTCATATGATTATTTTATTCGTACAACTGATGATAATCATGTAAAAGCAGTTCAAATGATTTTTGAAAAATTACTTGCTAATAAAGATATTTATTTAGGTTCATATACAGGTAATTATTGTGTATCTTGTGAAACTTTCTTTACTAAGAGTCAGCTTGCTGAAGGGGATACTTGTCCAGATTGTGGTAAAGAAACTAAACTTGTATCTGAAGAAAGTTATTTCTTAAATTTAAAGAAGTATTCGGATCGTTTATTAAAATATATTGCAGATAATCCTAATTTTATTGTTCCTGAAACAAGAAAAAATGAAGTTGTTTCATTTATTGAATCTGGGTTAGAGGATTTATGTGTTAGTAGAACAACGTTTAAATGGGGTGTACCTGTTGTTTCTAATCCTAAGCATGTTGTATATGTTTGGATTGATGCTCTTGCAAACTATATTACAGCACTTGGATATGGATCAGATAATGATGCTAATTTTAAAAAGTATTGGTTAGAAAATAATAATATTTACCATGTTATAGGTAAAGATATTTTAAGATTCCATGCTATATATTGGCCGATTATGTTAATGGCTTTAGATATTCCAATTAATTTTCAACTTATTGTTCATGGTTGGATTTTAAATCGTGATGGCAAAATGAGTAAATCTCGTGGTAATGCTGTATATCCTGAGGATTTATATAGTCGTTATGGAAGTGACTGTGTTCGTTATTATTTAGCTAAAGAAATGCCACTAGGTAATGATGGACTATTTAGTTATGATCGTTTTATGGAACGTTATAATACTGATCTTGCTAATGATTTAGGAAATCTTGTTAGTCGTACTGTAAGTATGATTGAAAAGTATTTTAATGGTGTAATTCCTAGTAGTTACAAAAATACTGAATTTGATGCATCCTTACAAGAATGCGCAAATCGTGCAATTACTACAACAATTTCTGAATTTGAAAAATTCGAACTTCAAAATGCTATGAATGCCACATGGGAATTAATTAATCGTGCTAATAAGTATGTTGATGAAACTGCTCCTTGGACTTTAGCAAAAGATCCTGCAAACAAGGATTTACTTGCATCTGTAATGTATCATTTAGCTGAAAGTATTCGTGTTGCTGCTAATTTAGTTGCTCCTTATTTAGTAGAAACTGCACCTAAGATTTTAGAACAATTAGGTATAAAAGAAGAATTATGTCTTGAAAATCTTAAATTTGGGGCTAATTTAGGCGGTATTAAGGTTTGCAAAGGTGAGGCATTATTTAAACGTTTAGATATAAAAGCTGAACTTAAATTTTATGAAGAAAAACAAAAAGCTGCTTTAGAAGCTTTAAATAAGGCTAAAAAAGAGGAACCTAAGAAAGAACTAATTACAATTGATGATTTTGCTAAGGTAGAACTTAAAGTAGGAGAAATCTTAGAATCTAAACGTCATGAAAATGCTGAAAAGTTACTTGTTTCTAAAATTAAGATTGGTGATGAAGTAAGACAAATTGTTTCAGGTATTGCAAAACATTATGATCCTGCAACACTTGTTGGTAGAAAAGTTATTGTTGTTACTAATCTTCAACCTGTTAAAATTAGAGGTGTTGAATCTAATGGTATGGTTTTATGTGCTGCTGATGGCGACAAGTTAGAACTTATTGAAATTAAAGAAGCTGAAAGCGGAAGTATTGTTCGCTAAATAAAATAAAGGATTTAATATGGGTCAAAATATTAATAAAGATATTAAAAATGAAATTCATTTTAAAGAATTATCACAGGCTGAAAAAGAAAAAGTACAATTAAAAAAGAAAATAAAGGCCTATATTGGTGTTATTTTAGGAACTATTATTTATAGTATTGGTGTTGTATGGATTCTTCGTCTTGGTGGATTTTTCTCTGGTGGAGCAACAGGTGCTTCACAATTAATTGTTGGGCTTTTTGAAAAATTTAATCCTGGTGCTGATATTACAAAATTTATGTCTAATAACTTAGGGACGTTTATTTTGCTGATTAATATACCTTTGTTTTTGCTTGGATGGCGTGGTGTTAGTAAACATTTTGTTATTTTAACTGCAGTATCAATTATTTTACAAACTGTTATTATGAACCTTTTATCAATGTATACAATTAGTCCGTTTGTACTTTTAGTTCAAGATGGTGCTATTCAAGGTCTTGTTAATGGTTATAATGAAACGACATTAGAAACCTATGGTGTTACAAGGGAAATTATGGAGTTTTTAAAAGTTGATAGTACTGATTTAATTGATATTATTAGAAGTGGAAGTTTTAATATTTATAAAAATGATTTAGCATATGAGGCACAAAGTTTCTTTAGTGCTCATATGTCAACTGGAACAAGATTGTTACTTGCAGTTATTGGTGGATTTGTATGTGGGCTTGGTGCTGCTATATGTTTAAAAGCAGGTGGCTCTACTGGTGGTATGGATATTGTTGCGAACTATTTACAAGTTAAAAAACAACTACCATTTACAAAAATTCAAAGTACTGTAGATACAGTTATTATTTTATCATCAGTTATTGTTAGTGTGGAAAATGTATTATTTACGCTTGTTAGACTTGTTGTTTATATGACAACAATTGATAGAGTATATAAAACATATAAAACTAATCGTATTGAAATTGTAACTTCTAAACCAGAAGAGTTACGTGTAGCACTTCTTACATATCTTGGGCATGGTCTTACAATTTATCAATGTGTAGGTGGTTTTACTAATAGCCAAAAAGCTACAATTGTTGTATATGCATCTAGTTTTGAAACTCCTTTATATGTAGAAGCAGTAAAAGAAGTTGATCCGAAAGCATTTATTTCTGTTACAAAAACGTTGATGATTAAAGGAAATTATGTTCAAAAAACTATTAATTAGGATTAAAGTAGTCTCTATTTTGGGACTACTTTTTATTGTAAAATAATAGTGCCATTTCTTTGACTTTTCTTTTATATAAGAGTATAATATATACGATACATTAGTCGATGAGACTTTAAATCCCACAAAATGCCCTTCAAATGAAGAAAATTAATTTTTATGGAGGAATAAAACAATGCGTTCTACATTTATGAACACAACAGAACAAGCTAGAGCAGATCGTAAATGGTATGTTATCGATGCGACTGATTTAGTTTTAGGCCGTTTATCTACAGCGGTTGCAACAGTATTAAGAGGAAAACACAAACCAACATTTACTCCGCATATTGATGGTGGCGATTATGTTATCGTTATTAATGCTGAAAAAGTTGCTTTAACAGGCAATAAATTACAAGACAAAAAATATTATCGTCATAGCCACTACGCTGGTGGTTTAAAACAAAGAACTGCTCAAGAAACACTTGATCAATATCCTGAAAAAGTTATTGAATTTGCAGTTAAAGGAATGTTACCAAAAGGTAAATTAGGTGCAGATATGTACCGTCGTCTTTATGTGTATGCTGGTCCTAATCATGAACAAGCTGCTCAAAAGCCTGAAGCATTCCCATTAGAAGTAAAGTAGGAGGAGAGTAGAACATGGCAGTAACACAATATGCAGCAACTGGTCGTCGTAAAAGTTCAGTTGCAAGAGTACGTTTAGTTCCTGGTAACGGTAAATTCGTTATTAATGGTCGTAATTTTGCTGAATACATTACTTCTGCAGCTATCCGTTTAGACGTTTTACAACCATTAACACTTACTGACACTGGCAGTCAATATGATGTTTATGTTAACGTTAACGGTGGTGGTGTGTCTGGACAAGCTGGTGCAATCCGTTTAGGTATTGCTCGTGCATTATTACTAGTAAATCCTGACTTCCGTGGTCCATTAAAGAAAGCAGGCTTATTAACTCGTGATTCTCGTTCTGTTGAACGTAAGAAATACGGTCTTAAAAAAGCTCGTCGTTCACCACAATTCTCAAAGCGTTAGTCATTATTGGCTATTTATGCGATTGTTATTTAAGACCACAAACACATGTTTGTGGTCTTATTTAATTTAAATATTTTGTTAATTTAAGTCGATTATTAAAAAAGATAAGGAGATACATATGTTTGATTCAAAAAATATTAAAATTTATAATTCACTTACTAATCAGTTAGAACAATTCGTTCCGTTAAAAGAAAATGAAATTTCGATGTATGTATGTGGACCTACGGTGTATAATCATATGCATATCGGTAATGCTCGTCCAGTTATCTTTTTTGATACTGTAAAAAGATTCTTTAAGTATATTGGTTATAAAGTAACTTATGCGTCTAACTTTACAGATATTGACGATAAGATTATTAAGGCAGCACTTTCTGAAGGTGTAAGTGAAGATGTTATTACTGAAAGATATATTAAGGCTTTTTTAGATGCCTGTGAGGCTGTAGGATGTGAAATGGATGTTATTCGTCCAAAAGTTACAGAAAATATTCCTGCTATTTTGGATTTTATTCAAAAACTAGTTGATAATGGTAATGCTTATGTCTCTGGAGATGATGTATATTTTAAAGTAAGTAGTGATCCGAAATATGGTGTTTTAAGTAATCAAAAATTAGATGAATTAGAACTTGGTGCTAGAATTGATGTAAATGAAGGAAAACTTGATCCACGTGACTTTACATTATGGAAGAAAACTAGTGATTTAGGTAAAAAATGGGATAGTGATTTTGGTAGTGGTAGACCTGGTTGGCATACTGAATGTGTGGTAATGATTCGTAAAATTTTTGGTGGTTTAATTGATATTCATGGTGGCGGAACAGACCTTAGATTCCCACATCATGAGAATGAAATCGCGCAAAATTATTGTTTACATAATGATTATTTAGCTAATTATTGGGTTCATAATGCAAGACTTGATTTACGTGGTGAAAAGATGAGTAAGTCACTTGGTAATGTTGTTTGGTTAAAAGATATTATTAAAGAGTATCATCCGAATGCTTTTAGACTTGCGATTCTTGCTAATCATTATCGTCAAGTTATTAATTACCAAGATGATATGATGCGTCAAATGCAAGGTGAATGGGAAAAAATTGAGAAATTGTATGTTTCAATATTTAGAAAATTAGAGTTACAAGATGCGCTTAATGATGGATCAGTGCTTGATGTAATGGATGAATTTTTAACAGAAATGGCGTATGACTTTAATACTGCAAATGCGATTACTCATATGTATTCGCTTATGAAAAAGATGAATGCTGATGTTAGAAGAAATGATTTAGGTATTGAAATTTTACAAAGTGAGTTTAAAACATTTAAAGATATGTTATATGTTTTAGGTGTTAAAGTTGATATTAATCCATTATCTGAAGAAGAAAAAATACTTGTAATTGATTGGCAAAATGCTCGTAAAAATAAGGACTTTGAAAAAGCTGATGAGCTTAGAAATAAGATTAATGAATTAGGAATTAGATTATAAAATGAAATATAATTTACTTAATGGAGCTAATTTATCTTATATAGGTGATGCTTATTATGAACTAGAAATTAGGAAATATTTAATTAGTAAAAATATTACTAAAAGTAAAGAATTAATTGATTTAAGTATTAAATTTGTTAGTGCAAGCGCTCATACGTATATTTTTGAAAATATAAAAGATGAATTAACAGAAGAAGAAATGAATGTTTTTACAAGAGGTCGTAATGCCACATCTAAAGGTCATCGTAAGAATGTAAATCGTTTAGAACATGCGATTTCAAGCGGATTTGAGGCTGTTATTGGGTTTTTATATTTAAAAGAAGATTATAATAGATTAGAGTATTTAATTAAAAAATCAATAGAAATAGTGGAAAATAAAAAATGATTATATATGGTAAAAATACGGTGTTAGAAGCACTTAAAAATAATAAAGATATTGTTAAACTTTATGTTACTTCTAATAATTTAGATTTAGTTAAAAAATATACAACAAATAAAAAGATTGAAGTTGTTGTGTTAAATCCAAGAGAATTTGATAAAATGTTTGATGGAAATCATCAAGGGATAGCGTGTGAAATATGTGAATATTCTTATGTATCCCTTGATCAAATTATCAAAAAAAATGAAAGTGAAGAAGATGTTGCGCTTGTTATTTTAGATGGGCTTGAAGATCCGCATAATTTAGGTGCTATTTTAAGAACTGCTGATGCAACAGGAATAAATGGGGTAATTATTCCTAAAAACAGAAGCGTAAGTTTAAATTCTACGGTTGCAAAAGTATCAACAGGTGCTATAGAACATGTAGACTGCTGTCAAGTTACTAATTTAGTTAACGCGATGAATGACTTAAAAAAAGCTGGATATTGGATTATTGGTCTTGAACTAGATGGTAGTATTGATTACCGTAAGCAAGATTATCGTGGGAAAATAGCTGTTGTTATTGGATCAGAGGGTAAAGGTATATCAAGACTTGTTAAAGAAAATTGTGATTTTAAAGTGTTTATTCCAATGGTTGGTCATGTGAATTCTTTAAATGCAAGTGTTTCTGCAAGTATCTTATTTTATGAAATATTAAGAAATAGGGGTTAAAAAAGTGGAAAAAGGGGATTTTTATAAATATAATGATTATGAACTACTTTATTTAGTTAGAACTAATGTTGAAGAAGCAAGGGAAATTTTGTTTTGGAAATATAGTTTTTTAATTAGATCAAGAATTAATCGTTTAGGTGTTCCTAGAATTTATTGGGATGATTACTATCAAGAGGGGTGCTTGATGCTTCATAAAGCAATTAAAATTTATGATGAAAATAGTAAAAAAAGTTTTACAAAGTTTTTTGAACTTTTGTTAAATAGAAGAATTCTTACGCTTTTAAGAAAAGATTTGAAAGAATGTGAAATAGAAAAATTTGGAGATTTTGATGAATATCCCAATTTAATTGAAGATAATAATGTTGCTTATTTATTTGAATCTGTTGAAAATAATCTTTCTGAAATAGAAAAAATAGCGTATGAAAGACTTATCATGTGTCATGAAAAAGTAGAGAATGTTGCTAAAGAGTTAGGGATAAATCCAAAAAGTTTATCTAATGCAAAGCAAAGAACACTTAAGAAAATAAAAAAAGAAATTAATAAATAATTATATCATTTGACAAAAAGTAAATTTTTTGATAAAATTTATAGATAGGTGGTGTCTATGAGAGAAAAAGTAATTTTAGTATGTGAAATTTGCTTATCCCGTAATTATACAACGAAGAAAAATAAACTTAACACTACTGAACGTATGGAAATTAAAAAGTTCTGTCCTCGTTGTAATAAGCACACAATACATAAAGAAACAAAATAAAGGAGAAAAAAACAATGGCTGTTAAAGAAGAAAAAAAGAATCGTGTCCTTCAAGCAATTTATCATGAATGGAAATATGAAAATCTAATTTTAGTTGTTTTAGCATTATTTGCTTTAGAATTAGGTGTATTATTATTAACTGGTGATTTAACTATTTCAGCTAATGCATTCTTAATTGGTGAATATTGGAAGGTATTTGCTTGGATTTTAGTTGGGTTAGGTGTTATTGCATTATTACTTGCAGTAGCTTCATTCTATCGTCCATCTCTTGCTGAAATTAAACATGTAACAGGTCTAAAGAGAAAAGAGTTCTTAGTGAATGTTATTACTGTTTTTGTTTTCATTTTAGTTATTGCTGGCTTAATTTTCGCATACGAATCCGTGATTACATTAGTAGAAAAAGCATTTAAATAGGAAAAATGGGTTATGGCTGCAGATTTTGAAAATATGCGTGCTTGGTATGTAGTTCAAACATATTCTGGTATGGAATATGCGGCTAAGAGAAATCTTGATCGTCGTATTGTTTCGATGAATATGGAAAATTATATTTTCCAAGTGTTAATTCCTGAAGAAAAACGCTATGAAAAGAAAAAGAACGGTGAATTAAAAGAAATCGTTGAAAGAATCTATCCAGGTTATTTATTTGTTGATATGATAGTAACTGATGATTCTTGGTGGGTTGTTAGAAATACACCAATGGTTTCAGGATTCTTAGGTTCTAGTGGTGGTGGTGCGAAACCTGTTCCACTTCCAAATGATGAAATTATTCCAATCTTAAAACAATGTGGTTTAAAACTTGAAATACAAGTTGATTTCAAAGTTGGAGATGTTGTTAATGTTGTATCTGGAACGTTTGCTGGTCAAGAAGCTACTGTTGAGTCACTTGATGTTGAAAAACAAATTGTTACTGTTTTAGTAGATTTCTTTGGTCGTCAAACTCCACAAGAATTAAGATTTGATGAAATTGAAGTAATAAAGTAAGCATTTTGCTTACTTTTTATTTTTTTATCTACTATTTACTTTTAAAAATATATTAAATATGTTATAATATTAGGGACTTTTAAGGAGGAAATTATGCAAAATATTCCACAAATATATGATATAGCTAAAAATTTATATGATAAAATTATTAAGTTTACGAATAAAATGTTTGTTTTTATGGGTGATGAATATACTGCCCAAAAAGATGACGTTTTAAAAGAACTTGATCATTTTATTCAAGCGATTTTGTTTAGAGTAGCACTTGCTGATGATAATTTATTAGATATTGAACTTAATTTTATTAAAGATATTGTTGAAAAAGATGATATGTTTAAGGGCAATGAAATTACACATTTAAGAAATTTAAGTGATGAGAAGAAACAGGAATATATAAAGCAATGTAATGAGGTTTTAAGTAATGTTCCTGAATTTGTTAAATTATCCGTTTTATGTGATAAAAAAACTGATGAAATGTTGGAAGTAATAAGTCCAACTTACTCTCAAAAAGCGTTTGATTATTTAAAACGTCTTGCTAATTATTTAAAATTTATAGATGGATATGTTGCGGAAGAAGAAGATAAAACTGCAAAATTGGTTTTAAGTAGTGTTATTTCATACTATAAAAAGAAATATGTAAAATATGCGCCAAGCAGAAAAAAATAAAAAGGAGAAAAAATATGGCTATAATTGTTAAATATGAAGAAAAATTCTCTAAACAAATTTATGATTTGTTTATGGATGTTAGAGATGAAGAAGATTTCTTTAAAGAATTTTCTTATGAAGGATTTTGTAATCATTTATTTAAAAGTAATGCATTTAATGAAGATGGAAGTTTTGTAGCAGTTGAAGGTGATGAAGTTGTAGGTTTTGCGAGCGGTATGGTAAGACCTATGGATGATGGAAACGAAAAAGCATCAGCTTATTTACATACTTTCTTTGTAAAAAAAGAAAATAGACGTCAAGGGATTGGTAGTGCTTTATTAAATAAAGTTGAAGAATTTGCTAAAGAAAAAGGAAGAAACAGCGTAAGATTTGTATTTGTTGGACAAATTAACTGGCCTTGGTATATTCCAAATACAGATCATCATATGCATCCTGGTATGCCATGTGTTAGAATTAATAGTGATTTCTATATCTTCTTATATCATCATGGCTATTATGTTAATAGCATTCATGAAGGATTCCATTTACCACTTGCAGAATATGAAATGCCAAAAAGTGTGGTAGAAAAAATGGAAGAAAATGCTAAACGAGGACTAACTGTTGAATTGTATGATCCAGCTAAACATTATGGTATTGATGAATTCTGTGAAGTTATTAATAATCCTGGATTTGCTGCATCAATTAAAAATAACTTAAAACGCGAAAAACCTTATCCATTCTTAGTAGCATCTAACAATGGTAAAGTTGTTGGTTGGACTGGAGCAATGTATGTTGAAGCAACAGGACGTGGCCACTTAGATGGTATTGTTGTAGATCCGAATGAAAGAAAAGCAGGCCTTGGTAAGGGGCTATTCTGTAATTTATGTAAACATTTAAAAGAAATGGGTGCAAGTTATATGACATTCTTTACTGGTCTTGATAATCCCGCTAGATTCATTTATTTAGGTGCAGGATTTAGAGTTGCACAAAGTTTTGCAGATATGAAGAAGGATTTAAACTAATTATGTAATATAAAGATCTAAATTTATTTGAAATTTAGGTCTTTTTTGTGTAAAAAAAGAACATTACATTTGACTTTGACAGGAAAATAGTGTAAAATATATTCGCGTGCTTTGACGCATATATACTATGAATTAATTTTTATATGTGTGGGAGAACATCATAGTGTTCATAAACCACATCACGGACAATTAAAAGGAGGTGTGTCGCGTGGCTAAAGTTAAACAAATTAAAAAAGTTGTTAAACTTCAAATCGCTGCAGGAAAAGCCAATCCGGCTCCACCAGTTGGTCCAGCTCTTGGGCAAGCAGGTGTAAACATCCAACAATTCTGTAGTCAATTCAATGATAAGACTGCAAGCATGGCTGGTTACGTAGTACCTGTTGAAATCTATGTTTATGATGACAGAAGTTTCACATTTATTACTAAAACTCCACCTGCATCAGACCTTTTAAAGAAGGCTGCTAATGTTCAAAAAGGTTCTGCAAACTCTAAGAAAACTAAGGTTGCTACTATTTCTAGAGCAAAATTATTAGAAATTGCACAAACTAAGCTACCTGATTTAAATGCATATGATGTAGAAAGTGCTGCTAGAATCATCGAAGGTACTGCAAGACAAATGGGAATCGTTGTAGAAGACTAATTCTTTTATAATCAATTTCTGTACAAGATCGATTTGAGTTAAGAAGAATTATTCTTCTTTGTAAAAATCTCTTGTTGTGGGAGGAGACTCCGTTATAACCACATTAAGGAGGAAATGAAAAATGGCTAAAAGAGGTAAAAAATACCTAGAAGCAGCTAAATTAGTGGATAGTAACAAGAAATATTCATTAGATGAAGCTGTTGAACTAGTAAAAAAGACTAGTACTGTTAAGTTTGATGCAACTGTTGAAGCTGCATTCAGATTAAATATTGACCCTCGTAAGGCAGAACAAAACTTACGTGGAGCTGTATCACTACCTCATGGAACAGGTAAAACTGTTAGAGTATTAGTAATCGCTCGTGGTGCTAAAGCTAAAGAAGCTTTAGATGCTGGTGCTGATTATGCAGGTGATGCAGAATACCTTGAAAAAATCAAAATGGGTTGGTTCGAATTTGATATGATTATCGCTACTCCAGATATGATGGGTGAACTTGGTAAACTTGGACGTGTTTTAGGTCCTAAAGGATTAATGCCAAACCCTAAAACTGGTACAGTTACAATGAATATCGAACAAACTGTTAAAGAATTCAAGGCTGGTAAAGTTGAATATCGTACTGACAAGGTTGGTAATATCCAAGTTCCTGTTGGTAAAGTATCATTTAGTGATGAAGCTTTAAAAGAAAATATTCAAGCTATTTACCGTCAATTATTACGTATTAAACCTTCAACTGTTAAAGGTGTTTACGTATTAAGTGCTAATGTTACTTCTACTATGGGTCCAGGCGTTAAAGTTGACTCAAGTACAATTGCGTAACATTATTTAATAAAATTAATCAAAGTAAAAATTCATAAGTATTATATAAAGTCTCTGCCGTAGACAGTAGGAGTGATTGAAAATAAGACAGTTTCAATTGCTTAAAAGGTACATCCTACCGAGGATAAAAAGGTTTCCTAACTGGCAAGTGTCTTTTAGGAAGAAATTTTCAGGAGGTGAAAACAATGAATGAAGCGACTATCGCTAAGAAACAAGAAGAGGTTCTAGCTGTTGTTAATAAAATCAATGGCGCTAGTTCCACATTATTCGTTGATTACCTAGGATTAACTGTAGCAGAAGTTTCACAACTTCGTGTTAAGTTACATGCTGAAAACTGTGAAATGAAAGTAACAAAAAATAACATTTTAAGACGTGCGGTTAAAGAAATTGGTTGCACAGGTGTTGAAGAACACTTAGTTGGTCCATGTGCTTATGTTACTGCACCAGATGAAGTTACAGCTGCAAAACTTGTTTATGAATTTGCCAAAGAACATGACAAATTAAGCGTTAAAGCTGGTATCGTAAATGGTGAATATATGACTGAAGCTCAAATGGCTGCTCTTGCAAAACTACCAAACAAACTTGGTATGGTTTCAATGTTATTATCTGTATTACAAGCTCCAGTTCGTGGACTTGCGGTTGCTCTTAATGCAGTTTCAGAACAAAAGTAAATCATTAATTTTTAAAATTTAATTTTAGGAGGAAAAACGAAATGGCAAAGTTTAGTGTTGAAGAATTTATCAGTGCTATTAAAGAAATGAGCGTATTAGAATTAAACGAATTAGTAAAGGCTATCGAAGAAGAATTTGGTGTAAGTGCTGCTGCTCCAGTTGCTGTTGCAGGTGTTGCTGCTGCTGAAGAACAAGGACCAAGTGAAGTTGATGTTGTATTAAAATCAGCTGGTGCTAACAAATTAGCAGTTATCAAATTAGTTCGTGAAATTACTGGTTTAGGATTAAAAGAAGCTAAAGATTTAGTTGACAACGCTCCAAAAGCTGTTAAAGAAAAGATTGATCCAGAAGAAGCTAAAGCTATCGCTGACAAATTAACAGAAGCTGGCGCTGAAGTTGAAGTTAAATAATTAACTTAAAACTTTATCATAACTAATAAAATCTCTACAATATTTGTAGAGATTTTTTACTTTTATATTGTTTTACAAATTTGTTAAAATGTGATAAAATATATATAGAAATTAGTTTAAAAAGAGGAAAAAATGGCAAATCAATATTTTGAAAATAATGAAAAATTAGAGAGTGAAATTAGAGAAATTTCATATTATTTTAAAGGTGTTAAAATATCTTTTTTTGCAGACAATGGTGTTTTTTCTAAAAGTGGAATTGACTTTGGCAGTAATTTACTTTTGAAAACAATTAGTCTTGATGGTGCAAAAAATATTTTAGATGTAGGCTGTGGCTATGGAACGATTGGGGTAACGCTTGCTAAATTAAATAGTGATGTTAATGTTTCAATGGTTGATGTTAATTTACGTGCTATTGGGTTGTGTAATCGTGCTATTGAAAAAAATGGGTTAACAAATGCGTTAGTTTTTGAAAGTAATGTTTATGAAAATGTCATAGATAAGTATGACTTGATTGTTTCTAATCCACCGATTAGGGCAGGCAAAAGTGTGGTTCATAGCATTATATTAGGTGCATATGATTATTTGGTTGATGGCGGTTCTATGTGGTGTGTTATTCAGAAAAAACAAGGTGCAGAATCTGCTAAAAAAGTGTTAAAAGAATTATATAAATGTGTTGAAGTTAAAGAAAAAGACAAGGGCTATGAGATTATAAAAGCTACTAAATAAGAGAAAAAGTATTAGTTTTTCTCTTATTTTTGTTTTTAAATAAAAAATCCCTATAAAAATTCCTAAAAAAAGTATATTTTACTTGACAAAAAATCAGTTGTTTGGTAAAATAAGTAAGATATGATACAATGAGGTAATTTCGTTTTAAAAATATTACCCCTTTGTACTTAGAATTTGAAAAAGAGGTGGAGAATTTTGAGTTACAAAAATGTTCAGTATGGTAGAAAAAATGTTAGAAGAAACTATGCACGAGTTCAAACTAACATTGAATTACCTAATTTAATTGAAGTCCAAACTGAATCTTTTAAATGGTTACTAGGTGAAGGACTTGCAACATTATTTAGAGAACTATCACCAATTAAAGATCATGGTGATGGTGAAAAATTTGAGCTAAGCTTTTTAGAACATGAATTTAGTGAACCTAAATATAGTATTGCAGAAGCTAAAATGCATAATGTTAACTATTCACGTCAATTATATTGTAAAGTTGCTTTGGAAAATAAAGAAACTGGTGAGTTAAAAGAAGATAAGGTGTTTATGGGTGATTTCCCTGTGATGACACCTACAGGTACTTTTATTATTCATGGTTCAGAACGTGTAATTGTTACTCAAATTGTTCGTTCTGCTGGTGTATTCTTTTCTAAAGAAGTAGATAAAAAATCTGGTCAAGCATTATTTGCAGGTCAAATCATCCCAACTCGTGGTATTTGGATTGAATTTGAAATGGGAAGCAAAGATATTTGGTATGCAAAAATTGATCGTACTAAGAAAATTCCTCTAGTAACATTTATTCGTGCATTAGGTGTTCCTGGAAACTCAGATATGATTAGTTTATTCTTCGGTGAAGATTCTGATAAATATCCAATTCCTCAAAGTTTATTAAGATTCTTTATGAATTCTGCTGAAAAAGACGATTCGTTTGGTGAAGATGGAGCTATTAAAGTTGTTTATGACAATTTAAGACAAGGTGAAAAAACGTCTCCAGATGCTGCAAGAAAGTTTATTGCAAGCCGCTTATTTGAAGTTCGTAGATATGACCTTGCAAACGTTGGACGTTATAAAATTAACGATAAGTTAGATGTTGTTAAACGTGCAATTGGTAATAGACTTGCAGATGATTTAATTAATCTTGAAACTGGTGAAATTATTTTAGAAGCTGGTACTGAAATTAGTCGTAAGGCAATAGTTGAAGTAAATGGTGTAGAACAAGTTATCGATACTGTTGAAATCTTAAACAATAATCGTGAACATTTCCGTAAGACATTTGAATATGAATTAATGCTTGAAGGTAGTGGTGTTACACTTGAAGTATTAGACGTTATTGTAAAATCTATGGAAGGTGAAGTTAAAGTTAGACTAATTGGTAACGATCAAAGAGAAGACGCTTGTCATGTTGTTCTTTCTGATATTTTTGCATCAATTTCCTACTTCTTTAACTTACACGTAGGTGTTGGTAGAACAGATGATATCGACCACTTAGGTAATAGACGTCTTCGTTTAATTGGTGAATTACTACAAAATGAATTTAGAACTGGTTTTATTAAACTAGAAAAGAATATTCGTGATAAGATGAGTACTGCTGTTGAAGTTAAGAGTGTTTCTCCTCAAAACTTAATCAACAATCGTCCTCTTGTTGCAACGATTCAAGAATTCTTTGGTACAAGTCAATTATCACAATTCATGGATCAAATTAATCCGCTTGCAGAATTAACTCATAAACGTCGTATTTCTGCCTTAGGTAAAGGTGGTATTTCACGTGATAGAGCTGGTTTCGAAGTGCGTGACGTACATCCATCGCATTATGGTCGTATTTGTCCAGTAGAAACACCAGAAGGTCAAAATATCGGGTTAATTAACTCACTAGCATCATATTCTCGTGCAAATAAGTTTGGTTTTATTGAAACTCCTTACTTAGTTGTTAAAAATAATAAAAATGATGAAGATTATAAAGCAGGTAGAGTTCCTGCAAAAGTATGGATTACAGATGAAATTGTTTATCTAAATGCATACGATGAAGAAAAATATACGATTGCCCAAGCTAACGTTGGTATGGTAACTGATCCTAAGACAAACGAAATTTTAATCGTTGATGATAAAGTTATCGCAAGACGTGGTGGGGAATTTACAGAACTTACTAAGATGGATGTTGATTTAGTTGACGTTTCACCTAAACAAGTTGTTGCGGTTGGTACTGCTTGTATTCCATTCCTAGAACACGATGATACAACTCGTGCGCTAATGGGTGCAAACATGCAACGTCAAGCAATCCCTCTACTTAAACCTGAAGCACCATTTGTTGGTACTGGTATTGAATACAAAGTTGCTCATGATTCAGGTGTTGCATTAATCTGTGATTGTGATGGAACTGTTGTATCAGTTGATGGTTTAAAAATTGTAGTTCAAGATAATAATGGTGTAAATCATACATATGATTTATTAAAATATGAACGTTCTAATAACTCAACTTGTGCTAACCAACGTCCAATTGTTGAACCTGGTGAAAAGGTAAAAGTTGGTGACATTTTAGCTGATGGTCAATCAATGGAACAAGGTGAACTTGCGCTTGGTCGTAATGTTGTTATTGCATTTATGACATGGCATGGTTATAACTTTGAAGATGCTGTTATCATGAGCGAAAGAATGGTTCAAGATGATGTTTATACTTCAATCCATATTGAAGAATATACTTGTGAAGCACGTGATACTAAACTTGGTAAAGAAGTAATTACTCGTGACTTAGAAGGTGAAGCTCATTCATCTGTTCAAAATCTAGATGAAAATGGTATCGTTATTTTAGGTTCTGAAGTTAAAGAAGGAGATACTTTGGTTGGTAAACTTACTCCTAAAGGTTTAACTGAACCTAGTCCTGAAGAACGTCTTAGTCAAGCATTATTTGCTGATAATTCTAAAGAAGTTAGAATTTCTTCGTTAAAAGTTCCTCATGGTGGTAGCGGTATTGTTAATAAAATTGAACGTTTCAATCGTAAGTCTGGTGCAGAATTACCACCAGGAGTAAATGAAGTTGTTCGTGTTTATATTGTTCAAAAACGTAAGATTTCTGAAGGTGACAAGATGTCAGGTCGTCATGGTAATAAAGGGGTTATCTCTAATATTGTTCCAATTGAAGATATGCCATTTATGTCAGATGGTACTCCAGTAGATATTATGTTAAATCCACAAGGGGTTCCTTCACGTATGAACATCGGGCAAGTTCTTGAAATTCATTTAGGTATGGCTGCTAAAAAACTTGGTGTTAAAGTAGCAAGCCCAGTATTTGATGGTGTTACTAAGAAAGACTTAGTTGAAATTATGAATGAAGCTCGTGAAAAAGATATCCAAGATGGTATGCTTGATTCACGTAATAAACGTGCTATTATTGACGAAAACGGTAAGACTTACCTTTATGATGGTCGTACAGGTCGTCAATTTGACCATAAGATTTCAGTTGGTGTAATGTATATGATCAAACTTGCACACATGGTTGATGACAAATTACATGCTCGTAGTGAAGGTCCTTATACACTTGTTACTCAACAACCAATGGGTGGTAAGGCACAAAACGGGGGCCAAAGATTTGGTGAAATGGAAGTTTGGGCTCTAGAAGCATATGGTGCTGCTCATACATTACAAGAAATGATGACTATTAAGTCAGATGATATTATTGGACGTAATAAAGTTTATAAAGCTATCGTTGATGGTGATCCAATTCCTGAAGCAGGTGTTCCAGAAGCATTCCGTGCAATGGTTAAAGAACTTCAAGGTCTAGGTTTAAGTGTTAAGTTAATTGACCAAGATGGAAATGATGTTGTTAACGAAAGTTTAGTAGATCAATTTACAGAGGCACAAGCTAGTAAGCGTGGCCTATAGAAATATAAAATAGGAGGAATTCCTTTTGAGAAAATATAAATATATGAAAATTGGGATTGCATCGCCTGAAGAAATTGTTTCTTGGGCAAATCCCGAACTTCAAGGAAAAGAATTTAAATACGATCCTAAGAAAAAAGACAAAGTTACTTATATTGATGATAATGGTGAAACAAAAGAACTTGTCTTAAGAGGTGAAGTTAAGAAACATGAAACCCTAAATTATCGTACTCAAAAGCCAGAACGTGATGGGTTATTCTGTGAAGTAATTTTTGGTCCAACAAAAGATAATCAATGTGCTTGTGGTAAAACTGCGCGTAAGATTGTTGGTGAACATCGTATTTGTGAAAAATGTGGTGTTGAAATTACTTCTTCAAAAGTTCGTCGTGAACGTATGGGGTATATTGCTTTAGCGGCTCCAGTTGTTCATACTTGGTATTTAAGAAATTCACCTAGTAAAATTGCTATTTTATTAGAAATGAAAACTAAAGAAGTAGAAGAAATTGTATATTTAGCATCTTATTTAGTAGTAGAAGTTAATGATGATATTACTGAATTATCAGTAGGACAAATTTTAACTGAACAAGAACATGCAATGTATAAACGTCGTTTCTATGGACGTTATAAAGCAACTACAGGTGCTGAAACAATTAAGTACTTATTAAGTAATCTTAATTTACCACAACTTATGGCAGAAATTCGTTTAGAATTAAAAACTGCTACTAAACAAAGAAAAGAAAAATTAATTAAGCGTCTTGAAATTGTTGAAGCATTCATTCAATCAAAAACTAATAAACCTGAATGGATGGTAATGGATGTTATTCCAGTTATACCACCTGATTTAAGACCTATGGTTCTGCTTGAAGGTGGCAGATTTGCAACTACTGACCTTAATGAATTATATCGTCGTATTATTAACCGTAATACACGTCTTCGTAAGTTATTTGAACTAGGCGCACCAGACCTTATTACTAAAAACGAAAAGCGTCTTTTACAAGAAGCAGTTGATGCGTTAATTGATAACTCAAAACGTAATAAGAAAGTTGCACAAGAAAAGAATCGTCCTTTAAAATCTTTATCAGATATTCTTCGTGGTAAACAAGGTCGTTTCCGTCAAAACTTACTAGGTAAACGTGTTGACTATTCAGGTCGTTCGGTTATTTGTGTAGGACCATTCTTAAAGATGTACCAATGTGGTATACCTCGTGAAATGGCTTTAATCTTATTTAAACCATTTATTATTAGCTATTTACGTAAACATCAAATGGTTGATGAAAATCAAGTCGATGCTAATGGTAACCCAATTAGTGAAGAAAAGAGAGATAAAGCAGGTATCAAACGTGCTAAGGAGTTAATTGAAAAAGGAGCTCCAGAAGCAATGGATGCGCTTGAAAAGATAGTTGTAGAACATCCGGTTTTATTAAACCGTGCTCCTACTCTTCATAGACTTTCAATTCAAGCGTTTGAACCGGTTCTTGTTGAAGGTAAAGCAATTCGTTTACACCCTCTTTCAACTACAGCTTTTAATGCTGACTTTGACGGTGACCAAATGCCAGTGCATGTACCACTATCAGAAGAAGCACAAGCTGAAGCTAGAATGTTAATGCTTGCATCTAAAAATATTCTTGCTCCAAAAGATGGTAAACCAGTAGTTACACCATCTCAAGATATGATTATTGGTAACTATTATTTAACAATTGAAAGAAGTCAACCAGATAGAATTTATAATACTTTTGAAGAATTATATGAAGCTTATGAATATCGAGTATTTGAGTTTGACAACCAAATTATTGTTAATGATGAAGAATTATATCGTGATATTGAAGCATTAAATGAAGATGTTAAGGCTGGCCTTGCTCCAAGTGTTGGTAAATTCTTAGTTGTAGGTCGTGAAGGCAAAGCGTTTAAAGATATATCAGAAGTTGAACATGCTTATGAAAAACATGAAATTGACTTCCATACACGTTTTGTAATGCCAGGTCGTGCAATTGATAAACCATTTGTTAATTTAGATCCAAATGATCCTAAATATGAAGAAAAGGTTAAACTAAATGAACAATTAAAAGATATGTTTATTGTTACTACATATGGTAAATTAATCTTTAACCAAGTATTCCCTGAACATTTTGTATACTTTAATGAAACAGACCCAGATAAAGCTTTAAATAACTTAAGAGTTGGAACACCTGAATATTATTTCATTAAACGTGGAACTAACTATAAAGAAGCTATCTCAAAAATGCCTCTTGGCCAACCTGCGAAGAAAAAGACTTTATCTGCAATTATTTCTGAAGTGTTTAAACAATGTAAACTTGCTGAAACATCTCTTACACTAGATAAGATGAAGGATTTAGGTTTCTATTATTCAACAATTTCTGGTGTTACTATTTCAGTGTTTGATGTTAGAATTCTTGAAAAGAAATATCAACTTATTGCAGAAGCTGATGAACTTGTTAAGAAATATAATAAGTTATATCGCCGTGGTATCATGTTAGACTCAGAACGTAAACGTAATGTTATTAAGATTTGGGAATTAACAAAAGAGTCGATTGAAAAAGAAATCAAGAAAGTCATGAAAGAAGAAGCTTCTATTAATGATATCTTCTTAATGGCAGATTCTGGTGCCCGTGGTAGTTCATCTAACTTCGTTCAACTTGCTGGTATGCGTGGTCTGATGGCTAAACCGAATGGGGAATCAATGGAAATTCCAGTAAAAGCCTGCTTCTCTGAAGGTATGTCAATGTCTGACTTCTTCATTTCAACGCATGGTGCTCGTAAGGGTTCTACCGATACAGCGCTTAAGACTGCTGAATCAGGTTATTTGACTAGACGTTTAGTTGACGTAAGCCAAGATATCACAATTACTGCTGAAGATTGTGGTACTGATAAAGGTTTAGTTATGACTAAACTTTATAAGAAGGATGAAAAAGACCCTACATTTGATCCAAAAGGTGATTTATTAGTTGCGTTAAAAGATCGTATTGTTGGTCGTTTTGCTGCAAAACCTGTTTATGGTAAAGTTGGTAATAAGAAAGTTCTTCTTGTAAATAAGGGACAATTAATTGATGGTGATATTGCTGATGCAATTGAAAAAGCTGGTATTACTGAAGTTGAAGTAAGAACTAATCTTACATGTAATTGCCCTGTTGGTGTATGTATTAAGTGTTATGGTTCTGACCTTTCTACTAATGGACTTGTTGAAAAAGGTGAAGTTGTTGGTATTGTTGCCGCTCAATCTATCGGTGAACCTGGTACTCAGTTAACAATGAGAACGTTCCACTCAGGTGGGGTTGCATCTGGTAGTGATGACATCACACAAGGTCTTCCACGTGTACAAGAATTATTTGAAGCACGTGCTCCAAAAGGTCAAGGTATTATTTCTGAAATCAAAGGTGTTGTTGAATCAGTTGAACTTGTAAAAGATTCACGTTATGAAATTAAGATTCATAGTGATATTCCTGATAATGATAAAGTTTATTTAACTGATGCTGGTAAGAAAGCTGTTGTTAAAGTTGGAGACCATGTTGAAGCTGGTGATTTAATCAGTGAAGGTACAGTAAATATTAAAGAATTATTAAGAGTATCATCAGTTGATAAGGTTCAAAAATACATTTTAAAAGAAATTCAAAAATCTTATCGTACTGCTGCTGCTGTTGAAATTTCAGATAAGCACGTTGAAATTATTGTAAAACAAATGCTACAAAAAGTAGTGGTCATTGATTCTGGTGAAACTAATCTTTTACCTGGTACACTAATTTCTAAACCTGAATTATATCGTGTATTTAAAGAATGTTGTGAAAATGGAATTCGTATTCCTGCAGTTAAACCAGTAGTTCTAGGTATTACAAGAGCATCACTAAAGAGTGACTCATTCTTAGCTGCTGCATCATTCCAAGAAACAACACGTGTTCTTACTGAAGCTGCAATTAGAGGTAAAGTAGACAACTTAGAAGGCTTAAAGGAAAATATCATTATTGGTGGATTAATTCCTGCTGGTACGGGGCTTGTTGAAAAAGTTGAAATCTCTACTGATGAATCTCTTGAACAATTTGATATTAAGAAATTATAAAATTGAATAAATTTTAAAGCATTGTAATAATTTTACAATGCTTTTTATTATGTTACTTTCAAAAAAAAGAAAAATATGTTATAATTATAAAAAAGGAGGGATTATCATGTTTGCAAGTGTAGTAATTAATGTAACAAGTTCAAGTGTAGATCAAATGTATGAATATCTTGTTCCTAGTGATATTGCTCCTTATATTAATATAGGGGCAAGAGTAAAAGTTGAGTTTGGTCTTGGAAATCGTCTTGTAATGGGATATGTTTTAGATGTTTATGAGGAACGTAAATTTAAAGGCGAAATTAAGCCTATTATTGAATTATTGGATTTAAAACCTATAATTACACCCCTACAATTAAAATTAGCGGAGTATTTAAAAGATGATACGATTTGTCCTCTAATAAGAGTTTTAAATTTAATGATACCAAGTGCACTTAACTTAAAAACTTTTAAATATTTAATTGTTAAGAATTCTTCAAATATAGATGCAACACTAGTTGAACTATTTGGTGGGAAAGAAATAATTGAAGTAAATAAAAAATTAGATGGATATCATAGTAAAATATTAAAAGAAATAAAAAATGGTAATATTGAAATTAGTTATGAAACTAAACAAATAGTAAAATATAAGTATGTTTCTAAATATACTGTGAATATGAGTAATTATTATAATTATTTAAATACAATTAGAAATCCTTTAAAAGTAGATTTTTTAAATCACTATAAAGATTCTATAATGCTAACAGAAAATGAAATATTAGATAATTATGAAATTTCTTTGTATATGTTAAAAGATCTTATAAAAAAAGGATTTTTGGATGTAAAAAAAGAACGTACCTTAAGAATTAAAACTCACAACGTAGCTGTTAGTGAAATAAATAATTTTGAAGAAAGTGAATTTGTTAAGCCTACTAAAGAAAAGTTCTTAAAAGAATCTAAAATTCCTTATTTATATATACCATCTTCAAATTCTGAAAAAGAAGATGTATTGTTATCTTTGATAAAAGAAATGATTGCAAGTGAAAAGAACGTTGTAGTTCTTTGTGCTGATATTTTAAGTAGTGTTAAATATGCTAGTTTAATTAGAAAACATTTAAATTTGAGTGTTGCGTGTATTAATTCGAGAGTTTCATCTGGTGAATATTTAGATTATTACACGGAGATATTAAATGATAGTTATCAAGTAATTGTTACTACTCCTAAAGGTGCTTTTTTACCATATCAAAATGTTGGAATGTATTTTATGATGGATGAAGAAAGTGATAATTATTATAATGATCAAAGTCCAAGATATGACCTCCATAAAGCAATTTATTTTTTAAGTTATACTTCGAATGCTTTATTTATTATGGAGTCTATTTCTCCTGCTGTATCTACTTATTGTTATGGATTAAAAGGAATTTATAAAATTGTGGACAATAGTAATGTTTCAGTTAACACTAATGTTGAAGTTGTAAATATGTTAGATGAATTGAAACAAGGAAATAATACATATTTATCAAAAAGACTTAAAAATGCTTTGATAAAAACTAAACAAAATAATCTACAAAGTTTACTCATTGTTAATAATAAAAGCTATAGTAATTATGTATTATGTCCTAGTTGTGGAGATGTTCCTAAATGTCCTAATTGTGAAATTAGTTTAAACTATAACGAAAATAAAAATATTTTACTATGTCCTGCTTGTGGATATCGAAAAGATTTTCTTAATAAATGCGAAAAGTGTTTCAATACAACGTTACGTTTTGGTGGTATTGGGATTGAAAGTGTTAATGAACTTATTAAAAATAATTTTCCAGAATATAAAACTTTATGCATTGTTGATAATAATAATTTTGAAGAATTTAGTCTTCAAATGAGTTTAATAGAAGATAAAAAGGTAGATGTAATCATAACAACTGAAACTTTTTCAAAAAGTATTGTTAATAATAATATAGAAACTGTAGGTATTATTAATTTTGATTCTGTTTTGAAAACACCTAGTTATGATGCAGAAAGTAGAGCATATAATTTACTTGTATATAGTAAAGAACATGTTAAGAATAATAGTGGCAAGTTAATAGTTCAAACAACACACATTGATTCTAGTCCACTAGTGAATTTTATTACAGGTGATTATAAAGCATTTATGAAAACAGAAATTATGAATAGAAAGTTAATGCATAATGAACCTTTCTATCATGTCAATAGAATTATAATTAAGACAACATATAATGAAATGTTTAGTGTAGCTAATAATATTAAAAAAGTATTAAAAGAATTATGTGATAAACTTTATATTATTGGTCCTACATATTCTAAAGGGTATGGTGGTGTTGTATTAATTGTAAAACATAATTATAGTAAAATTAATGATGTGTATAAAGCAGTGTATGAACGTTATCAAAATAGTCAAACTGTTGTTATATTTGATAAATATCCAAGAAAATTATAGGTGATAAAATGTTAAAAATTATTTTTATGGGAACACCTGAGTTTAGTGTTCCAATTTTAGAAGCATTAAATAATAAATATGAAGTTGTTGCGGTTGTTACACAACCTGATAAAGAAGTTGGACGTCACCGCGTGTTAACGCCAACGCCAGTAAAAAAATATGCCCTTGAACATGGTTTAATGGTCTATCAACCAGAACATATCAAAGAAGAGTATGAAAGTTTGATTAATTTAGATGCTGATTTGATTGTTACTGCAGCATATGGACAGTTTGTTGGTACAAAATTATTACATAGTCCAAAATATAAATCGATTAATTGTCACGCATCGCTTTTACCTAAATATCGTGGTGGAGCCCCTATTCATCAAGCGATTAAAGATGGATGTGATTATACTGGCGTATCAATTATGTATATGGAAAAGAAAATGGATGCGGGTGATGTATTAAACACTGTTAAAGTAAAAATAGAAGATACTGATAACTGTGGAACGATGTTTGAAAAGTTAAGCCTTGCCGCAAGAGATTTACTTATGGAAACTATTCCTTTATTAATAGAAGGTAAAATTAATCCAGTAAAGCAAGATGAAAGTTTAGCTACTTTTGCGTATAACATAACTAATGAAGAAAAAGTACTTGACTTTAATAAACCAGCTAGATCTGTGTTTAACCATATAAGAGCATATAATCCAAATCCAATTGCTTATTTTGAATTAAAAGGTGATCAAATTAAAGTGTTTGATTCAACTCTAGTTGATGAAGTTACAACTGAGGCTCCAGGTACTATTTTATTACATAAGAAAAATAGGTTAATGATAGCTTGTGGCGAAGGCACTGTGTTAGAACTTTTAACTATCCAACCAGCTGGTAAAAAAATGATGAATGCTCGAGATTTTATTAATGGTGGATTAAGAAAATATTTATAGGAGAAAATTATGGAACCTAAATTATATTATTCAAGAGATGAAATGAAACGACTTAATATTGAAAAATTAGAAAGTCGTGGAGTAACTGTATTAGAAATAGCTGAAATTGCATATAATCAACAACTTAGATATAATAAAGATATTGATATTAATGAATGCATTTTAAGTGTTGAAAAGATTTTATCACTTCGTGATACATTTCATTTATTACAACTTGGTGCTGAAATTGATAGACTTGCAGAAATGGGGCTATTTGAAGGGCCTATTCAAGATATTATATTTAATGATTTAGGCGTATTTGGAGTTGATGAGATATTTGGACTTGATATTGCACGACTTTATGGTGCGATTGGTCAAACTAATTTTGGTGATATCGATGTAAATAAACCTGGTATTGTTAAAGCGTTAAATGAAGAAGGTAAACCTGGAAAACCTAGTTGTCATACTTTTTTAGATGATATTGTAGGTGCAATTGCAGCTGCGGCTGCAACTAGAGTTTCACAAATTATTTCTGAAGAAACTGCAAAAGGTGAAAAATAAATATGGAGTCGATTAGAAAGTTATATAAAATTGGTAATGGTCCGTCTAGTTCTCATACTATGGGACCTGCTGTTGCGGCAGAGAAATTTTTAATTGATACTCCTGATGCTGATAGTTATGTAGTAAAACTTTATGGAAGTTTAGCTGCAACTGGAAAAGGTCATTTAACTGATGAAATCATCTTAAGAATTTTGGGGAAAGAAAAAACAAAAATTCATTTTAAACCTGAGGTTGTATATAGATATCATCCTAATGGTGTTAAATTTGAAGCATATAAAAATGGTGAAAGAATAAAAAAATGGCTTGTATTTAGTGTGGGTGGAGGAAGTTTAAAAGAACTTGATGAGTCTCGTGATGAATTTAGCGATGAAACTTATCCACATAAATCAATGGAAGAAATAATTGAATTTTGTGAAGAAAATAATTTAAATTTTTATCAATATGTTTTAAAATACGAGGGCAAAGAAATTCTAGATTATTTAAAAGAAATTTTATCATCAATGTTCAATGCAATCAACAGGGGTTTATTTACGAATGGTATTTTACCGGGTGGATTAAATGTAGAAAGAAAATCTGCTAGTGTATATAGTGAATATTTAAAATATCCATCCCATGAAACACTTGTATATGCTGCTGCACTTGGTGTTGCGGAGGAAAATGCAAGTGGTGGTGTAATTGTTACAGCACCTACATGTGGTGCATCTGGTGTTGTACCAGCTGTTTTATATGCTGAAAAAATTAGAAATCATGTAACAGAAACTAAAATATTGGAATCTTTATGTGTTGCTGGGTTAATTGGTAATTTAGTTAAAACTAATGGATCAATATCTGGTGCTGAAGTAGGGTGCCAAGGAGAAGTTGGTGTGGCATGTGCAATGGCTGCTGCTGCACTTACTTACATAAAAGGTGGAACATTAAGAGAAATTGAATATTCGGCTGAAATTGGTTTAGAACATCATTTAGGAATGACTTGTGATCCGATTGATGGATTAGTACAAATTCCTTGTATTGAAAGAAACGCAATGGCAGCAATGCAAGCTTATAATTGTGCTAACTATGCAATTCTTACAAAAGGTGTTCATAGAATTACTTTTGATGATGCTATTGAAGTAATGGAGCAAACAGGAAGAGATTTACGAGAAGAATACCGTGAAACTTCAAGAGGTGGTCTTGCGTATAGTAGAAAGAGGAACTAATGGAAAATAAAGTTATAAAAGAAAAATACATTGAAAAAGGTGGAAGATTTAAAGTAACTTTTTCAGGATATACTCATGAAGGACTTGCAATTGCTAGAATTGATGGAAAAGATAGAAAAGGTGTAGAATATACTAATTTTCCTTTATTTGTATTTGGTGCATTAGATAAGGAACAAGGTTTTGTTGAAATAACAAAAATGTCAAAGACTTACGCTTATGCTACAATGTTGAGACTATTTGATGAAAATCATTCTCCTTATCGTAATAAACCGATATGTCCTAAATATGCAGAGTGTGGTGGTTGTAATATTATGCATATGTCGTATAAAGGTCAACTGCTTTTTAAAGAACAAATGGTTAAGAATACGCTTAAAAAACTTGGTGGTTTTGAAAATTTAAATGTTGAACTTGTAGAAGGAATGTCGAGTCAAAATCTTTATTATCGAAATAAAGTTCAAGTTCCTGTAGGATGTGTTAAGAGTAAAACGATTTGTGGTTTTTATAAAAGAGAAACACATGATATTATTCCTTTAAATGAATGCTTTATTCAAACTGAATATTCTACTGAAATTGTTAAGTTTACAAAGAATGTGCTTTGTGAGTTTGGCACAACAGGTTATAATGAAAAAGTTGATAAAGGTGATTTAAGACATATTTTAGTTAGAAAAAATCATGATGAAAGTGAGTATATGATTGTTTTAATTGTTAAGTCACTAGAATTTATGAAGAAAAATGATTTAAATATAGCAATAGATAAAATTATTAAACGTTATCCAAAAGTTGTATCTATAATATTAAATCTTAATGATAAAAAAGGTAACACAATTTTGGGTGAAAAATGTGTTACAGTATATGGGAAAGATACAATCACTGATGAGCTTTGTGGGTGTAAGTTTAATATTGGTGCAAAATCTTTCTATCAAGTCAATCATGAACAATGTGAAAAACTTTATAGTATTGCGATTGAAAAAGCTAAACTTTCTAGTGATGATGTTGTAATTGATGCATATTGTGGTATTGGTACAATAGGCATTATTGCGTCAAAACATGTAAAACATGTGTATGGTGTTGAAATAGTTGATGAGGCGATTAAAAATGCAAAAGCTAACGCAAAACTAAATAAAGTTAAGAATATTGAGTTTGTATGTGCAAAAGCAGAAGAACAGATTGTTAAATGGATGGAAAGAGATATAAGACCTAATGTGATTTTTGTGGATCCACCTAGAAAAGGTTGCGATAAAAAGTTTATTGATACTATTATTTCAATGGAAATTAAAAAAGTTATTTATATTTCTTGTGATCCTTCAACTCTTGCACGTGATGCTAGAATGCTTGTTGATAATGGTTATAAAGTTAAATTTGTTAAACCAGTTGATCTTTTTCCGCATACTTCTCATATAGAAACAATTATGTGCTTTGAACTAAACAAAGAGGAATAAGTAATGAATAATATCCCTGATTCTATTAAGAAAATAATTGCTGGGAAGTCATATAAACTAGATAATATTGGGATGTCAGGTTCTAAAATAATTGTTTTTGATGATATGGTTTTAAAAATTGAAAAATATAGTGAGAATTTTTTAAAAACTATTGAAGTGATGGAATGGCTTAATAATAAAATACCAGTACCAAAAGTAATTTGTTATGAAATAAAAGATGATTATGGATATTTGCTAATGAGTAAGATAACAGGGAATATGGCTTGTGATGAATTCTTTTTAGAAAATCCTAATGAACTTTTAAAATTGTTGGCTAGTGCTTTTAGGATGTTATGGAAACTTGATATTTCTGATTGTCCGCGTATTCGTGATATTAATACTGAATTATGCGAAGCAAAATACAGAGTTGAAAATGATTTAGTAGATTTAGATAATGTAGAACCAGAAACTTTTGGTATTAATGGATTTGAAAATCCTATGAAACTTTTAAAATGGCTTGAAGAAAATAAACCAAGTTATGAACCTGTATTTTCTCATGGTGATTTTTGTTTACCAAATATATTTATTGAACGAGAAAAAATTAGTGGATTCATTGATTTAGGAGATGCTGGTGTTGGGGATAAATGGCGTGATATAGCGTTATGTTATCGTAGCTTAAAAAATAATTTTAATGGTACGTATGGCAATAAAAAATATCTTGATTTTGATCCAAATTTATTATTTGAATATTTAGATATTGAACCTGATTATAATAAATTAAAATATTATTTACTATTAGATGAATTGTTTTAATTTTATAGTTATTTATTGGTGCTTACTGATAAATAACTTTTTTAAAAAATATGCTAATAGATGTTTATTGTTAAAACTGTGTGTTATAATTTTAAATAAGAATTTAAAAATGATGAAAATTAAAAAGGAGAATAAATGAAAGACAAGATTATTTTTATTATTTCAATGTTTATTTTTGGAACAATTGGCATATTTAGAAAATTTATTCCGTTGGATTCGGCTGTTATTTCGTTTAGTCGAGGAGTAATTGGAACTTTATTTTTAGTTTTGTTTTTGCTTATAAGAAAAGACGAAATTAATTTAAAAGAATTAAAAAAATATAGTTTGCTGTTAATAGTTTCAGGATGTTTAATAGGAATAAACTGGTTGTTTCTATTTGAATCTTATAAATATACTAGTGTTGCAACATCTACATTGTGTTATTACATGGCTCCGATTTTTGTAATGTTTGCATCTCCTTTTGTATTTAAAGAAAAGTTAAATGTTGTAAATATTGTTTGTATGATGCTTGCTTTTATTGGGATGGTGTTTGTTTCTGGAGTTTTTGAAACTGGTTTAAATGATAAAAATACAATTATTGGTGTGTTGTATGGGCTTGCCGCTGCCGTCTTTTATGCTATTGTTGTGATAATAAATAAAAAAATAAAAGTAGAAAATGCTTTTTACAAAACTCTAATTCAACTTTTTTTTAGTGCGATCATTCTTATTCCTTATTTAATTATTAACAGATCGTTTGATGGTACTGAGTTAAATTTTAAAGTTTTAATATTAATCTTAATTGTAGGAATTATTCATACTGGAATTGCTTATGTTCTTTATTTTGGTAGTATGACTAAAGTTAAAACACAATTTATTTCTTTGTTTAGCTATGTTGATCCTGTTGTTGCTATTATTTTATCTGCTATTATTTTAAAAGAACAAATGACTTTGTTAGGAATTATTGGTGCGGTTTTAATTCTTGGTGCTTCATTGTTTATGGAAGTTTATGAAGTTAAACAAAAAGTGAAAAGTGAATGAATATAAATAAAAATGGATTACTATTATATTTTTAATTATTTTATATACAATGTTATTAAAGTTTTTGATTTTTTTTATAAAAAGTAGTAAAATATAATAGTAATAAATAATGTTAATAAGAAGAGGTGGAATTATGTGGTGTAAAAAAAGACATAAAATTGTTACTGCAATTATTAGACCGATATTTAAACTTCATTTTAAATCTAAGTACAATCTTAATGTAAAGATATTTAAAGAAATTGATTATCCAACTCTAATTTTATCGAATCATGTGACTTCTTTAGATCCTTTTATTGTTGGTTCTCATTTTAAACAACCACTTTATTATATGGCGTCTACTGATTTATTCCAACATTTCTTTTTAGGAAAGTTAATTAAGTTTTTGGTTAATCCGATTCCTAAAATGAAGAGTAAAAAAAGTGATTTGACTGCGATTAAATCTTGTATTAAAGTTTCAAAAGAAAATGGAACGATTTGTATTTTTCCTGAAGGGAATCGAACTGTTACTGGAAAATTAGGAAATATAGATAAATCGATTGCAAAACTTGCTAAGTCATTAAAATTACCTATTGTGTTATTTAATATTCATGGTGGCTATGGTACTGAACCTAGATGGGGTAAAGGTGTTAGAAAAGGAAAAATGCATTGTGAAATAAGGAAAATATTATCTTATGAGGATTATAAAGATTTAGAACTTGATGAACTATATGATATTATTGTGGAAAATTTATCTGTTGATGATTTGAATTATTATGATAATTATAGATCCTCTAAAAATGCGATGTATTTAGAAAGAGTGTTGTATGTTTGTCCTGTCTGTGGTGCTTTTCATTCACTAAAATCTAGAGGTAATGCTGTTGAATGTTGTAACTGTAATTTTCAAGCTACTTATAATAGTGATTTAACATTTAAAAGTGAAAATAACAATTTTAAAATTAAAAATGTTTCTGATTGGTATGATTATCAACTAAAAATTGTTAAGCAAATTCGATGTGAAAATAATGAATGTATTTATGAAGATGATGTTAATTTAACAATGCCTAGGTTATATAAGAGTAAAAAAAAATTAGGCTATGGTAAAATTAAAATTTTTCCTGATCGATTTGAAGTGTGTATTGAAAATAAAAAAGAATGTTATATTTTTGAATTCGAAAATATTGAAGCTGTTACATATCTTGGAAAGAAGAAGATGAATATTTATTATAAGGGCAATACTTATCAAGTGTTTGATAAAGTGGATTCTAATTTCTTAAAGTATGTTCATATGTTTTACATTTTAAAAAGTAAAGAAGAAGAAAAAAATGATGTTTTTGTTGGACTTTAATTTTCTGTGATTTGATATTATGATATAGTATAGGAAGTATTCTCTTAGCAAAAAATTAAAAATTTAATAATAAAACATCTAATTAAACTAAATAATGTTATTTTTATATTGTTTTTTATATGTTTTTTATTTTTTACAAAAACGTTTTTTAAAACTCTATCTATTTTTTTGAGGTAGAGTTTTTTTCTTTTTTTGATAGAGTTTTTTGCTTGATATTTGAAAAAAATTTGTTATAATATAAAAAATGTATATAATAAAAATGTATATAATAAGGAAGGAAAAATTATGTTTGTTTCTATTTTACCAACTACATCTAATGTTTGGCTAGCAGTAGTATTGTTGATTGTAGGTATTGTTTTTATAATTAAAGGTGGCGATTTTTTTGTTGATGCTGCTGTTTGGGTAGCGGAAGTTTTAAAAATGCCTAAATTCTTAATAGGAGCAACAATAGTTAGTATTGCGACTACTTTACCTGAAATGATTGTTTCAATTATTGCTGTAACTGGAGGAAATTATGCTATTTCGATTGGTAATGCTGTTGGAAGCGTTACGGCTAATACGGGGTTAATTTTGGCTATCAGTGCAATTTTTATTGGTGGAGTTATTGAAAGAAGAGATTTTGGGATTAAATCTATTTTGATTATTGCTTCGACATTAATAATATTTATTTTTGGATTAACTGGATCATTCGGTATTTTACCAAGTGTATTGTTGCTTATTATTTTAATTTATTATATGTATGAAACAGCAGTGTGTGCTAAAAACAGTTCTAATATTGTAGAAAAAAATGATGCAACTGATCGAGTTAAGGTTAAGACTAAAACTTTAATCATAAATATTATTAAATTTATTGTAGGAGCTGCAGGAATAATTTTAGGTGCGGATTTATTAGTTGAAAATGCTAAATTATTGGCTTCATCTATAGGAATTAGTGATGGTATAATTGCGATAACTATTGTAGCGATTGGAACAAGTTTGCCAGAATTAATTACTACAGTTACTTCAATCGTTAAAAAGCAAGGTGATCTTGGTGTTGGTAATATAATTGGTGCTAATATTATAGATTTAGTGCTTATTTTACCCGTGTGCTCGTTTATAAGTAAAGGTCAATTGATTATTGAACCACAAAGCATGTATTTAGATATTCCAGCTTGTTTATTAATATCTCTTGTAGCAGTTGTTCCAACTTTAATATATAAAAAATTTACTAAAATTCAAGGAGCTCTTTTATTAATTTTATATATTACCTATATTATTCTTGCTGCAACTATGAATTTTTAAATAATTATTGTTAGTTAAATATAAGGAATCATAAAAATTCCTTATATTTTATTAATTTTTTGTGAGCATCTTGTTTGCAATGACTTTTGAAATATGATATACTATTTAAGGTTTTGTGAGAGGCACAACATTTGCTGTAAAATATTAATGTTAAAAAACAAAAATTTTGTAAAAAAGTGCATTAAACTTGACTAAGAATATCAAAATGTGATATACTATTAAAGACGCTATGAAAAGCGGTCGAATTATTTGATCTTTGAAAACTAAACATAACAGGTGGAGTTAGGATAAAATTTATTGAGAGTTTGATCCTGGCTCAGGATTAACGCTGGCGGCATGCCTAATACATGCAAGTCGAACGAGGTAGCAA
>SVBG01000009.1 GCA_015059015.1 Erysipelotrichaceae bacterium
AAAGAGGTTTGTATTTTGAATACAAATCTCTTTTTCATCTCAAAAGATTTTACAAATAATCTCAAAAGAATTTATTAATTATCTCAAAATCTTAAAATCTCAAAATCTCAAAAGATTTTATTGAACCATTATTAGTTGGGACTCTGAAACAGAAGCTCCTGTTGGCTGTTTAGAGGAAAGAAGTAAACAAGTTGGTGTTCTTTCTGAAATGAGTTACCGATTAGAGCGAAGTGAAGAATATATTGAATGTGTAAAAGTATTATATGAAAATATTGATTCGCTAGATGATGTATTAAAAGTTGAAATTAAAAAAGTTTATAAAGATTTATTAAATTCATTAAAAGTTCCAATGGAAGAACTTGTTGAATATAGTATTTTAATATCTAAAGCTCAAAGTATATGGGCTGATGCTAAAGTTAATAATGATTATAAAAAGTTTGAATCTACCCTTTCTGAGATTATTAAGTTTAATAAAAAGTATGTTAAATATTTAGAAACTGAAGAATTAAAAGGTTATGACGTATTACTTGATATTTATGAAGAAGGAATGACTAAAGAAAAATATGATAAGTTCTTCAGCTTATTAAAAGCTGAAATTGTTCCTTTAGTACATAAGATTAATAGTCTAGAACCTTTAGAAGTATCATTAAAAGATAAATTATTTGATATCAATAAACAAAAAGAGTTTGCTAATTATTTAATGGATGTAATGTGTTTTGATAAATCACGTGGATTAATCAAAGAAAGCGAACATCCGTTTACTAGTGGATATGGAACAACTGATGTTAGAATTACTAATCATTATTATGAAGATTTATTAATTTCTAGTATTTTCTCTTGTATTCATGAATTAGGACACGCAACATATGAACAACAAAGTAATCCAGATCTTGATTCAACACTTTTAGGTGGTGGTGCTTCAATGGCAATGCATGAATCACAATCAAGATTCTATGAAAACATTGTTGGAAGAAGTTATGAATTTTGGGTAAGACATTATCCTAAGTTAAAAAGCATCTTTAGCGAAGAATTAAAAGATGTTACACTAGATGAATTTTATAAATATATTAATAATGTAGAATGTTCATTAATTAGAACTGAAGCAGATGAACTTACATATCCTTTACATATTATGGTTCGTTATGAAATCGAAAAACTAATTATAGAATCTGATGTTGATGTTTGTGAACTTCCTTCTATTTGGAATAAGTTATATAAAGAATATTTAGGAATTGATGTTCCTACTGACAAAGAAGGAATTTTACAAGATGTACACTGGGCAGGAGGAAGTTTTGGATATTTCCCTACTTATGCTTTAGGTAGCGCGTATGGTGCTCAAATGCTTGATGCAATGAAAAAAGATCTTGATTTTGAAAAAGTAATTGGTGAGGAAAACTTAAGTAAAATTAATGCCTGGTTAAAAGAGAAAATTCATATTTTTGGTTCAACTAAAACACCAGATGAACTTATGAAGATATCAACAGGTAAGAGTTTTGATGCATCATACTATGTTGAATATTTAAAAAATAAATTTACAAAACTTTATAATCTTAAGTAAGAGATTTTAAATTAAACAGAATAATAAATTTTTAAGATATAATAAATAATGGTATTATGATATAAGAATTTATGGAGGAATTACAATGAACGTTACAATAAAAGATTATGAAGAATACTTATATGAAACATATAAAAATTATGGAATAGATTCTAGTTTATTTATGAAATTAGTAGAAGAAATTGGTGAAGTTGCAGAAGTTTTAAATAAACGAGATGGCAGAAAAGCAAAGGAAAATGAATATTTAGAAGAACAATTAGGAAATGAATTAGTGGATGTAATTCATTATGCTTTCGCTATTGCTGCTTTGAATAATATAAATTTAAACGACTTTATTATTGAAAAAGATAAGAATGCGTCTATTAAATATAATCACAAATTTAATTTAATAGAATACTTATCTAATAAGTAAGGCTATATTAGAATCTATTTTTTCTTTAAGGATACATATTTTTGAAAAAATGATATATAATAATATCAATAATAATTTGAAAAAATAACCTTAATTAATTGACTATTCCCTTATTTTATGATATGATTTAAGGGAATAGTACGGAGGGTAAGAGTATGAGAACTTTTAATTATTCTAAAATAAAAGAAGAAAAATGGGATTCAGAAATACTTTCTTTAATTGCTGCAATATATAAAGAAGCTGGGAAACAAGAAATGTATTTAAAACAAAAGCCTGAGCAATTAGAAAAATTTGTTGAAATTGCGAAAATTCAAAGTACTGAAGCATCAAATGCCATTGAAGGTATTGTTACTACTAATACAAGAATTAAACAATTAGTTGCTGAGAAGACAACACCAAAAAATAGAAATGAACAAGAAATAGCAGGATATCGTGATGTACTAAATATTATTCATGAAAGTTTTGATGCAATTCCAATTACAAAGAATCATATTTTACAACTTCATAAAATACTATATAGTCATATGAATAATCCGATTGCAGGTAAAACTAAAACAGTTCAAAATTATATAAGTGCAACATATCCAGATGGGCATGTCGAAACATTATTTACTCCACTAAGTCCTACTGATACACCTATTGCACTAGAAAGTATATGCAATGAATATAACAGAGTAATTGGAAATATGGAAGTAGAACCATTAATTGCAATTCCAACATTTATTCATGATTTTTTATGTATTCACCCATTTAATGATGGAAATGGTAGAATGAGTAGATTACTTACAACATTATTATTATATAGATGTGGTTTTTATGTTGGAAAGTATATTTCACTTGAAGCAAAGATTGCAAAAAATAAAGACCTATATTATTATTCATTAAATGAATCACAATATAATTGGCATGAAGGAGAAGAAAATAAAGTTCCGTTTATTAAGTATATTTTAGGTACAATACTGTCTGCGTATAAAGATTTTGAAGAAAGATTTAATTTAATAGAAACTAAAAAATCTGCATTAGAGATAGTAAGAGAAGCTACATATCTTAAAATTGGAAAATTCACAAAACAAGATATTAAAGAACTTTGTCCATCTTTAAGTATAAGCTCAATTGAAGGAGCTTTAAGAAAACTAATTGGGTTAGGTGAAATTAATAGAGTAGGTCAAGGAAAAAATATTTCTTATTATAGAATTAAGTAAAGATACAGGAATTAGTGAAATACATGCTAGTTCCTTTTTATTCTCTTCTTGTGAGGAGATTTATTTTTGTATAAAGAGGTAAATATTAGGAAAAAATAAGCATATAGGTTGCAAGAAAAGTATAAAAGTGGTATAATATCTAAGGTTTTAGTGTTGGCTCTGTCAATACTATATTTTAGGGATATATGAAACGCCTGGTTTCGTGGAATATCTCACCAATAAAAGATGTTAAAGTTAGACGAAAGGAGAATATAAAATGCCTACAATTAATCAATTAGTACGTAAAAGCCGTGTAGACAAAGTTAGAAAGTCTAAATCACCTCATTTAGGAATTGGTTTCAATAGTTTAAAGAAAGAACAAACTGAAATTAACAGTCCTCAAAAGAAAGGTGTTTGTACACGTGTAAGCACAATGACACCTAAGAAACCTAACTCAGCTATCAGAAAGATGGCCCGTGTTCGTTTAAGTAATGGTATCGAAGTTACTGCTTACATTCCTGGTGAAGGACACAAACTTCAAGAACATAGCGTTGTATTAATCCGTGGTGGTCGTGTTAAGGACTTACCAGGGGTACGTTATCATATTATCCGTGGAACAATGGATACTACAGGTGTAGATGGTCGTAAACAAGCACGTTCTAAATATGGAACAAAACGTCCTAAAGCATCAAAAAAATAATTTAAAAATTAAAATCAAATAGTTTTATTAAAAACTACTAGGTAGTAAGATTTCATTTTAGGAAATATAGAGAAAGGAGGAATCTACATGCCTCGTAAAGGACACATATCAAAAAGAGTTGTATTACCAGATCCAATTTACAATTCAGTAATGGTTACAAGACTAGTAAATAGTGTTATGTTAGATGGTAAAAAAGGTGTTGCTCAACAAATTATTTATGGTGCTTTTGATCGTATCGCTAAAGTTACAGGAAAAGACCCTCTAGAAGTTTACAAAGAAGCAATGAACAATATTATGCCACAATTAGAAGTTAGAAGCCGCCGTGTTGGGGGTGCTAACTACCAAGTTCCAGTTGAAGTAAGAGAAGAAAGACGTCAAACTTTAGGTTTAAGATGGTTAACAAACTATGCTCGTCTTCGTAATGAAAAAACAATGGAAGAAAGATTAGCTAAAGAAATTATGGATGCTGCTAATGGTATCGGCGGCTCTGTTAAAAAACGTGAAGATACTCATCGTATGGCTGAAGCAAATAAAGCATTTGCTCACTACCAATGGTAATTTAGGAGAATAAAATGGCTCGTGAAGTTTCGCTTATAAATACAAGAAATATCGGTATCATGGCTCACATCGATGCTGGTAAAACAACATTCTCAGAAAGAATTTTATTCCATGCAGGTAAAATCCACAAAATTGGTGAAACACATGATGGTGCTGCACAAATGGACTGGATGGCTCAAGAACAAGAAAGAGGTATTACAATTACTTCTGCTGCAACTACAGTTTACTGGCAAAGTTTAAATAATGTTAGACATCGTATTAACGTTATCGACACTCCAGGGCACGTAGACTTTACAGTTGAAGTATCTCGTTCACTTCGTGTTCTAGATGCTGCTATTACAGTATTAGATGCTCAAGCAGGTGTTGAACCACAAACTGAAACAGTATGGCGTCAAGCTACTGAATATTTAGTACCTCGTTTAGTATTCGTTAACAAAATGGATAAAACTGGTGCTGATTTCAAATTCTCTGTTGAATCATTACATAACAGATTAGGTGCTAACGCTCATCCTATTCAATGGCCTATTGGTGCTGAAGATCAATTCAAAGGAATCATTGACCTTGTTACAATGACTGCATTTGAATATGAACCTAACCACCAAGATGAAGCTGGTCATGAAATCCCAATCCCTGCTGATTTAGTTGCTACTGCTGAAAAATATCATACAGAACTTATTGAAGCAGTTGCTGAATTTGATGAAGAATTAATGATGGCTTACCTTGAAGGTGAAGAAATTCCTGTTGAACAATTAAAAGCTGCTATTCGTAAAGCTACATTATCTGTTCAATTCTTCCCTGTTCTATGTGGTACAGCATTCAAGAACAAAGGTGTTAGAAAAGCATTACACGCTGTAGTTGATTATTTACCTTCTCCAGTTGAAGTAGCTCAAATTAAAGGTACTGATGAAGATGGTAATGAAGTAATAGTTGATTCTAATGATGAAGAACCATTTGCAGCTTTAGCATTTAAAGTTATGACTGACCCATATGTTGGTAAACTTACATTCTTTAGAGTTTATCGTGGTCATATGGAATCAGGTTCATATATCTTAAATGCATCTAAGAACTACAAAGAACGTATTGGTCGTATTCTTTTAATGCATGCTAATAACCGTTCAGAAATTAAAGAAGTTTATAGTGGTGATATCGCTGCTGCTGTAGGTTTAAAAAATACAACTACAGGTGACACATTATGTGATCCATCTGCAATTGTAAATCTAGAATCTATGGTATTCCCTGAACCAGTTATTCAAGTTGCTATTGAACCTAAAACTAAGAATGACCAAGATAAGATGGGTGTAGCATTACAAAAATTAGCTGAAGAAGATCCAACTTTCAAAACTTATACAGATGAAGAATCTGGTCAAACAATCATCGCTGGTATGGGTGAATTACACCTTGATATCATCGTTGACCGTATGAGAAGAGAATTCAATGTTGAATGTAACGTTGGTCGTCCTCAAGTTGCTTACCGTGAAACAATCAAGACTCCTGCTAAAGTACAAGGTAAATTTGTACGTCAATCAGGTGGTCATGGTCAATACGGTGATGCAGTTGTAATTTTTGAACCTAACCCAGGTAAAGGTTACGAATTCGTTGACGAAATTGTTGGTGGTGTAATTCCACGTGAATACATCCCATCAGTTAATAAAGGTATTGAAAATGCCTTAGACAATGGTAATTTAGCAGGTTACCCAACTATTGATATCAAAGCTAGATTAGTATTTGGTTCATACCATGATGTTGACTCATCTACTACAGCATTTGAAATCGCAGGTAGTTTAGCATTTAAAGAAACTGCTAAGGTTTGTAATCCAGTATTACTAGAACCTATCATGCTTGTTGAAGTAGTTACACCAGATGAATATTTAGGTACAGTTATCGGTGATATTTCAACTCGTCGTGGACGTATCGATGGACAAGAAGCTAGAGGTAAATCACAATCTATTAGAAGTTTTGTACCACTATCAGAAATGTTCGGATACGCAACAGCATTACGTTCAAATACTCAAGGTCGTGGAAACTTTACAATGCAATTCGATCACTATGACGAATGCCCACGTAACGTTGCAGAAGCTGTTATGAAAGCTCGCAGCAAGTAATTATACGTTTTGCTTGCAAAAATAAATATTTTATTGTAAAATATTAAAGTAAATTAAAAAAATTGAAAGGAAAATTATTATGGCAAAGGAAAAATTTGTACGTACTAAACCCCATGTAAACATTGGTACAATCGGACACGTTGACCATGGGAAAACAACTTTAACATCTGCTATTACTACTGTATTAGCAAACGCTGGTCTAGCTAAGAAAATGGATTATAGCCAAATCGATGGTGCACCAGAAGAAAGAGAACGTGGTATTACTATCAATACTGCACACGTTGAATATGAAACAGCTAAGAGACACTATGCACACGTTGACTGTCCAGGGCATGCTGACTACGTTAAGAACATGATCACTGGTGCTGCTCAAATGGATGGTGCTATCCTAGTTATCGCTGCTACTGATGGTCCAATGGCACAAACTCGTGAACATATCTTACTTGCTAACCAAGTAGGTGTTCCAAGAATCGTTGTATTCTTAAACAAATGTGACATGGTTGATGATGATGAATTATTAGAATTAGTTGAAATGGAAGTTCGTGAATTATTAAGCGAATATGGTTTTGATGGTGATAATACTCCAATCATTCGTGGTTCTGCATTAAAAGCTCTTGAAGGTGAAGCTAAATATGTTGAAGCTATCAACGAATTAATGAACACTGTTGATGAATATATTCCTGATCCAGTTCGTGAAACTGATAAACCATTCTTAATGCCAGTTGAAGACGTATTCTCAATTACTGGTCGTGGTACTGTTGCTACTGGTAGAGTAGAACGTGGTACTGTTAAAGTTAACGATAACGTTGAATTAGTAGGTATTAAAGAAACTCGTACTTGTGTTGTTACAGGTGTTGAAATGTTCCGTAAATTATTAGACCAAGCTGAAGCTGGTGACAACGTTGGTTTATTACTACGTGGTCTTGCTCGTACTGATGTAGTTCGTGGTCAAGTATTATGTAAACCAAAAACTGTTACTCCACATTCAGAATTTGATGCTCAAGTTTACGTATTAACAAAAGAAGAAGGTGGACGTCATACAGCATTCTTCAGTAACTATCGTCCTCAATTCTATTTCCGTACAACTGACGTTACAGGTGTTATTACACTTCCAGCTGGTACTGAAATGGTTATGCCTGGTGACAATACTGAAATGCACGTTTCATTAATTCACCCAATCGCTGTTGAACAAGGTACTAAGTTCTCTATCCGTGAAGGTGGACGTACTGTAGGTGCTGGTAACGTTACTAAACTTTCTGAATAGTAAATAGTTATCTAAACAGTAAAAACAAATCTTGAATTAAAATAGACTCATATCTTATGATATGGGTCTTTTTTGACGCGAAAATATAAAAGATTTAAAAATTTGCGATAAAAAGAGATTTTAAATTATTATATATATGTAATAATAAAATAATGAAAGGAAGAAAGAAATGAGAAAATTATTTAAATTATTAAGTTTAATTTTATTAGTAGTTTTAATTAATTGTGCACTTGTTGGTTGTGGAGCATCAAACAATGTATCTAATGAATTAGAAAATGAAAATCTTATTGAACATAAATTATCTTATGTAGTAATTAGAATTAATCCGCAAATTGAATTAGTTATTGACGCGGAAGAAAAAGTAGTAGCAACAAATGCAGTAAATGCTGATGGCGAAGTTGTTTTATCTGAACTTAAGTTGATTGGATTAAGTTGTGAAGATGCTGTTTTAGCTTTTACTGAAAAAGCTATAGAACTTGGATATATTGATGTAACAGCTGAAGAAAATATTGTTTATGTTTTAGCAGAAAGTGAAACTGATGAAGAAGAAAAAGAACTTGAAGATAAGTTATGTGGTAAAATTGATAAGTTCTTTAATGAAAAAGGTATGCATGTTAAAGGAAAATTTGAAGATTTAGAAGAATATAAATCTTTAGCAGAAGAATGGGGAGTTTCATTAAAACTTGCAAAATTAATTAGTAGAGTAACTGAACTTTATCCTGAAATGACTATAGAAGAAATATTAGAATTATCTAAAAAAGAATTATGTGAACTTGTTAAAGATGAAAATAAGAAACATGGAATTCCTGTTCAAATACGTGATGAATATAAAGAACAAGTAGAAGCTATTAAAGAAGAATTTAGTCGTTATTTTGAACTTAAGAAAGAGTTAAAAAAATTAGAAAAACAGTTAAAAAATGAATCATTAACTGAAGAAGAAAAAGCTTCATTACAATCAGATTATGATCTAAAATTATTTGAATATGAAACTTTAAAAGCGGAATATGAAACTAAGTTAGAAGAAATAAAAGAATCTTGTAAAGAAGAAATTGATAAAGTAAAAGATGAAATTAAAGAAGAAGCAAATGATCGTTTTGAAAAAATAGAAAAATATAAAACATTAGCAGAAGAGTGGAATGTTACACTTTATAAAGCAATTTTAATTAGTAAAATTTTAGAATCAAATCCTGAATTAACTTTAGAAGAAGTATTAAGTTTATCTAACGAAGAATTAAAAGAATTATTAGGTGCAAATTGTCCTGAAAAAGAAGAAAAACCGGAAAATGGGAAACCAGAAAAAGAAGAAGATTTAGAAAATGGTAATCCTGATGTTGAAGAGGAACAACCTGAGGATAATAAACCAAACAAAGAAGATAAACCTGAAAATAATAAACCAAATAAAGAAGATAAGCCTGGAAATAATAAACCAAATAAAGAAGATAATGATTCAGAAATAAAGGAAGAAATTGAAAATTTAGTAAATGAATATGCAAGATTATTTGAACTTAAAAAAGAGTTAATTAGTTTGAAAAAACAATTAAAAGATAAATCATTGAGCGAAGATGAAATTACAGCGTTACAAGAAGAATATGATTTAATGTATGCTGAATATAAAATTTTAAAAGAAGAGTTTAAAACTAAACTTGAAGAATTAAAAAAACCTATTGAGGGTAGTGAAGAAGAAATTCCCTCATTGGATCAACCTGAAATAAATGAGGATGTAACAGAAGAATAAACTTAACTATTAATAAAGGTTAAAAAAAATTTAATTTAATTAGTTATTTTTGTCATAGTATGATATAATGTTAATGAGATAAATTTTTAAGGGAAAAGGTTTTACTATGACCAAAAATTCTATTAAAGAAAAAAATAATATAATTGAAAATGCAATTGTTGGACTTGCAAATGGTGATGTTGATGCGATGGATATTTTATACTCTACTATAAAAACTGATGTCTATGCGTTTGCGTTATCTAAAGTTTATAATAAAAATGATGCTGATGATATATTACAAGATACATTTGTAAGAATATATGAAAATGCAAAGTTGTATGTACCTTTAGGTAAACCTATGGCTTGGGTATTTACTGTTGAGTTAAATATCATCAATAGGTATTTTCAATTAAAAAGTCGTTATGACGTCTTAAATGATGAAACTATTATTCATGATATAGTTGATGAATCTAATGATTCTAAAAATAATGAAATTCAAGATGAATATTTAATAATGTTATTAGAAAGTTTAGATGAATTTGAAAGAGAAGTTATTTCATTACATTTAGTTTCTGATTTGAAATTTAGAGAAATTGCAGAAATGTTGAATAAACCATTATCTACAATTCTATCAAAATATAATAGAGCAATCAAAAAGATGAGAAAAATTAGTAAAGGAGGAAAATTGAATGAGAAAAAATAATATTAAAAAAATCATTAAAGATTCATTTAAAAATGAAACACCTGATTTTTTAATGAATATTAAATCTTCATGCCAAAATATTCCTCAAATAGAAAGTAATGATACTGATTTAGAAATTAAAACCAAATTTAATTATAAAATTATTTTTAGACGTGTAGCTTTTTGTGCAGTATGTTTTATTATGTTTGTGTTGGGAATATTGATTGGTAATATAGATACTAAATCTTTAATAGCAAAAAAGAATGCAAGTGTTTATTTTGATGTAAATCCTAGTATTGAAATTCAAATAGATGAAAATAATAATGTTATAAATAGTGTTGCGTTAAACGAAGATGCAAAAGTAATTTTAGATAATATTTCGCTAGTAGGTGTTAATTTAAATACTGCTGTTTATTCGATTGTTGGTTCAATGTATGCAAATGGGTATTTGAATAGTGAAACTAATTCAATTCTTGTTAGTGTTGATGGAATTGAAGGTAATAATTTATTAACAGATATAACTAATCAAATTAACTCCTTGTTTAAAGAAAATGATAAAATGGATTGTTCAGTTATTGCGCAAAATATAACTAAAGATGAAATATTAGAAACTTTATCATCTGAATATAATGTTTCAATTGGAAAAATGCATTTAGTAAAAAAATTACTTCTAAAATGTGATTATTTAAATAAAGACAATTTTGAAGAATTAGTTGAAATGAGTATTCATGATTTAGATTTATTATACAAATCTATTCCAAATAACGAAGAAAATAATGACATAGAAAAAGATGAACTGGTTACGGGTAAGCCTAGTGCTTATATTGAAAAAGATACTGCATATGATTACCTTGCTAATATGCTAGATATTGATATAAATGATGTAGATTGTTATAATGTTACAATTGTTTATCGTAATGAAATTAAGCATGAATATAAAATGGTTTATGTTGTAGCAATTCAGTTTAAAAATCAAGAAATTCAAAATTATGTTATTGACTGTGCTACAGGTGAATTATTATCTGAAGATGTTGTTGATAAATGGAAAGATAAATTAGATAAAGAAAACCAAAATGAAGATAAGGATAATCACAGAAAAGACGATATTAATCATAACAACAAAAAATAGGTAACTACTATTTTTTGATTAAAACTATTATTATTAATAGTATAAGTTTTACCCCATATTAGATATGGGGCTTTTTTTATTTATAAGGAAAGTTCATATTTTTGATAAATATTGAAAATATTGAAAAAAATTAAAAAAATATTGAAAAAAATTAAAAAAACCTATAGATTTTTAATAAATAATTTGGTATAATAATATTGTAAAAAGTCAAGGTTTAAAATTTATTATCTAGTCTTTTGGGATAATATTTATATTGATGATTTACTAGCCCTAAGAAACAAGGTAAGATTATGTTTGCGCAAAAGACTATACGCGGAGTTTATTTTATAAAAGATATTTCTATTCTTATTTTATAGGAGTAGAATCTTTTGTAGAGTAAGCTCCCTTTTTATTTAATAGGGGGTGTTATGTGAAAAAATATTAGTAAAAATTTAAATTCAAAATTAGTTTTAGATAGAAAGGAAGGTAATTAAAAGTGAATAATAATTTTGAAATTAAAGTATTTAATAATGGAAATGTAAATGTTGTAGTATGTTTTGATAAAGATAAAAACACTGTTTGGTTAACTCAAAAACAAATGGCTGAATTATTTGGTGTGTCAGTTGATAATATTAGTTTACATATTAAGAATATTTTTGTAGATTGTGAACTTGATAATTCAGTTGTCGAGGAATCCTCGGTAACTGCATCTGATGGAAAAAAATATAAAACAAAAATATATAACTTAGATATGATTATTTCTGTTGGATATAGAGTAAAATCTAAAGTTGGTATAGTTTTTAGAAAATGGGTTACAGGTATTTTAAATAAATATCTGGTTGAAGGATATGCTGTTAATGAAAAAAGATTAGAGTTTTTAGAAAAACAAATTAATTTAATTTCTATTGCTTCTAGATTAGATGATAATGTTATTACTGATGAGGGAAATAAAATATTACAAACAATTATTGATTATAATAAAGCTTTATCATTATTAGATGATTATGATCATCAATGTCTTAAAAGGCCAACTGGAACATTAGGATGTTATAAAATAACTTATGAAGAATGTAGAAAAATTATTGATGCAATGAAATTTGATTCTAAAATATTTGGTGTAGAAAAAGATGGAAGCTTTAACTCAAGTATAAATGCGATTTATCAATCTGCATTTGGTGAAGATGTATATAAGTCAACTGAAGAAAAAGGAGCTAATTTATTATATTTTATTGTTAAGAATCATTCATTTGTTGATGGAAATAAAAGAATTGCTGCAAGTATATTTTTATATTTTTTAGATAGAAACAATATTTTATATGTTAATGGAATAAAAAGATTATCAGATTCAGCACTTGTTGCGTTAACTATTTTGATTGCGGAAAGTAAACCAGAAGAAAAAGAAATTATTGTTGATTTAGTTATGAATTTTTTAACAATGTAATTATTTAGAATTAATCATTTAATATAGTAGAATTTAATAATAAGAAGTGGTATAATAGATTAAATAAGAGGGTGTATTATGATAAGACTAGCAACATTAGAAGATTTAGAGACGATAAAAGATATTTATGCTCATGCAAGAAGTTTTATGGCATCAACCGGAAATCCTAATCAGTGGGGAAGTAGTTATCCAAGTGAAGAGTTATTACTATATGATATATCTAAAAATGAATTATATGTATGTTATGATCAAGAAGAGATTTATGCAGTATTTGTGTTTTTTATGCATGTTGATGAAACATATAATTATATTGAAGGTGCATGGCTAAATAATGATGATTATGGAGTGATTCATCGTATTGCAAGTATGGGCACTAAAAAGGGTATATTTAGTGAAGTTTTTTCTTATGTAACTAGTTTTATTGATAATATTAGAATTGATACACATAATGATAATTTAGTGATGCAAGGTGTTCTTAATAAACATGGATTTATTAAGTGTGGAACTATATATTTAAAAAATGGAAGTGAAAGAATTGCATATCACTTTTTAAAAAATGGAGAATAGTATGAAAGAATTATATTATATTGATACACATGTTCATTTAAATGATGAAAAATTACTTGCTCATTTAGATGAAGTAATAAGTGATGCTTTGAACAATAATGTTAAAAAAATGTTTGTTGTTGGTTGGGATTTAGAAAGTAGTAAACTTGCAATAGAACTTGCTCATAGGTATGAGTTTTGTTATGCGATAATTGGATTTCATCCTTGTAATATTAAAGGATATAGTGATTTTGAGTATAAATGGTTAGATGAACATTTAAGTGATGAAAAAGTAGTTGCACTTGGTGAGATTGGATATGATTTTCATTGGGATACAACAACTAAAGAAGAACAAGATATTGCGTTCATTAGGCAACTAGATCTTGCGGTAAAACATAAATTACCAGTATCAATACATTCTCGTGATGCGCATCAAATAACATTTGATGTATTATCAGCGTATTGTGATAAGTTAGTAGGTGGAGTGCTTCATTCTTATAGTGGAAGCACAGAACTTGCTAAAGAGTATGTAAAAAGAGGTTTTATTCTTGGTATTAGTGGACCACTTACTTTTAAAAATGCTAAAGTTAACAAAGAAGTAGTAAAAGAAATAGATCTTAAATATTTAGTTTCTGAAACTGATAGTCCATATCTTACACCACATCCATATCGTGGATCAGAAAATGGTCCTAAATACATTCCACTTATTGTTAAAGAAATATCTTTATTAAAAGAATTTGATGAAAATACTGTTATGGAAGAAATTATTAATAATGTAAAACGTGTATTTGGTGTTTAATATGAAAAAAGTTGTTTATTTATTAATAATGTTTATTGTATTAGGACTTTGTTCGTGTAATAAAAAAACTACAGTTGTTAATAATGTTATTAATCAAACTGTAGATATTGAAGATTCTATTACTATAGAATCATTAGAAGATGTTATTTGTAATACAATTAGTAATGTTGAACAAAGTGTTGTGGGTATTAAAGCTTTTAATGATAAGTCTTTATTAAAAAAAGAGTCATTTGGTAGTGGTGTTATAATAAGTAAAAAGGATAATAAGTATTATATTGTTACTAATCGTCATGTTGTAGTTTATCAAGATAAAGTATATGATAATATTGATATATATTTAGGAAATCTTGATTTATATCTTGATGCAAGACTTGTTTCTTATGATGAAAAAATAGATCTTGCGTTAATCGAGGTTGAAACTGATATTTTATTAAAAGTATGTGAACTTTGTAGTGATGAGACTTTAAAAAAGGGGAAGTTCTGTATTGCGGTTGGAAGTCCTTATCAGTTAGAAACTTATTATAATACTGCTATTGTTGGTAATATTAGTAATATAAATTGTATTATAATTGAATCTAATTATTTTTATAAAGAACTTACTAATGAATATATTCAAACTACTGCAACTTTGAATATTGGATGTAGTGGGGGAGGACTTTTTGATTTAAGTGGAAAGTTAATTGGTATTAATACTTGGAAAGTTGTTGATTCATCAAATAATATAGAAGGAATGAATTTTTCAATTAGTGTTGATAAAGTTAAATCTTTATTTAGTGATTATCTTCTGTAATGTTTGGTAGTAGTCTTAAATACCATGGAATATTAGATCTTCTAAAGTATAATTCTTTAGTATATTCTGAAAAACTTCCGTAAAATCCTGTTATAGGATTTAATTTAACACTAATTACATCATCTGGTGTTTGATACCAGGTGGTGTTTTTATTTTTAAAGTATTCTTCTACAATATCAGCAAATAAGTATTTTGCGGTTAATTTATCGCTTCTTGATGTTATTAATCTATTATCATCATATCCTGTCCAAATACTTACTAATAGGTCTTTATTATATCCAATCATCCAGTTATCAGTATCAGTTGAACCTGATTTAGCTGCAAATGTATTTGTCAGTCTACTTGATATTTGAATACCAGTTGGTCTAGTGTTATAAATAATATTAGTATCAAAAATATTTGTCATTAGTTCGTTTAAAATATATACATCAGATTTTTCTGCACAAGTGATAACAGATGTGTTATTTTCGTATAATACTTCACCTTCCATTGAAGTAATCCTTTTTATAACAAATGGTTCTATTTTTTTACCCTCATTTGCAAGTATTTGATAACAACTACTCCATTCTAAATTTGTTACTTCATATGTTCCTAGTGCAAGACTAGGTATTTCTGGGACATTACTAAGTCCGAATGATTCAAGAGTGTTTTTTAATTTTTCCATTCCTAAAAATAAATGGGTTTTAACAGCATATATATTATCACTTGTTGATAGTGCATAAGCTAAACTAATTTCTGAATTAGGATATGAGTCGTTATAGTTTTTTGGGGTATAAGTATCTTTCCCTATATAAAAAGTTGTTTTTTCACTTGTAAATGTTGTAGAAGATGTAAATCCGTTTTCAAGGGCAGTAAGATATAAAAAAGGTTTAACTGTTGAAGCAGGTTGACGCTTTGCGTAGACCGCTTTGTTATAACTATTTTCTTTATAAGAAGTACCACCAATAATTGATAATATTTCTCCAGTTGAAGGATTAATTACTATAATACTTGTTTCTAAGTCATTATCTATTCTATTTGTAATAAAGCTAGTTATTTGATTATTAAGGTTTAAATCAAGGGTGGTTTCGACTTTTAATCCTTTATGTGCATATTCTTTAAGACCTGAAATGTTTTTTAATTCACTTAAAACATAATCTTGAAAATATGGCGCTTGTGTTTCTTCTTTATTTTTATTAATTCCAATAAAAGTTAATTCTTCAGTTAATGCGTTAGTGTATTCACTTGTTGTAATACTTCCATCTTCTTTCATTTCTTGAAGGATCAGTTCACGTCTTTGTTTGTTATTTTCAGGGTTTTTTATTGGCGAATAAATTGTAGGACCTTTTGGTATCGCTGCAAGACTTACTGCTTCAAGGAGAGTTAAGTCTTTGGAATTTTTACCGAAGTAATAAAGTGCTGCATCTTCTACTCCATATATACCATGGTCAAAATAGATTGAGTTTAAATATCCTTCTAATATTTCTTCTTTAGAATATTTTGATTCTAAATTTAGTGCAATCATCATTTCAGAAAGTTTTCTTTTCCATGTTTTATCCATTGTTAGAAATAAGTTTCTTGCATATTGTTGAGTGATTGTTGATGCTCCTTGTTTTGCTTCGCCATAAATTATATCAACAATTGCAGCTTTACATATTCTAATGAAGTCAAGCCCTGTATGAGTAAAGTAGCGTTTATCTTCAATACTGATAAATGCATCGATTAAATAGTCGTTTATATTATCTAAAGCAACATAAGATTTCTTTTTACCATTACTATAACTTAAATATTGGTTATTATCTTTATCGTATAAAATAATTGTTTCTATTTCTGGTATCGTGTAGTCAAGACTGTTTGCAAGAATAATAAAACCAATTGTAATAGTAGAGAATATTATAATTGAAATATATAAAGATATTCTAATTATTTTATTTATTTTATAAATTATTTTTTTCTTTTTCATAGATGTATTCCTTTTATATTAGTTTTTATTAATTATTAAAAAAAATACATTACAAAAAAAGACAAAAAAAGATAATGAACTAAAATTCATTATCTATTCATTATTTATAATATCATTAATTTTTTGTTCTAAATTATCTTCAGTGATAAAGTAAATATTTTCTAATGTAGTTTGATGATAAAAGTTTGTAACTGGAATATTGTTTTCAAATAATAATATGTTTTTATTTTTATATTTTATATTTAATTTATTTGTATATATTAAATATTCAAATTCTATAATTTCATTTTTATAATTGAGATGATGATCGTCAATTAATATAAAATCTTTTGTAATAAATAAAGCATCTAATTGATTCTTTATAGATATATTATATGATGCTGCGATAATTAGATAATAGTACATTTATTTCACCTCTATATATAGTATATCATAATTTTTGAAGATTTAAAGTATTATGACTTATTATTAATATTCCATAAAAAATAAAAATATTTTTTACCTTTTTGTTTTCTTGCAAAAAGTTAACGAATGTGGTATAATAAATTACTAGGAAGAATTTACAATTTAATTAAATTTAGAGGTAAATATGAAAATTAGATGTCAAAACTGTTATCGTGTTTTAGATCGCAATGAAGAATATTGTAAATCATGTGGTGAACATAGTGAACAAATGAAAAGAGCTATGGAAACAGGGAATTTTGGTGGTGGACCACTTGATCGTTTTAAGATTGGAGCATTACTATTTTTAATTCTTGCTTTCTTTGGAAATGGAATTATTATGATTACACTTGCGGTAATTCAAAAAGATAGTAATACTGACCTTTATAAGTATTCATATGGCTTATTAATTAGTTCGGTTGTTGCGCTGGCTGCAATATTTATAGTTCATTATAAAGATTTAATTGATTTTATATGGAATGGTAATAAAGAGCAATTTGGTAGATGTTTATTACTAGGATTACTTGGTGTAGTAATAGTTTCATTACTATCAATTTTGTCTAATGCAACAAGAGTCATACCAAATGTATATACAAATTATTTGCAAAGTGGATATGCAAGATTTTTTAGTGGTAAAGATTCAAATGCAACATTTATTTTAATATCACTTATTTGTGTTGCAGTAGTAGAAGAAATTGTTTTTAGACGTTTATTAATTGATGCAATTGATGATCAAACAATGTTAAGTGATACAATGGTTGTTATCTTTGGAGGATTAGTAGCAACTATCGCTGATTTTGCATGGTTAATGAGTGTTGAAACTATAGTTACATCTTTAATAATTAATTTTATTTTAACATGGATTTATATGAATTCTAATCGTAGTTTAGGATTAAATTTATTATTACGTGTTTTAATTATAGTAATTCAATTTTTAATATTTTTAGTATAAATAAAGGAGTAGAAGATGAGTTTAACTGCAGGAATAGTTGGACTTCCTAATGTAGGTAAGTCAACATTATTTAATGCCATTACTAAAGCTGGTGCTTATATGGCAAATTTTCCTTTCGCAACAATTGAACCTAATGTTGGTGTTGTTGAAGTAAGAGATGAAAGATTAGACAATATTGTAAAAATTGTTAATCCAAGAAACGTTGTAAGAACAAGTTTCTCATTTACTGATATTGCTGGACTTGTAAAAGGTGCATCAAAAGGTGAAGGTCTTGGAAATCAGTTTTTAAGTCACATTCGTGATGTTGATGCGATTTGTCAAGTTGTTAGATGTTTTGATGATTCCAATATTACACATGTATCTGGTAAAGTAGATCCAATTGATGATATTGAAATTGTTAATTTAGAACTTATTTTAGCTGATTTAGAAGTTGTTGAAAATCGTATTCCGAAGATTGAAAAGAAAGCTCAACATAAAGTAGAAAAAGAAGCTGTCATTGAATACAGTATTTTAACTAGACTTCGCGATGCATTTATGAATAATATGCCCGCAAGAAGTGTAGAACTTACTGATGATGAAAAGTTCTTTATTAAGAATTATCAATTCTTAACAATGAAACCAATGCTATATGTTTGTAATGTATCAGAAGATGAAATGGCTACAGGTAATGATTATGTGGAAAAAGTAAAAGCATATGCTAATAACGAGGGTTCAAAAGTAGTTGTTATTTCTGCTAAGATAGAAGAAGAATTATCAGCACTTGATGATGAAGAACGTGCAATGTTTTTGGAGGATTTAGGAGTTAAAGAAAGTGGATTAGATAAGTTAATTAAAGAAGCTTATGAATTATTAGGTCTTAGAACTTTCTTTACTGCTGGTGAAAAAGAATGTCGTGCTTGGACATTTAAAAATGGTATGAAAGCACCTCAATGTGCTGGCGTTATTCATACAGACTTTGAGAAAGGTTTTATTAAGGCTGAAACATATTCATATGATGATTTAATAAAATATGGAACGCCTTTAAAAGTAAAAGAAGCAGGTCGCGTGCGTCTTGAAGGAAAAGAATATATTGTTCAAGATGGCGATATAATGTTATTTAGATTTAATGTATAATTATTAATAAAATGAAAGGAGTAGAAAAATGGAATTTCAAAGTAAAAAAGTTTTAGAACAATATCAGTTAAATGATGAAAAAAGTTATAATTTCTTAATGCGTGGTGTTGAAATATTAAAGGTATTATTAAATCATAATTTTGATTCATATATTATTGGAACTTCTGTTAGAAATTTATATTTAGGTAAACAATTAGATACAATTGAAATTATTACTACTGCTACTCCTGTTCAAATTAAAAATATTTATCCGGCACTTGTAATTGAAAGAAGTGGATTTACATATTTAAAAGAGTATGGAAAATTTATAATATTTACTTTGTTTTCAGGTGATGAATCAACACTACCTAAGAAACTTGCACTTAAACATTTTAATAAGAAATTAACCTTAGCGTTATGTAATAAATATTTTACAGTTAATTCGTTAGCGTTAACGCCTAATCTTATTATTACTAATATTTTTGATGGTGTAAAAGATCTTGATTCAAAAACTATCAAGACTACTGATAAACCAAAAGAAGTATTTACTAAAAATCCTATTTCAATGTTAGAAGCATTAGTTTTAGTATCAGAGCATAATTTTAGAATTGATTCTAAATGTATGAAAGCACTTAGTAAATATTGTTCTTATTTAGAAGATATTAAAGAAGTTGAATTTATTAGAAAATTCAGACAAATCTTAAGAGGACCTTTTGCAAAGCAAGCTTTATTAGTTATAATCCGTAATAAATTATTTAGATATTTAAAAGTATATGATTTAATAACAAAAAGAATTAATTCTCATTTTAGAGATTGTAATTATATTGAACAAGCATGTATTTTATATTTAATACTAGGATCAATTCCTGATGCTGCGTTCATTTCATCTGATGATTTAAAAGTTATTACTGAAACAATGACGGTTACTCAATTAATTATCAATGATAAAGTAACACCGATGATGGTTTATAATATTGGATTAGAAAAATTGCTTTCAGCTAATCGTATTGCGCTTGCAAGTCGTTCTAAATATTCAAGTCAAGAAAAGTTAATTAGAAAATTATCGCGTGATGCTGTAATTAATAGTTCAAGAGATTTACAATTCTCTGAAATTGAAGTAATTGAACTTATGAATGGTGAAAGAAGTTTAAGAGTAAAAATTATAATGAATTTGTTATTAGAGAAAGTTATTAATGGTGAAATATATAATCATCATACAACTATATCTGATGAAGCAAAAATATTAATTCAAGATTTATCTGAAATTTTTGACTATAAAGAACCGGAAATTTTACCTGTTATTAATGATGAATATATTGAAAAGTTATTAATTAAATATAATAAAGAATATGAGTTTTTAATTAGAGTATATTTAAGTGATGAAAAAGAGTTATATGAACTTTCTCCACTTGAAAGAGATGAGATTGAATCTAGTGCTAAACTTCACGCTAAAGAATTCTTGTTAGAAACTTCGCAATATAGACCGTTAGAGGAAAGAGGACTAATTTAATGATTAAATTTGTTGATATAAAAATTGGTGATGATGTAACATTTTTTGCGTTAATAGAGAGTATGCAAAAAAGATTTACACCTAATAAAAGTGGATATTATGGTGCAACTCTATCTGATGGAGAAACATCAATAGATGCTAGAATTTGGGATTGTAGTTTAATTGAATCTAAAGATATTACTGCAGGAAATGTATATCGTTTTACTGCTCATGTTAATGAATATGCTGGTAAAGCACAATACGTTATTAAAAATATTGAAATAGTTGATGCTTCAGAAATTGATGTTTCTAAGTTTTTTAAGACTGCACCACTTTCAAAAGAAGATTTAAATAAAGGTATTAAAACATATCTTAAGAAAATTACTAATCCAATCCTATATAAACTTTGTGTTAATTTAATTTCTAAGGTTGCATCTGAATATTTTGAATATCCAGCTGCAATGTCAATGCACCATAATTTCTTACATGGTCTTGCATATCATACATATACAATGTTACAACTTGCTGAAAAATTATTAGAACTTTATCCTGGTATGAACACAAATTTATTATATGCTGGTGTAATTTTACATGATATTGGTAAAACTAAGGAATTAAGTGGCAGTAAGGCTCCTGTTTATACACAAGAAGGTAATTTACTTGGACATATTGTTATTGGTCTTCAAATGGTTGCTGTTGCAGCAAGTGAAGAAGGTGTAGAAGATTCTGAAGAAGTTAAAATGCTAGAACATATGATTGCTTCTCATCATGGTGAACTTGAATTTGGAAGTCCTAAAGAACCTGGAATTATGGAAGCATATGCTCTTCATTTAATAGATTTAATGGATTCTAAAATGGCTGCTATTTCACCTGAAGTATCTAAAACTAAAAAAGGACAAAGTACTTCACCAATTGGTAGTCTTGGTAGAAAACCATTATATGTACCTGATATAGATTAGAAAAATAAGAGTTTTGTATATAATACGAAACTCTTTTAAAATTAAGGAGAATAATATGGATAAACTTAAAATTCATTTTTTAAATACAATTTGGAGTGACGCAATAATACTTGAAAAAAATAATCACTATGCCTTTATTGATACTGGTAGTAAGTTTTATTATCCAATGATCCAGTCTTATTTAGATGAGCATAATATAAAAAAGATTGATTTTATCTTGCTTACACATTTTCATAATGATCATTATGGAAATGTTACAAATATTGTTCGTGAATATAAAGTAGATAAACTTTATTTAAAACGTTATTATGGATTAGATGGTACTACTTCTAGTGGATATAATTCTAATGAAGAATATATAGAAAATGAGTTTAAAAATTATTATGAAATTATTGATGCTTGTAATGTAGAATCTACAAATGTTATATTTATTGATGAACTTGGTGTTGATGAATTTAATATTGATTTTCATGATACAATGTTAGAGACTTATGATATTAAAAATAGACTTAATGATATATATAACAATAAGGAAAGTGTTTATTATAAACAAAAGAAGTTTAATGAAAATTTTAACTGTTTAGGAATTTTTATACAAGAAAAGAGTCATAATATTTTTCTTGGTGCTGATGTTACTTGTTCTAATACTGATATAGTTGAACTTAAAGAATTATCATATAAAATGATTAAAAGAATTTATGAAAAACATAACATAGATTATATTGATTTATATAAATCATGTCATCATGGTGGTGGAGGAACTAATACACTTAAGTTATGTAAGTTATTAAAAGCTAAATATGTAGTTATTACAAATACGGATAAATGGTTAGATAATTATGACACGTTTAATAATTTAAAAGCCGCAAATTTTAATGTAGAGATTTTTAAAACTGATTATTATAAATATGTATTTGAAATAAGTGATGATATTTCGTATAAGAGAATTGAAGAAGAATCGTTATTTATTACACTTGGAAAAAAATAAAACTCCTAAGACCAAAAGTCTTAGGAGTTTGTTTTATTCTGCATCTAATTCTTCTAAAGCAGCTTCAACTAAATAAGTTAAATCAGCATGAAGTTTAGTATTGTTTTCTGTGAATTTTACAGAACTTAATAATTCTTTAGCAGAATTTAAGATTGCTTTATTTACAACATCTGAACCAGCAACTCTAGTGATTGCAGGAGAATAATATGTTGTAATTTGTGAACTACAGTTGATTGTAATGTCACGATCATCACTATCTAATTGATATTGTTCATATATATAAAGTGATGGTTTTTGTTGTTTTGTAGATGTCTTATATTCATAAGCTGTTCTAGCTGTAGCCTTTGTTACTGCTAATTGGTAGAAACCATTGTCAGCATAGAATGAACCATATTTATCAGCAAATGTATAAGGAGTAACGTTGTATACTTTACTATTCTTAACATAACGATAAACTGGATCTAGGTTTTGACCTGTAAGTGAAGTAGCTGTTCCATCTTCATCATTATAGTTAACGATATCTGACCACATTCCTTTAACAGCTGTAAGAATGTTTTCATGAACGTTTGATGAATTAGAATATGTAGAACTACTAATTACTTTAATTCTTAAACCTTCTTGTTTGTATGAATACCAAACGTTTTGTGTAGAAATTGAAGAAGATAGTTCATATTCACGAACAACAATATTTAAGTATGTTGTCATTGATTCTTTATGACTAAAATCTTTTGCGTCATATAATTCTTTAGCTGCTTTCCAAATTAATGTAACTAATTGTTGAGCAGATTCAGCTAATTTATCATCTTCAGCAAATTCATCAGCTGTACCATCTAAATCTTTGTCATAGTATACATAAACACCACTTGCAGTAGCAGAGAATGTTTCATCATAGATATCATCATAAGCTTCTAATACTGCTTGGTCTGCTGTAACATTTGTTAAATATTTACCATCATTAGTTGTTAGAACAAAGTGTCCGTAGTAATCATTCTTAGCATATACAACTGGTTTATCATTTTCATCAACATTTGGAACACCTTCGATGTCTGCTTCTTCCCATGCAAGAGTAATTGCAGGTAATACATTTTCATCAACTACTTTAACACCAGTATCATGAGTTTTAGCCCATTTATCTGATTTTAAGCCCCAAGTTTTAACACCTTCATCATCAGTTAGTACAACTGCTTCAACATCACCAACTTCAGCCATATATAATGCTTTTGTATAAAGTGCTAATACATCATCGTATAATGTACCGTTAAAGTCTACAATAATTGCAGCTTCTTCAGAAAGACCTAAATAATCTCTTAAGAAGTTTGTCCAACCATAAGATGTTGGGTAACCATAAGTTTCAAAATCACCATTTTCAAATGATTCTTTATATGATTCGATATCTTCATCAAAGTATTCTTGATATTTTTCAGTATCTAAAACTTCACCTGTAACATAGTTTACAACTTTATTATGTTCACTGTTTAAAATAACATATTGTTGAACGAATAATAATGTAATAACAGCACCATAACGAGATGTTAATGCATTAAACATTTCATCAACTGTTAATGAACCACCATTCCATTTAGCAATTTCAGTACTTGATTCATTTTCTGTAGCTTTAAATGCTTCGTAATCTGTAATATCTAATGTGCTAAATACTGTATCGTAAGCTGATTTGTATTCAATTTCTAAACCTTCAGCAAAGATTTCTAAACCAGCAGCTTGACGAAGTTCATACATAACACGGTTAATGTTATTTTCATAAGCAGAAGAAGAAGTTGCTAAGATATTATCAACTAAGTAACTGAATAATTTTTCTTTTAATGCATCAGTGATTTCAACGATATTGTTGTCTGCATCTTTTTCTGCAATATAAGTTTCATTATCTTCAACTATAAATGTATCATCATTGTCATAAACATACGCAGTGTCAACTTCTTCAGCATACATTAAGAAGAAACGATCTGAATAAGCAAGAGGACCTTCAGTGTATTCACCATTTTCTAAGTTAACTGCTTTATTAGCAATTGCAGATGATGAAGAAGAACCTTGAATTTTTAATAAGTCAGCATATGTATATTCTGTAGCACCAGTACAATCTTCTTTATAAGCTTGTTTGTACATTGCTTTAAATGCTTCAACAACTTGTTCGTTTGTTAATGGGTTGTTGTCAGCATCTTTCCAACCATTAAGTAATGAATTAACGTTAATACCAGCATCTTTCATAGTTTGAATTGCTTCTTTTTCACTTTCAAAAGTTACAATAATTAATTTATAAGTTTTGTGGAAATTAGAAGTAAAGTATGAAAGGTAATTATCATCAGTGAAATAAGGATCTTCATCTTCTTCAAGTTCTGCATCAGCTTCTTTAATTTCAGCAGTTAAAACTTCAAGTGTTTTTACATAACGTTTATAATCTAAACGATAATAGTTTTCGTAATATAATGGATTATTTTTATCATCAACATTTAAACCATTTGAAATCATATCTAATTTAAATGATTTTTCAGCATCAGCTTTTTCTTCTTCAGTTAATTCTTCAACTTCAAGAGTTCCATATATTAAATTAGTCATTTGATCTTGGAAGTCTTCTTCTTGATCAGCTGTTAAAACTACATCTTTTAATAATTCTGCATCAATTGCATTTTCTAATTCTTCAATACCATAACTTTGTAATAAACGATTATAAATATCTTGGTTAGTAATCTTTAAGTTACCAACTTCAGCAAAAATTCCGTCAGATGTGTATAGAGGAACTTGTGATGGATATTTATATTTAGTATCGTCTTTACAACTTACAATTGCGAAGATAGAAAGAACAACTATTAAACAAGGGATAATTCTTTTAAATAATTTTTTCATTGTCTATTCCTCCTATTCTGCATCAGTTTTGTCACATTGAGCAAGTAATAATTCTAAGAATTCTTCAAGTCTTGATAAACCATTACTGTTTGCGAATGTAATATCATTTTTAACTTCAGTTAATTTAGCGATATAACTTCTAGTTAGAAGTGTTCCACCTTCAACTTCAGATTCAGCATTTGTATACCATTGATCAATTTTTTCTTGTACTTCTTCATCAAGTTCATATTCATCACTAAATTCATCACCTAGTAAATCTTTTAATGCTTTTTCGTATTTAGCAAGTTTAGTTTCTAAGTATGCTTTTTCTGCTTCATAAGTTGAGATGTTATAACCACTTGCTTTATATGTTTCGATGTTTTCATCTACTGTAGCTATTTCTTCAACTACTGCATTGTATAATGCTAATGCTCTATAAAGTTTAACTTCCTCTTCATTAGGTAATTCAATTTTTTCATCAGCACTTAATACTGCAATCTTATGGTAACCATAATCAGTTGCGAATGCTTCTCCACCAATGAAAGGAACATCAAGTGTTTTACCAAGAAGGCCTAATTCTTCAACTTGTTTCCACATCTTTTCACATTCTTCTGCAAATGGTTCCATAATAGAAGAAGAAGAATCATAAGTGTTAGCTGTTTCGAACTTAACATTTAAGCCTTGTAATTTATATTTACCAAAGTAGTTGTAATCATAAATTGAAGTGTTATTTTCTTTATTTTGTTCCCATTCTGTTTCATTATATTCATAAGCTGCTTCATTGTAAAGAGTTACAAGAGTAGTCATTTGATCTGATAATGAAGTACCATTTGTTTGATTAGCGACTTCGTACATTAAATCAGCTAATTCTTTTGCAAGAGCAATTTGTTCTTCAGTCCAGTTATCTTTTTCTTTTAATAAGATTTCAGCAGAATTTTCAGCAGAATCATTGTTATCATAGTTTGTATCAATAGATACGATTAAGTTAATAACTGAAACACTGTACCATTCATCATAAGCTTCTTTCATAACTTCGTTAATCTTATCAAATGTAGCAAGAGTATCAATATATACTTCTAATGCATCAGCATAGATAGAACCACCATATGTAGATGCTGTTAATAATTCTTGATCATTTTCAACTACAAAGTAGTCTTTAATAAACTTCTTCCAACCATATTCAGCTGGGAAGTTAGGAGTGAATCCATAGTAAGAAAGGTAAGAGTATGTGAAATAGTCACTTTCAAAGTTTTTACGAAGTGTTTGAATTTCAGAATTCATTAAGTTCTTATATGAAGTTTCATTAATGATTGTATCTGTATATGGATTGTATATGCTATTTAATGTTGTATCAGTAATTAAAATATAGTTTTCAATTAATGTTGCAACACTGCTTTCAGCATATTTCTTTTCTAAGTCTTCAAATAATTTTTGAGCTTTAATTTCTTGAACACTCTTCTTGTTGCCAGCTTCTGTTTGGAATGTAACTACAACATCTTTTTTGTTTTTCTTAGTTTTCTTATATTCATTATAATCAGTAGATGATAATGTTGTTTCATAGAAATATTTATATTCATATTCATATAAAGCTTCTAAGTATGCATCATAGAATTTAACATTATGGTTATAACGTTTTTCATATAACATTTCATTGATTGCGTTATCAGTTAATAATTCTTCAGTCATTTTTGCGACGATTTCATCATATAAAGTTTGGTCTGCAATAATGTAATTACCATTATCATCTTTTTTGTTTTCACCATCAGAAGTTTTTTCAAATAAATCAGATTGTTCAAAATCTTCTAATTTTAAGATTAAATAGTAATAGTTACCAATTTTAACAGGTTCATTTGTATATGATTTGTAAGCTTCAGTTGGTTTAGTACTAATAGTTAAGTTTGTTGAATCAACTGATAAGTAGTTTGCAAGAGTTGCATTAATTTCTGTAGCTTCAGCTTCAGTCCAAGAGAACTTAAAGTTTTCGTTATTTAATAATTCATCTTTTAATACGTATGTATAGAATGGAGTAACTGTAACTTCATTTACAGCAATAATTGCATCTTCAGCAGATTCATATTGATCAGTTTCAGCATTTTTTGTACCTTCTAGTGTGATAGTAGCAGTACCTGAACTCTTGTCGTTTTTGAATTCTACTTCAAAGTTTAATTTAATATCTAATTCGCCATCATCAGTTGTTGTAAAATCACCTTTAAGAACGTTTTCTTCAATTTTACCATATTTTTCGTTTTCAACAGACCAAGTGATTGTAGCTTCCTCTTGTCCATCTACATATGCAACTTTAGGTAATGTAACTTCTACACCATATGTGTTCTTTTCTAATTCTTTTTTTACTGCAATAATAACAGCTTGAACTGTGTTAGCTTCTTTTAATACTTGTTCATATGAATCAGCAGTGATAACATCATTACCTTCATTTAAGTAAGCATAAACTTCATTGTACATTTTAAAGAATGCTTCACATACTTGTAGATAAGTAAGCATATCTTCATCTTCAACTTCTGCTTTTTCAAAGTAGTCATAAGTAGAACTTACCCAACCATCGTTAGAACCAAGAACTTTATCTGAAGTATTAATACCATATTTTTCCATCATAGCAAGAGCAGATTTTTCTGATGTAAATGGAATAAATAAACCAGTTACTTTACCAGTGTAGTTTTCTTCGAAATACTTTTCAACACTTGTAGTTGAATTTTCATCATTAGTCATATCGAACATGTTTCCATCTTCTCTATTTTCTAAATATTTCTTTAGGTATTCAGCTTTAGCCCATTCTTCACGAGCATAAGATAATTTGTAATAATCTTTTACTACAGTCCATACTTTACTATTTTCATTAGTATAGTCGTTATCTTGTGCTTCTGTTTTTGTAAGTAAACCTGTGATTCTTAATGAATCGATAACTTCATCCCATTTTTCTTGTGCTTCTTCAGCATCAAGTTCAGACATATCTTCTACTTGGAAGATTTGTTCTTTAATAAATGAAACGAATTTTTCATCATTGACATCAATTTTTTCAACTTCATCTTTAAATAATTCACCATCTACTAGGTTAAGAATATCAGCTAAACCATATTGGTTTTTCATTAAAGTATAAAGTTTTTCGTTAGTTATAGTTAAATCGCCATAACTAGCATAAACACCATCAGCGTTGTTAATTGCAGGTGTACGATCGTTAGCATTTTTTACTAATGATACAGTAACTGTAATTAATAAGATTAATAAAATCCCAACACCAACAGGTGCAATACGTTTTAATAATTTTAACATGTTTTTCTCCTTTTCTTTTGATATTTGTTGTCATTTTATAACATTTATATTTTACCAAAAATGGCTAAAATATTCAACTAAAACTTACCCTTTTTAGGGGTGAAAATAGGTAAAAAATACCACTTTTTATTTAATGTGAAATCTATGTGAAATTAATTTATTAGGCATATATAATTAATCTAAATTAAAGTAGTTCATATTATATATTAGAATATCAGTATTTGATATAAGTCTTCAGGAAGGAGGATTTCTTATGAATCAAACACGTGGTGAATATGGTTATGCTTTTATCTTAGTATTATTTATTCTTCTTGTTATTATTGGCGCATGTTGGGCATTCTAATTAGAAAATTCATTTTTAGATAAACCTCTTTTAAGAGGTTTTTTCTTATTTGGTGATAAATAGTTCTTTAATATATAACTTGAAAATTTATTCATTTAATGGTATAATATGATATTAGTAAGGAGCATAAAGTAGATGAAAGTAGTGGTATTAGGTAGTGGTTCTAAGGGTAACTCTACATATGTTGAAACTAAAAATACAAAAGTATTAATAGACACTGGACTTAGTATGTTACAAGTAAAATCTAGACTTAAAAATCAAGGAATAGAACTTGGTAGTCTTGATGCGGTATTTATTACTCATGAACACACTGATCATATAAAAGAGTTAGTTTCAATTCTTACTAAAACTTCTGCTACTTTATATATTGAAGAAAATACTTATAATGAAGCTAACAGAAGATTAAGAGGAAATTTAGTTAATTTTCCAAAGGTATTTATTAAACCTGATACTAAATATAATATTAATGATTTATCAGTTGTTCCAATGAGATTATCTCATGATACTTCCTATTGTATGGGGTATTTAATGAAACAACTAGATGTTGATTCTAATAATACTTTTGCAAGTATCACTGATACTGGATATATTGATAAAAAATATTACAAAATTTTATCTTATATTAATACTATTTTGATAGAATCTAATCATGATCCTGAGATGCTTTTAAATAGTGGAAGACCTTGGATGTTAATTAATCGTATTTTAAGTAATCAAGGTCATATGTCTAATGAACAATGTATTAAACATTTAAAAGACTTTATTAGTGATAATAATAAGAATATTATTTTAGGACACATTAGTGAAGAATGTAACGATTATGATTTAGCTTATAATGAATGTAGTCAAGCTTTTAATAATAATCCACCATTTAATTTAAGTGTGGCTTATCAATATACTGAACATCCAATGGTGTTGATTGGAGAAGAAGATGATTAAAATACTTTGTGTTGGTAAAATTAAAGAACGTTTTTTTACCGAGGGAATAGTAGAATATGAAAAAAGACTTAATGCTTTTACTAAATTTAGTATTGTCGAAGTTAAAGAAGTAAATACTAATGATATTAATAAAAATATTCTTGAAGAAGGAAAAAATCTGCTTAGTAAAATAACTGAAGATGAATTTGTTATAACTTTAGAAATTAACGGCAAGATGATTGATAGTGTGGAACTTGCTAAGTTAATTGAAGAAAAGCTTACCTATGGATTTTCTAAGCTTACTTTTGTAATTGGTGGATCTAATGGATTAAGTGAGGATGTTATTAGAAGAAGTAATTATCACTTATCTTTTTCTAAATTTACTTTTCCACATCAGTTAATGCGTCTTATTTTAAGTGAACAAATATATCGTGCATTAACTATTATAAACAATAAAGAATATCATAAATAAAGGAGTTAAATATGAATTTTATTTTAAATTTACTTGCCGTGATTACGACAATTGGTGCTGCGGGAATTTTCTTAGCTAATGTTATTATTAATTTAGTTAGAGCAATTAAAGTTAATAAACTAATGAAAGCTGACCCTGATTATGTTGAAGGTGAAGTTATCGAAATTATTCACAGAAAGAATATGGTATATGTTCGTGTTGAATATCTTTCTAAAGTTAATATGTTAAAATTTACTGAATTATTTCAACTTACACAAAAAGAATTTAATGATCAATATTATGAAGGTCAAAAGGTTAAAGTGTATTATCCAAAGTTAACTGGAACAGAAAAAGTTACTAGTTTTCCTACATATTTAGAAGGCCAAAAGATTACTATTCAACCAGGACAAGTGTTTACTGATGTATTGTTATTTGCTGGTGGTGCTTATATAGCAGGGATTGTTTTAGGTTCTGTAATTACTCCATGTGATGTTACTGGTTTAATTGGTTTAGAGTGGAATGGTCGTCCATTTATCGAACAAACTCGTACATTTGATACAATTATAGAAGGTGCTAAACCTTGTTTAACAGGTATTTATTTAATTATTATTTTGATGTTTTATTTAATGTTATTCACATATATTAAGGAACGTCTGTTTGGTTTATCTGCTGAACATAAGACTGCTTATTTAAAAATTCGTGGCATTAAAGGAACTGCAGAAGTTAAGACATTTAAATTTGGTAAATCTAAAAATGCTCAAGGCACAAAAGAATCTCTTTTAGAAATTGAATTCTTTACTAATTCTGGTGAAAAGGTTAATTGTAGTTTAAACTCATACCTTTATACTGAAACTCAAGAACAATTTATTGACATTCTTTATGATGAATTAAATCCTAAGAATGTTGTGTATTACGTGAATAATGGAAAATAAGTTTAAGTTAGTTTCTAAATTTGCTCCTTATGGAGATCAACCAGAAGCTATAAGGAGGCTTACAGAGAATGTCTTGGCAGGAATTCCTGAACAAACACTTCTTGGTGCAACAGGTACTGGTAAAACATTTACTATCGCAAATGTTATTCAAAATGTAAATAAACCTACACTTGTGCTTGCTCATAATAAAACATTAGCTGGACAACTTTATGCAGAGTTTAAAGCGTTATTCCCTGAAAATAGAGTTGAATATTTTATTTCTTATTATGATTATTATCAACCTGAAGCATATGTTCCATCTAAAGATATGTATATTGAAAAAGATTCAAGTATCAATGATGAAATTGACCAAATGCGACATGCTGCTACAGCTTCTATTTTAGAACGTAAAGATGTAATAATTGTTGCTAGTGTATCTTGTATTTATGGTATTGGTGACCCTGAAGATTATAAAAATTCAATGTTAGTATTAAGAACTGGACAAAAAATTAAACGTAATGATTTACTTGAAAAGTTAGTTTCAATGCAGTTCTTAAGAAATAATATTGAATTTGGTCGTGGTACATTTAGAGTAAAAGGTGATAATGTTGATATCTTACCGACAAGTGAAAAGACTGAAGCAATTAGAGTTACTTTTTTTGATGATGAAATAGAAAAAATTTGTGTGTTTGATACTGTTACAGGTAAAGTATTGAGAGTTTCTGAAGTAATTAGTATTTTCCCTGCTACACACTTTGTACTTAGCGATGATAAAAAAGATGAAGCAATTAGACGTATTGAAGAAGAGTTACAAGAACGTGAAAAGTATTTTCATGATAATGGTAAGTTATTAGAAGAAGAACGAATTCACCAAAGAACTTGTTATGATATTGAAATGTTAAAAGAAGTTGGTAGTTGTAGTGGTATTGAAAACTATTCACGTCACTTATCTTTAAGAGATGCTGGTGAAACACCATCTGTATTAATTGACTTTTTTGGAAAAGATTATTTACTTGTTATTGATGAATCACATGCGACAATTCCACAAGTTAGAGGAATGTTTAATGGTGATAGAAGTCGTAAACAAACACTTGTTGATTACGGATTTAGATTACCTAGTGCTCTTGATAATAGACCACTTAATTTTGAAGAATTTCAGTCTAAAATCAATCAAGTTATATATGTTTCTGCAACTCCAGGTGATTATGAATTAGATCGTAGTGCTGAGGTTATTGAACAAATTATTAGACCTACAGGTTTACTTGATCCACTTATTGAAGTTCGTCCTACAAAAGGTCAAATAGATAGAATTATGTTTGATATTAAAGAACGTATTGCAAATAATGAAAGAGTCTTAATTACAACGCTTACTATTAAAATGAGTGAAGATTTAACTGCTTATTTAAAAGAAGCAGGTATTAAAGTTGCATATTTGCATTCGGAAATTAAAGCGCTTGAAAGGTTAGAAATTATTAGAAAATTAAGAAAAGGTACATATGATGTATTAGTTGGAATTAATCTTTTAAGAGAAGGTTTAGATATTCCAGAGGTTAGTTTAATTTGTATATTAGATGCTGATAAAGAAGGTTTCTTAAGAAGTGCTAGATCTTTAATTCAAACGGCAGGTCGTGCTGCTCGTAATGCTAATGGTAAGGTAATCTTCTATGCTGATCGTATTACTGATAGTATGCAAAAATGTATTGATGAAACTGCAAGAAGAAGAAGTATTCAAGAAGAATATAACCGTCTTAATAATATAATTCCAAAGACAATTATTAAAGAAATTGGTGAAGAATTAACGATTATAAATGATGTTAGCGCAAATGTTTACGATGAAATTACTGTTGAAGATTTTCGTAAATTAACAAAAATTGAACAAAAGAAACTAATTGAAAAATTAGAAAAAGAAATGAAAGAAGCTGCTAAAAACCTTGATTTTGAACAAGCTATGCAACTTCGAGATATTATATTTGAACTAAAAAGTAGGTGATTTTTATGAGTGCTATCAAAGATAAAAAAGATACTTTAGTTATTGTAGGATTATCTGGTGGAGTAGATTCTGCATCAAGTTGTATTAAATTAATTGAAGAAGGTTATCATGTTGAAGCTATGTATATGCGTAACTGGGATAGCGCTTTAAACAATGATTTACGTGGAAATCCTACTGTTATGGATGAAGTTTGTCCTCAAGAAAAAGACTATCAAGATGCAAAAAGTGTTGCGGAAAAACTAGGAATTAAACTTCATAGAGTTGATTTTATTCAAGAATATTGGGACTCTGTATTTGAATATTTTCTTGCAGAATACAGAAAAAATCGTACTCCAAACCCTGATATTTTATGCAATAAAGAGATTAAATTTAAAGCATTTTTAAATAAAGCAGCCTCACTTGGTGCTGATTATATTGCTATGGGGCACTATGCAAGAGTTATTCATGATGGTGATAAACACTATCTTTTAAGAGGGCGTGATGCTAATAAAGACCAAACTTACTTCCTTTCACAGCTTTCTAGTAAGCAAATTGCTAATGTATTATTTCCTATTGGAGAGATGGAAAAGAAAGAAGTTCGTGCTCTTGCAGCTAAATATGAACTAAGTGTAGCAACTAAAAAAGACTCAACAGGTGTATGTTTTATTGGTGAAAGAAACTTTAAAGAATTCCTAATGAACTATATTCCTGCTAATCCTGGTGATATTGTTAATACAAAAGGTGAAGTTGTAGGTCGCCATGATGGCGTAATGTACTATACAATTGGTCAACGACATGGCCTTGGTATTGGTGGACCAGGTGAAGCTTGGTTTGTATGTGGAAAAGATGCATCTAAAAATCATTTAATTGTCGGTCAAGGTAGTGAAACTGAACTATTATTCGCTAATCGTGTTATTGTTCGTGGTATAAATATTATTAATGAAAAGTTTACTAATGGACAAGAGATGACAGCAAAATTTAGATATCGTCAAGCTGATGTTAAAGTATGGGTAAAATGGATTGATGAAGATACTTTAGAAGTACATACATTTGAACCATCTAAAGCAATTACTCCAGGTCAAGCTTGTGTATTCTATGATGGTGATTACTGCCTTGGTGGTGGAACAATTGATGAAGTTTATATGGATGATGTAAAAAGAAGATATTAAAAAGTTATAATTTAAAATATATAAATTAGAAAAGAGGTGACTTGTATGGATAAAATCGAAGGAATGATAGGACGTGTATTATTCCACAATAAAGATAATGGCTATACAGTCGCTTCTTTTTTAATTGATTTTAATAAAATACCAATTAGTGTAAAAAAAGCTAAAATTGTTGGTAATAAAACTACTGTTGTTGGTGTATTTGATAGAGTGCCTGTTGAAGATGAAGAATATATTTTAGAAGGAGAATTTATTAAAGATCCTAAATTTGGACTTCAGTTTAAGTTTACTTCTTTTCAAAGAAAAGGATTTGAATCTCCTTATGGAATTATTAATTATTTATCAAGTGATTTATTTCCAGGAGTTGGATTAAAAGCTGCAACCCAAGTTGTAGAAGCACTTGGTGTTGAAGCAATTGATAAAATAAAAAAAGATCCAACATGTTTAGATAAAATTGATATAACTTTAAAACAAAAGACAGTTATTAAAACAGGTATCTTAAATGATGATACTGTTCAAAAAGCAATTATATTTTTAATGAACCATGGTGTTACAATTGATATGGCAAATAAAATATGTAATGCATTAGAAGGTTTAAATATTATTGATGTTGTTAGTGATAATCCATATATGTTAATAGATAAAGTTGATAGATTTGGATTTAAAAAAGCAGATGCTTTAGCATCAAGTTTAGGAATTCCTAAAACTGCAATATGTAGATTAAAAGCACTTCTTTGTTTTTGTTTAAAAGAAGTCTTATATTCATCAGGTAATAGTTATATTGCAAAGAGTGATTTATATGTAGTTATTAATAAATATACTGGTGAAGAAATTGAAAAAGATAAATATCAAGATGTTTTAAATATGTTATATAGTGAGAAAAAAGTTTATATAGATGAAGTTAATAACATATATGATTATAATAATTATCTTGCGGAAATTGATCTTGCAAAAGAAATTGCAAGTTTCTTAAAAGATGAACGAAGTGCATCTGGTATTAAAAAGTATGAACAAGATAAGATAGAGAAAATTTTTACTAAAATAAAAAAAGAAAGTCATATTGAGTTTTCTTTAGAACAAGAAGAAGCAATCAAAATGGCTTTTACAGAACCAATAGTAATTATTACAGGTGGTCCTGGGACTGGTAAAACAACTATTGTTCATGCGATATTAAAAATGTATTTAAGACTTAATGAAGATAATTCAACACTTGCAGAAGGAATTGCTCTTCTTGCTCCTACAGGTCGTGCTGCTAAAAGATTAAAAGAATCTACGAATATGAATGCATCAACAATTCATAGGTTTTTAGGGTATCAAGGTGAAAATTACTTTGAATATAGTAAAACTAATAAAACTTCTGCAAGACTTATTATTGTTGATGAAGCTTCCATGATGGATTTACCTTTAGCATCACGTTTAATTACTTCAATGCATAGTGATGCAAGACTTATTATTGTAGGTGATGTGGACCAGTTACCATCTGTTGGTCCTGGTCAAGTATTAAAAGATTTAATTGATTCTAAAGAAATTAAAACAGTTAGACTTACTAAAATACATCGTCAAGCAGAAGATTCAAGTATTATTAAACTTGCTCATAATGTAAATGAAGGTGTGTTACCTGAAAATCTTCTAGATAAATTAAGTGATCGAAATTTTATCGCAACTTCCTCTGATGCACTTCCATCAATGGTAGTTGATTTATATCAAAAAGCGATTGAAAAGGGTAAGTCTATTAAAGATACGCAAGTATTAATTCCAATGTATAAAGGTGATGCAGGAATTAATGAGATTAATAATCGTATTCAAGAGGCAATCAATCCTTTAAGTGAACTTGGTGAATTAAAACATTTAAATAGAGTATTTAGAATTAATGATAAAGTAATTCAACTAGTTAATAGAGCTGAAAAAGGGATTATGAATGGTGATATTGGGTATGTTGCAAGTTTTATTATTAAAAATGAAAAAATAGTTGGACTTGAAGTAAATTATGATTTAATGAGAGTTCCATATACTTTAGAAGAACTTGATGATTTAACGCTTGCATATGCAATAAGTATTCATAAATCACAAGGTTCTGAATTTGATTTAGTGATTATGCCATTTACTAATTCATATTATATAATGCTAAAACGTAAACTTATCTATACTGGTATTACGCGTGCTAAAAAGACGCTTCTTTTAATCGGAGATCCTACTGCTATGCAGTATGGAATAAGAAGAATAGAAATAGAAAGAAGAACTATTTTAAAAGAAGAAATTAAAAAATATTTACATGCTACATCAATAAAACAAGAGTTATCTAAATTAGATTCTCTTGAGGTATCACTAGATGATCTTGGTGTAATGGAGACATTTATTGATGAAGATGATTTTAACATCTAAAGCAATATTTTTTTAAAATTTGTTTTTAGGTGCTATAATATTAAAAAAATTACAGGAGGACTAATTATGAATAATAATTATATTGCAGAAAGATCTAAAGGAAAAATGAAAAGTGACATCTTAAAAATAGGTGCAATGGCTAAAGCTGATAAGGCAAGTGGTAACCATGTTATTGATGCTACAATAGGTGTATTTTTAAACGATGATAAATCGATAAATACTGTTCCTGCTGTAATTGAAGATTTAAACAATAATGTTACTAAAAATGTAGGATATGCACCAATTACAGGTTATCCAAAGTTTAAGGAAGGATTACTAAAGTGGTATTTAAAAGACCAATATGAAAAACGTTCTAAAGAATACTTTATTCCTTTTGGTGCAACACTAGGTGGTACAGGTGCATTATCAATTTCGTTTAATGTCTTTTTAGATCCAGGTCAAACAGTACTTCTTCCTAGTATTATGTGGGGGAATTACAAACTTATTGCGAAAAAAGCTGGTTTAAAACATGATACTTATCAATTATTTAATAGTGAAGGTAATTTTAACATTACAAATCTTTGTTCTAAAATTGAAGAGTATAGTGCAACTCAACCTAATATTTTAGTTGTTCTAAATGATCCATGTCAAAATCCTACGGGATATAGTTTAAGTAATGAAGAACATTTAAAATTAATTAAAAAATTAAATGCTTTAAGTGAAAAGGTAAATATTACAGTAATTTATGATATTGCATACTTAGATTATGATGGTAATAATAGAGAACTTCATAAAATATTTAATAATATTTTTAATAATGAAATTAAGTTCTTACCTGTTTTTGCAGCGTCATGTTCTAAAGTATTTGGTATGTATGGATTTAGAGTTGGAGCATTCTTTACATTTGTAAAAGATGAAGAACTAGCAAAGAATATTACTACTGCTGTTGAAGCTCAAATTAGAGGTACTTATTCATCACCAAATGGGCCAGCCCTTTCTTGTCTTGCTAATGCATTACTTGGTGATGAAGTAGATAAATTAAGTGATCAAATTTACAATAATACGCTTACTTTAAAGACAAGAACTACTTATTTTATTAATAAGTTAAATGAACTTGGTATTAAACATTTACCTTATAAGAGTGGTTTTTTTGTTTGCTTACCTTGTAGTGATGCATATGATATTTGTGAAAAATTAAAAGAACAACATACTTATTTAATTCCTATTGCAGATGATATTGTAAGAATTGCAGTATGTAGTCTAAACTGTAATGAAATTGATGAGCTTGTTGGTGTTTTAAAAGAAGTAATGTAAATATAATAAATATAGGTGAATTTATGGAAAATAAAAATCGTTGGTTAAGGTTAGATAATGCGGGAAAAATATTTCCTTATGTATCTAAAAAGAACTTTGCTAATGTATTTAGAATAAGTTTCTATTTAAAAGAAACGATAAAACCTGATATTTTACAAAATGCTGTTGATGATTTAAAGTATCGTTTTCCTACTTTCTTTGTAAAAATGAGAACAGGAATATTTTGGTACTATTATGAAGTAAATGAAAGAAAATTTGAAGTAAAGAAAGAAACAGCTTTTTTATGTTCATATAAAAATAAGAATAAAAATTATGGTTATTTACTTGATATATTATATTATCAAAATAGAATCTCGATTGAAATGTTTCATGCGATAAGTGATGCAACAGGTGCTATAGAACTAGGTAAATCGATTGTTTATCGTTATTTAGAGTTGTTAGGATATAAGTTAGAAGATGAATTGAATGAAGTAATTAAAGTTGGAAGTGAACCAAAACTTAATGAAGCAGTTGATTCTTTCTTTGAAAATTATAATGGTGAAAAGTTAAATCGTTTTAAGGCTCCTAAAGCATATCTAATTAAAGGAACAAAATTTTTTGCTCCTGGAAATGGACTTGTTGTAGGAAGAGTTAAAAGTGATGAACTTGTTAATCTTGCACATAAATATGATTGTACTGTTACACAGTTTATTAGTGCTGTAATGCTTAGATCAATATATTTATATATGAGGCGTCATCAAATTAAAAATACACTCCCATTAAGTATTGTCCTACCTGTAAATATGCGTAAATATTATAATTCCGAAACATTAAGAAATTTTTCTTTATATATATATTTAATTCAACAAGTTAAACCAAATTTAGAATTTAGTGATTTTATTGAATCAATTAAAAAGTGTTATGATGAACAACTTAATATTGATAGCCTTCAAGCAACACTTAACGCTAATATGCAAATTGAATCTTCTTATGCATTAAAATTATGTCCATTATTTTTAAAAATGCTTGCTTGTAAAATTGGATATAGTAAAGTAGCGGGAGGCTTATCAACAGTTTCTTTATCTAATATAGGTCCTATTAAAGGTCCTAAATCTTTACTTAATCATATTGAAAATGCAGAATTTATTGCTGCTGGTGCTAGTACTAGTCATAGTAGTTGTGTTATAAGTTGTGGTAATATTACAAAGATTTCAATTACAAGAGTTATTCAAGAATTAGATATCGAAAGAGAATTCTTTAGTTATTTAAGTTCATTAGGTTTAGAAGTTGTAGTTAGTAGTAATCTTTGGGAGGAAAACTAATGTATTGTAAAAGTTGTAATGTCAAAGTTGAAACACATACTTTAGTATGTCCTTTATGTAAAAAGAATTTAATTGAAGATAATACACAAGAAGTTGTAAATTATCCAAGTATTAAAAAAATTAGTAGTATTAGAAAATTAATAAGAAGAATTGTACTTGCGGTATGTTTATCAGCAATTATAATTTGTACTATGATTAATTTACTTACCTTTAATGGCAGTTATTGGGCTGCAATTGTTGATGTTGGATGTCTTGCTGTTATATTAATGTTTCAGTTTTCGATGCGTAAATGGGTAAGACTTGGTAAAACTTTATTTAGTGGAACACTTTGTATTATTGCTTTATTAATTGTTATTGATATGTTCGCATATAAAGAAAAAGTAAGTAGTGCAACTTGGAGCCTTGATTATACAATGCCTTTAATTCTTGCTGGATCTTTAATTACAGCAACAGTATTTTTGTTTTTTGGAAATTTATTTTTTTCTGAATTTTATAATCATGCAATTACTTTATCAGTGTTAAATATTCTTACTCTTTTAAGAATAAATAAAACTGATGTTATTTGGCCGATCTTAGTTAGTGCTAGTTTAGGTGTTGTAGTAATTATGATGATGTTATTTATTTTTAAAGAGAAATTGTTTGAACAATTTAAAAGAAAATTTCATGCGTAAGAAAATTAAATAAATATAAAAATATAAAAAAGGGTAAGAATTCAAGATATGAGTTTTTACCCTTTTAAGTATTTTTTAATTAAAATATTGTTGAATAGTGAATAATTATTAAATTAGTATAAAACGTTTGTTTTATAAAACGAATTAATTAGAGTAAGTATATTTATCTAATAATCGTTTAAATCAAGTTTGAATATGTAAAATATAAAATGTTGACAGATTAATTAAAATGTTATAAAATATTAGTAAATAATAATTATATGAGGGAGTATAGAGTTATGAAAAAGATATTTTTATTATTATGCATAGTTTTTATGTTTTTTATTACTTCATGTGATAATTTTGGATCTAGTGATAATATAGAGGTTCCTGAAGGTGCGATTAGATTAAATAAGAGTAATTTTGAAGAGTACTTTAAAGTAAGAGTTACTAGTAACACGTCATGGTGGGATCATGGTGTTCTAGCAAATGCGTATGTTTCTGTTAGTCCTAAAGATCCTTATTATGAAGTTGTTGGAACTGTAGAACTTAAGGTAAATACTTATGTTTATATAAACGATAGTTCAATACCTTTTTGTAAGATAGTATCAGATAATGCTAAATTTTATTTAACTAATGATGTTGTTAATGAATGTTATACACTAACTTGTCAAGGTGATAATTATAAAATAAATGAAAGTTCTAATACTTTTGAACTTGTTAGTGTATCAGGATATATTGTTATTGGCGAACAAGAGCCTTCTGAATTAGAAAAAATAACTGAAGATCAAATTGCAAATTCTAATAGTGTAAAAGAAGAAATTAATTCATTAATTGATGAATGGAAAATTGTGTGTAATAATGCTAAAAATTATCAATTTGATAAGAAAAATTCATATTATTTTACTTCATATTATGGTGATGAAGACTCTTCTAAATCGGGTGGTTATGAGAATTATATGGCTAAAGTAGATCAAGAAAATAAAGTTTATTCACAAGGTACTGATATTTATTATGCTAGTGATGATAAAACTATATATCAAGAAAAGATATTTAACGGAATGATTAAAACTAATATTAATACTGGCAATATAGATTATTTATTGTCAGATGCTACTTTTAATTTTGATGGACTTATTGATTCTTCATGTGTATTTATTAAAGAAAATGATAATACTTATTATGGATATACAAATTTTAAAGATATGGAAAAAAGTTATATTAGAGATTATATTTTACAAAGATTTAATTCATATCGCATAAAAAGTAATTATGATGATATGGTTGTAAAATATACATATCTTATAATGGATGATTCATTAGAAATAACAGTTGAACTTAAATTTAAAGATTATCATTTTCATATTAATTTCTACGAATTAAATTATGTATATTCACAAAAAATCTCTAAGATAAATGAAATATCTGTAACACCTTATTCTAGTTTGGAAAATGATTTTGTATTAAGTGATGAACTTAATGGAGCACTTATCACAAAAGCAGGTTTAGTTAAGATTGATTGTTCAACTACAGAAATTAATTTTAAAACTTATAATGATGATGATTATTATATGGGAGCCACAAATCCTAATTATGATAATTATTTACCAGTTGAAATCACAGAAGCTGGTGTTTATAACTTTGAAAACATTAAATATGGTATATATGACTCAAATGGGGATTGGTATTCTGAACCATATTTTGAAAAAGGAATATATTTTTTAAGAGTTGAAAATGTACAATATGGCATCAAAAATCGTACTATTAATGTTAGTGCATCAAGATTTAAAGATTATGGTGATCTAAATAATCCAATTGAAATAATTGATAATAAATTTTCTTGTTATTTAGAAGGATATGGGGATATGCAAGTATATTCATTTATTCCAGATAAAGATGGTATTTATGAATTAACTAAACAAAATTATGTTGAGATGAAAATTTATAAGGAAGATAATTTAGAAGAATACATTAGTATACTACGATATCAAAATTTTGCTTGTTATTTTGAGGCAAATACAAAATATATATTTATAATTGAGATTTACAATTATGAAGGTGATGTTAATTATGAAGGATTAATATCATATATTGGAATGCCTTCAACGAATCCAACTGCTACTTTAGAATGGAATGAATATTTATTATATGATAAATTTATATTTGATGTAAATATTTTAAAAACTGGTGAATATCAAGTAGAAGTAGAAGTTCTTGGCGGTGATTGTTCAGGGTGGAAGACTTTTTATAAAGAAGATGGTAGTGAGATTGAAGATTACGACTATAATTATGATGAAAATGATGTTTGTACATACACATTAGCAAAAGGTAAATATGAACTTAAATTAGCTAAATATTCAAATGATTATCTTCATTGTAGAATACGTCTTGTACTTATAACTGAGGGAGTTGAAGAAGAAAATAATGCTAATCTTTTTTATGATAAATATACAGCTTTAACAACTACGATTTTAACTACAACATATTCAACATCAAAGTTTTATTTTAATGTTGAAAAAGATTCATATATATTATTCACAGTTGATTCTAATAGTTTTAAAATATATGATTTAGATGGAAATCAAGTAAAAATTGATGAGTGGCAATATACTTCTACTGATAAAGAGTTTGATAATATAAAAGTTAAAAAATCAGGGTTATTAAAGTCTGGGATGTATTATATTGTTTTTGAGAAAAGTCGTTATTCTAATACCCCTACTAGTTATTCTACTACTTTGAGATTAATAGAAGCATAAGGTTTAATTAAAGATACTATTTTATTTAGTATCTTTAATTTTTATAAATAAATGAAAACGTTTGCTAAAATATTATGTTTTGAAATACCTTAAATAAAAACGTTTACATTGTTAAATTTAGTGCATTAATAAAAATATAGTGATATACTATTTGCATATAAGTAAATGCGTTTAATCAGAAACGAGTAATATTATATTTTATTTTCAGAGAGTTAGTGGTTGGTGTGAACTAATATTAAAGATAATATGAAAATCATTCTGAGAGTAGTGGTCTGAACGTTTATATAATAAATATTACTAATATAAATTATTAAGATACACCGGGTAGTTTCCGTTATCAAACTGGTGATGTGATGGCATTATCAAGAAGTGGTATGAATAAGTTTTTCATCTTCTTGAAGAAGATGGAATTTTTTTTATTTATTAAACTGTAGAAAAGCATTCTTATATAAAACTAATATTTAAATTTGGAGGAAGAAATTTATGAAAAAATTATTTAGTTTATTAGTTGTTTTATTATTAGTGTGCTCAGTTGCTGGGTGTAAAGAAAAAGAAGCTGAAACTATTAAAATTGGTTCGTCGGGACCTTTAAGTGGTAGTGTTAGTATTTATGGTTTAGCTGTTAAAGAAGGTGTAGAACTTGCTATTGAAGAAATTAATGCTGCTGGTGGTGTTAATGTTAATGGTGAAATGAAAAAATTAGAACTTGTCGATTTCGTTAACGATGAAGCTGATGCTAAAAAAGCTGCTGCTGCTTTAACTAGTTTAATTTCTAAAGATGTTGACGTAGTTGTTGGTGCTGTAACTAGTGGTGCTACTGAAGGTTTAATTGCTGAAGCTGTTAAACACGGTGTTCCTGTTATCACTCCTACTGGTACTGCTGATAAACTTACTGTTGGTGATAATGGTGATGAAAGAGATGTAAGATACAATGTATTCCGTGCTTGCTTCTATGATTCATATCAAGGTAAATTTATGGGTGAATATGCTGCTCAAGAAGGCGTTAAGAAAGCTTATGTTTTATATAATAATGATGAAGATTATTCTAAAGGTTTAAAAGATGCATTTGTTACTGCTGCTACTGCTGGAAATGTTGAAGTTATTACTGCTGCTTATTCTAAACAAGATAAAGATTTCAATGCATTCTGGGTTCCAATTCTTGAAGGTGGTTATGATTGCGTTTATGTTCCTGATTATTATGAAAATGTTTATAATATCTTAAAGACTGGTTATGCTAAAGGTTATACAGGCGTTTGCTATGGTGGCGATGGTTGGGATGGTGTTATCAAACAAGTTAAAGAAGGTGAAGATGCTTCATTCTTAGAAAATTGTTACTATACAAATCATTACTTTGGTGAATCTGAAAGTACTGCTGTTAAAACATTTGTTCAAAAATATCAAGCTAAATATGGATCAATTCCAGTATCATTTGCAGCACTTGGTTACGATGCAGTTTACATTGCAAAACAAGCTATTGAAGCAGCTGGTTCTGTTGAATATGATGCAGTTGTTGAAGCTTTAACTAATGGTACATTTACTGGATTAGTTACTTCAAGTACTCCATTTACATTTAATAATGGTAATCCTGAAAAGGCTGCTGTTGTAATTACATTTAAAGATGGTAAAGAAGTAGAAGCTGAATAATAAAAAAATGTAAAAAAAAAGGGTAGTATAAAGTGCTACCCTTGAATTTTTTTTAAAAATATAGTATAATAATAATAATTTATATTTTTGAAAGGAGCTCTTATGAATACATTATTAGAGGGACTTAAACAAGGCTTAGAATTAGGTAGTATATTTGCATTAATGGCGCTTGGTTATTCAATGGTTTACGGTATTGTAAAGATGATTAACTTTGCTCATTCAGAGTTTATTACTATTGGTGGATTCTTAGCATATTTTATAACAGAAAGTTTATTAACTTCAACACTTGGTAGTTCAGTTTGGAATTTACTTATAGCACTTGTTGCTGCAATTATAGTCTGTGTTGTTGTCGCAATTATCACAGAACGATTTGCATATCGACCACTTCGTAAAAAAGGTTCATCAAGAATTACAGCTTTAATTACTGCAATTGGTGTTAGTTATATTTTTAGTGGTATCATGAATGCAATTGAACCTGAACAACTTCAATTTCATAAATTTGTAGATAAAAATACATCATTTTATATTGCAATAATTACTACTGCAGTTTTACTTGCAGCACTTACTTTCTTTGTTAAGAAGACTAAGATTGGGATTGCAATGAGAGCTGTTTCAGAAAATGAACAAGCTGCAAAACTTATGGGTATTAATAATAATTTCATTATTTCACTTACATTTATGATTGGTTCTGCTCTTGCTGCAATAGGTGTTGTAATTTATTTACTAGATGGTGAATGTTTTACATTTGAAATAGGTTCAGTTACAATTGGTTTATATCCATTTGTGGCTGCTGTAATTGGCGGTATTGGAAGCCTACCTGGTGCTGTAATTGGTGGATTCTTAATTGGTATTATTAGAGCAATAACTCAGGTATATAGTAATATTGGTTTATCTTCATGGGTAGATACAATTATTTATGGTATATTTGTAATTATTTTATTATTTAAACCATCTGGCCTTCTAGGTAAAGATGTTAGAGAGAAGGTGTAAGATATGATTTGGTTTAAAAGAATGAATAAAAGAAATTTAATTAGTACTGTTGTTGGTGTATTAGTGTTAACATTAATTTCAGTATTTAGTACTAAATCGTTTGAACTTCCTAAGATTTTAAATTTAATATTTATATATTCTATTGCTGCACTTGCACTTAATATTGTATGTGGATGTTTGGGTGAATTTGTACTTGGACATGGTGGATTTATACTTATAGGATATACAACAGCAGTTCTATTGATGCAACAACTTAGTAAATTATTTACTAAATCTATGGGTAAAGTATATTTTAAAGAAATGCTTGTTTATGTTGTAAGAGGCGGAGAACTTCACCCAATGGGTTATGTATTTATAATCTTAACTGTTATTATAGCTGCATTAATTACAGCAGTAATAGGATTCGTAGTTGGTTTAATCGCACTTGGAAGACTTAAAGGAGATTATCTTGCAATTGTAACACTTGGCATTAGTTTAATATTTGTAAATATTTGTAAAAACTTTGATAAACTAGGTGGTGGTACTGGTATTAGTATTACTACTACAATATCCTCAACGCCACTCTTAAATCTTGGTTTCTTAGTTGCATGTTTAATATTGATTTTAACCTTTATGGGTTCTAGATTTGGAAGAAATATCTTAGCTTGTCGTGATGATAATATTGCTGCTGAAGCTTGTGGTGTTCCGGTAAATAAAACTAAAGTTATTGCCTTTACATTCTCATCTCTTCTTGCTGGTATTGGTGGAGCATTACTTGCATTTGTTCAGCCTCAAGCTCCTACTGCATTTGGACAGGATATGTCAATCTTATTCTTAATAATTATTGTTCTTGGAGGACTTGGATCACTTACTGGTTCTATTATTGCTGCAATCTTAATTGTTCTTTATGAAAACTGGTTCTGTGTTCAATCGTGGGTTCCTGATTTCTTTGCAAATAATCCTAAGATTATTTATGGTATTATTTTAGTTCTTATTATGTTATTTAGATCAAGTGGTATTTTAGGTAAGAATGAATTTACTTGGAATTGGTTCTATAAGATGTTTAAGAAAGAAAAGAAAGTTGAAGTTAGTCAATTAAATGAATCTCCTGTTTTTTATAAATTTGCAAAATTATCAAAAATATTTGGTATAATTGCTCTTTGTTTATGTTATATTCCGTTAATTGGTGAGTCTTTAGCCGTTGCTGGTATTGTTTTTGGATCAATTGGTAAAAAATCTTCTAATGAAACAGTGCGTAGAGTAGCTTCAAAAGGATTAACTTTATCAGTAATTAGTGTTATCATATCATACATTGTTGTTGATATTCTAGTAATAATTTTAATGCAATAAAGGAGGATAATTATATATGGCAAATACAGTTTTAAAAGCTAATAATATAACTATCGTCTTTGGTGGTTTAAAAGCAGTTGATAATTTTAGTATTGAAATTAAAGAAGGAGAACTAGTTGGTTTAATTGGACCAAATGGTGCTGGTAAAACTACAGTATTTAATATGTTAACTGGTGTATATGTACCAACAAGTGGAACAGTTGAGTTATGTGGAAAAGATGTAACAAAACTTAGTCCTCATAAAAGAGTAGAAATCGGTATTGCAAGAACATTCCAAAATATAAGACTTTTCAAAAGAATGAGTGTTTTAGAAAATGTTAAAGTTTGTTCTAATATTCATATGAATTATAGTATGTTTGATGGAATATTTAAAACTAAGAAATACTTTGAACAAGAAGATCGTGCTACAGAAGAAGCAATGGAAATCTTAAAAGTATTAGGTCTTGAAGAATATGTTAATGAAGAGGCTCAAAACCTACCTTATGGTAAACAAAGAAAACTTGAAATTGCAAGAGCACTTGCATCACATCCTGCAATTTTATGTCTTGATGAACCTGCTGCCGGGATGAATCCTATTGAAACAGAAGAACTAATGGAAACAATTAAAATTGTTAGAGAAAAGTTTAATACCGCAATTTTATTAATTGAACATGATATGAAACTTGTAATGGGAATTTGTGAATGGATTAAAGTAATAAGCTTTGGTAAAGAAATTGCTACAGGTACTCCTGTTGAAATTAGAAATAACAAAGAAGTTATTACAGCTTATTTAGGAGAGTAATATTATGTTAGAAGTAAAAAATTTATCTGTAACTTATAATGGTAATATTAAAGCCTTAAAAGAAGTTAACATAAATGTTAATAAAGGTGAATTAGTAGTACTAATCGGTGCTAATGGGGCTGGTAAAACAACTTTATTAAAAGCACTTACAGGACTTGTAAAAGTTGATTCTGGAAGTTTTGCAAATCTTGATTTAACTGGTCTTACTGATAAAAGAACATTAAATAGATTTTGTGGACAAAAAGACACTGATAAATTACTTGCTGCATTTGAAACAAGTGAAGCTGTTTTTGATTTCTTACAAAGAGCTGAAATTGATCAATGTAATCCAGTTAAAGGAATTTCATTTGATAAATTAAAACGTCTTCAATCTAGATATCAAAAATATGTAACAGCAAATCTTTTAAGAGTTCCTGCTCATGAAGCAATTATGTATGGTGTAGCTCATGTTCCAGAAGGTCGTCAAGTATTTGCAAACCTTACTGTTCAAGAAAACCTTGAAATGGGTGCATATAGAAGACACAATGCAATTAAAATTAAACAAGATTTAAAAGAAGTATTTGAAAGATTCCCTCGTCTTGAAGAAAGAAGAAAACAAAAAGCTGGTACTTTATCTGGTGGTGAACAACAAATGCTTGCTATGGCAAGAGCAATGATGAGTAAACCTAAAATCTTACTTTTAGATGAACCATCAATGGGACTTTCTCCTATCTTTGTAAATGAAATCTTTGACATCATTAAGAGTCTTCATGAATCTGGAATTACAATTTTACTAGTTGAACAAAATGCAAAAGCTGCATTATCTATTGCAGATAGAGCATATGTACTTGAAACTGGTAAAGTAGTTCTAGAAGGTAATGCAAATGATCTTTTAAATGACGAAAATGTTAAGAAAGCATATTTAGGTGCTTAATAAATAGAATTAAAGTATTATAGAGTAAATCTATAATACTTTTTTTATCGTTTTACTTGCAATTATCTATACTTCGTGATATGATGTATAGCGTAAGGAGGAGTATATATGGATGCTCAATTAAAAAGAGGAATATTAGAAGTATGTGTATTAAGAGCTATTAAAAACGAAGATTCTTATGGCTATAAAATTATTAAAGATATGAAACCATATATTGAAATGAGCGAATCAACACTTTATACGATCTTAAAAAGATTAGAAAATCAAGAGATGATTACAGTATATACAGTTGAACATAATAGTCGTTTAAGAAAATATTATCATATAACAAGTATAGGAAAAAACAGATTAAGAGATTTTATTGAAGATTGGCGTGAAATTATGTTAATTTATAAATTTGTAAGCAAGGAGGATAATATTAATGACTAAGATAGAATTCTTAAATAAATTAAATAGTAAACTATCTAACTTTCCAGAAACTGAAGTAAATGATCGATTAAGCTTTTATATAGAAATGATTGATGATTATATGGATGAAGGTTTAACTGAAAGTGAAGCAGTAGAAAAATTAGGTAGTATTGATGAAATTGCTGAAAGCATTGCGGGTGATATTCCGCTTGTTAAGATTGCTAAAAAGAATTTAAAAACAAAAAGAAAACTTAGTGGACTTGAAATTACATTACTTATTGTAGGTTTCCCAATTTGGTTTAGTTTGCTTGTAGCTTTATTTGCGGTAGTTATATCATTATATGTATCTATTTGGTCTGTTTTAATAAGTATATGGGCATGTGGTATATCTTTTAGCATATGTTCATTAGGAACGATACTACTATTTATTGTTTATTTATGTGTTGGTAATGTCCCTTTAGCCTTTATGTTATTAAGCTGTTCGTTAGTGTTATTTGGATTATCTATATTATTCTTTTTATTATGTAAGTATTTAACAATATGGGTAATTAAGTTAACAAATAAAATGTTAAAAAGTTTTAAAAACTTATTTATTAAAAAGGAGGAATAAAAATGAAAACGTTAGAAAAAATTTTAATAATGGTATCTGTTGCTGCAATTCTTGTTGGGGTAATTGTTTTTACTTTTGTTCTTGGACGTAATGGGTTTAATTTTTCTAATTTTAATAACTCATCTTTAGAAACTAATACTTATCAAATAAATGAGGAATTTTCTAACATTTTAATAAATGATGATGAAACTGATATTAGTATAGAATTATCTGATAATGGTAGTAATTACATTGTATCTAAAGAATATAATGACATCAAACATTTAGTTAATGTGAATAATAATACACTTGAAATTAAAGTTGAAAACAATCGTAAATGGTATAATAAAATCTTTTCATTTAATAAATTAGAAATGACATTATATTTATCTAAAACACTTTATGATAAATTAATTATAGATACATCAACTGGAGATATTGAAATTTCAGATAAATTTACATTTTCTGATATTAATATTACCGCAAGTACATCAGATGTAGAATGTAATGCTAATGTTATTGAAAATATGAAAATTCATGTTAGTACTGGAGACATTGAAATTGGAAGTATAACTGCTAGTAATATTGATTTGGAAGTCTCAACAGGAGAAATTGAAGCACAAAACATTAACTGTCATAATGAGTTTAAGATAAAAGTTTCAACAGGTGATGTAGAACTAGTTAATATAACTTGTAATAACTTTTATTCAACTGGTGATACTGGAATAATATATTTAGATAATGTTATAGCAAGTGAAAATATGGAAATCAAAAGAAGTACAGGTGATGTTAGACTTAATAAGTGCGATGCAAAAAATATTATAATTGAAACTTCAACTGGTGATGTAAAGGGAAGCTTATTATCAAATAAAATATTTGAATGTAAAACAAATACAGGAAAAAAACAAGTACCAAGTTCTAGTGGAACTGGCACTTGTATGATAACTTGTAGTACGGGCGATATAATAATTGAAATTTTAGGGAAATAAAAAATTCTATCATTGTCGCCTTTAAATTTTTTTACAAAATTTAAAAATGTATTGACTTTTATAAAATAAAAATGGTATAATTAAATTGTAAGAAATTCAAGTTTTAAAGGTTATTATTTACTCTAAAGGAGTAATAATCATATTGAAATTTTTGCTACTCCTAGGTATTTAGATAACATTATATTGCACTTTAGAGGTTACGCGGGTATTGACATTATAAAAGAATTATCTATTTCTAAATTTAGAAATAGAATCTTTTATATTGTTGATACCCCTTTTTTGTTTTTTGACTTTAAGAATTTATAAATTTTGATAGAATTGTTAAAGTTTTTTATTGAAAAAACACAATAATTATAAAAAATTAATCAATGTATTAAATTCTTTTATGAGTAGATTGTTTGTGCCAAAGAGTAGCCAATAAAGTTAGAAAAAATAATTATATTAATAATTATTATAAAATATGGAAATATTAATTAAATTAAAATAGTATAATTTTACCTTGATTTTATAAGTCAAGGTAATTTTCTTGTTTATAGTGTGCTTTTTATATTAAAATTTGGTATAATATGTGGAGAGAAAAAGTGAGGTATTTTATGATTCAAGTATCTAGTCTTGCTATGCAGTTTGATGGCAAGTATTTATTTAAAGATGTTAATTTAAAGTTTGTAAAAGGTAATTGTTATGGGATTATTGGTGCTAATGGTGCTGGTAAAAGTACATTCTTAAGACTTTTATCTAAAGATTTAGATCCTTCATTTGGTGAGATTATTATTGAAAAGAATTTAAGAATGAGTGTTTTGAAACAAAATCAAAATGCTTATGATGATTTAACTGTTATAGAAACTGTTTTAAAAGGTCATGGTAGACTATATGATATTATGAAAGAAAAAGAAGTATTATATAGTAAAGAAAATCTTACTGATGAAGAAAACTATCATTTATGTGATTTAGAGATGGAGTTTGCTGATTTAGATGGTTGGAATGCTGAAAGTGATGCTGCTACACTTCTTAATAATTTAGGTATTAGTGATGAAGTTCATTATGAAGTTATGGAAAATCTTGATTCTAAGTTAAAAGTAAAGGTTCTGCTTGCACAAGCATTATTTGGGAATCCTGATATTTTAATTTTAGATGAACCTACTAATAACTTAGATTTAAAAACTTGTGAATGGTTAGAAGATTTTTTAAATGAGTTTGATAATATTGTTATTGTTGTTAGTCATGATAGACATTTCTTAAATAATGTTTGTACACATATTTGTGATGTAGATTTTGGTAAAATTAAGATTTATGGTGGTAACTATGATTTCTGGTATCAATCAAGTCAACTTGCACTTCAACAATTAAAAGATCAAAACAAAAAAGCTGAAGCAAAGAAGAAAGAATTAGAAACTTTTATCGCAAGATTCTCTGCTAATCTTTCTAAATCTCGTCAAGCAACTTCACGTAAGAAGTTATTAGAAAAGTTAAATATTGAGGAAATTGAACCATCAACAAGACGTTATCCATTTGTTGATTTTAAAATAAATAGAGAATGTGGTAATGATATTTTAATAGTTGAGAATTTAACTAAAAAACCTTTCTTTGAGAATTTATCATTTACTGTGGATAAGTTAGATAAAATTGTTTTCTTAAGTGATAATACACTTGTTACTACAACTTTATTTGATGTTTTAATGGGGAAAACTGAAGCAGATAGTGGTACTATTAAATGGGGTGTAACTATTACTAGTGATTATATGCCTGTTGATAATAGTGAATATTTTAATAAAGTGGGTATGAATATGTGTGACTGGATTCGTCAGTATTCCGGTGATGAACAAACTGATACCTTTGTAAGAGGATGGCTTGGTAGAATGTTATTCTCTGGTGATGATGTATTTAAAGATGTAACTGTTTTATCGGGTGGAGAAAAGGTAAGACTTATGCTTGCAAAATTAATGCTTTCTGGTGCAAATGTAATTTTACTTGATGATCCAAGTAACCATTTAGACCTTGAAACTATTACATCATTAAATAATGGTATGATTAGATATAAAGGTAATTTACTGTTTACATCGCACGACCATGAAATTATATCTACTGTTGCAAATAGGGTGATTGCTTTTAAAAATGGGGAAGTTATTGATAGAAAGATGAGTTATGAAGAATATTTAGAAAGATTTGAAAGGGAGAGTAAATAATGAAAAGATTAATTAAATTATTATTTAGTTTAGTACTTGTTACTATTTTAAGTTTTACTGTAATTGTTAAAGCTAGTGTAGAAGATTTTTCTAGTTTAGATGTTGTAAAAACATCAAGTGTTATGACTGATCAAGAACTTGATGCGGGTGTTAAACTTTATCAAGTTGGTACTACTGCATATAATGATGGAATAATTGAAGAGACAAGACTTAATGATTATGTTGTTTCTTGGCTTGATTATGGTGATAATCCATCTGTTAGAATTGTAAACTGGACTAGTGATTTTATTGAAGACTGGGGTGGTGGAAAAGCTACTGTACTTGCACAAAAATATGAAGAATCTCATCCTGGTTATTTAGTTGTAGGTGCTATTAATGGAGATTTCTTCCATATTACAGAAAATGATGAAGTAGTTAATCTTTCAATGCAAGAAGGTGAAATGCTTAAACCATATGTAATGGATGCTCTTGGAAGTGGTGTACTTGGTTGGACATATGATGGTAGAATTGTTTCTGGTATTCCAACAATTTCAGATAGTATGTACTTAGAAGTATTAGATGCTGATAAAAATAAATTAAATGAAAAAACTATTTCAAGTGTAAATGGTGCTATTAGTGAAACAGGTATTACATTATTAACTAAAGATATTGAAAAAAATGGTGAAATTGAATATGATTTTACTGGAATGACAGTTGTGGAATTAAATTATACACTTCACAGATTTAGTTTAGATGGAAACCATAATAATGACCGTTTATTTGTTAAAGGTAATATTACTAAAATATCTAAAGATTTAGGAAGTGGTAGTGTTATTCCTGAAAGATGTGTATATTTAGTTGCAAAAGATGATTCACTAGATCATTTAAAAGTAGATGATTTTGTTCGTTGTCAATATCACTTAACTGGAAAGTGGGCTGATGTTTATAATACAACTGGTTATTATGATAAAATCTTAGAAAATGGAAAGTCAATGTTCTATCAATCATCTAGAAATGATTATTCACATCTTGCTGGAGATCTTTCGTATGTAAATTGTAAAAAGAATAGAACTGTTATCGGTATGAAAGAAGATGGTTCAACTGTTTTTATGACAATTGAATATAGAAAAGATGGTAATTATGGTGCTTCATATTATGAATGTGCAGAATATTTAAGAAGTATTGGATGTGTTGAAGGATGGTTACTTGATGGTGGTGGTTCTACTTCAATGGCACTACGTCAACCTAGTGGTGGATTTAAACTAATTGCAGGTGGATCTGATGGACAAGAGCGTAGTAACGGTAACGCAATGTTATTGGTTGTAAAAGATCCAGGTATGACACCAGTTATGAAGAATGTTACAAGATTTTCCGCAACAGTTGGTTTACAAGATAATGATAGTCCATTTAGAAAAGATGTATTTGATATTAAAATGGAATTAAATGGGGAAGTTTATGATTATAACGATGAACCATTAACATTTAATAACTTAGAAGAAGATACTGAATATACTATTACTATTCATTATAAAATGAATTTAGAAAATGGTAAAGTCTTCTCTGGAAAACTATATCGTACATTTGAAACTTTTGCATTTACTGCTCCTAATGTTACATTTAGTGTTGCACAAAAATCTAATACTGAATTAGTATTAGCTCATAAAATTAGAAAAGCAGATGGTGTAGAAATTAGTAATTTCGTAATTCATCAAGGAGATACTACTTATAACGTAAATCCTGGCGAATCAATCCATGTAACTAATCTAACTCCACTTAGCAATTATGAATTTTATGCAACTTTTGATGCATATGATCCAGTAACTTCTAATATATATCATATAACTACTAAAACTTATGAATGTTCGACTTTAAAAGAAGCACGTCCAATTATCACATGTTTTAAATTAGTAAAACATGCAGGTACAGTACTTGAATTTGAATATGGTTATAGTGACCAAAGTAATAAAGTTGAATATGCATATATTGAATTCTTTGGTTCTGAAAATATTGTTGAAGGAACAAACGGTATAAAACGTTTTGAAGGATTTGATTTAACACAAAGTTCTTATACATTTACATTTAGACTAAAAACTGCTACTGGTGAAATAGTTAGTGATAAAATTATACTAGAACAAATGGATGAACTTCCACCAAGTGAAGAAATTCCTCATACTCATACATTTGTAGAAGGTAAGTGTGAATGTGGAGAAGTTGATCCAAACTATGTACCACCACATGTTCATAACTTTGTAGAAGGTAAGTGTGAATGTGGAGAAACAGATCCAAATTATGTAGAACCTCATACTCATACATTTGTAGAAGGTAAGTGTGAATGTGGAGAAGTTGATCCAAACTATGTACCACCACATGTTCATAACTTTGTAGAAGGTAAGTGTGAATGTGGAGAAATAGATCCAAATTATACTCCTGAACCTACTAAGAAAAAATGTGGTAAGAAAAATGTTAATTTATTAGTAGAGATTATGTGTATTACATCTTTATTTGTAATTTTATTAAAAAAACGTAAATAAAAATATGGTCATCATCTGATGACCATTTTTCATTTATTTAACAACTATAATATTTTATTTTTGTGTAATAATAAAATTGTAACATGAATTGTGAGGTGATTAAAATGAAAACAAATATTGGTGCATATATCGCTGGTGGTATGAGTGTACTTGGAATTTGGCTTGTTTATGAAAATAAACAAAAAATTGAAACGATGATGAAAAACATTACAGCAAAAGCTGATCAGATGCTACAAGAAATGAAATGTTGCAGTTGCAACGAAAAAGAACAAAGTTGTTAATGTTCTTAAAAAAAGATAGTTTAATACTATCTTTTTTTTAAAATAAAAAGAGCAATTTTAAAATTTTTTTTAATTATATAAGTGAGGAGGATAAATATAATGAAAAAATATTTGATTTTATTATTGATACTTTTATGTATGTGTCTAAATGTTTCATGTAATGACGATAACTTTATTGTTAGTAGTACACCTACTTATAATGAAACATCTAAGATGTTATTAATTGATTTAAAAGGAGCTATTAGACTTCCTAATGTTTATAGTGTAGAAGAAGGAACAATTTTAAATGAACTTATTAATTTAGCTGGTGGACTAGAGGCCAATGCTGATGTATCTAAAATTAATCTTGCTTTTGTTTTAAGTGAAAATCAAATGATTACAATACCTTACAAAATTGAAAATGAAAGTAATAATAATGATAGTAGTGGTTTAATTAATATTAACACAGCAAGTGTTAATGAACTTTGTACATTACCAGGAATTGGTACTTCTAAAGCAAACAATATTGTAAATTTCAGAAATACTAATGGATATTTTATGACAATAGAAGATATTAAAAAAGTAAGTGGTATTGGTGAAGAGTTATTTAATAAGATTAAAGCATATATTTGCGTTTAAAAAAATTAAAAAACAAGTTCATTATTTATTATTATATGTAATAACACTTATTTATTTAATAGTAAAAAATAGTTATTTATTAGTTATTTTAATAATATTGTTATTAGTGTTATTTTTTATATATAATAGGACATTATTATATTACTCTTTATGTATTAGTTTAGTAATTGTCCCTTATATAATAATAAATAACTGTAATTTTAATAAAATTTGTATAGATGTAGTTAATGATTATGGGAAAGTTTATAAAGTAGTTAGTTATGATGATTATGATAAAGTATATATAAAAATTAATAAGGTTAATTTTTTCTTTAATACAAATGATAATCTATTATCATCTGGTGATAAAGTTTATATAAAAGGAAAAGTTAAAATACTATCTAAATCACACTATGAAAATGGTTTTAATTATTATGATTATTTAAGATATCAAAATATTTATGGTCAAATTGTTATAGAAGAAGTAAAACTTATAAACAAAGGATTTGGTATTAATATTTTTCATGAAAAGGTTAATAACTATATTAGAATTAAATTTAATCCAACAAATGCACAAATTATTCAAGCTTTAATTATTGGTGAAAAGCATAATTTAGATGAAGAGTTAAATGAAGACATTAAGGGTATTGGAATAAGTCATTTGTTTGTAATATCTGGTTTACATGTTGAATTAATTAATAAAACAATTGATAAGTTTTTAACTGTTATAAAAATGAAAGAAAAGTATAAAAATATTATAATATTATTATTTCAGTTGTTTTATTATGTTTTAACAAGTTTACTTGTTTCAATATTAAGAGTAATCATTGGTTTTGTTTTAAGTAAGTTTTTAAAAAATATTGTTAAAGAATTAACTACAATTGATAAATTATCTTTAAATGCAATAATTGTTTTATTAATAAACCCTTATAATTTATTTTCTTATAGTTTTTTACTTTCATACATGATTGTTTTTGGAATTTTATTAATAAGTCCAAAGTTAAAAAAAGAAAAAGGGATAAAGAATTTTATTATTAACAATTTATTTATATCATTTACATCTACTATTATTAGTTTACCAATTATAGTTAGAATATCATCTGATATTAATATATTATCAATTCTATTTAATTTATTTTTTATTCCATTTGTATCATATATATTGTTACCTCTTACTTTTATAGTGTTTGTTATTCCTGGTTTAGAATTTATATATAGTTTTATTGTAAATTTTTTTATTGGCGTTACAAGAGTTTTATCAAATATTGATATTTTTACGATAAGTTTTTCTTTTATACCTTTAGTGTTGGTAATTATATTTTATATATTATTTATACTTGTATTTATGAATAAAGGTTATAAATATAAGAAAATAATAAGAATTGTATTTATTTTATATATTGTATTTCTTTATTATCTTCCTTATTTTAATAATATAGAAGAGGTTTCTTTTTTAGATTTGCCTTCAGGTGACGCAACATTTATTCATACATCGTATAATAAAAAGAATATATTAATTGACACTGGTGATGTTGATGCGAGTATGATTATTTCTTTTTTAAAAACTAAAGGGGTTAAAAATCTTGATGCGGTAATTATATCACATGGTGATAGTGATCATATTGGAGGTTTAATTAGTTTAAATAATGAATTTAAGATAAAGAGTTTATTTATTAGTTATTATGATAGTGTAAGTGTAAATGAAATAAAGAATTATAATTTAAGTAACATACAAGTTTATTATTTAAAAGAAGGAGATGAGTTTTATATAGATAAGTTATATTTTAAAGTATTATGGCCAGGTAGTAATCAATTTGATGTTAATAATAATAGTTTAGTTATTTATAGTGAAATCTTTAATACTAGGTTTTTATTTACAGGTGATATTGAAAAAGAAGCAGAAAATGGCTTTGTAAAAAAGTATAAAAATTTATGTGTGGATGTTTTAAAAGTAGCTCATCATGGTTCTAAGACATCATCAACAATTGAGTTTTTAAACTGTGTTAAATTTACTTATGCTGTTAGTATGAATGGTTATAGTAATACATATAATTTTCCTCATAAAATAGTAGTAGACCGAATTAATGGATTAGATAATGTAATAATGTTAAATACTCTTGATTTTGGGACAATAACATTTTACAGGAAAAATAGAAATTCACCTCTTAAGATAAAAGTGAGTTTTAATAGTTGAATGAAATTAGTAATATTTTTAAATAAATAGTTTCTTTTACTTGTTTATTGGTTAATTTTATGATATAATAAACGCGTGAATTCCTCGGAGGTGAAAATAATGGCAAACATTAAACAACAAATTAAACGAGATATTACAAATAAGAAAAGAAATGAATTAAATAGCTCATTTGATTCATCTGTTAAAACTGCTATGAAAGCTTTCGAAGTAGCTGTTGAAGCAGGAAACAAAGAAGAAGCTACAAAAGCTTATCAATTCTTATGTAAGAAATTAGACAAATCTGTTACTAAGGGTGTACATAACAAAAAATATGTTGCTCGTCAAAAATCTCGTTGTGCTAAAGCTTTAAATAAATTAGCATAATTAAATAAGAAATCTAGACCTTTAAGGCGCCTTAAAGGTCTTTTTCTTATTTTAAATAGTTATAAAATATAGTATTATATAAAAAAAAGGTTAAAATCTCGTTTTTTGACAGTGACAAATAATATTGTTTATGTTAAAATGATTATGTAAGAAATTTAAAAAGGAGAGAAAAATGTTTATTGGCGAAATTATTTTACAAAGAAGAAGAGAATTACAAATGACTCAAAAACAGTTAGCAGAAAAATTGAATGTTACTGATCGAACTGTTTCAAGATGGGAATGCGGAGTAAATCTACCAGATGTAGAGATGCTTAAAACTATTTCAATAGTACTTGATGTTGAGATTAAATATTTCTATGAGGACGTAAAAGAAAAAGAAATTAATCAAACAGAAGAATATGATTATGATAGAATTAAGAAATTTAAAATTCAATTAATTGTTCCGTTTATATTAATTTCAATATCAATTATTATGACTATTATAGTGAAATTTATAATATTAGAAATTTCTGCTACACTTGGATTATTCTCAAATATCCATCATATGATTGATTATGTATTTGATTCTGGAACAGTTAATAAATTATATATATTGATGATTTTATTAATAGTATCATTCATAATAACTGTAGTTTCCTATGGATTGTATTTAAAAAGTTCTATTTCATTTAAGTATTTCTATAAAGAGAAAATGTTTAAAAAAGTGTATATTGATATTTATAAGAAAAATATGATATTATATTTCATTTTATTTGGATTATCAATTTGTTGTTTCTTTATTTAATGATTTTAGTCTTCAATTATGAAGACTTTTTCTTTTTAAAAAATGAAAAACTACTTCAAGAAGAAGTAGTTTAGTTGTTAAGTTGTAGTAAGATAAGTTCAATGCCAATGTTTTTATCAATTTTACCTGATTTAATTTTAAAGTCTAGATCTGCCATTTTTATTACATAGTTTTCTAAATCTTCAATTCTAAAGTTTTTAGCATCTTTTACGATATAATATGCTCTACTTGATGATACATTGTATAGTCTTGAAATATCATGTTGGCTATATCCTGCTTTTAATAGTTTAGCAGTTGTAAGAAGATCTTTGAATGAGTTGGAAATCATTGCGATAACACCACCAATGTCTTTTGTTTGAAGAGCAAGTGTTTGATAGATTTTGTTTGTTTTGATTAAGTCTTTTGCGATAATAGCTTTGATTAGATTAAAAATTTCTTTACTTAAATCTTTTGTTACAAGAAGCTTTACCACTTGTTCATCGATAAGACCTGAGTCTCCAACATAATTCATAATTTTATCTAGTTCATTTACCATTCTTACTTGGTCTGAATTGATATATTCTAAGAATAGGTTGATTGCGCTATCTTTAATTTCAATATTACGTGATGCGCATGTTCTTGTAATCCAACCCTTGATTTCAATTTCCTCAGAATCTGAATAATCAATAATCATAGCATAGTTTTTTAATGCTTTGTAAACTTCATTTGCTGGATTTGGTGTGATGTTGGTTGCATTAATAATAATGATGCTTGTGTCAACTGGTTTCTTTAAGTATTTGATAAAGTTTTTAGCATCATTTGCAATTTCACCTTTTGTAGTTAAGAAAGTTGGATTTCTTAAGATTATGATTTTTAAATCTTCTAAGAATGGAAGTGTACAAGCATCTTCTAAAACTCTACTAAATGATGTTTGTTCCATATCATATTTGATAACTGAAACTTGTTGTTTGTCATAACTTGATATGATACGAGAAATTCTATTTTGAATAAAGATTTCTGCTGTGCCTGTGAATAAATATAAGTTTTCATCAACCATTTTATTACATCTCCTATTAAATATATTATATCATATTTTCTAAAAATAAAAAAGTAAAGTGTATAAAAGTTAAAAAAAAGCACTAAAATAATATGAGGTGATATATATGGAAAATCAAAAAATAAACTTTTCTTTAAGAACTGATTTAGCTTATGATAGTGTTAAAAGCTATGAATCAAGTGTAATAAATGGTTTAATTGAAACAAAAGAAGTTATTAAAGGTGTTGAAATTACTAAGCATATTGTTAAAGAACAAGCTCGTGAAATACTTAACAAAGCTCCTGGAATTTATTATACAATTGATATAAATGAGCAAAATTATCATGATCATAATATATCTAAAGATATAGAAAATATTGTTGCGGGGGTGCTTTTAGAGCTAATTGAAAGTAGAAATTTAAAGGGTAAAAATGCACTTGTTGTAGGGCTTGGTAATGCTAATATTACACCTGATGCGATAGGGCCATATGTTGTTGATAACATTGTTGTGACTAGACATTTGGATTTAAATGAAGAATTGCATAGTGGTTATAGTGTTGTTTCTGCGATTAGTCCAGGTGTTATGGGGACTACTGGGATTGAGACATATGATATTATCGAAGCTGTAAGAAATAAGATTAATATTGATTATATTATTGTAGTTGATGCATTATGTTCATCTAGTATTGCACGTGTTAATAAAACGATTCAAATAACTGATACAGGGATTCAACCAGGCTCAGGGGTAGGAAATAAACGTAAAGAAATCTCGTTCAATACAATGCGAATTCCAGTGTTTGCAGTTGGAATTCCGACAGTTGTTGATGCTGTAACTATAGCAAGTAATACGTTAGATTATGTTATAAAGTATCTAAATTTGGAATATAATAATATGGTGTCAAGTGTTAATAAATTATCACCAAATGGAATTGGTATAGAGTATGACAATGTTGAAGAACCTAATAGCGATGTAAAAGAGCATTTTTTAGGTCAAATTGGTTTATTAAATCAAGAAGAATTAAAAGTATTGTTTCAAGATGTTTTAACACCTAATGGATATAATTTAATGGTCACAAGTAAAGATATTGATGCAGAAGTAGAAGATTTATCTAAAATTGTTGCATGGGGAATCAATAAAGCTTTACATGAAAATTTTATGGAGGAGATATAGTGAGGAAAGTATTTGTTTTAGTTTGTATATTTTTTGTCTTTTTATTTGGTTTAACAATAGGTGGTAATTTTAATAAAGGAACTAGTCAGTTGTTTGAGGAATCTAAAAATCAATTTGAAAGTGAAATTACCACCCCAAATAATAATTATAACAGTGTGACCCTTGTTCCAGATGGAAATTTAATAAATAAAACAGCTAAAAAAGTAGAGAGAGTTATTGATAATGTTATAGATAAGTTATTCTCTTTTTTGACATAAAGTGTTAAATCTTAAAAAAGTAAATCTTTTTTAAGATTTTTTTAAATTAAAAAAAGCAATTTTGGGTAGTTTTGCTAATTATATAAGTGAAGAGATTTATTTGATAAAAAATGGTAATTGTTCTTGCAATAAAGTTAATTTTTTGGTATAATATACTAAAAGAGGTGCGAATATGAATTTACCAAATAAATTATCATTAATTAGAATTTTATTAATACCTGTCATTATGATTGTGTATAGTATTGAACCACTTAGAAATCAAATGGTATTTGAGGGAGCATATCATTTATCAGTTTGTAACTTGATTATTATGATTCTTGCTATTGCAGGTGCATTAACTGATTTATTTGATGGGAAATATGCAAGAAAACATAATTTAGTTACTGATTTAGGAAAGTTTTTAGATCCACTTGCTGATAAATTATTAGTTCTTACTTTGTTAATAATAATTTATGATCAATGTAATTATTATGGTGCATTATATTATTTAGATACTGGTGGTAAAGAATTAGAACAATTGTTAAGATGGTGGATGGTTTTAATTATTTTAGCTCGTGAGTTTATGGTTACTGGAATTAGACTTGTGGCTGCGGGAAAAAAACAAGTTATTGCTGCTAGTTGGTATGGAAAAGTAAAAACTACTTTACAATTTGTAACATTAATTATTTTACTTGCAGGTTGTGCAGTGTTAGAAAATCCTAATAATGGTGATTTAGTTCCTTATGAACCAATATATGTAATATTTGTAAATATTTTAATTATTGCAACACTTACTGTTACTATACTTAGTGGTTATGATTATATTGTTAAAAACCTTGATAATTTAAAAGACAATACTTATAAGAAGAAAAATAAATCTCAAAAATAATTAAAGGAGAGAAAATATGGCAGAACGAAAAAGTGCTAAACAACTTCAAATTGATGAAGTTGAACAAAATGGAAAAAAAGATGAAAGAGAAAAGGCATTAGCAGAAACGTTTAAAACTATTGAAAAGACATATGGTAAAGGGTCTGTAATGCGTCTTGGTGATGTAGTTGATGAAAAGGTAGAAGTTATTCCTTCAGGTTCAATTACTCTTGATGCTGCAATGGGTGTTGGTGGTTATCCAAAGGGAAGAATTATTGAAATCTTTGGACCTGAATCAAGTGGTAAAACTACTTTTGCTTTACATGCAATTGCTGAAGCACAAAAACTTGGTGGTTATGCAGCGTTCGTAGATGCAGAACATGCACTTGATCCTACTTATGCAAAAGCTCTTGGTGTTGATATTGATAATTTAATCGTATCACAACCTGATGATGGCGAACAAGCATTAGAAATTGTTGAAGCATTAGTTAGAAGTAATGTTATTTCAATTATTGTTATTGACTCAGTTGCTGCACTTGTGCCTAAAGCTGAAATTGAAGGTGATATGGGAGCAAGTCATGTAGGTCTTCAAGCAAGACTTATGTCTCAAGCAATGAGAAAACTTGCAGGTGTTATTAATAAGAGTAAAACTGTCGCAATCTTTATTAATCAAATTCGTGAAAAAGTTGGTGTATTATTTGGCAGTCCTGAAACAACTTCGGGTGGTCGTGCTTTAAAATTCTATTCAACTATTCGTTTAGATATTAGACGTGTTGATCAAATTAAAGATGGTACTGAGCCTATTGGTAACCTTACAAGAATTAAGATTGTTAAAAATAAAGTAGCACCTCCATTTAGAACTGCTGAAGTTGATTTAATTTACGGAAAAGGTATCTCTAAAGAAGGAGAACTTTTAGATCTTGCAGTTAAATATGATATCATTGATAAGAGTGGTGCTTGGTTCTCATATAAAGGAGAACGACTTGGACAAGGTCGTGAAAACGTTAAAGAAATGCTTAGAACTAATCCAAATCTTGAAAGTGAAATTGAAAAACTAGTAAGAGAAGCATTATAAAAATAGAAAGAGAAATTAATATGAGTGGTAAATTAGTAATATTTAATCATCCATTAATGACACATAAATTAGCAATTATTAGAAATGAAGTAACAAACACTAAAGACTTTCGTGAAACTGTTAGTGAAATTGCTAATTTAATGGCTTATGAAGCAACAAGAAACTTACCTGTAAAAGAAGTAGAAATTAAGACTCCGATTGCGGTATCTAAAACAACAATGATTGATGGAGATATTGTTATTGTACCGATTTTAAGAGCAGGACTTGGTATGGTTGAGGGTATTCAAAGATTAATTCCTCAAGCAAAGGTTGGTTATGTTGGACTTGCAAGAAATGAAGAAACACTTGAACCAGAACTTTATTATGCTAAATTTCCAACTAATATTAGCGAAGCAACTGTATTTGTAGTTGATCCTATGCTTGCAACTGGTGGTAGTTGTGCTAAAGCCATCGAAATCTTAAAAGAAAAAGGTGCTAAAAACATTATCTATATGGGTATTGTTGGTGTTGATGAAGGTATCAATAAAGTAAGAGGAGAGCATCCTGATGTAGATATTTTCCTTGCTGCTAAAGATGAAAAATTAAATGAAAAAGGATATATTGTTCCAGGTCTTGGAGACTGTGGAGATAGATTATTTGGTACAAAATAATTAATATAAATTAAAAAAGACATATTAGAAATTAATATTTCTAGTATGTCTTTATTTTTTCTTAAAATAGTATTTATCTACTGCTTTTAAATAATCAAGTCTAGGTGAAAATCCTCTAGATACAATAATTCCATTATCTTTAATATAATCATATGGAATACTTTTTCTTCCTCCATTTAGACTTTCTTCATATTTTTCTATAAGTAGGTTAGATGGTAAGATATATACTTCATCAATTGAAGAAAATTCAATGATTAAAAATGCAATTCCACCTAATTTATCTATTCTTTCTAGATGTCTTATTTGATGTTCATAAATTCTTTCAAATGAAAAATTAAGTTCTCTACAAGATTTTGCTTCAAAGTCAATATATTTTTCTTTATAGATACCATTATAATCAGTTGTTGAAGGTGTTTTATAATATGCTTCAACAATTTTTGCTTTATTACGTGCAGGATAATCTACTTTAACTATTTGAACAGGTGTTGGTTTTTTATATATTGCCGCAATACCTTTATTTAGGTAATATTCGTTACTTTCATTGATTTCTGATTCAAAGCTTTCACCTAAATTAGCTTTAGTAATATTTTTTGATTTTTTAACTTTTTTAGTTTCTACTTCTCTAACTGATCCATCTGGATATTTAACTAATTTCCCCATAGAGCCTCCTCAATAAGTATATAAATTTTATCAAAAATACTAAGTAATTTCAAGAAAAAAAGACGAGAAATTAAAAAATAAATTATATGAGTTTAAATCTCTTTTTAAATGTGGTATAATAAATGATAATATTGTCAATTTTTTATTTCTATTGAGGTGTATTATGTACAATAAGAAAATGTATGAGCTTGGATCTCATCCTTCTGCAATAAGAGATTTATTTGAATATGGGAAAAGAAGAAAACTAGAAATTGGGGAGGAATATGTTTTTGATTTTAGTTTAGGTAATCCTAGTGTTCCTGCACCTAGTATTGTTAATGAAACTTTAATAGAATTAATTAATAATACTGATTCATGTATGTTACATGGTTATACATCAGCTGTTGGTGATATGAGGGTTAGAAAAAGTATTGAAGAATACCTTAATAAAACATATAATGCTAGTGTATCAAGTGATTTAATTTATTTGACAGTTGGTGCTGCAGCGTCTTTAACAATTTCTTTAAATGCTATATGTAATAATGGTGATGAAGTAGTGGTTCTTGCACCATTTTTTCCTGAGTATAAAGTATTTGTTGAAAAAGCTTCTGCAAAATTAATTATAGCTGATACTAATGAACCAACTTTTTTACCTGATATAAGTAAGTTAGAAAGTTGTATTAATAAAAATACTAAAGCTATTATTATTAATTATCCTAATAATCCTACTGGCGTAATGATTGATGAAGAATCTTTAAAATCTTTATGTAATTTATTAAGTAAAAAAGAAAAAGAATATAATCATCCTATATATTTAATATCTGATGAACCATATCGTGAATTATTATATAATAATATGGATTATTTATTTGTAACTAATTATTATAAAAACTCAATTGTTTGTTATTCATTTAGTAAGTCACTTAGTTTACCAGGTGAGAGAATTGGTTATATTTTAGTAAATCCTCAATGTGAAAATTCTAAAGAAGTATATTATGCGGTATGTGGTGCAGGAAGAAGTTTAGGATTTGTTTGTGCTCCTGCATTATTCCAATATATGATTCCAAATTGTTTAGGTTATACATCTGATTTAAGTATATATGAAACTAATCGTGATATTTTATATAATAATTTAACTAGTATTGGTTATGAGGTAGTTAAACCTGATGGGGCATTTTATTTATTTGTAAAAGCACTTGAAATTGATGCGGTTAAGTTTTGTGAAAATGCAAAAAAATATGAATTATTACTTGTTCCAAGTGATTCATTTGGTGTAAAAGGCTATATAAGAATTTCATATTGTGTGGATACTTCTATGATTAAAAGATCACTTGATAGTTTTAAAGCACTATATGACAGTTATAAAGGAGTTAAATAATGAGTAATTTAAATGATGCAAGACAAAAGATTAATGCTATAGATAAAGAAATGGCTAAATTATTTGTTGAAAGAATGAAAGCTAGTAAAGAAGTTGCAGAATATAAAATGGAACATGGTCTTCCAATTTTTGATAGAGCAAGAGAAGAAGAAGTTATTAGAAGAAATACTAGTCTTGTTACTGAAGAAAATTTAAAGAAATATTATGTAATGTTTTTACAAGATTTAATGGATACGTCTAAAGCTTATCAACAAGAATTAATGGAAGGTCTTCGTGTTGGTTATAGTGGTGTTGAAGGTGCATTTGGTTATATTGCTGCTAAGAAGATGTTTAAAAATGCAAAACTAATTTCTTATCCTGATTTTTCTTCTTGTTACAAAGCATGTGAAAAAGGTGAATGTGATATAGTAGTTTTACCTGTTGAAAATAGCTATGCAGGTGATGTAGGAACTGTAATGGATTTGATGTTTTCTGGTAGTTTATATGTAAATCAAATGATTGATTTAGATGTTGTTCATAATTTAATTGCATGTAAGGGTGCAACTAAAGAATCGATTAAGACTGTATATAGTCATGCACAAGCGTTAGCTCAATGCGCTAAGTATTTACAATCAAATAATTTTGAGGAAAGAGAGTATCCAAATACTGCTATTGCAGCTAAAATGGTATCAGAGAAAAACGATCCGAGTATTGCTGCTATTGCATCAATTGAAACAGCAGAACTTTATAATTTAGAAGTTTTAGATACTAATATTAATGCAAGTCGTAATAATACGACAAGATTTGCAGCATTTTCTAGAGTACAAAATCTTCCAAGTAGAACTGCAAAAATGGGTGAACACTTTATTTTAGTATTTACTGTTAAAAATGAAGCAGGTTCACTTGCTAACACCCTTAATATTATAGGTTCTCATGGATTTAATATGAGAGCTTTAAGAAGTAGACCAATGAAAGAATTAATGTGGAATTATTATTTCTATATTGAACTTGATGGTAATATTAATACTGAAGATGGACAGGATATGATGCGTCAACTATCTTCAATGTGTGATAGATTAAAACTAGTTGGAACTTATACATCGATTGTTAATAAATAAAAGAGGTGAGTAAAATGATTTTATCATTAGATTTGAAAGAGTTAAGTTATGATATCATTATTGAAAAAGGATGTCTTGCTAATGCGAATAATTATCTTAATTTAAATCGTAAAGTACTAATTATAACTGATAGTGGAGTACCTTGTGAATATTCTTTAATGATTAAAAAACAATGTCTTGAAGGTTATATTTATACTTTTAATATGGGGGAAGAAAATAAGTGTTTTGAAACTTATAAAGAAATCTTATCCTATTTAATTGATAAATCATTTACAAGAAGTGATGTTATTGTTGCAGTTGGTGGTGGTGTAGTTGGAGATTTAAGTGGTTTTGTTGCTAGTACTTATATGCGTGGAATTGATTTTTATAATATTCCTACAACACTTTTATCACAAGTAGATTCATCAATTGGTGGAAAAACAGCAATTGATTTTAATGGTGTTAAAAACATTATTGGTGCTTTTTATCAACCTAAAAAAGTATTAATTGATTCTAATACTCTTTATACACTTGATAAAAGATTAATTAGTGCAGGACTAGCAGAATCAATTAAGATGGCAGCAACATTTAATAAAGAATTATTTGATTTTATTAAAAATACAAATAATTTAATGGATAATATAGATGAGATTATAATTGAATCTTTAAAAATTAAAAAATATGTTGTTGAAAATGATCCATTTGAAAAAAATTTAAGAAGAGTATTAAACTTTGGTCATACAATTGGTCATGGTATTGAGTCAAGTTTAAATGGTAAGTTATATCATGGAGAATGTGTAGCACTTGGAATGTTATATTTTAGTAGTGATAAAGTAAGAAAAGAGCTTAGCGAAGTTCTTACTAAATATAATCTTCCTACGAGTTTTGAGTTTGATAAATGTGTTGCTTATAATTATATAGTTCATGATAAAAAATCAGTTGGTGATTATATTAATGTTATAATGTGCGAAAGTATTGGAACATTTGAAATTAAAAAGGTTCAAAAGTGTGAAATTAATAAATTATTAGGAGGTTCTAATGAGTAATTCAATCGGAAAAAGTGTAATTCTTACTTTATTTGGTGAAAGTCATGGACCATATATTGGTGTAGTTGTTGATGGATTATCCGCAGGTATAAAAGTAGATGAAGAGTTTATTAATGCACAACTTGCAAAAAGAAGACCTTCACTTAATATTGAAACTTCACGTGTTGAAAAAGACAAGTATGAAATTATTAGTGGTGTAATGAATGGTTATACAACTGGAATGCCACTATGTATTATAATTCCTAATGAAAATACAAAAAGTATAGATTATGATAAAACAAAAGGTCTTGCACGACCTTCACATGCTGATTATGTTGCTCATATAAAATATTCAGGATTTGAAGATTATCGTGGTGGTGGACATTTCTCTGGACGTCTTACTGCTGCAATAGTTGCTGCTGGAGCAATATGCCTTGATGCATTAAAAAAGAAAAATATTTTAATTGGTACACATATTCTTCGTTGTGGAAAAGTAAATGATGCTAACTTTAATAATGTAGAAGAAGAAATTAAATTAATTAATGATAAAGACTTTCCTGTTATAAGTGATTGTGATAAGGAAATGGCTGATGAAATATTTAAAGTTAAAATGGATAATGATTCAATTGGTGGTATAATTCAAACTGCAATTTGTAACTTACCTGTTGGACTTGGAGAACCTTGGTTTGATTCATTTGAAGGTATAATTTCTAATGCGTTATTCTCAATTGGTGGAATTAAAGGTGTAGAATTTGGAGCTGGATTTGGTTTTGCAGATTTAACTGGTTCAACTGCAAACGATTCATTTACATATAAAGAAGGAAAAGTTGTAACAAAAACAAATAATTCTGGTGGTATTAATGGCGGAATTACTAATGGTATGCCTGTTGTTTTTAATGCTGCAGTAAAACCTACGCCATCAATTAGTAAACCACAAGATACAATTGATTTTATTAATGAAAAAGATACAACACTTGAAATTGTTGGTCGTCATGATCCTGCAATAATCAGAAGAATTTGTATTGTAGTTACAAGTTTAGTTGCGGTTGTTGTGTGTGATATTTTAGCACAAACTTATGGAAAAGATTATCTAAAATAAAAAGAGGTAAAACTTATGAAATACGGACTTATTGGGGAAAAACTAGGACATAGTTTTTCTAAAGAAATTCATGAAATGATAGGATATTATAAATACGAAATACATGAGGTTGCAAGAGATGATATTGATGCTTTCATGAAAGAAAAAGATTTTGTAGGAATTAATGTTACAATTCCTTATAAAGAAACAGTTATTCCGTATTTAGATTATATATCAGAACAAGCATCATCAATTGGTGCAGTTAATACCATTGTAAATATTGATGGAAAACTCTATGGTCATAATACTGATTATTTTGGAATGCTCGCGTTAATTAGGAAAAATAATATTGATTGTAAAAATAAAAAAGTGCTAATTCTTGGCACTGGTGGTACTAGTAAAACAGCTTATGCTGTGGTTAAAGATTTAGGAGCAAGTGTTATTCTAAAAGCATCAATTAATAATGAAATAGGTACTATTTCTTATGAAGATGCTGTAAATATTCATAATGATGCAGAAGTTATTATCAATACTACACCAGTTGGAATGTATCCTAAGAATGATGGATGTATTATTAATATAACTAAGTTTAAAAAATTAGTTGGTTTAATTGATGTTGTTTATAATCCACTTAGAACAAATTTAGTACTTAATGCAAATAGATTAAATATTCCATCAGAAGGTGGTCTATATATGCTTGTTGGCCAAGCTGTTTACGCATGTGGATTATTTTTAGATAAAGAGATTGATTTAAGTGTTATAGATACAATCTTTAATAAATTAAAAACTGATAAAGAAAATATAGTGTTAATTGGAATGCCATCAAGTGGAAAAACAACTATCGGTAAAATACTTAGTGAAAAATTAAATAAAGAATTAGTTGATACTGATGATTTAATTGTTAATAAAATTGGGATGAGTATTGCGGACTTTATGAAGACTCATAGTGAAAAAGAATTTAGAGATATTGAAACTATTTGTGTAAAAGAAGCTGCTAAAATGTCTTCAGTTGTTATCGCAACAGGTGGAGGGGCTATTTTAAGAGATGAAAATGTTAATGCTTTAAAACAAAATGGAACGCTATATTTCTTAAAACGTGATTTAGAACTTCTTACACCAACATCTTCACGTCCATTTTCAAGTGATTTAGAAGCACTTAAGAAACGTTATACTGAACGTCTTCCAATTTATGAAAGTGTATGTGATGTGTGTGTTGATAATAATCAAGATATAAATGTTACAGTAGATACTATATTAGGAGATAAAAAATGAAATTATTAGTATTAAATGGTCCAAATTTAAACTTTATTGGGATTAGAGAACCAGAAATATATGGCAAAGAAACATATAATGATTTATGTGATTATATAAAAAAATATGCAGAAGCTAATAATATTGAAATAGAAATTAAACAATCTAATCATGAAGGTTATTTAGTAGATTTTATTCATCAAGCATATTTTGATAAAGTAGATGGGATTATAATTAATCCTGGCGCATATACCCATACAAGTATTGCCCTTTTAGATGCAATTAAGAGTGTAAATATTAAAACGATTGAAGTACATCTATCAGATGTTACTAAAAGAGAAGATTTTAGACAAGTAAGTTATTTAAGAAGTGCTTGTGTAAAATCAATTATGGGAAAAGGCTTTTTAGGTTATACTGAAGCAATCGATTATTTTTTAAATAAATAAACTTTAAAGAAGGAGGAACTATGAATAAACGAATTTTAATATCAAGCGCAAATGGAAAAGTATTAGCACCTCCTTCAAAAAGCTATGCTCATCGTATTTTAATTAGTTCAGCTTTATCAAAACACGATACTACTATTGATAATGTTGAATTATCCAATGATATTATCGCAACCTTAAATTGTCTAAAAGCACTTGGTGTAGGTTATGAGTATGATAGTGATTTAAAACGTATTAAACTTAGTAATAATTTAGAAAAAAGTAATCTGTTTGATTGTATAGAAAGCGGTAGTACACTTAGATTTATGATTCCTATTTCTATTGTAGAAAGTGGCGGTGCTACTTTCACTGGTACTAAGAGATTAATGGAACGTGGAATTGGTATTTATGAAGAAATCTTTAGTGAACAAGGTATTAAATATTCAAAAGATGATACTTCTATTAAAGTAGAAGGCAAATTAAATCCTGGAAGTTATAAAGTACTAGGGAATGTTAGCAGTCAGTTTATAAGTGGTTTATTATTTAGTTTACCACTATTAAATGGTGATAGTGTAATTGACATTATTCCTCCAATAGAAAGTATTGATTATATTTTAATTACTATAGATGTATTAAGTAGATTTGGTATTGAAATTAAGAATGATTTAGTTAATAATAGATTATTTATAAAAGGTAATCAAAAGTATTTAGGAATAAATAGTGTTGTTGAAGGAGACTATTCTAATGCAGCATTTTTAGATGCTTTTAATTATTTAGGTGGAAATGTGTATGTTGATGGATTGAATGAATCTTCACTTCAAGGAGATAAGGCATATATTAAGTATTTCAAAACTTTAAAAGAAAATGATATGCCAACTCTTGACATATCAAATACGATTGATTTAGGTCCTATTTTATTTGTAATGGCATCACTACTTAATGGTGCTAAATTTATTGGTACTAAAAGACTTCAAATAAAAGAAAGTGATCGTATTAAATGTGTGTGTGATGAACTTGTTAAATTTGGTGTAGAGTATGAGATTGGTGATAATTATTGTATTATTAAAAAATCTAATTTACATAAACCAACTTGTATGATATCATCACATAATGATCATAGATTAGTAATGGCATTTACAGTAATGTTGTCTAAATTTGGTGGTGTAATAGAAAATACTGAAGCAGTTAATAAGAGTTTTCCTACTTTCTTTAAAGTAGTTAGAAAACTTGGAATAGAGGTACAAGATGAATAATTTACAAAATAAAAAAATATTAATTGTAGGTCTTGGTTTAATAGGTGGATCTTATGCTAGTGCTCTATCAAATAAAGGTTATTATGTAGGTGCAGTTACAAAAGATTCATCTTCAATTGAATATGCGTTAAAACATAATATTATAAAAGAAGGTATAACTATTCCTTCTAAAGAATTTATTGAAAAGTATGATTTTGTAGTGTTTGCGTTATATCCAAAAATATTTGTGGAATGGATTGAAAATTATCAACAATATTTAAAAAGTGGAATTGTTATTACTGACGTAACTGGGATTAAGTCAGAGATTGTTTATAAAATTCAAACAATTTTACGTAAAGATATTGAGTTTATTCCAGCTCATCCAATGGCAGGGCGTGAAGTATATGGTGTTGAAAATAGTGATCCAAATCTCTTTAAAGGTGCTAACTATATTATTACTCCAACATCAGAAAATACACCAGAGGCTATTGGTCTTGCAAGAACACTAGGTGAAATATTAGAATTTAAGAGTATTTCAATTTTAACTCCTGAAGAACACGATGAAATGATTGGTTTCTTATCACAACTTACACACTGTATAGCTGTTGCATTAATGACTTGTAAAGATTCAAGATATTTAGTTGATTATACAGGTGACTCATTTAGAGATTTAACTAGAATTGCAAAGATTAACGAATTTATGTGGACAGAGTTATTCTTAATGAATAAGAATCAATTATTATCGCAAATGGATTTATTTTTAAAACAATTTAAAGAATTACGTGATGCTCTTGCAAAAGAGGATGCTGAAAAGATGAAAGAGATTATGAGACTTTCTACAGAACGAAGAAAATATTTTGACAAAAAGGAAAGTGACTAATATGAATATGAATTTTAAAAGAAAATTACCAATTCCAAAAGAAATAAAAGAAATGTATCCTGTTTCGGAAGAAGGACTATTAGCTAAAGAAAAGAACGATAAAGAAATTGCAAAAATTTTTACAGGTGAAAGTGATAAATTATTACTTGTAATAGGACCTTGTTCTGCAGATAGAGAAGATGCAGTAATTGAATATATTAGTAAATTAAGTGTTCTTCAAGAAAAAGTAAAAGATAAAATTGTTATTGTACCACGTATATATACAAATAAACCACGTACTACTGGTGCTGGGTATAAAGGAATGCTACATCAACCTAATCCGTTAGAAGATCCAGATATGTTAAAAGGTTTAATAGCGATTAGAAAGTTACATATGCGTGCAATTAACGAAACTGGTTTTTCTTGTGCTGATGAGATGTTATATCCAGAAAACTATCGTTATTTAAATGATTTATTATCATATGTTGCAGTAGGCGCAAGAAGTGTAGAAAACCAAGGACATCGTTTAACTGCTAGTGGTATGGATATTCCTGTAGGTATGAAAAATCCTACTGGTGGTGATATTTCTGTAATGCTAAATTCAATAAGAGCAGCACAAGGAAGTCATACATTCTTATATCGTGGATGGGAAGTAGAAAGTGCAGGTAATCCTTTAGCACATGCTATTTTAAGAGGTTATGTTGATGAAAGAGGACATAGTCATCCAAATTATCACTATGAAGATTTACAATCACTATGCGAAATTTACACTGAACAAGATTTTAAGAATCCTGCATTAATTGTTGACTGTAATCATGCAAACTCAGGCAAGAAATATGAGCAACAAATTCGTATTGCAAAAGAAGTTCTTCATAGTACAAGACATTCTGATGATATTAAAAAGTTAGTTAAAGGTTTTATGATTGAATCATATTTAGTTGATGGGTGTCAAAAACCAACAGATGGTGTATATGGTAAATCAATTACTGACCCATGTTTAGGTTGGGAAAAGACAGAAAAACTCATTTTAGATATTGCAGAATTAAGAAAATAAAATTTAATAAGTAAAAATAATAAAACGATAATGGAAACTGATTTGTTGATCTATTATCGTTTTTTTTAAAAAAATAATTTAAGTTTAAATTTTTAAATATACTTGACATTTAACCTATCATAGTATATAATATAAATATAAACAAATGATAGGTGAAAAGATAATGAAAATATTAATTAAAAGAATTAGAGAATTAGTTGGAATGAGTCAAGAACAATTTGCGAAAGAACTTTCAACAACTGTTGTTTCTATTAATCGTTGGGAAAATGGTAAAACAGTTCCTAATTTAATGGCACAAAATCAATTATTTGAATTTTGTAAAAAGCATAATATTGATATATCTGATGCCATTATAGATAAATATAAGTATTATAATGAAAGTAAATTTATTTTGTATCATGGATCTAAGAATGGTATTATTGGTGATATAGCACCAATTAGTAGAGGAGATTGTGACTTCGGAACTGGTTTTTATATGGGAACAGAAGTTTTACAACCTTTAACTTTAATATGTGGTGAAGAAAAACCTGTTTTTTATGCTGTTGATTTTTCATTAAAAGATTTAAATGTTTTAAACATTGAATTAGGATTAGAATGGGCTATGGTTATTGCATATCACAGAGGATATATGGATATAATAAAAGGTACTAAGATGTATGAAAAATATGCTCATTATTTAGATGGATATGATGTAGTGGTTGGATATATTGCAGATGATCGTTTGTATACAGAGTTAAATAAATTCTTTAATGGTAATATTACAGATGAAGTGTTAATGCGATGTTTATCAGCCCTAGACTTAGGTAAACAATATGTAGCGTTAACTGAAAAAGCTTGTAAGAATGTTACGGTACTAAAAGATGATAAACTTTCTAATTTAGAACTTTCGGTTTTAATGGAAAAATCTATAATTAGAAGACTTGAAGGGAATTCATTATCTAAGGGGATAGAAATTAAATATAGAAGAATTGGTAAATATTTTGATGAAATTTTAAGAGGTGAATAATGTTATTAAATTCTATAGAATTAAACTTGTGTGATATGCAAGGTAAATTATTTGAACTTTCTGCAAAAGTTGGGTATGGAAGTTTAGAATTTGCTAAAGCATTTATGTTATCTAAAACAGCTTTTGATTTAGATAAAGAATTTAATCATATGCAATGGGCTGGAGAAGGATATATTATAGATAGAATATCGGAAGAAGATTTACCAAAAAAAAGGGGTACAATTTATGATAATGAAACGTTATATTGGATGGGGTATATTTATCGTTATTGGCATTTTTATACTGGTGAAAATAGTAAAGAAATTTATAAACAAGCTAATGCAGAATTAATGAATGGAGTTTATTTTGCTTTTCATACAATGAGTCCTGAAATGGCGATTGATAGATTGAAAGAGATTTATCAAGGAAAAAGATAAAAAATAGTATTTCTACATAAAAGTGTTATTAATAATGAAACTGATTAAGAGATAAAGAATGTATTTAATAATTTAATATATTATTGACTTTTATATTTTTAACTAACTTGAAATTCCGCTTAAATCGATTAATATTTTACTTGAAATTTCGCTTAAATTATTTGAAAAACATTGCGTGTTTTTTTCTTAATGTGATTACTTGCATAAATAATAGATTTGTGGTATAATAAGTTCGTATAGAAATTATTAAAATGTTATTAAATCTCCCTAATATATAGGGTGTTTTATATAAATAATTTAAATACATAAAAAGAATAATACGAAAAGGAGAAAGAAAGATGGTACAAATTTGGGTATTGATTCTTTCTATTGTATTATCACTTGGTGTAGGTGCTCTTGTAGCATACTTTATGTTCAATAAGGGTAAAGAATTAGGTAAAACTATTGTTGAACAAAAGTTTGAACAACTTGGTAAAGATGCTACAAAGATTATTGATGACGCAAAAGCAGAAGGAGATAAAATCAAAAAAGAACTTATTTCTGAAGGAAAAGCTGAAGTAGCTTCATTAAAGAAGGAGCATGAACAAGAAGTACGCGAAAAGAAAGCTGAACTACAAGAAGAAGCTAAAAAGTTAGAACGTCGTGAAACTAGTTTAGATAATCGCTCTGTAAATCTAGATAAACGTGAAAGTAATTTAGAACAAAAAGAAAATAAATTAGAACAACGCATTCTTGACATTGAAAAGCGTAGTGATAAGATAGAAGAATTAATTGCTGAACAAGAAAAGAAATTAATGGAAATCGCTGGTTATTCTCAAGATGAAGCAAGACAAATTGTTATGTCTCGTCTTGAAGAAGAAATGCATATGGAAATGGCTCTATATGTTAAAGATGAAGTTGAAAAAGCTAAGTATGAAGCTACTCGTAAATCACAAGTAATTTTAGCTAATGCTATTCAACAATATGCAAATGAAACAATTTCTGAAAAGACTGTTTCAGTTGTAGCTCTTCCTAATGATGATATGAAGGGTAGAATTATTGGTCGTGAAGGACGTAATATTAGAACTATTGAACAAGTTACAGGTGTTGATTTAATTATTGATGATACACCAGATTCAGTAGTAATTTCATGCTTTGATCCAATCAGAAGAGAAATTGCTCGTCGTACACTTGAAATCTTAGTTACTGATGGACGTATTCAACCACCTAGAATTGAAGAAGTATTCCAACGCTGTACTAAAGATATTGAAAATGAAATTCGTGAAGAAGGTGAAAAAGCAGTATTCGAAGTTGGTATTGGTAAGATTCATCCAGAACTTGTTAAGTTAATTGGTAAGATGTACTTTAGAACAAGTTATGGTCAAAATGTATTGTTCCACGCAAAAGAAGTTGCATTCTTAGCTGGTAAGATGGCTGCTGAAATTGGAGAAGATGAAATTCTTGCACGTCGTGCTGGGCTTCTTCATGATATCGGTAAAGCTACTGACCATGAACAAGAAGGTAGCCACGTTGAAATCGGGGTTGAAATTGCAACTAAATTTAGAGAACATCCAACTATCATTGATTCAATTGCTTCACACCATGGTGATAAAGAAGCTGAAACTGTTATTGCACACTTAGTTGCTGCAGCAGATACATTAAGCGCTGCTCGTCCAGGTGCAAGAAGTGAATCACTTGATAACTATATCAAACGTCTTGAACAATTAGAAGCACTATCTAATGAATTCAAGGGTGTTGATAAAACTTATGCTTTACAAGCAGGTCGTGAAGTAAGAATTATTGTTAAGCCTGAAGAAATTACTGATGCTGAAGCTCACCTTTTAGCACGTAATATTAAAAATAAAATTGAGCAAACTATGAATTATCCTGGTACTATTAAAGTTACAGTTATCAGAGAAACAAGAGTTCAAGAGGTAGCTCGTTAGAAAGATTTATAACAAATGAAAATTTTAATCATTGGAGACATTTATTCAAGTAGTGGTCGCTTAATGGTTGAAAAGTATGTACCTAAAGTGAAAGAGTTGTACAATATTAATTTCATTGTTGCAAATGGAGAAAATATCGCTCATGGTAATGGTATCACTGAGCGATATTATCATTTTTTACTAGATCAACATGTAAATGTTGTAACAATGGGAAATCATACTTGGGGTAATGCTGAAATCTTTAAGTTTATAAATGATGCAAAAGTGCTTGTTAGACCACTTAACTATCCAGAAGGAACACCTGGTGTAGGTTATGTTACTGTTAAATATAATCAATTGACTATTACAGTATTTCAAGTAATGGGAAGAACGTTTATGAATCAAGCTCTTGATTGTCCTTTTCAAGCAACTGAAAAGTTATTAAAAGAAGTTAAGAGTGATATTTATATTTGTGATTTTCATGGTGAAGCAACATCTGAAAAGATTGCATATGGTTACCATTTTGATGGAAGAGTAAATATTATTGTTGGTACTCACACTCATGTTCAAACTAATGATGCAAGAGTTTTAAAAAATGGTACTATGTATATGACTGATCTTGGGATGACTGGTGCACTTGATGGTGTAATTGGCGTTGAACGTGATGGAATTATTAAAAAATTCTTAACAGGTATGCCAGTAAGACATAACCCTATGGAATCAGGACTTAAACAATTTTGTGGGTTAGTTGTTGATATTGATGAGAAAACGCGTAAAGTGACAAAGTATGACATTATAAATATGGTAGAATAGTAATGTAAGGCAAAATATGCAAAAGAAATTTACTAGGGGGTACCATAAAAATGGAAGTATTAAAAGTTTCATCTAAATCAAAACCAAGTTCAGTTGCAGGAGCACTTGCTAATGCATTTCGTGAACGTCCAACTGTAGAGATTCAAGCAGTTGGAGCTGGATCTTTAAATCAAGCAATCAAAGCTATTGCTATTGCAAGAGGATATGTTGCACCAACAGGAAAGGATTTGGTTTGCGTTCCAGCATTTAGTGATATTATTATTGATGGAGAAGAACGAACAGCTATTAAACTTATTGTTGAAGCAAGAAAATAAGTTGGCATTGCCAACTTTTTTAAAAAATTAGAGGAATAAATTATGAACTTACCAACTTTATATACAGAAAGATTAATTATTCGTCCACTTGCAGTCAGTGATGCAGAAGATATGTTTGAATATGCAAAAACAAATCTTGTTGGTCCAAAAGCAGGTTGGGCACCACATATTAATATTAATGAAACGTATACAATTTTACGTAATATGGTTTTATTTAAACCACAATATGAACTTGGTAACTGGGCAATTGTAGATAGAATGAATAATAAAATGATTGGAACAATTGAACTTTATAATTATATTCCAGGCTTTAAAGCAGAACTTGGATATGCACTTAATCCTCTTTATTGGGGAAAAGGTATTGTATTTGAGGCAGGTCTTAAAGTATTTGAATTTGGCTTTAATAGTTTAGAACTTAAACGAATTGAAGCTGGAACTTTCCTTGATAATTATCAAAGCCAACGTGTATGTGAAAAACTTGGAATGATGAAAGAGGGAGTTCAAAGAAATGGTTATATCAGATATGATGGTGTTATCTTTGATAAAGTAATGTATGGTATAACAGTAGAAGAGTATAGGGAATTTATTAATAAACATTAGAAAGAATAATTTATATGAAAAAAGATATTAATTATATAAACGCAATAGAACCATCAATTAAAGAAGCCCGTAAAAGAAGAGGTGCTGAAGTTTTAATTAATAATTTTATTTTAGAACCTAAGTATTTAAATCTTGGTGCTGGTAAGAAATATATGCTGAAGACTTATGGATGTCAAGGTAATCTTGCTGATAGTGAAAAGATTGCGGGTATCTTAGAAATGATGGGATACGTTGAAACAAATGATGAATTAGCTGCTGATTTTGTTCTTTTTAATACTTGTGCGATTCGTGAAAATGCTGAAGAAAGAGTATTTGGTGAAATTGGAAGATTTGAAAAATTTAGAAAAAAGAATCCAAATATGTTAATTGGTATTTGTGGATGTATGCCACAAGAAGAACGTACAATAAACAAAATTAAAAAAACTTATCCTCATATAAATATTGTTTTTGGAACACATAATATTGCGGAACTTCCAAAATTTTTGTATAATGCAATAATAGAACAACAAAAAACTTTAGAAGTTTTATCAATAGAAGGACATATTTATGAAGATGTTCCTGTTAAAAGAGACCATCCAAAAAAAGCATGGGTAAATATTATGTTTGGATGTGATGAGTTCTGTACTTATTGTATCGTGCCTTACACAAGAGGTAAAGAAAGATCACGTCGTCCTGAAGCAATAATCGAAGAAGTTAAAGAGTTAGCAAAACTTGGCTATGTTGAGGTAACTCTTCTTGGTCAAAATGTTAATGCTTATGGTAAAGATTTAAAAGATATTAATTATACATTTGCAGATCTATTAAAAGACTTAAATAAAATTGATATCAAGCGTATTCGTTTTACGACATCTCATCCAAGAGATTTAGATGACGCAACAATTGATGCCATGGCACTTGGTGGAAACATTATGCCACATCTTCATTTACCTGTTCAATCTGGTAATAATAATGTATTAAAAAGAATGAACAGAAAATATACTCGTGAAGAGTATTTAGAAAAGATTAAAAAATTGAAAGAAAAAGTTCCTGGTATTAGTATTACTACTGATATTATTGTAGCTTTCCCTGGTGAAACTGATTTAGAGTTTAATGATACTTTAACTTTAGTTGATGAGGTTGGTTATGAAGGAGCTTATACATTTATTTATTCACCACGTGAGGGAACTCCTGCTGCAACTTATGAGAATCTTTTAACTGAAGAAGAAAAACATCAAAGATTAAATCAATTAAATGAAAGAATTAATAATGGCTTCTTAAAAGGTAGACTTCGTTTTGAAGGTCATGTAGTAGAAGTATTAGTAGATGGTCCAAGTAAGAATAATCCTAATATGATGACTGGATATACTCCTCATAATATGTTAGTTAACTTTGAAGCACCTGATGCTCAAGTAGGTGATTTAGTTCAAGTTAAAATAGTTAAAGCTTATTCTTGGCATTTACTAGGTGAATTAGTAAAATAAAATTAAGGCGATTATAGATTTGGCTCTATAATCGCTTTTTAAAAAGGAAATATAATATGACACATTCTACAATAAAAAAAATAGTAAATAAAATAAAAATATTAAATATAATAAATATTAAACAAATTAAAAATGAAGATGGTGATGATTTTTATAATGTATGGTTAATTGTTAGTGACAATAATTCATATATTTTAAAAAAGTCAACTGAAAATGAAATAAATAATTACAATGCTTTATTAAATGTTCCAATTCCTAAGTATTATGGATATACGAAATATTATAACAAATCATATATTTTAATAGAATATTTAGATGGCAATAATTTAATGAATGGTAATCTTGGTAATTGTACTAAAGCAATAGATACTATTATTGAGATTAATAAAAAATATTTAAATAAAGATATCGTTTTATCTGACACATTTGACAAAGAGTTAATTAGAATTAATAGAAGATTAGAATATTTAAATGATGAATTGTTGGAAAAAAAGTATTTAGAATTTATTAATGTTTATAAAAAAACAATTAAAACTGTATGTCATAATGACTTATTACCATTTAATATGATAATAGCCAAAAACAATGCTTATTTAATAGATTTAGAAAATATAGGTTTTTTACCTTACCTTGTAATGTTTGCGAGGTTTATTGCTCATTATAAAGATGTAAAAGGTTATTTATTTTATTTAGAAGATGAAATAAAAGAGTACTTAATAAAATATTATTATGATAACTTTGTTGTTTCATTAAACAAAACTTATGAAGAGTATCTTTATGAGTTAGAATTATTTTTATTTTTTGAGTATACTGAATGGATATATGTTTATAATAGATATAAGCTTCCAAAAGATGAAAGATATTATTATTATTTAAATAAATGTTATGAGGTTATAAAATAGAATATAAAAAAACTCCCTTTGGGGAGTTTTATTCATTATTAATAAATCTTTTTAAGAATTCTTTTGTTCTTTGTTCTTTAGGATTATTAAATAATGATGATCCTATACCTTCTTCAACTATAATACCATCTGCCATAAAGATCACTCTATCGCTTATTGACTTTGCAAAGGCCATTTCGTGTGTTACTATTACTAAAGTCATACCAAGTAATTTTAAACTTTTAATGATGTCTAGTACTTCGCCTACCATTTCTGGGTCTAGTGCACTTGTTGGTTCATCAAAGAGAATTACTTTTGGATTCATGCAAAGTGCTCGTGCTATTGCAACACGTTGTTTTTGACCACCTGATAGGCTTCTTGTATCTGAATAAATAAAATCTGATAGTCCTACTTGTTCTAAATAATTTTTAGCAACTTTCTCTGCTTCATGTTTAGATCTTTTTAAAACTTTTATTTGAGCAATAGTACAATTATCTAAAACATTCATGTTTTCAAATAAATTAAATGATTGAAATACCATACCTATTTCTTTTCTAATTTTATCAATGTTTGTTTTATAATCAATTATGTCTTTATCTTCAAAAGTAATGTTTCCACTTGTTGGATACTCAAGTAAGTTTATGCATCTAAGAAGTGTTGATTTACCACTACCTGAAGAACCTATTATAGATAGCACTTCACTTTCATAAATATCAAGGTCTACACCTTTTAGAACTTCTAGTTTTCCATAGTATTTATGGATATTTTTTATTTGAATTATTTTATTTTTCATAATAATCACCTAATTTGAACTTGGAAGTGGTTTTGATACTAGATTCATTTTCTTTTCTAGAAACCCTAGTAATTTTGAAATACTAAATGTTAAACATAAATAAATGATTGCTGCAATAAATATTGCGTCATTGCTGGCATTTTTACCGTTTATTGAATCAATAACAAAGAATAAATCCATTACACTTATTACACTTAATACTGATGTATCTTTGATGTTGATAATAAATTCATTACAAATTGATGGAAGACAGTTTTTAATACCTTGAGGAAGAATAATGTGAATCATCGCTTGAGCACGAGTCATGCCAAGACTTCTTGCTGCTTCCATTTGTCCTTTGTTTAATGCTTCAATACCACCACGTAGTACTTCTGTTAAATATGCTGTTGTATTGAGACTTACTGTGATGAAACCTGAAATACCTACAGATAATATTTGATTTAATAGTACTTGATCGATACCAAATATTCCAGCTAATATACCAGGTAAGAAGTAATAAATAATGATAGCTTGAACCATCATTGGTGTACCTCTAAATATTGTAACATATGTTTGAACGAAAAGGCTTGAAGTTTTCTTTATAAATGCGATTAATTCGTTGTCCTTAGGAGTTACTTCTAGTGTTCTGAGTGTTATGAATAATAAACCCAAAATTAATCCAACAACAGTTCCTGCCATACTTAGCCAAAGTGTTGTCCATACACCTTTTAAAATAGGTTTATAGTTCTTCATACAAATATATGCAAGTCTTACACCAAGTGGATCAAGTGATGATGGTCTTTTAGTAAGATTAGATGCTGTTATAAAGTTTCTAATAATACCAAATATAAATATATCAGCGACAACTAAACAAAATACTATAATACTAATCGAATAAAAAATTCTTTTTAGTAATTGATTTTTATATATTGTAATAAAAATTGTTTCAGAAAATATTAATATAATGCTAATACCAATTAATAAATAAGAAGTTAGATTAGCATTAAATATTCTAATTCCATCTAGAGAAGTAGCTGTTGCAGTAATAATTCCATAGATTAATGAAATACTAGCAAATAGGTAAAAGAAACAATTTTCAAATTTTCCGTTGCGATTAAAAAATTTCATATTATTCAGCATTACGAGCTATTGCTTGATCCATTAAATTATTTCTAGTAGCTTCGTTAATTGTATTTAATACATTATTGATGTTAGTTTGAAGGCTAGAATTACCTTTTTTAACCGCGATTGCAACGCATACATCTTCTTCAGATACATTAAAACCTGATGTAAGACTTATATATGTTAAATCTGGGTTAGTTTCAATAACACCTTTTGCAACAGGCTCTTCTAAAATTGTTATATCAGCTCTTTTAGCTTTAATACTAGTAATAATAGTAGGTACATCAGCAAGAGGAGTTAAGTGATTTACTCCAATAAGTTGATCAATTAGACTATCATATAAGGTTTCAATTTGACCAACAACATTAGCACCTGCAAAATCGTTTAATGTTGTACCATTTACATATTTAGAATTTTTTTCCATTACTAAAACATGTGTAGATCTATAATATGCTGAAGAAAAATCAACATTTGCACGTCTTTCTTCTGTGTCGCTCATACCTGCAATAATTGCGTCAATTTGACCGGCTTGAAGTGCTGGGATTAAACCATCCCATTCAATTGCTTTAATAACTAGACGATAGTTTAATGCATCAGCAATTTTTTTAGCCATTTGTACATCATATCCTTCTGCGTAAAGGCTGGTTCCTTCAATAGGATAATTTGTATCAGATTTCATATTCTCTGTCCAGTTAAATGGTGCATAAGCACATTCCATTCCAACTATAAATGTAGGACGATTGTCTACATCATTTTCTTTACAACTTGTAATAATTGAAAGTAATACTCCAATTACGATGAATAATAATAATTTAGTAATTTTTCTCATAAATTTTTTCTCCTTATATAGTGTTATAAAAACAAAAAAAGCGTTCTAGACGCTTTTTAAATACAATATAAATACTTACTTTGTATTAGCGCCTCTACTTACGTAGGAGTGTTATAGATGTTTTCTATAACCCCATAAATTAAGTATGCCTACTTAATTTATTCGGCGATGATTACCTTTCTCATTAGTTCATAGCATGCCTGCTCCCTAAGATACTCATTTGCATCGCAACCTCTAATCTATATAAACTTTTTTTGTTACTATTATTATACTCTTTTTTTCTCAAAATAAAAATAAATATGCAATAAATTATAAATTATTTCATATAATGGGAGTAGATATAAAATTTATTTTTTTAACTTTCTCTTTGTCACACTCAAGATTAATTTAGAATATATTATAATAAGGAGGGATGAAGAGTGAATGATATTCGTGAAATTGTAACACGTGCAGTCTTAGCTAAAGGTAGAAAGAAATTTAAGTTAAAAGAAACAGTCTTAGTAAATAGTGATATAAGTAGTGTTCTTGGATGTTGGATTATTAATCATCAATTTTCTACTGAATTAAATAATAAAGAAGTAGTAATTACAGGACAATTTGAAAACAATATTTGGTATTCAGCAGATAATAATTCTAGAACAGATGTTGCAAGATCAACTACTGAATATAATGGAACTGTTAAAGTAAAAGAAGTATTAAATGATAATATTAGTGATCATTGCGACGTTGTTGCAAGAATTTTACAACAACCTACATGTACAAATGCATTAATTACAAATGATGGAATTGAAATTGACATTACTTTTGAAGTACTAGTTGAAGTAATTGGTGAAACTAAGATGATGGTTAATGTTGTAAGTTGTAATCATCAAGAAGATGACTTAGATATGCTAGAAAATGAAATTAACGAAGATTTCTTAGAAAGTAGGTAATAATTAATGACATTTCATATTGTTAGAATGAATGAAAAAATTGAGAAGATTGCTCTTAATTATCAATTAGATATAGAAGAAATTAAATCACATAATAAGTATATCAAGGATTGGAATCATTTAATTCCTGGTACTAAACTTAGGCTTCCTGAAATATCTAATACATTAAATGAAGAACTTGATAATTATGAACCGTTTATTGAGGAATATTATCCAAAATTATCAAATAATTATTCTAATTATGATGAACAAAGTGATAATGTGGAAATGGTTAATGAAGTAATTAATGAGTCTAATATAATGGAAAAAAAAGATGTTAAACAAGTTGAACAAACGTTAGTTTTACCAAAGAGTAATACTTATTATCCATATCAAAACTATTATTTTGGATATCCGTATAATTCATATTATTATCAAACAAGAAATCGTAATAAAAGAAAATAGTGCTAGTTTTAGCACTTTTTTGTTTGTTTATTTTATAATATATTATAGTAAAGAGGTATGTATGAATAAAGGATTATTTGTTATTTTAAATATATTTAGTATAATACTAGAATATATTTTGGTTTATTTGTTTTTTAGATTTATATTAAAAAAAATATTTTTAATTAGTATTATTATGACACTATTTGTTTTTCTATTAATGGTTTTTATAGTTGTATTTGCTAATATAATGTTAAGAAAAACAAAAATAGAAGATAAGAGTAGACCGTGTGAAGAGGAAATATTAAAAATTATTGATAAGTGTAGTGAAATGTATAATAAAAAATTTTATTTACATTATGTAACGGCGCCACAACCAAATCCAGCTTGGTGTATAAGTAATCATATTTATATCAATAATCAATATAGATGTAGTAGTATTTATTTACCTGGTGTCGTAGCTCATGAACTAGGTCATGCAATTAGTGGTATTTCAAATTATACATTTATTCCTAGTTTGAAGATATCTACATTAATTTCACGTGTATTTTATTTAACTATAATTTCATTATTAAATGTTGATAAAAAAGTAACTAATATAATTGCTAATATATTTTTTATACCATATTACATTGTAAATTTAAATAATTTAATTTTTACATATCATTTTTTGAAGAAAGATGAAATTACTGCAAACAGCATTGCGGTTAACCTTGGATATGGTGAGTATTTAAGATGTTATTATGCGGAAGTTTTAAAGTATGATGATAATAAGTTATTTAGAAAAGCAGATTTAATGCATCCTAGTATTAAAATGATGATTGACAAATTAAACTTTGAATTAGGAATTAAGAATGAGTTATTAGATATCTATTATATAAATAATATATTGATGTATGCTAATATTAAAACCAAAACATTTAATATCCCTAAGTTTATTACCGAAATTTATCCAAATTCAATAAATAGCTCTTGCTTAGTAAAAATAACATCAGATTATGTTGAAAAAATTCATTATAATGCGTTTAAAAGTTGTAGTAATATTGAAGTGTTAAGTTTTAAAAACATAAAAGAATTTCCTGTTAGTGTAATTAATAATTTAAATAAATTAGAAGTAATTAAAATAAATGATTTAAATATTTTAAAAAATATTTATTTGAAATATAGTGATCGTTTATTTTCTAATAAACTTTATAATATTTTAGAAAAAAATGGTATTATTAAAGAAGTTGAATAAAACTATTTACAAATAAGTTAAAATAGTATATAATTGTAATAAATAAAAAGGAGTAATTAAAATGAAGAAAATATTAATTATAATGTTAATAGTTTTATTATTTGGTGTTTCTTCTTGTAAAAATAGAGGAAATGATAATAATCATGAACATGAGTTTATTGATGGAAAGTGTGAATGTGGAGAAACTGATCCAAATTATACAGAGCATATTCATACTTATGTAGATGGAAAGTGTTCTTGTGGTGAATTAGATCCAAATAACACATCTCATACTCATACTTATGTAGATGGAAAGTGTGAATGTGGAGAAACTGATCCAAATTTTGGAAATAATACTAATGTTGAATATACATTTATTGATAAAGAAGAAATTAAAAAAGCGTTTGTTATTTATACTGCAAAAGTTAATTTGCAAAACGCTGATGGAAGTAGTAATTCATTTGTAATGTGTGAAAATAATAAGTATTTTTATTATAATTTTAAAAATAGTGAAATATTAATTGATAAAGAAAATGAAGATATTTATACTATTGATAATGAATTAAAAGTTAAAACATTGGATCAACAATTAACATTTGATGAAGATGCTAATAAAAATGTATTAATTGATTTACTTGCAGGACATATTGATAATGTTGATGGAAAATATACTAAAGTTGAAAATCAACAAGTAGGTAGTTATGAATGTGATTTATATGAAAAATCAATTAAAATTGATGTTAAAAATTATGCTAAGTATCAATATTATGTTGATAAAATTACTGGATATTGTGTGAAAGCTCATCTTGAAACAGTGATTTCCGGAACAAAGTCTATTTCATCATGGGAATTTATTGAACTATCATTTGAAGAAAACTTAGTAAATAGTTTTATAAATCCATTTTTATATTATGAAACTGAAATAGCTCCATTAGAATTTAATAAGTGGCCTGATATGGGACTTGCTGTGCTTTTACCTAAGTATCCAAGTGGAAAATTTTCTTTTGCAATTGATTATGGTGATAGTGCTTTAATTAGCATTGAAGATACTAGATTAAATCATGTTAAAGATTATGCTAATGATTTACAAAATTATGGATTTGTAGAAGGTAAATCAGCTACAAATGAAGCTTCACAGTATGTTTTTATTACCTATAATAGCGATAATATAATGGTTAAAATTATTTTTTCTTCAACAGTCGCTAATTTAACAATTCAAATTACTAAAAGTACTCCAGAAGAAATTAATAAGGAACTTAGTAAACTATAGTCATGAAGTTAAATGATGATATAGAAAAATTGTTTAAAATATTTAAAGAAAATAATTTTAAATTATATATTATAGGTGGAGCTGTAAGAAACTATTTACTTAGTAGACCAATTGATGATTATGATTTTGCGACTTCTGCAACCCCAGATGAAATAATAAAAATATTAGTTGGTTACAAACTTGATACTTATCAAAGTAAACTTGGTTCAATTAAAGTTCATATTAATAAAAGGATATATGAAATTACTACATTTAGAAAAGAATTAGGTGTAAAAGATATTAGGTATCCAGAAAAGACACTTTTTGTTAGTTGCATAGAAGAAGATGTTGTAAGACGTGATTTTACAGTAAATACACTTGCATACAATCCTGATTGTGGAATTGTTGATTGTTTAAATGGCATTAATGATTTGATGCTTAAACGAATTAGATTTGTTAAAGATACTGTTGAAAGTATTAATGAAGATCCGATTAGATTAATTAGAGCATTAAGATTTAGTTTATTACTTGGTTTTAGTATAAGTGAAGAAGATTTAGAATTATTTAATAATTATGCTTATTTAGTAGAAAAACTTGGTAAAATTAAATATGATGAATTATTTAAATTATTTAAGATTATTGGTTGTAAAAAATTTATTTTAAAATATTTTAATATTTATAAACAAGTTTATAAAGAATTAGATAATGAAATGTTTAAAAATGTTTTAAACAGTGATATTGATGATGATTTATTGAGATATATTGTTGCGGTAAACATTGATGATTATAGTTTATTAAGTTTTAATAAAATAGATAAAATAATAATTAAAGGTTTAAAATCTATTGATGTTATTAATGATGATTTATATTACACGAAGCTTTTAATGATTGAATATAAAGAATTGTTGGATAAGATATTAGTTTTGATAAAATACTTAAATAATTATCCATCTAAGATTATAGATAATATTAAATTAATAAAAAGTGAAAATCACTGTTTAAATGTTAAAGACTTAAAGATTACGTATTTAGATTTAGAGATGTTAAATATTCCTAAAAATGAATATGCTAAAGTTTTTAATTATTTATTTAATATAGTGTTAAAAGATAACTCATTAAATAATTATGAACAATTAATTGAGATAATAAAAAAAGGCTATTAAATCCTATATAATAGGTAATTAATAGCCTTTTTATTTTAATTTTATAAGTATATAATGTTTTTTGTCACTTTTTGATATTTTAAATTGTTTTATATGTGAGGTTAAACTTTTTTAAATGGGTTATATATTTTAGTAAATATAAAGAAAATAATATATGAAATTAATATAAAACCAATTGTATAAAGTAATAAAAATACAATGTATGGTACTAAAGGGTAAATAATGCTTAATAATGGTAATGTAGATGGGAAATAAGGACCTACATAAAACATATTAAATGTATCACCAATCGATAGTTTTTGGAATATATTATACACTATAATATTAGCACTAAGAGCAATTGTTAATAGAATAATAAACATAATTATTCCTTTTGTATAGTATTTAAAATTAAATCTTTTTCGTTCATGTACTAAACAAAAAAGTCCTATTACAACTTGAGATCCATGGTGAATCATTGTTTGAATGTTAATTCCGATTGTTTCAATAAATACATCTCCTGGATAAACCATTACTGCCATTCCACCAAAAAACGTAAATGTTGCTGTATAAGCTATTGCTGCTTGATGTATTTTACCATCGTTAAACAAAAAGATAAGAGGTAAAATATAAAGGGGAGTTGAACATAATTGAAATGGAAAAGCATACCATTTATAATCCCATGTAATAATTTCGTTATCGTAGTTAAATGAAAATATTATTTGTTTGTAAATCTCTAATATAAATATAATTATCCAAGTGATCAAAATAATTTTTTTAAAAGTTGTTTTACTACAATCTTTAAAGTATTTACATAGTAAGAATGTAGTTACTGTAACAATTATTAAAAAGATAAGATGGAATACCCCGTAACTTGTTGGGGTGTTCATGTTAGAATCTAAAAATAATAAAAATTTTTCTAATAAGTTCATAGTATACTCCGTTTTTTACTTACCAATTATACCATATTATCTTTAGTTATTCAATGAAGTTTAAGGTAGAGTGCATATTTTAATTACTAGAATGCATAAGAGAAAATTTATTTTTTTTATGCAAAAATTTCCATGCTAAAAATAGTCTCTCTTTTCTTTAATCACTTGAAAAATATACAAAAAAATAGTAAAATATATGTAAGAAGATTTTATTTAGGTGAAAAATATGAAAATACGTAAAATAATATTTGAAAGAATACTACCTATTTTATTAATCTTAGTATTAATTGCAAGAGTTTTCTCTTATAATAATGATATTTATAATTATGTAGGATTAAATTCATCACCATATTCAATAGGTATTACTTTAATTACTTTATTGGCTATATGGTTTCAATTAAGTGCTACTTTAGTTGTAGGTTGTAGACCATTTTTTAATATTAAAAGTTTAAGATTTATAACTAGGTTTATTGTACCTATTGTATATTTTATTAATTTATTATATTTAAATTCAAGTACTGTATTGCTTACTGGTATTTTAGCATTTAATGCTTTTAAAATATTATTATTAATAGAATGTATTTTAGGATTAATAATTTGTTGTTATTATTTTGTAATTGATTTAAAAGAAAAAGTAAGTGTTAAATCAATTTTTATTATGTTAGGTATTTGGTTATTATTATTAATACCTACAATGCCAACTTATTTTTTACAATTTACATTTGGACTTGCAAATCCACTTATTAAGGTTATTGATATTTCTCTTGCTCATAGAATTTTCTTATATATTGGTATTATAGTACCTGTTGTTATGTATTTTTTATTGAGAGATAAAGATGAACTTATAAGAAGATTTGTTTTAATATATGTTAGTTGTGGTGTTTTAATTGGTTTTATGGTTGGATATGATTTTGCTAGTTTAAAAGAACCATGGAGTTGGCCAATTCACTTATGTAATACAGCCTTATTTATCATTCCTATTTGTTTAATTTTTAGATTAAAGAAATTATTTTATTTTACTTATTTTATTAATGTATTAGGTGCATTACTAGCAATGCTAATGCCTAATTACGATAGTGTTACAAATTTATTTGATCCAGGTTTAGTAAGATTTTGGTATAATCACTGGGTTGCATTCTTTATGCCGTTACTTATTGTTGCGTTAAAAATCTTTAAGCGTCCTAAATTGAAAGAATTCTATTATTCAATGTGTGGTTTCTTAGTTTACTTTTTATTTGCACTTATTTGTAATGTGCTATTTACTGCAATGGGACATGATGTTGACTATTTCTTTATTAATTCAGATTTTATAGCTGATAAATTAGGTAAATGGGCAGAGCATTTATTTGAATTTAATGTTAGTTTAAATGTAGGTGGCTATCAGTTAGTATTTAGACCACTATATCAAATTCTATTCTTTATTGTTTATATATTATTAGGTTTTGCAGAATGGTTTGTATATGCTGAATTCTTTAGAATTGCTGATAAGCATTATGATTTACATGTGCGTTTAAAAATTAATAAACAACTTAAATTAGAATACTTTGAAAAATTATCTTCTGAACAAAAGGAGGAAATGATGAATAATAATAATGAAATTAAATTAGAATTAAAACATTTCTCAAAAAAATATGGAACTAATAAGCATTATTCAGTTAAAGATGCATCGTTTGAAGTGTTTGGAGGTGAAATATTTGGTTTCCTTGGACCTAATGGTGCTGGTAAATCTACAATTATTAAATCTATTGTAGGAATTCAACCACTTAGTGAAGGTGCAATTGAAGTTTGTGGCTATGATGTTTCTAAAGAGCCTACAAAAGCTAAATATAATATTGGGTATGTTCCTGACCATTATGCGTTATATGAAAAGTTAACTGGGCGTGAATATATTAATTATATTGCAGATATTTTTGATGTTACAGAAGAAGAAAGAAATGCAAGATTAAATAAGTATATTAAAATCTTCCAATTAGAACATGCGATAGATAGTAAGATTTCTACATATTCGCATGGTATGAAACAAAAAATTACAATTATGTCAGCTTTAGTTCATAATCCTAAAGTTTGGATTCTAGATGAACCATTAACTGGGCTTGATCCTAATAGTATTTTCCAAGTTAAAGAATGTATGAGAATTCATGCTGCTGAGGGGAATATTGTATTTTTTAGTTCTCACTTAATCGATATTGTTGAAAAGTTATGTCAAAGAATTGCTATTATTAGAAAAGGAGAAATTCTTTGTGTAAAAACTTTAGAAGAAATTGAATCATCTGGACTTACATTAGAAGAATTTTATATGCAAACTATTGAAAGTATTGATGCTGTTAAAGAGGAAGTGGTTTCATGAAACACTTAAAAACTATTGTAATGATGCAACTAAGAAATAAGATTGATTTTAGTTGGGCTAATTCTAAAATGAATGTCTTTAGAACAATTCTTTTTGGTTTTCTTAAGTTTGCTATTATTACAGCTATTACTTATGTAATTTTATATTTATGTCAATATATTGGTATTTTCTACTATAGTGAATCACCAAGAATAATGATATTAGTTGTTACTTTTTCTCTTTTACTTTCCTTAATAACATGTACAAAAGACTTGATGTTGAATTTGTATTTTGCGGAAGATAATAAAGTATTGATAACCTTTCCTGTTAATAGCAATGTGCTTTTCTTATCAAAATTAATTGTATTTTATCTTTATGAAATTAAAAGAAGTTTAAGTTTTTTAATACCTATTACACTAGGTAGTGTAATATTGTTAGTAACTAAAGGTTGTGCAAGTCCATTTGCATTTTTATGGATGTGGTTACCATTATTAATGATAATTGCTATACCTGTTTTATTAGGGGCAATTTTATCAATTCCAACTATGTATGTATATAAATTCTTAAAGAGATATTCAATTTTACAAGTGATTTTGTTTGGTGCTATTTTATCTTTTGTTATTGTAATTATTATTCAATTAATTAATTTAATTCCTGAGAAAATTGATTTAATAAATCAATGGCCAACTATAAAAAAATGGTTATATCAATTTTTAGTAAATGTAGAACAAAAATTACCACCGATGAGATTCTTAATTAGAATTATTGTTGGTGAACAAGCAAATATAGATTCAGATTGTATAATCAATATTATGACTGTATTAAAGTTTGGTTTATTAATTGTAGTTAATTTTGCCTTATTAGTATTTGTGTATTTGCTTGCAAGACCTTTATTCTTTAGTATTATGGCTAAAAACTTTGAAACTAATAAATCTCGTCAAATTACTCATAAAAATGTTAGACATTCAAAATATTTTGCGTTTGTTAATAAGGAATTAAAAATTAATTTAAGGACAATCTCAATTTCTATTAATTATTTAATGGTATACATTGTTGTTCCAATTCTTATTCTACTACTTAATGCTTTATATAGTGCAATGGATTTAAAATATTTAGGTGAAATTTTAATTTTCACGTTTAATATTTTAATCATTTGTTTACCACTGCTTGCATCTAATGCGTTAGTTGCAACATATTATAGTCGTGAGGGTAAAGCTGGTTATCTTAAAAAAGTAAAACCGATATATGCTTTATATCCTTTATTTACAAAGTTATTATTTAATTTAATTTTATCAATTCCAACTGTGTTTGTAACTGTTATTATATTTGGAAAGTCTGTTGGATTTAATGCTTTATATATTGTTATATTAGGTTTTGCAATCTTATTCTTACATTATGGTCATATGATTTATAGTGCATTACTTGATGTAATGAATCCACAAAACGAACAATATGATTCAACAGGTGTTATAAGTGATAATCCTAATGAAAATAAATCAACTATTTTAGCGTTTATTATAGCATTTGTTTATGCGATTATAGCATTTATTCTATTTAATGAATCTGGTGTTCAATATGGTAATTATTTATCAGCGTGTTGTAGATTATTATTAATATCGCTTTTATATTGTGTAAGTTGTACAATATTGTTTATTAAAAAAATAAAAGCTTATTATTATGAAGGGCAGTAGAGAGTATGAAAAAGTCAGTCGTTTTATCTATTAGTATAATTTATATTCTTGCGATTGTTGTAGTAGGATTTTTGGGGATTGCGTTAAAAGTTTATAACGAAAAAGTATACGTAGAAGAAATTGTATGTATTACAGAAGGATATGAAGAAATCGTAAATGATGAATTTTGTGATGGTCAAATAATTGCAAAAAAGAATCAAGAAATTGTTATTAAATGTCAAGTTAAACCTGATAACGCAACAAATCCTATGCTTAGATTTGACTATGATCATGATGAAGTTGGAAAATTATTTGAAATTGTTGAAAATGGTGATGGCACTTGTACTATAAAAATGTTAGATGCGGGAGCTGCATATATTACAATTGTTCCAACTGATAGAAATTCAAATATATCATTAACTATAAAAGTTTATTGTAAACCGGATACTATTGATATAATTTAAAAAGGAGTGAAAATATGAAATTATTTAAGAAATTAATGGTTTTAGTTTTAGTTTTATTAGCATTCGTTACAACCGGATGTGTGAATGATGCTTCATCTTACCGAATTGTTTTTAGAACAGATGGTGGAACTAAAATTGAACAAATGGATGTTGTTAAAGGTAATATACCAACTAAACCGGCTGATCCTGAAAAAGAAGGATTTGAATTCGGTGGTTGGTATACTGATGCAAAATTAACTGAAGAGTATTTATTTAATGAGCCTATAACAAAAAATATTGTTGTATATGCTAAATGGATTGGATGCTATACAGTGACATTTGAAACTAATTGTGATGAGACTCTTGAACCAGTTGAAGTTAAAGAAGGTGATGTAGTTGAACGTCCACAATTAACTAATGAGGGGTTAACTTTAGTTGGTTGGTATCTTGATGGTGAATTTAAAACTAAATATGATTTTAAGCAAAAGGTTACAAGTGATTTAACTTTATATGCAAAATGGGTTGATACTTCTGAAGTATTTACTATTACATTTGTTGCAGGTGATGGTTATGAAGTAGAATCACAAAAAGTTATATATTCAAATACGGTTATTGAACCTGAGGAATTAAAGAGTACTGCTCATAAAGTTACTGGTTGGTATACTGATAAAGAATTAACAATAAAATATGATTTTAATTCTGAAGTATATGAAGATTTAACGTTATATGCAAAATGGGAACAATATGTATATATCTTATCAACATCATCTAATAGAAACTGGGTTGCATATAATAACAATATTAAAGAACAAACTAATAAAGAAATTGAATATATTGATAGAACTCAAGCTTATATGGTTGGTGATGATAATGGATGGAAAGTTTTACCTATCTATGAGTTAGGTATTTTAAATACTGCTGGTGATGCTTTTGATGAATATACAGGCGTTTGGCATTTTACTTATAATTTATACGAACTTATCGGTGAAGAATATGTTAAAGTTTCAGATGATGGTGTTTTAGTAGATTCATTTGATAAAGAAAAAGGTTTAATTGACTTTAGTGATGCTGCTCTTGGTAAATCATTAAAAGTAGAACTTGTTCCAGAATATTTAACTTCAAAACAATCTACAAACGAACAAATTAGTAAATATATAGTAACATATTATTGCCAAGTTGTTGATGGCTTTAATGCATATACTGCACTTGATTTAGCTTATCTTGATAATAGACCTGCTGATGAAGAAGGCTATGATGAATGGGTAGAATTTAAAACTTTAAATAATTTAGATGTTAATTATCGTCCTACTAATGTAATTTTACATACAAATATTCAAGTAACTAAAGAAAATCTACCAAAGCAATTCTTCTATAATGAAGGTGATGCAGATTTACTTCCAACTGATTCAGATTATGCAAGAACTCTTGGATCTTTAAGAGACTATGTAAATCTTTATCAACATAATGCTGTGGGTAATGAATTTGGTTTATATGGTAACTACTTTAATTTAGATACATCTACAGTACCAGTTGTTACAAGAGCATTTGATGAAATTACACCAGAAGGAACTGTAATTAGTCACTCTGTTGTATTACACTTTGGTGGCGATGAAACAGGAAAGGTTAATGTTAAAAACATTAGTTTCTTAGGAAATGCTCCTAAAGTTGAAAATACACAAAAAGCTGGTGGATTAATTTTAATTCAAGTTCAAGGACCTGAAACATTAGTTAAAAATACTTTATCTAATAGTTTCTTTATTGCATTCTTCCCTGAATATACACTTGCTCCTATGTATTTAGAAGATTCTAAGTCATATGATTCATTTAATTCATTCTTATATAACTGGGGATCTCCTGTGTTTGTTGTTAAAAACTGTACATTTGAAGGAGCTGGTGGTCCTGTCTTAATTCAAGACCATGTAAGACCTGGTGAAGAAGATGAAAGCATTGCACATACTGAATTTATAGATTGTACTATGGATTCATATGTTGCTGGTAGTGAAGGTTGGTTCTCAGTTGTTAACGCAACAACACTTGTCCCTACTATTAAGGCTTTAGACCAAGTTTTAAATGCATATGGAAAAACTTTCTTAACTACAAATCAAGGTGATTCAAGTATTTCTTACTTTAATTTTGTTGGTATTATTAAATCAGGTAATGCTCAATCATTTACTAGTGAAAAAGTAGAAGGTTCTATTAAAATAGGTGATGCAGAGTTTAATTATGGTGAAGGAAATCCATATTTATCTGGAATGTTAGATCAAACATTTGCACTTGGTGCACCTGCATTCCAAGGTGATAAGGTTGAAGGAATTAATGGATTTGCTTACTTTAATGGTAGCGCATTAATTGGTGTAGATGGTAATCCGATATTAGATCCTAATAATAATTTATTTACTGGTGATTATATTAGCGTTTATTATAATGGTATGTGTATTGTATTTAAATTATATGATTTAAAATAATAAAAAAATAAAAATAACGGTGTCAAAAAAGACGCCGTTATTTTATCTTTCTTGTAAAATTTTGAACAATAGGGACTCCTGAGTATTGATATTGGTACGGATATGGATACGGGTTATAGTTTATTGGATAAACTGGATATGGATATGGTGCAGGATAATATGAGTTATTACAGCATTTATTATTATTATTTAACCAAAATGGAGCAGTTAAGATTGCAGCTCCCGCAAGTAGTGGTATCCATAATCTTTCACCTTTTTCATTAATAATTTGTTGATATTGCATTAAATCACCTCTATTATAAAATATGAAGATAATTTTAATTTGTGATTATAAAATAATATATTGATAAAAATATTCTTCTAGTGTTAAGTTATTATTATAAATAATTTTTGCAACTTCTACACCAACATATCTATAATGCCAAGATTCATAAGGATATCCTGTGATGTGTTCTTTATCTTTAGGATATCTTTTGATAAAACCATATTTATGAGCATTATTTGTTAACCATACACATTCAGGAGTATTATCAAAGTGCTTTGTTAAACCTGTATCTTTTGTTGATATGTCAATTGCTAGTCCTGTTTGATGTTCTGATGCACCAGGTGCTGCAATAAAACTATTTTCTTCCTTATTATATAAAGATTCTTGATATTCATAACTTCTGTAACTTGAAAATATTGTTAGGTTTAAATTATTTAGAAGAGATTCATTAAAAAGAAGAATATACGCATTTAGTGTATTTTGATCAATCATCATCGTTTGGTTTGATCTTTTAATATAATCAACATTAGTGACTTCTACAAGTGTTTTAGGGATGTAAGTTTTTGAAAGTTTATAATTTGTATTAACTAGTTGTAAGTTATTTATTTTAAATGCTAGATGGTTTGAAGAATTAGGTGTTAAGAAATTTGGATAATTAACCTTATTAATAGCATATATAATGTTATTAGTTTCATTATATACTTTTTCGTATTCGTTTATTAAGTTACTATTATGGGGATAATCTTTAATGATGTTATAAAATGGATTTGTTGATGTTTGATTACAACTTGTAAGTATTAATAAAAATAATAATATATAAATTAATTTTTTCATAAATTTCCTCCACTGTTATTATTGTCATATTTTATTGTTTAATAATGTGATTTTTCTTGAATTTTGTGGTAAAATATATATAAGTAAATATTTGGAGGACTTGTATGAAAAAAATGATTGTTTTAGATGGAAATAGTATTATGTTTAGAGCATATTACGCAACTGCATATACTGGTAATTTAATGCAAGCTAGAAGTGGTTTATATACTAATGCAATATATGGATTTGTTAATATGATTCAGCATATCCTTCAAACTAAAGATATGACAAATATTTTTGTTGCGTTTGATAAAGGTAAAAAAACACTTCGTCATCAAACATATTCTGATTATAAAGGTGGTAGAAAACCAACACCCGAGGAATTTTTGATGCAAATACCTTATATTAAAGAATATTTGGATGTTCTTGGCATAAAGCATTTAGAACTTGATGATTATGAAGCTGATGATATTGTTGGTAGTATGGCAATGCTTGCTAGAAATGAATTTGATGAAGTAATGGTTATATCAGGAGATAAAGACTTACTTCAACTTGCTAAAGGTAATGTTCATGTTTATTTGACTAAAAAAGGTCTTACTGATTTAGAATGTTATACTGAAGAAAACTTTAAAAGTTTAATGGGGATAGAATCTTATCAAATGACTGATTATAAAGGATTAATTGGGGATTCTAGTGATAATTTACCTGGTGTTAGTGGAATTGGTCCTAAGACTGCTGCAAAGTTGTTAGAAGAATATGGTACTCTTGAAAATATAATTGCAAATATTCCTTCCTTAAAAGGTAAAGTTCAAGCATCCATTATAAACGATCAAGAACAAGCTTTAAGATGTAAAAAACTTGCAACACTTTATTTGGATGTAGATTTACCATATAGTGTAAATGATACTTTATATGTTGAACCTAAAAAGGAAGTTTTAAGAGAATTTTATGAAAAAGTTGAATTTAAATCGTTTATTAAAAAACTTGGTGATATTACAGAAGAAAAAACAGTTGTTAAATCTGAAAAACTAGAATTAGAATATTATTATAATGAAGTTGATAGTTTAATAAGTGAATTAAAAAAGACTGATAAATGTTTATTAGATGTAGAAATACCTAAAGAAAATTATCATAAGGAAGAAATACTTGGTATTAGTGTAGTTATTAATAATAAAGGTTATTTTATTGATAAAAGTTTATTAAATAATAGTGGATTAATTAGCGAGTTAAAAAATAAAGAACTATATACAATTGATGTTAAAAAAGTTTATGTTTCTTTGAAAAAACTTGGTGTAATATTAAGTAAATTTAGTTTTGATTTAGGACTTGCTGCATATATTGTAAATCCAAGTTATTCATCAGTTGATGCTAAAAGTATGTACGAAAAGTTTATTGAAACTACTCTTCCATATTTAGAAGAAGTTTATGGTAAGAACGCTAAATATGAAGTACCAAGTGTTGATGTATATGGTAAATATAGTATTGATAAAGTTAGTTATTTAGAAACTATAAAATCAGAGATTGATGGTATATTAACTAGTGATCAAAAGAAATTATTATACGAAGTAGAAATACCTCTTGCAGTTGTACTTGGAGATATGGAATTAAATGGGTTTAGAATTAGTAAGAACCGTTTAAATGAAATTGGTGAATTTGTATTAAATGAGATTAATCGTTTAGAAAAAGAAATATATGAACTTTGTGGGTTTGAATTTAATATTTCATCCCCTAAACAACTTGGTGAAGTTTTATTTGAAAAACTTGCTATAGCAAAAGGTAAGAAGAATAAAACTGGATATGTAACTAATGCAGAAACTTTAGAGAAACTAGCTGAAATTCATCCAGTTCCTATGAAGGTATTAGAGTATCGTAAATATAGTAAATTATATTCTACATATGTAGTAGGGTTGCTTGATATGATGTTTGATGATGGTAAAGTTCATACAATATTTAAACAATCACTTACTCTTACAGGACGTTTATCTTCAGTTGAACCAAATATTCAAAATATTCCAATTAGAACTGAAGATGGTAGACTTATACGTTCTGCATTTATTCCAAGTGATGATTCGCTTCTTATTAGTGCTGACTATTCACAAATTGAACTTCGTATTTTAGCACATGTTTCTAAATGTAAAAATATGATTGATGCATTTAACAGTGGAGAAGATTTACATTCATCTACTGCTGCTAAAATTTATAATGTTGATATTTCTAATGTAACTAAAGATCAAAGAAGAATGGCTAAGGCAGTTAATTTTGGTATTGTATATGGTATGAGTCCTTGGGGACTTGCGGAAGAGCTGAAAATAACTACATTTGAAGCAAATGATTTTATTAATCGTTATTTTAGCATTTATCCAGAAGTTAAAGATTATTTAGATAAAACTGTTAATAATACTAAAACTACAGGTTATACTGAAACTATTTTCGGTAGAAGAAGATATATGCCTGAGATTAATTCTTCAAATGGTGCTCTTCGTCAATTTGCAGAACGTACTGCTAAGAATGCTCCTATTCAAGGTGCTGCAGCTGATGTTATTAAAATAGCAATGATAGCAGTTGATAAGAAGTTTAAAGAATTAAATTTAAGTAGTAAATTAATAGCACAAGTTCATGATGAACTTGTAGTTGATACAAAAATTTCTGAAGTAGAAATTGTTAAAAAGATATTAAAAGAAGTTATGGAAGGTGTTGTAAGTCTTGATGTAGTTTTAGAAGCATCACTTTCATGGGGAGAAAATTGGAACATGAAATAAGGTAGGTGAATTTTGTGCCAGAATTACCAGAAGTTGAAACAGTAAAGGAAACACTTAAAACTAAAATAATTGGTGAAAAAATAGTAGCAGTTGATGTATTTTATGAATCAATGATTGATGAAGAATCAAGAAATTATTTTAAAGAATTATTAATTGGAGAAAGCGTAACGGATATTTTAAGATATGGAAAATATTTATTTTTTATATTTAATAATGTATCTATTATTTCACATCTTCGAATGGAAGGTAAATATTTTATAAAAGATATATGCGAACCAAGAAATATTCATGAACATATAATTTTTACATTTGAAAGTGGAAAGACTTTAAGGTATCATGATACGAGAAAGTTTGGCACAATGAAACTTGTTAAAACTACTGTTCTGTTTGAAATTATGTCTGAACCAGAACTTAAAAAATTAGGTCCTGAAGCAAATTCTCCACTAATAGATATAAATGATTTTCATAGTAAAATATCTAAAATGCGAATTAAGTTAAAAACTGCATTACTTGATCAAACTTTAATTGCGGGACTTGGGAATATTTATGTTGATGAAGTTTGTTATTTATCTAACCTTCATCCAGAAATGCCTTGTAATTATTTAACTTTACATGACTCTAAAACTATTTTAGATAACGCAAAATATGTGCTTGAAGGTGCTATTAAAGCTGGTGGTACTACGATTAGGAGTTATACATCAAGTCTTGGTGTAACAGGACGTTTTCAGTTAAAACTTCATGTTCATACAAAAGTAGGATGTCCTTGTGAGAAATGTTCTTCACCAATTAAAAAAATTGTGGTTGGTGGACGTGGCACATATCTATGTGATAATTGTCAAAAGATGAATAAACCTCTTGTTGTTGGAATTACTGGTGGTATTGGGTGTGGAAAATCTAGTGTATCTAAATATTTAGTTAAATTAGGTTTTAAACTTATTGATACGGATGTTATTTCTAAAGAGGTAGCAAGTACTAGTAGTTTTATTGAATCAATAAAAATAGTTTTTGGTGATGAATTTATTGAAAATGGAACACTAAATCGTAAGAAAATGGGCGAACTTATTTTTAATGATAAAGATGCTTGTAAAAAACTTAATTCTTTAATTCATCCTATTATTAAAAAGAAAGTTATTGAAGAAATAAATAATTGCAATCAAAAAATAGTCTTTGTGGATGTGCCACTTTTATATGAATCTGGTTTTGATGATTTATGTCATAAAGTTATTTGTGTTTATGCTAATATAGATATAAATATTGATAGACTAATGAAACGTGATAATTTAACATTAGATGAAGCAATAATAAGAATTAATTCGCAAATGGATATAGAAATTAAAAAACAAAAAGCACACTTTATAATTGATAATTCGCTTGATTTATGTTATACTTATAGTCAAGTAGATAAAGTAATAAATAAATTACTAGAAATGAGGAAATAAAGATGGGATTAAAAGCAATATTTTCTAATAGTTTTGAAACTGTTGAATTTGGGGATAATAATAATCTTTTAACACATTATTATCAAGCTGATTATGAAAAGGTTAAAAATACAATAATAGATATCTCTAAAGCAATGCGTTTTAAAGTAAGTAATATTAATGATGATTTTCAAGAAATGCTTATTCTTATGCCAAGGGGAGAATTAATTGTTACATTATTTAATCAAACACCAAGTGTAACAAGTGTAGATTTTAAGATTTCAACAATGTATATATTACCTCTTAATCGTGGGGCTAAGGTTATTGGAAGTTATTATGATAGTTTAAATAAACAATTACCTCTTAAGAAAATTGGCGGTGGTGTAAGTTGAGTATTAAGAATTATTCAATTGAAAATACTGCATTTACAATCTATATTGATAATACATTAACAGACCTTGACAGAAAAGTTTTAACACATTGTTATTTACCTATTATTGGTGATAAAGCAATGAGTATTTACCTAACATTATTTACAATGTTAGATCCAGGTTCACAAGAAAGTAGTGTTTTAAATCACTCTCAACTTGTTAAGTTAACTGGTATTCCTAAAACTAAACTAGTTTTAGAAAGAAGAAAACTTGAAGCTGTAGGACTTCTTAGTACATATTATAAAGATGGTCATTTTATATATGTTTTAAAGAAAGTATTATCGCCTTATGAGTTTTTTAACAATCATGATTTTGTAAGAGTATTAAGTTCGATTATTGGATTAGATGATTTAAATACTCTAGCATATAACTTTTTACTAAGAAGACTTGATCCAAATAAGTTTGAAAATATTACAGTTAGTTTTGATGATGTTTTTGATTCTATTTTTGAAATAGACGCAACATATCTTGGAGTTGGTGTAGATACAATAAATAATGGTATTGTTATAAATAATGATAAATTTAATTTAGATCACTTTATTATTTTAGTAGACGCAATGGATATCCTTGATAAGGTTATTCTTCAAGATGATGACTTTTTAAATCTAATTAAACGTTATGCATATTTATATGGATTAAGTGTTGAAATGTTAAAAGATGCAGTTTTGTTAGCTGTAAATGTTGATAAAACAATTAATTATGAAGAATTAGAAATTCAAGTTAAAAGATTATATGATAATCGTAATCAAAAGGTTGTATTTGTTAAAAAACGTGATGTTGTAAGAAGTAATGATAAATTAGTTAATGCGTTAAATACACTTTCTCCTAATGAACTGGTTAAACATAAATATCAAACAGAACTTACAAGTTCTGAAATTAGTATGTTTGATAAGTTGTTAAAAGAAACTAACGTTTCGATTGGTGTATTAAATGTATGTATTTTATATGTATTATCGGAAAAAAATGGTGAAATACCATCATATAATTATTTCTTAAAAGTATTAAATACATGGATTAGAGCTGGCATTACAAATACTGTTGATGCGTTAAATCATATTAACAATAAGACAGAACCTAAAAAAGGTAAAAGTACTAAAACTAAAACTGTTAAACAAGTACCAAGTTGGTATGGTAAACAAGAATCAAACGAAAATAGCGATAATAATGAAGAAGAATTAGATAGTGATATTACTAATTTCTTTAAACCAAATGAGTAAGGAGGCACATATGAATTTTAGTAGAGAACAAATATTAAAAGCTGCTTTAGATGACAAAGATGTTAAAACACTTGTAGAACATCATCAAATAAATATAGACGTTTTAGAAAAAGAAATCTTAAATATTTATTCATTTATGATTAATAAAAAGAAATGTGCTGGATGTACTTCAATAGATGGGTGTAAGCAAGATTTAATTGGTTCGATGCCAAAACTACTATATAATGGTAATTTTTATACAGAATATGTTCCATGTCCATATTTACAAAAACAAATGGATAAGAATGATAAACTTGCAAATCTAACTGTTCTTGCATGTAATTTAGATAATGTTGATGCTAGCAGTTTATTTAACGATAAACCTGCTCGTAAACTAATTTATTCTAAAATGATGAATATCTTTAATAAAGAAATAAATGGAGAAAAAGTTAAAGGTATTTATTTGCATGGACCATATGGTTGTGGTAAATCGTATATTATGGCATGTTTTGCGAATAAGTTCGCGGAAAATGGTAAAAAAGTTGTATTTGCGTATTATCCTGATTTAATTAGACAAATTAAGTCGTCGATATCTACAGGTGGTTTAGAAGATGCAGTTGAAATTTTAAAAGATGCTGATGTTTTATTTCTTGATGATTTTGGTGGAGAAACAACTACTTCGTTTATTAGGGATGAAGTGCTTGGTGCAGTGTTACAAGAAAGAATGGAAAACTTTAAACTTACATTTATGACTTCTAACTTAGATCCTGTATCTCTTCATAATCATCTTGCAGAAACTGCTAAAGATATTGATGAATTACGTGCTTCACGTATTGAAGAAAGAATTAGAGTGTTAATGGAATTTGTTGAATTAAATGATACAAATTATCGAAATTAATCACAAAAAATAAGCCTTCTCATATAATAAATGTGAGGAGGCTTTTATTATGAATAATTATGGTTTAAGAGTTGAATATGTTGAGTATTCAGTTAAAAAAGGTGATTCGCTATATGCAATCGCTAAAATGTTTAATACAACAGTATCAGAGTTAATAGATATAAATATGTTAACATCTAATACATTATTTCCCGGACAAGTTCTATTAGTCCCAAAAAAGAGTGCAACAGAATCAGGATTTGATTACTATACTTATACAACTGTAGATGGAGATACAATTGAAAGAATTTCTGATAAAGAAAATGTAGATCCTGTTCTTTTAGGATTATATAATGATTTTGGTAAATTAAAACTAGTTCCTGGACAAGAAATGACAATCCCGAAAAGTAATGTTTATACAGTAAGAAGTGATGATACTGTTGATAGTGTACTTGCAGCTACTAATAAAAGTGCAATAGAATTACTTCGTGCTAACGCAAGTTCATGGCTTAAAACTGGAAATAAGATTTATTTATAATAAAATATAAGAGAATCACTTGTAAAAGTGATTTTTCTTTTTATTATTTAATGGGAGTTTTATTTGATAAGAGGAAATAATGGTATTTTTTTAAAAAATAGTGTATAATGTAATAAAGATAATTTATTAACGAGGTTTTTATGAAAGAAGTAATTGTAATTGGGGCTGGTCTTGCAGGAAGTGAAGCAACATATCAGCTAGCTAAAAGAGGAATAAAAGTGCATTTGTATGAAATGAGACCAAAGAAGATGACTCCTGCTCATCAAACAGGTGGATTTGCGGAACTTATTTGTAGTAATTCTCTTCGTGCTGCAGGGATTGAAAATGCAGTAGGTTTATTAAAAGAAGAAATGAGAAGAATGGATTCGTTAATTATTCGTGCTGCTGATGTAACGAAAGTTGAAGCAGGTGGTGCACTTGCTGTAGATAGAGAGTTATTTTCTAAATATGTGACTGATGAACTTATTAATCATCCAAACGTAGAAGTACACTATGAAGAAGTTAAAACTATTCCTGATGCTCCTGTGATTATTGCATCAGGTCCTCTTACAAGTGATGAATTACATGTTGAGATTGGTAAACTTGTTGGACATGATTATATGTACTTTTTTGATGCTGTTGCACCTATTGTAACATATGAATCAATTGATATGAATAAATGTTTTTTAGCATCTAGATATAATAAAGGAGAAGCTGCTTATATTAATTGTCCAATGAATAAAGAAGAATTTGAAGCATTTTATGATTTTTTAATTCACGCAGAAAAGACTGTTAGCCATGAATTTGAAATGAAAGTGTTTGAAGGTTGTATGCCGATTGAAGAAATGGCACTGCGAGGTGCACAAACTTTATTATTTGGACCAATGAAACCTGTAGGACTTGATGATCCTAGGACTGGTAGATGGCCTTATGCGGTGGTACAACTACGTCAAGATAATAAAGCCAAAAGTTTATATAATTTAGTAGGGTTCCAAACTCATCTTAAATGGGGTGAACAAAAGAAATTGTTAGGTCTAATTCCAGGTCTTGAAAATGCTGAAATAGTTAGATATGGAGTAATGCACCGTAATACTTATATTAATTCTACAAAAGTATTAAATAATGGTTATCAGGTTAAAGATAATAAACAAATATTCTTTGCAGGTCAAATGACTGGAGTTGAAGGTTATGTTGAAAGTGCTGCAAGTGGACTTGTTGCGGGGATTAATATGGCTAGATATTTAAGTGGTAAAGATATTTTAAATTTAGATTCTAAAACAGCTATAGGTGCACTTGCTAATTATATTAGTTATTATCATAATGGTGCTGCAGGTGTTGAAAAATTTGATCCAATGAATGTTAATTTTGGTATTTTTGAACCACTAAATATAAAAGTAGGAAAGAAAGAACGCAAAGGTGCTTATGCAGCAAGAGCACTTTCTATAATTGATGAATTAGTGAAGGATTTATAAAATATTATATAATAAGGAGGTGATGAAAGTGGCAGTAAAGAAGACAATTAGACCAACAGGTAAAAGAAGTGTTCCAAGTGTTAAGAAAAAAGAACCAATTGTTGTAGATAATGAGTCTAAGTCAATTGAAGCAATTGAGAAATATCGTGAATTTTTAACAGCAGAACGTAATTATTCTGAATATACGATAAATGCTTATATTGATGATATTTGTGAGTTTAAAGACTTTTTAATATCTGAAGAAATGGGTACACTAATTACTGCAAGAAGTATACATGCGAGAAATTATATGACTAGACTTTTTAATAAAGATTTTAAAAAGAAGTCTATCGCAAGAAAATTATCCAGTCTTAAAACTTTTTATCGCTACTTAATCACTGAGAAAATTGTAACTAAAAATCCTTTTGAACTTATTGAAAGTCCTAAGGTTGAGAAGAGTTTACCAAGATTTTTATACAAAGAAGAAATTGAAAAAATATTTTCATCTATTGATAAAACAACTGCTATTGGTAAAAGAAACATTGCGATAATGGAGATTTTATATGGTTCAGGACTCCGTGTTTCGGAACTTGTGTCACTTGAGGAAAAGAATTTAGACTTCTCTAATGCAATGATAAAAGTGCTTGGTAAAGGTAGTAAAGAACGCTATGTTCCGATGAATTTAAGAACAATTGAAGCTTTAAATAACTATATTCATGTAGGTAGACCTGAACTTGTTTTAAAGGTTGAGACCATTCAACCGAGTGTTTTATTTGTAAATCGTAATGGTGGTGCTCTTACGACAAGGGGTGTTAGAGTGATTATAAATAAGATTATAGAAGATGCTGCAGAGTCAATTCATGTATATCCACATATGCTTAGACATACATTTGCGACGCATCTTTTAGATGGTGGTGCTGATCTTAGAAGTGTTCAAGAAATGCTTGGGCATTCTAATTTATCTACTACGCAAATTTATACTCATGTGTCTACTGAACAATTGAAAAAGTCGATGGAAAATCATCCAAGGCAAAGAAATGATAGGAAATAATTAAAAAGTAAAATAGTTGAATATTTGATATAAAAAGGAGAAATTAATGGTAAATTTAGAAAAAGCGTTAGTTAAAGATGCTAAAGTTTTACTTGAAATTCAAAAGAAATGTTTTGAAAATTATTCTGTTAAGTATGGTGATTTTGATTCTAATCCATATCATATGACTCTTCATAGAATGGAATTTAATTTGAAATATAAGTTTGGTCATTATTATAAAGTTGTTGATTTTAAAACAGAAAGTATTATTGGTGGTATTTTTATATTTGAACTTGATGATCCACATGTGATGCAAATTGCACAATTTTATATATCAGATGAATTTAGACATCAAGGGATTGGAAGACTTGTATTTGAGGCTGTTATGGATAAACATAGTGATGTAAATACCTGGTATGTTGATACAATTTTAGAAGAAGATCATAATGTAAATTTTTATAAACAAGCTGGATTTGTTGAAATTGAAAGAGAAGTTGAACACGAAGGATTATCTTTTATTACATTAATTAAAAAAAGATAAGTTAAATAATGGAAAAATAGTATATTTTTTGGTATAATACATAATGGCAAAAAAATACACATAAGAAACGAGTGCGTCGTCATGTTTATGTTTGATGAAATAAGACAAGATTCAAACTAGGGCGGTCCATGAAGACTTTCTTAGAGGCCAAAAACAAAAGAAAAATGGAGGAAAAAATCATGGCTGTAATTACAATGAAACAATTACTAGAAGCTGGCGTTCATTTCGGTCATCATACTCGCCGTTGGAACCCTAAAATGAAAGAGTATATCTATGGAGAAAGAAATGGTGTTTACATCATTGACCTTCAAAAAACTGCTGATTTAATCGAAGCTGCATATGCTAAGATGGTAGAAGTAGTTCGTAACAACAATTGTAAAGTATTATTTGTTGGTACAAGAAAACAAATTCAAGACATTATTAAGGATGAAGCTACTCGTGCTGGTCAATATTATGTTGACAAACGTTGGCTTGGTGGTACAATGACTAACATCAAGACTATTCGTAAGAGTATTGCTAAATTATACAAATATGAAGAAATGGAAAAAGATGGAACATTTGATCTTTTACCTAAAAAAGAAGTAATCGAAATCAAAAAAGAAATGGTAAGACTTGAAGCATTCTTTGGTGGTATCAAAGAAATGACAGAACTTCCTGGTGCTATTTTCGTAGTTGACCCTAAAACTGAACACAATGCTGTTTTAGAAGCTCGTAAACTTGGTATTCCTGTTTTCGGTTTAGTAGATACTAACTGTGATCCTGATGATGTTGATTACATCATTCCTGCAAATGATGATGGTGTTAGAGCTGTTCGTTTAATCGTAGGTGTTATGGCTAACGCTGTATTAGAAGCAAATGGTCAAGCTGTTGAACCATATGTTTTACCTGAAGAAGAAAAACAACCTGAAGAACAAGTTCAACGCCCTGCAAAACCTGCTCGTGGTGAAAGAAAACCTCGTCCTGCAAAACCTCGTAAAGCTGAAGCAGAAGCTCCAAAGGCTGAAGAACAAGCAGAACCTAAAGAAGAAGCTCCACAAGCTGAATAATAAAAATTTAATTTAAGGAGAATATAAAAATGATTAGTGCTGCATTAGTTAAAGAATTAAGAGAAAAAACTGGCGCTGGTATGATGGACTGTAAAAAAGCTCTTACTGAATGTAATGGTGATATTACAGCTGCTGTTGACTGGTTACGTGAAAAAGGTATTGCAAAAGCTGAAAAGAAAGCATCAAGAATTGCTGCTGAAGGTTTAGCAGATGTAGTTGTTAATGGTAATGTTGCTTATCTTTATGAATTAAACTCTGAAACTGACTTCGTTGCTAAAAACCAAAAATTTATTGATTTATTAAATACAGTTGGTCAAATTTGTGTTGAAGCTGATGCTAAATGTGAAAAATGTGTTTTAGCTGCTTCTCACAATGGTCAAACAGGTGAAGAAATTATTGTTGCTGCTACTGCAGTTATTGGTGAAAAATTAAGCTTACGTCGTGTTACACGTGTTGAAAAAGCTGATGATGAAGTATTTGGTATTTACAAACACAATGGTGGTAAAATCGTTGTATTATCAGTAATTAAAGGTACTGATGAATTAGTTGCTAAAGATGTATGTATGCATGTTGCAATGTACAATCCTCGTTATTTAGATTCATCATTAATTGATCAAGAAACTTTAGATAAAGAAGCTGAAATGATCAAAACTGAAATTGCTAATGATCCTAAAAATGCTTCTAAACCTGAAGCAATCATTGAAAAAATGGTTGTTGGTCGTTTAGCTAAATTCAAGAAAGAAATTTGTTTAGTAGATCAACCATTCGTTAAAGATCCAAGTGTAACTGTTGAACAATTCTTAAAATCACACAACAGTTCAGCTGTAGCTTACGTTCGTTATGAAGTGGGTGAAGGTATGGAAAAACGTAATGATGATTTCGCTGCTGAAGTTGCTGCACAAGCAGCTGCTGCTCAAAACAAATAATATCTAAAAATAATCGGAGGCTTATCTATGGAACGTATCATTCTTAAACTAAGTGGTCAAGCATTATCAGAATCAGGAACTGGTATTTGTGCTAAGAAAATTGAAGCAGTTGTAAAAGAAATTAAAGAACTTGCTTCAACAGATGTTCAAATCGGAATTGTTTGTGGTGCTGGAAATATGTGGCGTGGTAGAGATGCAGAAACTAATAATATGGATCGATGCTTAGCTGATAGTATTGGAATGCTTGGAACTGTTATGAATAGTTTAGCTGTTGAAAATGGTTTAAGAAATGCAGGACTTAAGGCAATTACATTAAGTGCTGTTCCTATGCCTTCACTTGTAAAATCATATACAAGAAGTGATGCTGTTGAATATTTAGAAAAAGGTTATATAGTAATATTCGCTGGTGGTACTGGGAATCCATATTTCTCAACTGATACTGCTGCTGCACTTCGTGCTTCAGAGATTGGTGCTAAGAAAATTTTAATGGCAAAAAATGGTACTGATGGTGTTTATGATAGTGACCCTAGAAAAAATCCTAATGCTAAAAGATATACTCATTTAACATATCAACAAATGTTAAATGAAAAATTAGAAGTTATGGATTTAACAGCTGCAAGTCTATGTAGTGATAATGATATTGATGCTGTTGTGTTCGATATGAATAAAAGCGGTAATATCAAACAAATTATGATTGATCCAAGTATCGGAACAATCGTTTCAAATAAATAAAAGGAGAATCTAACATGCCTAAAACTGTTATCGCATCTTGCGAAGAAAAAATGTTAAAAACTATTGAATCACTTAAAAAGGATTTTACAAAAATTAGAACTGGTAAAGCTAATCCTGCTATTTTAAATGATGTAATGGTTTCTTATTATGGTGTTCCTACTCCTGTTTCTCAAGTAGGTAGTGTATCTGCTTCAGATCCACAAACTATTGTTGTTAAACCTTGGGACAAATCAATTTTAAAAGATATTGAAAAAGCAATTCTTACTGCTGGTCTTGGATTAAATCCTCAAAATGATGGTGAAGTTGTTAGAATTCATATTCCACCACTAAATGAACAAACTCGTAAAGATCTAGCAAAACAAGCTAAGAAAGTTGCTGAAGATAATAAAGTTGCTATTCGTAACATTCGTCGTGATGCTATTGAATCATTAAAGAAATTAGAAAAAGATAGTTTAATTACTGAAGATGAATTAAAACGTTATAGTGAACAAGTTCAAAAACTTACTGATAAGTATATCTTAAATATTGATACACTTACAAAAGAAAAAGAACAAGACATTATGTCTATCTAAATTATTGAATTTAAATACCCTCTACATTATTTGTGGAGGGTTTTTATAATGTATTTTTATTATTAAATATTGACAGAATAAAAGTTTTAATTTATAATATTATTAATGTGAGGTAAATGTATGAATCATAATGTTAAATATTATAAAGTAAATATTTTCATAACTCTTGGATTATTTATTTTTTTCTTTTTATTAATTTTAGTACCATTTATTGGTGCTTTAGATACAAAAGAAGGATTTGGAAGTTATATAACTATGAGTATAATGATATGTGTGCCAATTTTATTAATGTGCATATATTATGTTGTTAGATATACATATTATAAGAAAGTTAGTTTAAAATATATTCAAGAAGTAAAATTAGAAAAAACATATCCTTTTTTTAATCATATGAGTGGATTTGTTGTAGCAATGAATATAAATGGGAGTATGAGAAAAATAGATACTAAGGCTATTTATTCTAGTAGTATGTTTACGATTTTATCGCTTGATGAGTTTATTGGAGAAGTAGTTGAAGTAGGTTACGATGAAAAAAATGATGTTGCGGTAATAATTAGAAAAGTATAAAACGTATCAATAAAGTGATACGTTTGTTTTTTTGTGTTAATAGATGGTAAAAAAAATTTAAAAATAGTATAATATATATGAGATTATTCTCCCCCTAAAAATAATTATAAAGAAAAGGAAGAAAAGTATGAAAAAATTATTTACTGTATTAGTTTTAACTATTTGTGCATGCTTTGTTGCTTCGTGTACAATTGGTACTCCTGGTTTTGCTAGTGTAGAAAAAGTAGCAGAAAATTTCTTTTGCGATGTTAAATTTGATAAAGTTACTGAAGATTTAGATTTCGTTAATAATGTTGATGGAGTTAAAATTACATATGAATCTTCAAAACCTGAAGTTATTTCTAATGAAGGTGTTGTTGTTAGACAAAGAGAAGATCAAGTAGTAGAAGTTGCTGTTAAGTTTGAACTTAATGGTACTCAAACTTTAAAAGTATATGAATTTGTTGTTCTTGCAGAAGAATATGATTCTTTAAAAGAAGTAAAAGGATTTGCTGAAGGACAAGAAGTTTATGTAAATGGTGTTGTTGCTTTTGTTGTTTATGGTACTACTAAAAATATTCCTGTTGGTTTCTATTTATATGACAATACTGATGCTATTTATGTATATTCATATGATTTTGCAAAAGAAGTGGTTGCTGGTGATGAAGTAGTTATTACTGGTAATTATACTCAATATATTGATGAAGCAAGTGCATCATCTGCTGCTTATGCTGGTTATACTGGTGCTAGACAAATTGTTCCTGCAACTTGTGAAGTATTAAGTAAAGAAAATGAAATTAATACAAACTTTGTAGAAGAAACATCAATTGCTGATTTATGCATGATCCCTGTTTCTGAAAATATTACATCAAATGTTTATAAAGTTGTTGCAAGAATTAATAGAAGTCAAGGTAATGGATTTGTTAATTACTATTTTAACGATTTAAACGGTGTTGATAGTTATTATGCTTATACAACTGCTAATGGTGCTGATTTAGAATGGTTAAATGAATATGATGGTGAAGTTAGAGAATGTATTATTGCTATTCAAAACTGTAAATTATCTGCAAGTGGAAACTTCTGGAGAATTGTTCCTCTTCAAATTTTAGATGAAGTTGAAGTAAGTGATGAAACTTATGCATTTTATGCTCTTGATAGATTAGAAAAACAATTTGCAGAAAAATATACTGCATTATGTGATTTTGATTTAGTAAAAACTGATGAAATTTTAGAAGGTTCTAAGGTTAGTTATACATCTACATCTGAAGGTGTTGTAATTACTGATAAAGAAGATGCATTTAATATTGCTTTAAGCTTCGGTGAAGAAAAAGTAGTTATGAATGTTGTTATTAATGTAGAGTATAAAGGTGTTAATTATGAACGTGAAGTTTCATTTGAATGTGGAATTGAAAAACCTGAAATTGAAACTATTTCTATTGAAGAAGCAAGAAATGTTCCTGTAGGTGAAAAAGCTGTTATTGAAGGTTATATTGTTGGTTTCTTATATATGAAAGGTGCTACTACTCCTGCTGGATTTGAATTAATTGATGAAACTTCTTCAATTGCAGTATTTATTTCTACTGCTGTTGATGCTAATACAGATATAACTAAACTTAAAAAAGGTGAATATGTAATCGTTGAAGGTTTAGGTGATTTATATCAATCAAGAGAAGATTATAATCATACAGGTTCTATTCGTTTAAATAATGCTGAAGTATTATATCAAGATTGGCAAGAACATGAAATTCCAAGTGAATGGATTGAAGAAATGCCTATGGCTGAATTAGTTAATAATCCATCTGATAATAATATTTCTAATAAAGTTTATAAAACAACAATGTATGTTGAAAAATCAAGTGGAAATTATGTGAATTATTATATTCATGATTTAGAAGATCCATCTTTAAGTATGATCGTTTATTCACAAAACTCAAATAAAACTGGTCCTGGTGAATATGCATGGTTATCTGAATATGCTGGTTTATGTGTAGAAGCTTATGTAACATTACGTATTGGTGCTAAATCAAGTGGTGAATTCATTTGGAAAGCTGGTGTATTAGAAGTTCTTCAAGTTGTTCCTACTCCTGATCATTTAGTTGCTGGATTTGCAAAAGAAGATTTATTAGGAAAATTCGCTGCTGAATATCCAAGTTCTGCTACTGTTACTTATAATGTACCTGAAGGTGCGACTTTAACAGTTAAAGAAGTTAGTTCTTCACAAGTTACTGCAAGTGTTGAAGCTGGTGTTTTAGTTGTTGAAGTTAAAGAACCAACTGCTACTGAAACAGTTAAAGTTGTAGTTAATTTTAAACTTGGTGAATATAACGAAGATATTACTATTGCATTTAATGTAGTTAAAGCTTCAGTTATTTCATTAAAAGATTTTAGAGATCAAGCTGCTAAAGGCGGTCCAACTGTAGTTGTTGAAGGTATTGTATGTGGACTTGTTAAATCAAGTGGTACAAGCACTTGGAATTTCTATGTAACTGATGGTACTGCTACTATTCTTTCTTATTCATCTGCTGCTGTTGAAGTAGGTGACAAGGTAAGAATTCAAGGTAATATTGATATTTATTATGGTTTACCTCAAATTTCTAAAGGTACTGTAGAAGTATTATCAAGTGGTAATGTAATTCCTCAAGATGCATTTAAAGTAAATGCAAGTTTAAAAGATGTTGCATCTGATGCATTTGCAGGTGAAGCTGCTAAGAATGGTGGTTTAGTTTATACTAATGTAACTGGTACTTTAAATATTACTACAAGTGGTGAAAAAGTATCTATTACATCTGGTGATACTGAAATTGTAATGTATAATTATTCAAATGCTAAATTCTATGCTGAAAATTATCAACCATTAGAATCATTAAATGGTAAACAAGTTAAAGTTACTTTAGTATCTTATAACTGGTATCAAACTCAATATACTTATATTATTACAAGTTGTGAAGCAATCTAATATATAAAATAAGGATAAACTCAAAAGGGTTTATCCTTTTACATTTTTTTATAAATTATAAAAAAGTTACTTATTAGACTTCTAAAAATATGTATAATTTTATTTAAAATTTTTATATAATAAAGTTATAATATAATCGCAATTGTGGAAAATGATGTCCAAAAAGTATTCGCAATTGTGAAAAATGATGTCCGAAAAGTATTTGCTATTGTGAAAAATGATTTCTATAAATCGTATTAAATTATTTGAAAAGCACAAAAATGGATAAATTCAATATATCATGAATTTTTCTATAATTTTTTATAAGTTCTTATTAATACCATTTATATTATATTAGTCATCTTTTTTAAATATAAGTTTCTTAAGTAAATATCTTTTAAATTATTCACTGGTTTTAAATATTTTTTTCATATATTTCTTAATATGAAAAAATCTATTTTTTCTTAATTATTATGTATAATTTTTTTACTTCATTTATTTAAATTTACATTAATTTAATTTAGATGTGGTATAATAAATGCAGGTGAAATTTTTTATTATATAACAAAGGAGAAAAAAGTGATTACATTTAAAGAAATAAAAGAAAATAAAGAGATAAATACTTATATTGAATCAGCTGATAAATATCTTGCAGATATTGGATATACAGAACATTCGTTTAAGCATGTTTTAAGATGTGCTGCAGTTGTTGAAGAAATACTTGCAAGTTTAGGTTATGATGAAAGAATAATTGAGCTTGGTAAGATTGCTGCTTATATGCATGATATTGGAAATGTGGTTAATCGTGCAGGGCACGCAAGAAGTGGTGCATTAATGGCATTTCATATTTTAGAAAAACTTGGAATGAATACAAGTGAGATTGCATTAATAGTATCTGCAATTGGCAATCATGATGAATCATCTGCGTATCCTGTAAGTATTATTTCATCTGCATTAATTATAGCTGATAAAACAGATGTTAGAAGAAGTAGAGTAAGAAAAGAAATTTTGGAGTTTGACATTCATAACCGTGTTAATTATGCTGCTATAAAAAGTAGAGTAGTTGTTGATAAAGATAATAAGACTTTAAATCTTAATTTAATTATTGATACAAGTATTTGTTCAATTATGGAATATTTTGAAATATTCTTATCTCGTATGAAATTATGTGAAAAAGCTGCTTCATTTTTTGGATTAGAGTTTAAACTTGTAATAAATGATCAGGAATTAATTTAGAGTTAATATTTATAATATATAATAAAAACCATAAGTTTTGTACTTATGGTTTCTTTTTTAGTGGTATTGATTTGATTTTTGTTATGAAATATAGTATAATTAATAGATAGAGATTTATATTTAGAGGTGCTTTTATGAAAGTTGATGAATTAAAAAATAAGATTTTGAGTAAAAAAATTCCAAACACGATTGCTTTTATTTTAGATGGTAATGGTAGATGGGCTAAAAAACGTGGTCTTCCTCGTACTTTTGGTCATGCTAAAGGGATTGAAACTCTTGTAAAAACTTCTGAATTATGTAGAGATTTAGGTGTTAAAGCGATGTTAGTATATGCGTTTTCTACTGAAAATTGGTCTAGACCAAGTGATGAAGTTGAGTTTTTAATGAAAGCATTTGTTAAAAATATTGATAAATATACTGAAAAATTAATTAAGAATAAAACAAGAGTTTTAATTATTGGTGAAAGAACTAATTTACCTATAGATGTTCTAGAAACTATTAATAAAATTGAGGATTTAACTAAAGAATTTACAAATTATACGCTTGGAATATGTTTTAATTATGGTGGTAGACAAGAAATTGTTTACGCTACAAAAGAAATTTGTAAGAAAGTTGTTGATGGAAAACTATCAATTGATGATATAAATGTTGAATTATTGGATCAACATTTATATACAGCTGGTATTGATCCAGTTGATTTGATGATTAGAACTAGTGGTGAAAAGAGGCTTAGTAATTTCTTACCATGGCAACTTGCATATAGTGAATTTATTTTTACAAATACTTATTGGCCTGACTTTAATAAGAGAGAACTATATGAATGTATAGATGCATTCCAAAGTCGTAATAGAAGATTTGGAGGATTGGAGAATAAGAATGCTGAGTAAGGTTAGAGTTGTTACAGCTATAGCAATGGTAATAATTTTAATTCCATTTATTTTACTTGGTGGGTATTTTATGTATGGATTGTGTGCGGTTTTAGCTTTTATTGGGACTTATGAGCTTGTTAAGATGCATAACCGTAAATATAATTTACCTGGAATGCTTGATATAGTTATACCTAGCTTTTCAAGTGGTATGGTAATTATTACAATGTTTGCTGATTTAAAGATTAATTTTGATGTGCAAAAATATATTTTATTTGGTTTATTATTAATTGTTATTGTACTTTTAATTACATCACTTATATATAGTGAGTTAAAGGTAAGTGATAGTTTTTATTATATAGGTGCTATATTATATGGTGGGGTAAGTTTTGCACTTGTTGCAGCAATAAGAAATGTTGATGTATATGCTGTTAATAATTTAAAGTTAGGTAATATTGATTTAAATCTAAGTGGTTTATTTATTTTTGTTTATATTTATTTTACTACTATATTTACTGATATTGGTGCTTATTCAATAGGTTGTAGAATTGGTAAACATAAGCTTATTCCAAGTATTTCACCAAATAAGAGTGTTGAAGGTGCAATAGGTGGTTCTATTTGTGGGACTATTGTTGGTACTGTTTGTTTAATACTTGCGGAAAAGTTTGTTGGATTTAATTTATTTGGTATAGATAAGTTAGGATTTAAAATAGTTATTATTGCGTTTATTTCTTTAATGTTAACTATTATTAGTCAATTAGGTGATTTAATAGCATCTAAATTAAAAAGAGAATATGAAATTAAAGATTATGGTAAAATATTTCCAGGTCATGGTGGAGTAATGGATCGCTTTGATAGTGTTATTTTAACTTGTGCTGTATTTTTTGTAGTACTTACATTATTAGGAGTTGTATTATGATAGAATTATGTTTACTTGGTGCCACAGGTTCAATTGGTGGTCAAGTACTAGATTTAATAAGAGAAAAGCGTGATGTTTATAGACTTGCTGCATTTAGTTTTGGGCATAATATAAATAAAGCATTAGAAATTGTTGAAGAATTTGAGCCAGATTTAGTATGTGCTATTGAAGAATTTGATGCTAATGTAATAAAAGAAAAATTCCCAAAAGTAAAAGTTACATTTGGAAATAAAGGGCTACAACAAGTTGCTACGCATGATTGCTTATGTCCTAAAGTTATTAATTCTTTAGTTGGTGCTGTAGGGCTTTTACCAACTTTAAGCGCTATTGAAGTAGGTAGAGATGTGTATTTAGCTAATAAAGAAACACTAGTGATTGGTGGAGAAATTGTTATGGCTAAAGCAAAAGAAATGGGTGTAAAAATTATTCCAATTGATAGTGAGCATAGTGCAATATTTCAATTATTAAATGGTAATAATATAGATGATGTTAAACGTATAATTATTACTGCATCAGGTGGATCATTTAGAGATAAGACAAGAGATGAACTAGTTGATGTAACAAAAGAAGATGCATTAAATCATCCAAATTGGAGTATGGGATCTAAGATAACAATTGATTCTGCAACAATGATGAATAAGGGATTTGAACTTATTGAAGCTCATTATTTATTTGATTTACCAATGGATAAAATAGATTATATAATGCATAAAGAAAGTATTATTCATTCTTTTGTGGAATTTCTTGACGGAAGTGTATTTGCACAAATGGCTACTAGTGATATGAGACTTCCAATTAAATATGCGCTTGAATATCCTAGTCATTCATATACTGAACTAGTTGAAAGACTTGATTTAGTAAAAGTTGGAACACTTCATTTTGAAGAGTTATCAACTACAAGATTTCCAATGTTAGGATATGCGATAGAAGCTATAAAGCGAGGAAATATTTATCCAACGATTTTAAATGCAGCTAATGAAGTTGCAGTGGGTTTATTCTTAGAAGATAAGATTAAATTCTTAGATATTGAAAAAATAGTTAAAGAAGCACTTGATAATCCAATATATGAAAAATTTACAAGTGGTGATTTAACTATTCCTAAAATTATGAGTGTAGATGAACTTGTAAGAATTCAAATTCTTACAAAGTATAGGTAGAAAGGGTTGATAGAGTGAAGTTATTGGAATTTTTTAAAAATATAGATTGGTCACAAGCGTTATATGTAATACTAGGTATTTTAGTATTTGTTATTGTATTAGGTATTATTGTTTTAATTCATGAAGCTGGACATTTTATTATTGCTAAAAAGTCAGGTATCTTATGTCATGAATTCTCAATTGGAATGGGACCATTAATTTGGCAAACAAAAAAAGGAGAAACAATGTTCTCTATTCGTGCTATTCCATTTGGTGGTTATGTTGCAATGGCTGGTGAAGAAGTAGAGTTTGATGCATTAAAAGATGTAAAGAAAGTAAAAGTTATTTTAGAAAATAATAGAGTTTGTAAAATTATTATTAATTTAAATAATCCTAAATATAATAATCTTCCTGTATATAACTTAGTAAGTTATGATTTATCAGGAACTATGGAAGCGCTTGATAATGAACTTTATTTGGAACTTCAAAGTGAAGATGGTGAAGTAAATAAGTATATTGTTGCTCGTGATGCAATGATGAATGTTGAAAAGAAAGATGAACTTCAAATTGCTCCAAAAAATAGAACATTTGCATATAAACCTTTCTGGAATCGTTTCTTTAGTGTTTTAGCAGGGCCTTTAATGAACTTTGTTCTTGCAATAATTGTATTCTTTATTATGGGTGTATGTTATGGTTATGCTGATACATCTTCAACAAAGATTGCTGAAGTATCAGGCCCAGCACTAGTAGCAGGCTTAGAAAATGATGATACTATTTATTCTATTAATGGTGAAGAATTATCTGATTGGGATGATTTATCAAACGCTATGGCTAAAGCTGCTAAAGGTGAAGGTATTTCCCAAGAAGGTACGATTGAAGTAGTATATTTAGATGCATCAAATAATAACCAAAAAGTAACAGTTGTTTTAGAACCACAAGTATTTATTTACTCAGTAGAAATGGTTTTAAAATATGATAAAGAAACTCCTGATAATAAAGTAATTGTTGGTGATTATGGTGATTTAATGAGTGAAACTAAAGCTGGTAAAGCAGGTCTATTACCAGGTGATTATGGTGATTTAATGAGTGAAACTAAAGCTGGTAAAGCAGGTCTATTACCAGGTGATGAAATTTTAAAGATTGATGATACTGACATTAATGGTGTAAAAGATATTTTAGTATTTTTCAATAGTTTTACTGAAGCAAAAACAGTTAAATTCTATGTAAATAGAACAAAAGAAGATGGAACTATGGAAGCTCTTTCTTTTGATGTTGATACATATTCAGCTGATATGTTAGATACTTCAAGTATTCCACAAACTAAACTTAAAATGGGTGTTTCAACAGGATCTTCTAGAGATTTTGTAAAATCTTTATATATGCCTTGGAAACAAACAGGTGAAGCATCAGTTCAAATCTTTAAAACATTAGGTTTATTCTTTAAAAAAGGATCTGGTGTTAAACTTACTGACCTTTCAGGTCCAGTTGGTATTTTAAGTTTATTTACACAACTAGTAAAAGGAGAAGATTCATTCTATCAAATCCTTTATTGTACAGGATTACTTTCTGTTAATATTGGTTTAATTAACCTTTTACCACTTCCTGCACTTGATGGTGGACGTCTTGCATTCTTAGCATATGAGGGTGTAACTAAAAAGAAACCAACACCAAAAGTAGAAAATACAATACATAATATAGGCTTTATATTATTAATGGGATTATTCGTAGTAATTTTAATTTCAGATGTAATTAAATGCTTCTAAAATAATAATAAAACCCCCTCTTATAGGATTCTATAAGAGGGGGTTTTGGTTTTTATAGTTAAGTCTGTAAAGGTAAACATTTGTGTCTATCTAATTATTCACTTATATTATAACAAATTATACCAAATATTGCAATATTTTATATTTTTTTTAGACTAAATTCGACTTTTTTTATTTACATAAATGTTTACCTTT
>SVBG01000003.1 GCA_015059015.1 Erysipelotrichaceae bacterium
AAATCGTTAAAAGGTTAGTAATCGTTAAAAAGTAAGGGTAATCGTTAAATTGTTAAAAAAGTCCGTACCCCTAACCTAGTAATCGTTAAAAAGTTAAAACTTTAAACGTGTTCGCTTATTATTTTTCTCTTGAAAAAGTGTCCCTTAAAAAGAAAAAAGCCCACATAGGGCAAATAAAAGGTGTAACGGTGGGACTTGAACCCCTTAAAAAAGAAAAAATCTCGATACTTTATATTGTATCAAGATTAGTAATCTTATATGGTGCCAGTGGTGGGACTCGAACCCACACGGTATTGCTACCAAAGGATTTTGAGTCCTTCGCGTCTACCATTTCACCACACTGGCATATGTAGGTATTATATCAAATTGTAAAGTTTTTTGCAAGTTAATTAAACTGATTAATTACTTTATATAATCATTTGTTTGAAAAAAATATCTAAAAATGATAAAATAAACTAGAGGTGATATTTGTGAAATGTAGTGATTATATTAATAGTATTAAAAGTGCATTTAATTCTTTAGGGGTAAGTGATGTATTAATTAAAGATGGTACATTAATTATCCCGATTGAAAAAGAAGATATAATGCCTAGTTATAAGATTGCTGTTACGATGATTGAAGAAGGGTATTTATCTATTTATACTTCATTTAAACATAGTGCAGTGTTAAAAAAAGAGTTAGTTGAATTATTAAAAGTTGTTAATACTTTTAATGAACAATCTTTTTTAAAGTTTATTGTTAAAAATAAGTTTATAAAAGTAGAATATAATATGCCTGAGTTAAATATTGAAGATATTGATAAAGTTATTAGTATTATTACAATAATTCCTAATATTTTATTTGATTTTTATAAAGATTTAAAACAATATTTGTCCTAACAATTGGAGTATATATGAAAAAGAAGAAAAAAGAAAATTTAAAACCAAATGCTTTTGCATGGTTAATATATAGAATATATTCTAGTATTTTAATGAAATTAAAGTTTAATGTAAAATATGATAGAACAGAGTTTAATAGTCGTAATAAAAAAGAAGGTTGTGTAGTTTTATATAATCACGCATGTAATTATGATCATTATATTTCTACTGCTTTTTTTAAACGCACAAAAGTTAATTATGTTGTTTCTAATAGATTCATGTTTAATCCATTAATTAAGGTTGTATTAAATTTAGTTCATGCAATACATCGTGATCAATTTAAAAATGATACTGCTTCAATTCTTAAAATGAAAAGAGTAATTGAACGTCGTGGTGTTATCGCTATTGCACCTGCAGGTCAAGTAACAATTCATGGAGATATGCCTTATATTAATCCAGTCATTGTAAAACTTCTTAAAATGTGTAAAGCTGATGTTTATACTCTACAAACAACTGGATCATATTTAGCGGCTCCTAAGTGGAGTTTATCTAAAAGAAAGTATCCAATTTCTGTTAAGTGTGTAAAGACATTATCAAAAGAAGAAATTAAGTCATTAGATACTGATACTTTATATAATAAAATAATTAATGATTTAAATGTTAATGATAGAGTAATTCAAAAAAATAAAAATATTGAAATTAAAGGTAAAAATTTAGCTTGTGGACTTGAAAATATTTTATTTATGTGTCCTAAATGCAAGAATAAATATACTTTTATATCAAATGATAATACATTAAAATGTAAGTGTTGTGGTAATACTGTTATTTATAATAAATATGGTTTCTTAGAAAAATCATCAGATTTTGATGTTTTATTAGAAAATGAATCATTATGGTGTGAATATCAAAAACAACAAATTATGGGCCAAATTAAGGCTAAAACATACTATAAAGAATCAAATGTATCTTTTTATTCAAATCCTAATAAAGAGTTCAAATTAGAACTTGTAGGGTGTGGTAAGTTAATATATGAAAATGATTCTTTAAAATATATTGGAACATACCTAGGTAGTGATATTATAAAAGAGTTTAACTTAAATATTTTAACACAGTTTCCTTTTTCACCAAATGTAAGATTTAATATCCCAGATGATAGTGGGATGTTAGAATTTGTTCCTGATAATAAACAAGAAGTGTTTGAATGGGCTACTTTAATAGATGCTTATCACACACTTTTAATTGAGGTAAAAGAAGATGCCGCTAGTTAAGACTAAAGTAGAAAAATATAATAGTGATTTAAAAGGTGTTGTTACTTATAATAATAAAGAATATGCACTAGATAATTTAATTATTAACGAAGAAGTAGAAATAGAAATTTCAAAAGATTCAAATAAAGTAACATTAAAAAGGATTTTAAAAGAATCACCTAATAGAATAAAACCTAAGTGTGAAATTTATAATAAATGTGGTGGTTGTAGTTTACTTCATATGAATTATAACGAGCAACTTAATATGAAAACTTATTTTGTTGAAAATTTATTTTTTGAAACTTTTAATAAGTATTACAAAGTTAATCCAACTCTTGGGATGAAAAATCCATATCATTATCGAAATAAAAATCAAATTGCTTTTAGAAATGTGAAAGGCGGGAAATCTCGTATCGCAAGTGGTTTTTATGAAGCTAACTCTCACAAGTTAGTAGAGTTTGATACATGTTTAGTACAAGATGAATTAAGTGATAAAATTGTTGGAATTATTAAAGAATTAATGATTAAAATGAGATATAACGCATTTGATGAAGACCGCATGACTGGTTTAATTAGACATGTTTTAATTAAAAGAAGTGCATCTACTAAAGAAGTAATGGTTGTAATTGTAACAGGCAGCGAAATATTTCCAGGGTGTCAAAATTTTGTTAAAGCACTTACTTCAAGATGTAAAGATATTACGACAGTTATTCAAAATGTAAATAATCGTAAAACAAGTGCAGTGCTTGGTGATAAAGAAAAAGTTTTATATGGAAAAGGATTTATCACAGATATTCTACTTGGAAAAAAATTTAAAATATCTTCTAAATCTTTTTATCAAATTAACTCATCACAATGTGAAGTTTTATACACTAAAGCATTAGAACTTGCAAACTTATCAAAAAATGATATTTTATTTGATGCATACTGTGGTGTTGGAACAATAGGTCTTATCGCAAGTGATAAAGTAGCTAAAGTAATTAGTGTTGAACTTGTAAAAGATGCAGTAAGTGATGCCATCCAAAATGCTAAGATGAATAATATTAAAAATGTTCATTTCTTTTGTGATGATGCGTCAAATTTCATGAAAAATATGGCAGTTAAAAAAGAAAAAGTTGATGTCTTGATTATGGATCCACCAAGAAAAGGATCTGATGAAAGATTCTTAAATGCAGCTGTTAAACTTTCTCCTAAAAAGATTGTTTATATTTCTTGTGATCCAAGAACTCAAGTTATTGATTTAAAAACACTCCTTGAGAATGGATATCAAATTACTGCAATTCAACCTGTTGACATGTTCCCGCATACTTCTCATATAGAAAATATAGTGTGTTTAATAAGAAAATAGTTTTTAATTATTAGGTGGAATCTATGCAAAAAAAGATTAATTTGTTTTTTATTATTATTTTTTTTATTTTTTTACTTAGTAGTTGTAATACTATTTTAGGTACAAAATATGTAACTAATCCAAAAAAATATGGGAAATGGGAAACATATTTAGATGTACCTACATATTTACCATCTGATATAGATGATTATCATGTAAATAGTTATTCATATACTTTGTACGCTTATATGGATATTTGTTATGAAATATTTTTGGATATAACAGTCTCTGAAGAACAATTTAATGAAATTCTATCTGATGCAAGAAATTATTCTGAATATCAATATGAACAAAATGCTTATTATGATGATAGATATATAGAAATAGTATATAAAGATTATTATTCTATTTACCCTTATCCAGATGAAGGTGAAAGGGGAGTCGGTTCTGCGTACATTAAAAAGATAATTTATAATAAAGAAACATTAAATGTGATTTATGTTTGTTTTCATGCTATTGATACAAATGTTTATGATTTAGCTGATGTGGCATATTTTAGGAGGTTTTTAATCTCTGAAGAAGAATATGTTGAAAACATAAATAAAGAGAATAAAACTGAGATATTATAAATTTATGATGAATAGGAAGTATTTCATGAATTATTTTGTTAGACCAATCGATGAAAAAGATAATTTAAATGAAATTTTTGATGTTTATTGTGAGCCAAAAACCGCTTATTATGTTGTAGAAGATAAAGACGGAAATATTATCGCAGGGCTTGGTGTTTATAAAATAGAAGGAAATGAAAACACTTGTGAGTTAAAAGATTACTTTATTGTAGATTCTTTTAGAGATTTAAAAATAATTGAAGATTTAGTTAATATGTGTATATTGTTTTCTAAAAAGTATTATAATTCTATTTGCATTAAGGTATCTGATGATGATATAATTTTAATGAATGTTTTAATAAATAAAAAGTTTAAATTTGTAAATGAAAAAATAGATAATTTAGATGTGTTAGACAATCAAAAATTATATTTGTTAAAATATAAGACTATTGGTTGGAAAAAAGAAGTTTTTTGTGAACTTATTGGGGTTATGTTTGCTTTTATACTTTTTATGGGTCTTGGTTTAATAGTTTCGCTATTTTTACCAGATAAATGTCAAGAAAAACTTGATTTTGAATGGATGATGGTTTTAGGTGGATTTGTTTTTATTATGTTACCATGCTTATTATTTGTATTAATACGTATGGTATTTGAAAGAAAGGACAAGAAAAAATGAAAAAATTATTTGTATTATTTTTAATGATAACTTCGTTATTAATGATAACTTCGTGTAAACCAAAAGAATATACGATTACGCTTAAGTTTGAAGATGGTACTGTTTTTGAAACTTTAGTAGTTGAAAAAGAGACATCTGTTAATTTAAATACTCCTACAAAAGATGGTTATACATTTAAAGGTTGGTACGAGGGGGATATATTAGTAGATGGAAAAAATGGATTTGATAAAGATACCACTTTAATTTGCAAATTTAATATAAATTCATATACTTATAAATTTATAGTTGATGGTGTTATTATTAAAGAAGAAACTGCAGTATATAATTCTAATATTGTATATCCGGAAAACCCTGTAAAAGAATCAACACAACAATATTCGTACTTATTTAAAGAATGGGATAATACGGCAATTGTTCTTTTAAAAGATGAAGTATTTAATGCAGTATTTGAAAGTACAACTAATCAATATACTTATAAGTTTGTAGATACTGATGGTACAGTATTAAAAGAAACAACAGCTGACTATGGAACAGAAATTGTTGCACCAAACGATCCTTTAAAAGAAGGCAATGCAGAATTTTCTTATACATTTGCAGGTTGGGATAAAGATGTAACAATTTTAACAGAAGATGTTACTTTTACTGCAACTTATACTGAAACTAAGAATAAGTATACTTATAAGTTTGTAGATGAAAATGGTACTGTATTAAAAGAAGAAACTGCTGATTATGGAACAGAAATTGTTGCACCAAGTGATCCTGTAAAAGAAGGTAATGCAGAATTTTCTTATGCATTTGCAGGATGGGATAAAGATGTTACTATTTTAACAGAAGATGTTACATTTACTGCAACTTATACTGAAACTAAGAATAAGTATACTTATAAATTTGTAGACGTTGATGGAACAGTATTAAAAGAAGAAACTTGTGATTATGGAACAAAAATTGTTGCTCCAAGTGATCCTACAAAAGTAGGAAATGCAGAATTTTCTTATACATTTGCAGGATGGGATAAAGATGCTACTATTTTAATAGAAGATGTTACATTTACTGCAACTTATACTGAAACTATAAATCAATATACATATAAATTTGTAGATGATAATGGTAAAGTTTTAAAACAAGAAAAAGTTGATTATGGAACTGAAATTATTGCTCCAACTAATCCTGAAAAAGCACCAACTGCTGAATATACTTATACATTTACTGGTTGGGATAAAGAATTTACAATTGTTACTGGAAATATCACTATTACTGCTGTTTATTCTAAAGTTAAAAATCAATATACTTATAAGTTTGTAGATGAAGATGGAACGATATTAAAAGAAGAAACAGTTGATTACGGAACAATGCCTATTGCACCAGAAAATCCTAAAAAAGAAGCAACAGATGAGTATGAATATAAATTTGTTGGTTGGGATAAGAATATTTCTAAAGTTATTGCAGATGTTGTTTATACTGCAGTTTATGAAGAAAAAGAGATTAAAGGTGAAATTACATCACTAGAAGGACTTAAAATTTCATTCTTAGGTGATAGTATTTCTACATTCTATGCAGAAGGTTCAGAAATGAATAGTTACTATGGCGGAGAAAATGAATTTTTCTATCCTAGATATTCTCATTCAATTAAAACAGTTGATCTAACTTGGTGGTGTAAACTTATTAAGAATAATAATATGGTTCTTGGTGTTAATAACTCATGGAGTGGTTCTCAAGCATGTGGATCAGGTAATTCTGCTGGTCAATCTGATTATCGTATCAATACAATTAATGAAAATGGTAATCCTGATATTGTTATTGTATATTTAGGAACTAACGACCTAGGAAGTAGTAGAACTATTTCAGATTTAGAAAGTGCTATTACAAATATTATTAATAAAATCAATGCTAAATGTGATACTCAAATTTTCTTAACTACTCTTGGATATAGTGCTTATTCAGGTGGCTCTTATACAGATGCTAATCGTGTTTTATATAATGCAAAATTAAGAGAACTTGCAGCTAAATTTGAATGTGGTATTGTTCCTCTCGATGAATATGTTGTTGATGATAACTATATGATTTATTTAGAAGATTCGCTTCATTATAATGCAAAAGGTGCTAATTTATTATCATTGATTGCAGAAAAAGCATTAAAAGATTATTATAATATTTCATTTGATAAAGAAATTGTTGTAGAACATCAAGAACCACTTCCAGAAGGTGCAGTAGGAGTTATTACTGCAACATCTAATTCAAATTTCTGGGGTACATATGCAACTGATGTATTCTTAGGTGATTCTTCGTTTACTAATGCTCCTTATAGTCATCGTATTGAGATTACTAAGAATACTGAAAATGGAAAGTATTATGTTTCAAAAATTACAAAATCTGGTGAATCTACTACATTTAATTGTGATTTTGTATTAGTAATTTCAGAAGCAAATGAAGAGTATAGAGCATTATTAGCTCAAATAAGTAATGTTCAAGTTGGAAATATTGTTGAATTTGACGAATCACTTAATTTCCCTATTGAAATTATCTTTAAAGAAGGTGACGGAAATACACCTAGTACTCCAGTTGTTCCAGAGCCTGATCCAGAAGTAAATCCTCCTGTTGAAGGACAACTTCATATAGCTGCATACAACACGGGTGTTTGGACTGATTATGATAAAACGGCAATACTTTATACTAATGATGCAATTGATAAAGCAAGCACTTATATTAACTTCTATATAATTAAACTTACTTATGACGAGACAAAAGATAAATATCAAATTACCGGTTTAAAAACAATTGATATTGCTTGTACATTTGATGATTGTGACTTATACGTTTTAATTTATCGTGATTTTGCTGATAAGACATATTTTGAAACCGCACAAGAAGGAAATTATGTTGTTATTAATGGAGATATGACAACAGGTAGTTGTAACATTTTATTTGAATAAAAGTGACAAAGTTATTGACATAAAATAATATATAAAGCATAGAGTTTATGAATAAAAGTTATTTATAATTATATTATTGTTTTTATATTATTAGTACGTTGTACTGAAAGCAATAATGAACTTATAAATAATGATAATACAAATATTCATGCATAACCTATATTATTTAATAAAATTGATGATACAGTAAATTCTATAATATTAAAAAATGTGGAAAGACATTTAATATAAGTTCAAAATGTATATATTGAATCAATCTATATATTCACTTCATATGGTTATATTGTTAAAAACTTGTTAAAAATAAGATTAACTAAAAGTTAATCTTATTTTTTATTATAATACTTTTTTAATATATGAAATAAATTTATTAATATTAAACAAACATTCATTACCACAAATTTATACCATTTTTTTTAATAATATTATAATATATTAATAATTGTGACTCAAATGATTAAAAATAAAATATAATTAATGAATAAAAAATCTTTTTATGTTATAATGTAAATGAATAATTATGAAAGAGAGTTAATATGAAAAAAGTTTATTATTTTATTATACTATTACTATTTACAGTGCTTGTAAGTTGTTCAGAAACTACATATCAAGTCAAATTTATTGGTTTTGATGATATGATTTTAAAAGCAGAAGTAGTAAATAAAAATGCTTATTTAGAGTATCCTGACGTTCCAACAGTAGATGGTTATACATTTGTTGAGTGGGATCAAGATATTGAAAAAGTAACATCTGATTTAGTTATAAAAGCGATATACAGAAAAAATCAATTTAGAGTCGTTTTCTATAATGAACTTGATGAAATCATTAGTGAACAAATAGTTGATTATGGAAAAAGTGCTGAAAATGTAACACTTCCATCAAAGGAAGGATATAATTTTATTGGTTGGGATAAAGAATTTATTAAAGTAACATCTGATTTATACATTAAACCAATATTTGAACAAAAAGAGTTTACAGTTAATTTTTATGATGAAGAAAGTAATGTTATTAAAACTGAAACTGTAAAATATGGTGAATCAGCAATAGGAATAACTTTACAAGATAAAGTTGGTTATAAGTTTGTTGGTTGGGATAAAAGCATTACAAATATTACTAGTGATTTAGAATTTTATCCAGTTTATGAAGTAATTACATTCACAGTTAAATTTTATGATGAAAATAATAATGTTCTAAAAACTGAGATAGTTAATTATGGAGAAAGTGCTTCTTATAATAAAATTCCAGAAAAATCAGGTTATAAATTCGTTGGTTGGGACAAAGACTTAACAAATGTTTTAAGCGATTTAGAAGTATACCCAGTTTATGAAATAATGACATATACAGTTAAATTCTATGATTTTGATAAAAATGTGGTTAAAACTGAAACTGTGGAATCTGGAAAATCAGCAACCTCTGCAACTTTAAAAGAATTAGAAGGTTATAATTTTATTGGTTGGGATAAAGAATTTACTAATGTTATAAGTGATTTAGATGTTTATCCTGTATATGAAATTATTACATTGACTGTTAAATTTTATGACTTTGATAAAAATCTAATTAAAACTGAAACTGTTAATTATGGTAGTAATGCAGTAGGTATTTATAATCTTACAAAAGAAGGTTATGAATTTATTGGTTGGGATAAATCTTTAACTAATGTTATAAGTGATTTAGATGTTTATCCTGTTTTTGAACAAATTATTTATGTAGTTAATTTCTATGATATTGAAGGTAATATTATAAAAACTGAAGAAGTTGCACATGGTGAAAGTGCTGAAGGTATTACTGCACCTAATGTATATGGTTATAAATTTGTAAGATGGGATGAAAATATTGAACAAGTTACTACTGATTTAGATGTATTCCCTATTTATGAAGAAGAAGTATATACAGTAACATTTGTTGATTTTTATGGAAATATATTAAAAACTGAAACTGTAAAATATAAAGAAAGTGCAACAGCTCCTAATGCTCCAACAGTAGAATATCATACATTTAGTAAATGGAGTTTAGATTTTAGTGAGGTTAAGAATAATATGACTGTTAAAGCTGTATATAATAGTAATTTTAATTCATATCAAATATCTAATGTTAATTATTGGTTACAAATTTTATCTAAAAAATATGATATTAATCAAACAATTTTAAAACAAACTGAGATTAGTTCTTATAATGCTAAAATTACAAGTAATTATTCAAAAACAAAAGTTGTAGATGTATTAAATATTACTGGTAGCAAAACTTCATCATATGTATCTGAACTAATTAATAAATATTCAAATATTAATAAATACACAATTTATGATAAAGATACGAATCAAAGTATTTCTTCAACTGTAAAAGAAAATATTTTAAGTAACAGAAATTTAAATAATATTCCAAGTAGCGTTACAGTAAAATATGGTATTATAACTGATTTTGCATGGATGAGAAGTTATCCAACAAATCATTATTCACAAACATATGATATGGATAGATTCCAAGAAACTTCCCTTAATGTTGGTGAAGGAGTAGCAATTTACCACGAAAGTAATGATAAAGAGTGGTACTTTGTTCAAGCTGAAAACTATAATGGATGGGTAGAAAAGAAGTATATCGCAGAATGTAGCTATGATGTGTTAGAATCATTCTTAAAACCAAGTAAAAATTTAGTCGTTATTAGTGATTATGTAACACTTCAATCTGCACATGTCCGTATGGGACAATCATTCCCATTATTAAGTATTAGTTCTGATAGTTATGTAATTAGTTTCCCAACTAGAACTAGTGATGGTAAACTTAGTTTAATAGAACTTGCTGTTGCAAAATCTAATGATTATCATGAAGGATATCTTGAATACACTTATAAAAATGTTTTTGTTCAAGCATTTAAATTACTTGGAATTGACTACAGTTGGGGAGATAAAAGTAACCTTGGTCGTGACTGTTCATCTACGATGAATGCAATATATAAGAGTTTTGGTTTTATGATGCCAAGAAATACATCTAATCAAGTTGCTATACCAACATATGGTTCAAGTGTTAGTGGCTTATCTAACACTAGTATTCAATCTTATAAACCAGGAACAATGATTTTTACTAGTAGTCATGTTATGCTATATATTGGTGAAGATTTAAATGGAACAGCTTATTTATTACATAATACTACATCAGGAGATGGTGCATGTATCTTACAATCACTGAACTCTTATGGTGGTAGTAAGATTAATGGTGTATTAAAATTACAATAAAAAATTAAGCATTAAGTATTTTTTAAATATTTAATGCTTTTTACTTTACAAATAAAATAAAATAATGTATCATTGTATTAGTTAAATAATACAGTAGGAGGAAATTATGAATTATAACTTTGATAGTGAACGTCCAATTTATTTACAAATTATCGAAATTATTAAAAACGATATTACAAGTGGAAAATATAATTTAGGAGATAAAATACCTTCAGTAAGAGAACTTGCGATGACGTTTAAAGTGAATCCCAATACAATTGTAAAGTCATTATACTTTTTAGAATTAGAAGGCTTAATTTATACTGATAGAACAAATGGTAAATTTATTACAAAAGATTTAGAGTTAATAAAAAAATATAAAGAAAATTATTTAAAACAAAAAGTAAATAGTTTTTTAAAAGATTTAAAATCTATGGGATATAATAAAGAAGAAGTTATTGAAATTTTAATTAAGGAGTGTAATTAATGGAACAATATAAAAATGGATTAGTTGAGTTTAAAAATGTTTACAAATCATTTGATGATAAAGTTATTTTGACTGATGTTTCATTTAGAATAAATAAGGGAAAAATAATCGGACTACTAGGAAAAAATGGAATGGGTAAATCAACAATTATTAAGTTGTTGAACGGTTTACTTACTCCAACAAGCGGAGAAATATTGATAAATGATTTAGCACCTGGTGTTGAAAGTAAAAAAATAATTTCATATTTACCTGAAAGATCATATTTAGATAAATCTATGAATGTAAATCAGATATTAACATTTTTTAGTGAGTTTTATGAAAACTTTAATATTGATAAAGCAAGAAAAATTTTATATGATTTAAACCTTTCTGAAACTGATAATCTTAATAAAATGTCAAAAGGGATGTTAGAAAAATTACAACTTGTTCTTGTAATGTCAAGAGAAGCTGATTTATATGTCCTAGATGAACCCCTTGGTGGTGTTGATCCTGCAACAAGAGATTATATTTTGGATACAATATTAACAAATTTTAAAGATGGTGCAAGTATTCTAATATCAACACATTTAATATCTGATATCGAAAGAATTTTAGATGATGTTATTTTTATTGATCATGGCAAGATTATTTTAAGTAAAAGTGCTGATGAATTAAGAGTAGAATATAATGAAAGTATTGATGAAATATTTAGGAGGATGTTTAAATGCTAAAAAAATTATTTAAATATGATATGAAATGGTGCCTAAAGGTAGTAAGTATTTATATTATTATTGGATTAGTCTTAGCAGTTTTAGGACGTTTAATTGATCTATTTCCACAATCAGTATTTTTCTCAGTTGTTGGAGGAATATGTAAAGGAGCATCCATTAGTTTTGGCATTACTGCAATTGTCAACGCAATAATTAGAGCTTGGGTTAGAATGATTACGAATATGTATAAAGATGAATCATATCTTACACATACACTTCCAATAAAAACAGATAAAATTTATTTATCAAAAATAATTTCTTCAATTACTTTAGTTATTATTTGTATTATCACACTTTTAATTTCATTAATAGTTATGTATTTAAATGATAATACAATTGAACTAATTAAAACTTCACTAAATATAATATCTAATAATTTAGAACTTTCAATTACAGGTTTAGTTATATTGTTAACATTACTAATAATATTACAAATTATTAATATTATTCTTTGTGGATTTGTAGGTATTATTTTTGGACATAGTTATAATAATAAAAAAGTTCCGATGATGCTTTTATATGGGTTTGGTTCTTATGTTGTAATACAAATTATTAATGTATTAATATTAATACTTGGTTCATTATTTAATAGCGATTTATATAATATCTTATTTAATGGAGTTGAAACTGTTGAATTTTCTTTATTAAAAGGAATTACAATTTTTTGTATAATTATATATTCAATAATAAGTTTTGTTTTATATTATTTTTCAAACAAAAAATTACTAAAAGGTATAAATATTGATTAAACTAGCTATTTATTTAGCTAGTTTTTGTTTATATTTAGTTTATAATAAAAATATATAATATTAATAATTAAATAATATACAAATATTTTTTATAAACAATTATATATTATAAAGAGGAAGAATAAAATGAAGGTTATATTTTGTTTGTTATATTTATTAATAATATCAGTTGTAATATTTTTAATAGGAAGAATAATTCCGAGAAACTGGATTAAAGAAAATAAATTTCCATTTAAAATATATAGATGGGAAAAAAATGGAAAAATTTATGAAAAGTTAAAAATAAAAAAATGGAAGACAAAGCTTCCTGATGCAAGTTTAATATTAAATAAAGTAATTCCATCGCTTTATCCAACTAAGAGAATGAAAAATAAAGAGATATCTAAAGCAAAAGTTTTAGTAAAAGAATCATGCATTGCGGAAGGTACTCATAAAACAGTAAGTATTTTAGGGATTTTTTGTATTTATATTTGGAAATCAATTGGTGGTGTAATTATTGCAATTATGTTTTATTTATTTAATGTCCCTTTTATTTTAATTCAAAGGTATAATAGGCCAAGATTAGAAAAATTAAGTAATAAAATTAAAGATTGTTAAAAATAAGTAGATAATTTACTTATTTTTTTATTTTATTGCTGAAATGAAGCAAATATGGTATAATGGTTAAGAATTTATAGGTAAATAAGTATGAAAAAAGATAAAAAACAACAAATAAATAATGTAATAAAATTAAGTATACCTGCAATTCTTACGCAACTTGCGACTATCGCCATGCAGTATATTGATTCTGCAATGGTTGGTCGCTTAGGTGAAAATGCTTCAGCTGCAATTGGGCTAGTTTCAACTACTACCTGGTTATTTAGTGGTATATTATCAGCACTTGCTGTTGGGTTTAGTGTTCAAATTGCTCATCATTTTGGGGCTAAAGAATTTAAAGAAGGGAGAATTGTATTAAGACACGGTTTAGTTTTTTCATTTATAATATCTTTTATTTTACTAGTAATAGGTTGTAGTATTGCATATCCACTTCCGATCTTGCTTCGAGCAGATCCATCAATATGGAATGACGCAACACTTTATTTTGTAGTCTTTACGCTTAGTTTACCTTTTATGATGTTAAACAATATTTGTGCATCAAGCCTACAATGTAGTGGTAATATGGTTGTACCAAGTATATTAAATGCAGTTATGTGTTTATTAGATGTAATATTTAATATAATTTTTATACCACTATATGGTGTATTAGGTGCCTCAATTGGTACTGCTTTATCTGTTATAGTAACTTCTTTAATTATGTTTATAATTTGTTGTTTTATTGATAAAAAATTAAGAATTACCGTTAGTGATAATACGAAATATAATAAAATTATTATTCATAAAGCAATTAAAATATGTATACCGATTGCATTAGAACAAGTAGCAAGAAGTGGTGCAATGATAGTTTCTACTGGTATAATAGCTCCACTAGGCAATACTGCCATTGCAGCTAATTCATTTGCTGTAACTGTTGAAAGTATATGTTATATGCCTGGATTTGGTGTTCAGTCTGCTGCTACTACACTTGTTGGTCAAGAAATGGGAGCAGGAAATTATAAAAAAGCAAAACAATATGGAAATATTTCAATTTGGCTTGGAAGTTTAATAATGACAGTGATGGCTATTATGATCTTTGTTCTTTGTCCATACATTTTTAAACTATTAACTCCAGTAGAAGAAGTTCAAGCACTTGCAGTAACAGTTCTTAGAATCGGGTGTTTTGCAGAACCATTATATGGAGTATCAATTGTTTCATCAGGTGCATTAAGAGGTGCAGAAGATACTTTAGTTCCAAGTATTTTAAATCTTTTATCTATTTGGGTTGTTAGAATTACTTTGGCTATTATATTAGTAGTTCCACTTGGACTTGTTGGTGTATGGCTTGCTAATACGATTGAATTATGTGTAAGAGGTATTTTGCTTCTTATTAGACAAGTAACTTCAAAATATTATTTTAGAAAAGAAGTAAAAATTATTGATTAAATATAGTAATGAGGAGGTGAAAATAATATGAAATTAAGTCTTGCTGAAAAAAAAGATTTAGATAGTGTTTTAGAATTATATGAAATTGCTAAGAAAACTAAATATTGTGTATGGGATGATGAATATCCAACAATTGAAAATATTAATTTTGATTTTAAACACGATTGTTTATATGTGTTAAAAGATGATGACAAAGTTATAGGTGCAATATCAATAAATTATGAAAATGAATTTGATGATTATCCAGATTTATGGCTTTATACTAAAGATCCATGTGAAATAGCAAGATTAGTAGTAAATCCTGAATATCAAAATAAAGGATTTGGTGAATTTATAATAAAAGAAATTAGCAAAATACTTAGTGAGAAAGGTTATTATTGTATTCATTTAGCGGTTGCAGTTAATAATTTACCTGCAGTTAGGTTATATGATAAATGTGGTTTTCTTCAAGATTGTACTACTTATATGTTTGATAATTATTACTATTTCTATGAGCAAAGAATTGATAGAATTAAATAATTTTGTTTTTTCAAAAATTTCCTTATAGGAGGTTATGAGATGTTAGACTTAAAATCATTAAAATATGCTTATATAAAAGGTTTTATAATAAGTAATAATCTTAATGAATATATGGATATTGCTAATAAGCAACTAGATTTGTTAACTGATAGAGATTTAGATATACTAGATAATGTTGTTAAAGAATATAATCTTAAAACATATTATTTTAAAGAAAAAGAAGTTCTTTCAAGGGTAAAAATAGTGCTAAGTTTTTTAAGAGCAATAAATCCTACAAGTATCCTTGATGTTGGAAGTGGTAGAGGTGTATTTTTATTCCCATTCTTATGTGAATTTATTGATTGTAAAGTTACTTCTATTGATATTCTTGAAAGAAGAGTAGAACTTTTAAATAATATAAGTTTAGGTGGAGTTGTTAATTTAAATGCAGTGTATGGTGATTTAACTAAGTTTGATTCAAGTGAGTCGTATGATTGTGTAACGTTATTAGAAGTTTTAGAACATATTCCAGATGTTAAAAGTGCAATAAAAAATGCCATAAATTTAAGTAAACAGTATATTGTTGTAACTGTTCCTTCAAAAGAAGATGATAATCCAGAACATATTCACTTTTTAACAAAAGTTGTCTTAACCAAATATTTTAACGATTTTGGGGTGACTAATTTAAAATTTAGCGGAGTAAATGGTCATTTATTCCTAATTGCTAGAAAGTAGGTGATATAATGTATAATCAAATATTTAAATATCCAAGAACTAAACATTTAGAAGGTTCACGTCTTCAAAAAGGTGATGAAGATTTAAGTCAAGTTCCTTTTAAAGATATTTTTGGTAAATATATTGTAATTGAAGAAAAAGTAGATGGAGCTAATGCGGCAATATCATTTTCTGATAGTGGGGAACTATTACTTCAAAGTAGAGGACATTATCTAACAGGAGGATATCGAGAACGCCATTTTAATTTATTTAAACAATGGGCAAGTATTCATCAAAATGAATTTTATAAAGTACTTGGGAATAGATATGTTATGTATGGTGAATGGCTTTACGCAAAACATTCTGTATATTATGATGCATTACCTCATTATTTTATGGAGTTTGATATTTATGATAAAGTTGAAAATGTTTTTTTAAGTACTAAAAAAAGACATGAACTATTAAAAGATTTACCTGTTGAAAGTGTTAAAGTTCTTGCTGAGGGTAAGTTTTTTAAAGAAAAAGATATATTAAAATATATTGGAACTTCTAACTTTATTTCAAAGAATCATCTTGATAATTTAACTAAAACATGTGAAAGTTTAGGAATTGATAAAGATAAATGTTTGAAAGAAACAGACAATTCAAGACTTATGGAAGGATTGTATATAAAAGTTGAAGAAAATGGAATTGTTAGTGATAGATTAAAATATGTAAGATATTCATTTTTACAAACAGTTGTCGAATCAGGTACTCATTGGTTAGACCGTCCAATTGTTCCAAATAAGTTAGATAAAGATATTAATGAATTATTTTAGGTGATATGATGATTAATAAGTTATTAGAATTACTACCTAAAGATAAAACTTGCAATTTTAACTATATAATTAATGGCATTTTAGCTCCGTTTAAAATAGAATTAAAAAATACCCACCAAGAACTATCATGGCATGGTGAAGATGATGTTTTGACGCACACTTTAATGGTACTAAAAGAATTGGTTAACTTAGATGATTATAATAATTTATCTGATATTGAAAAACTAACTGTATTTCTTGCTGCGACGTTTCATGATGTAGGTAAAATAGTTTGTACAAAAGTTATTGATGGTAAGATTAGATCTTATAACCACGGAAAAGTTGGAGCTAGAATGGTAAGAAATTATTTTTATAAAGAACTTGGATTTGGTGGAAATAAAGAACTTTTAAATTTAAGAGAAGCAGTTTGTTTATTAATTAAATATCACTCTAACCCTGTATATAGCGCCTTTGATGATGATGCTGAAAGAAAAATATTAACAATAGCTGCAAATAGTGAATTAACACCTCTTTTTAGTATAAAATTATTAAGTATTTTGTCTACTGCTGATGTACTAAGTAGAATAGGTTGTGAAAAAGAAGAACAAGTCGAAAAAATTAATTATTTTACTTTATTAGCTAATGAATTAGGCGTTTATGAATCTTATTATCGATTTAGTAATTGTCATACTAAGTTTAAATTTTTAAATAAAGAAACTAATTTTTATAATGATACAATATATGATAGTTCCAAATGTGAAGTCCTTTTATTTGCAGGTCTACCTGGAACCGGAAAAGATACTTATATAAAAAATAATTTAAGTTATTTACCTGTTATTTGTTTAGATGATATTAGAGATGAAATAAAAGTTAAACCAGGTGAAGATGAATCTAAAGTAATTATGATTGCAAAAAATCGTGCAAAAGAGTTTTTAAGAAAAAATATTTCATTTGTATGGAATGCAACTAATGTTTCTAATATGACTAGAAATGGTTTAATTTCTTTATTTCACGATTATCATGCGAGTGTAAAAATAATTTATTTAGAAACCTCTTATAATGAATGTCTAATAAGAAACAAAGGTAGAATTAAAGAAGTTCCTTTAAAAATTATTGAAAAAATGCTTAATTCACTTGTGATTCCAGAAAGTTTTGAGGCTGAAATTGTAGAGTGGGTTGTGGTTTAGAAAAAAAATATGTGAATATTTGTTGATTTTTATTTTAAGTTTTGATATACTAATGAAAGAAAAAATTGGACTTAAGTTAAAAGGTCAACATAATAATATTGTATTTGAGGCCTGTAAAAGGGCCTTTTTTTCTAAAAATATATATGGACATAAAAGGAGTTTAACATGAAGAATTTATTTACTTTAGATGAACTTACAAATCAAGAAATTCTTGATATTCTTAATGATGCTATTGATTTTTCTAATGGCAAAACTTTTTCACTTTCTGGTAAAATTGTTGCTAATCTATTTTTTGAACCTTCAACAAGGACGGAGTATTCCTTTGTTACTGCGGAACATCTTCTTAATATGAAGCCTATTTCGTTTAACAAAGCATCTTCGTCTTTTTCTAATAAAGGGGAAACTTTTTTAGATACTGTTAAATGTTTTGAAGCATTTGGTGTTGATGCATTTGTAATTAGACATTCTGAAAATGAATATTATAAAAATTTAAACCTAAGTGTTCCACTACTTAATGCAGGAGATGGTACTCATGCACATCCTACACAATGTTTACTTGATTTACTTACAATTTATCAAGAATTTGGATCATTTGAAGGTTTAAAGGTTTGTTTTGTTGGTGATATTAAATTCTCTCGTGTTGCTCATGAAGGTATAAAAACTATGGAACGTCTTGGTATGGAATGTTTTGTAAGTGGACCTAACATTTATATGGAAGATGATTATAAGTTTGTTGAACTTGATGAAGCTGTTAAAGTTATGGATGTTATCGTTTTACTACGTGTGCAAAATGAACGTCATGGTGAAGGAGATCAAGTTGAAAAGTCTTCATATTTAGAGTTATATGGAATGACTAAAGAACGTGCACTTAATATGAAAAAAGGTGCAATTATCATGCATCCTGCACCATTTAATCGTGGAATTGAAATTGAAGATGCAGTATTAGACCTTCCACAATGTAGAATTTTTAAACAAATGAAAAATGGAGTGTTTGTTCGTCAAGCAGTTTTAAAAAGGAGTTTTGAATAATGCTTTATACTTTAAAGGGTGGTTATGTATACACTAATAAACAAATAGTAAAAACTAATGTAATTGTTGAAAATAATAAAATTGTTGAAATTAGTAATAATGTTTTAGGTGAAGTAATTGATGTTACTGGATTATACGTAGCACCTAGTTTCATAGATCCACATGTTCATATGCGTGAACCAGGATTTACGGAATCTGAAACAATTAAAACAGGATCTCTTGCAGCAGCTAAAGGTGGTTATACAAAAGTATTTTTAATGCCAAATACTAATCCTGTTATTTCAAGTATTGAAGCTTATAATGATTTATTAAATATAATTAAAACTGATTCTTGTATTGAATGTTTACCGCTTGTTGCGATAACAAAAGATGAATTGGGAAAAGAATTAGTTGATTTTGAAAAGTTTGACTGCGTTGGATTTTCAGATGATGGTAAACCTGTATCAAATTCATATTTAATGTACCTTGCAATGTTAAAATTAAAAGAACTAAATAAACCAGTATTATGTCACTGTGAAGATTTAGAACTTGTTAATAAAGGAACATTTAATAATTCTTTTAAACAAGAAAATAGTGTTGCTTTACCTAATCTTGATATTTCAGAAACAACAAACGTTGCAAGAGATTTAGTTATTGCTAACAAAACTGGATGTCATTATCACGTTTGTCATTTAGCAACAAAAGAATCGCTTGATATCGTTAAATTTTATAAATCAATTGGATGTAATTGTACAGTAGAAGTTACTCCTCATCATATTGTATTAAACGATGAAATGATTGAAATTACGCCAAATTATAAAATGAATCCACCGATTCGTGGTATTAAAGATCAAGAAGCGTTAATTAATGGCATTATAAATGGGGATGTAGATATGATTTCAACTGATCATGCGCCTCACTCTTTTGAAAAGAAGAATAAAGATATAAATAGTGCCGCATTTGGTATAGTAGGCCTTGAAACATCATTTCCACTTTTATATACTCGTCTTGTAAAGACTGGATTAATTAAAGTAGAAAAATTATTTGATTTGATGAGTTATAATGTAGCAAATGCATTTAACCTTGATAATCATGAGATTAAAGTTGGTAACAATTTATCAGCTGTTATATTAGATTTAGATAATGAATTTGTAATTGATAAAACTAATTTTGCATCAAAATCAAATAATACACCATTTGGTGGATGGAAATGTTATGGAAAAGTAATAAAAACAATATGTAAAGGAGAAATTGTCTATGAAGCCTAAAAAGTTAGTATTACAGAATGGTTTAGAATTTGTAGGTTTAGGAAGTGGTGTAGAAAAAGTAGCTGAAGTTGTATTTCATACAGGGATGATTGGTTACTTTGATATCGTTAATAATCCGTATTATGCAGGAAAATTTGTATGTATGACTTATCCATTAATTGGTAACTATGGTGCTAGCGATGATGAATTTGGTTCAAAAGATTTTCATGTAGAAGGTTTCATAGTTAAAGATATAGATTTTATTTCATCTAATATGAGATATATGGATTCTATGGATGATTTTGCAGAAGCAAATGATTTACCATTTTTATGTGGCATAGATACAAGAATGCTTGCAAAAGTAATTCGAGATGAAGGTAGTATGTTAGGGATTATTACAGATGTAGAAACTAGTGTTGAAGAAGCACTTGAAAAAATTAATGCTTATAATCCTATTAAAGGAATGGTTAAGAAATTATCTACAAAACGTCCTAATATGATTAAAGCAAATAAACCAAAATATACAGTTGTTTGTCTAGATTTAGGTTGTAAAAATAACATTATCAAAGAGTTATCTTTAAGGAAATGTAATGTTGTAGTATTACCATATAATACAGATGCTACAAAGATTTTATCATATCGTCCTAATGCTGTAATAGTAAGTGATGGGCCAGATAATCCAAATGAATTAGAAGTTGTAGTAAATAACTTAAAAGAACTTGTAGGTAGTCTTCCAATTGCTGGTATTGGTCTTGGACATTTACTTGTTGCAGAGTCTTGTGGTGCAAAAGTTAAAAAGATGAAATTTGGTCACCATGGTGCTAATCAATCTGTTAAAAATTTAATAACTAAGAAAATACTTATTACATTACAAGCTCATAACTATGAAGTTGATAAAGAATCACTTAGTAATACAAATTTAAATGTTTCACTTGAAAATTTAAGTGATTCATCAATTGAAGGGTTATATTCTACAAAAGATCTAATTGTAACTTCAGAATTTGATTCTGTTGATGCAAGTGCTTCACCTGTAGTAAAATCAATTTATGATGAACTAATTGATTTAATGAAATCTTCAAAAGGAGGTAGCAATAATGCCTAAACGTACAGACATTCATAAGATATTAATTATTGGTTCAGGTCCAATTGTTATTGGTCAAGCTGCTGAATTTGACTATGCAGGTACTCAGGCTTGTCTTGCGTTAAAAGAAGAAGGATATGAAGTTGTTTTAATTAACTCAAATCCTGCAACAATTATGACAGATAAACTTGTTGCAGATAAAGTATACATGGAACCACTAGATTTAGAGTTTACGTCAAGAATTATTAGATACGAACGTCCAGATGCAATTCTTTGTGCACTTGGTGGACAAACAGGTCTTAATCTTTGTGTAAGTTTATCTAAAAAAGGTGTTTTAGAAGAATGTGGTGTTAAAGTACTTGGTACTAGTATTGCTGCAATTGAAGAAGCAGAAGATAGAGAAAAATTTAAAAACTTATGTCAAAGAATTGGTGAACCAATTATCGAATCAGATATTGCTAATACAGTATCACAAGCTTTAGAAATAGCTGATAGAATTGGTTATCCAATTGTTGTTCGTCCTGCATTTACACTAGGTGGTACTGGTGGTGGTTTTGCAAATAATGAAGAAGAACTACGTAGTCTTGCTGATTATGCAATTAGTCTTTCGCCAGTTAATCAAATCTTAATTGAAAAAAGTGTAAAAGGATATAAAGAAATTGAATTTGAAGTAATGCGTGATGGTAACGATACTGCAATTTGTATTTGTAGTATGGAAAATATTGACCCTGTTGGTGTTCATACAGGGGATTCAATGGTTGTTGCACCTTGTCAAACATTAACAACTAAAGAGTTTAGCATGCTAAAGAATGCTTCTATTAAAATTATTAGAGCATTAGGTATTAAAGGTGGTTGTAATGTTCAATTTGCACTAGATCCAGAATCATATGATTACTATGTAATTGAAGTTAACCCTCGTGTAAGTAGATCAAGTGCCCTTGCATCTAAAGCAAGTGGGTTCCCCATTGCTAGAGTTACTGCAAAAATTGCATGTGGATTAAATTTAGAAGAAATTGAAATTGCATCTGGTCAAGCTGCATTCGAACCTACTCTTGATTATGTTGTATGTAAATTTGCAAGATTCCCATTTGATAAGTTTAATGATGTTACAAAGACACTTTCTACTCAAATGAAAGCAACAGGTGAAGTAATGAGTCTAGGCCGTACTTTTGAAGAAGCTTTCTTAAAAGGTATCAGATCACTTGAAACTAAAGTTGACCATGTTTATATGGAAAAATTTGATAATGCTGAGACATCTGAATTATTAAAACAAATTGAAATTCCAACAGATGAAAGAATTTTCATGATTGCAGAATTATTAAGAAGAGATGTAACTTGTGAAGAAATTAATGAAATTACAAAGATTGATTTATTCTTTTTAAGAAAAATTGAAAATATTATTTTATTTGAAAAAGAATTAAAAGAAGATTGTAGCTTAGAAAAATTTATTAAAGCTAAAAAACTTGGTTTTTCAGATCAATACTTAGCAAAAGTTATGAATATTTCTGAACTTGATGTTTATAAGTATCGTAAAGAAAATAATATTTATCCAGTTTATAAAATGATTGACACATGTGCTGCAGAACTTGATACTTATACACCATATTTCTATTCAACATATGACACTGAAAATGAATCAATTGTGTCAAATAAAGAAAAAATCATTGTTTTAGGATCTGGTCCAATTAGAATTGGACAAGGTGTTGAATTTGACTATTCAACTGTTCATGCAATTTGGGCAATTAAAGAAAAAGGTTATGAAGCTATTGTAATTAATAATAACCCAGAAACTGTTTCTACTGACTATTTAGTAACTGATAAATTATATTTTGAACCTCTAACAGTAGAAGATATCATGAACATTATTGATTTAGAAAAACCTAAAGGTGTAATTGTTTCACTAGGTGGTCAAACTGCAATTAACCTTGCAGAAAGATTAGATGCTTTAGGTGTTCCAATTATTGGTACTGATTGTGAAGCTATTGCAAAAGCAGAAAATAGAAAATTATTTGAAGCATTAATGCACGAATTAAATATTCCTGAACCAGAAGGAAAAACTGTATTTAATTTAAGCGATGGTCTAGATGCAGCTCATAAGATTACATATCCAGTATTAGTTCGTCCATCATATGTTTTAGGTGGTCGTGCTATGGAAATAGTTTATAGTGATGAGCATCTTGAAAAATATTTAAATAAAGCATTTGCCCTTGACCCTAATCAACCTGTATTAATCGATAAATATGTAATTGGTCGTGAAATCGAAGTAGATGCAATTAGTGATGGCGAAGATGTATTTATGCCTGGTATCATGCAACATATTGAAGGTACTGGTATTCACTCAGGTGACTCAATTAGTGTGTATCCTGCATATAGCCTATCTAAAAAAGTAGAAGAAACAATTAAAGACTATACTAAGAGACTTGGTATTGCTATTGGTATTAAAGGTTTATTTAATATCCAATACATCGTAGATTCAAATGATTTTGTATATATTATTGAAGTAAATCCAAGATCTAGTAGAACTATTCCGTATTTATCTAAATCAAGTAAAATTAATCTTGCTAAAATTGCAACATTTGTTATGCTTGGTGATAAGTTAAAAGATATGAATCTAGTAGAACCTACACCAAATATGTATTATGTAAAAGTTCCTTGCTTCTCATTCTCTAAAATTAGAGGATTAGATACAGTACTTTCTCCTGAAATGAAGTCAACTGGTGAAGCAATTGGTTATGATCAATCATTAAATAGAGCTTTATATAAAGCATTAAAAGCTGCCAATATGAGAGTTATTAACTATGGTACTGTATTTGTTACTTTATCGGATCAAACTAAAGAAAAAGCTCTACCTTTAATTAGAAGATTCTATAATTTAGGATTTAATATTGAAGCTACTAAAGGTACTGGTAAGTTCTTAAAAGAACATGGTATTAAAACAAGAATTAAGAAAAAATTATCTGAAGGTAGTGAAGAAATCTTAGATTCATTAAGAAAAGGACATGTATCATATGTAATTAATACTGTAAGTCATGTTAGAACTAATAATGATGGATTCTTAATTAGAAGAGTAGCTGCAGAAAATAATATTACTTGTTTTACAAGTTTAGATACTGTTAATGCATTGCTTGATGTTCTTGATGAAATCACAATTAAGGTAGGTACAATTTAATGGTTAAAGAGAATTTAAAAGTTGTTTATAATAAACAAATTGCTCTTGATACATTTGAAATGAAATTAGAAACTTCCAATATGGCAAGTTTTGCAAAACCTGGTATGTTTATAAATATTTCATTAAAAGATGAATCTAAACTATTAAAACGTCCAATATCTATTTGTCAAATTGATGGTAATAATTTAGTTATTACATATAAAATTAATGGCGAAGGTACTAAACAAATGGCTACTTATGAAAGTGGAACTATTTTAGAAACAATAGGACCACTTGGTAATGGCTTTACACTTGTAGAAAATAAAAAAGCACTAGTAGTGGGTGGAGGAATTGGTGTTCCACCACTACTAGAGTTATCAAGAAAATTAAAAGAATTAGGTAATGAACTTATTATTATTCTTGCATTTAGAAATAAAGAATCAATGATTTATCTAGAAGAATTTGAAACTTTAGGAAAAGTAATAGTTACTACTGATGATGGATCATATGGTTTTAAAGGCAATGCAATTGAATATTTAAATAACAATGAAGTTAAATTTGATACATTATATAGTTGTGGACCTGAAATTTTGCTAAAAAAATTAGAAGAAAAGTATGTAGGATATGAAGGTTATTTATCTTATGAAGCGAGAATGGCATGTGGCGTTGGTCTTTGTCATGGTTGTGTAAAAGGAGAAAAACATTACTGTGTATGTACAGATGGACCAGTATTCAAGTTAGGAGTTATTTATGGCGAATGTTAGAGTAAAATTACCAGGACTTGATTTAAAAAATCCTATTATTCCTGCAAGTGGTACTGCTGGATTTGGCGAAGAACTTGCTAATATTTATGATTTAAGCTTACTTGGTGGTATTATGATTAAAGCAACAAGTGTTAACCCTAAACGTGGTAATAAAACACCACGAGTTGCAGAAACATATGGTGGAATGCTTAACTCTATAGGGCTTGAAAATCCAGGTTTAGATGTAGTAATCAAAGAAAAATTACCTTTTTTAAGTAAGTATGATACTTGTGTTATCGCAAACATTTGTGGTGATTCAATTGATGAATATGTAAAAGTTGCATATGTTATTAGCAGAATTGATAATGTTGCAGCACTTGAACTTAATATTAGTTGTCCGAATGTGCATGGTGGAGGTATTCCATTTGGTGCTGATGAAGATACTGTTTATGAAATTACAAAAAAAGTAAAAGACGCATCAATCAAACCAGTATATGTAAAACTAAGTCCAAATGTTACTGATATTGTAAAGATGGCTAAAGCTGCAGAACGTGGTGGTGCTGATGGACTTTCTTTAATCAATACACTTCTTGGTATGCGTATTGATTTAAAAACAGGACGACCTATTTTATATAATAAAAAAGGTGGTTTCTCTGGACCTGCAATTAAACCTGTTGCAATAAGAATGATTTATGATGTATATGAAGCAGTATCTATTCCAATTATTGGTATGGGTGGTATCTCAAATGCTGATGATTGTATTGAATTCTTAATGGCAGGAGCTAGTGCTCTTGGTGTTGGGACAATGAATTTAGTAAATCCATATATTTGTAAAGAATTAGTAGAAGAACTACCTAATGCTTTAGAAAAATATGGCTTTAAAGATATTAATGAGTGCATTGGTTATGCACATAGAAAATAGGAGAGAAAGATAATGGTTATTATTGCACTAGATTTTAAAGATATGGAAACATCATTAAATTTTTTAGATAAATTTAATGAATCTTTATATGTTAAAGTTGGTATGGAATTGTTTTATGGTTCAGGACTTGAAATCGTAAAAGAAATTAAAAAACGTGGTCATAAAATCTTCTTAGATTTAAAACTACATGACATTCCAAATACAGTTAAAAAAGCAATGACTAATCTTGCAAGACTTGGTGTTGATATTATCAACTTACATGCTGCAGGTGGATCTAAAATGATGGCTGCTGCACTTGAGGGTTTAACTGAAGGTTCAACTGGTGCGCGTCCAATATTAATTGCAGTTACTCAACTTACATCAACATCAAAAGAAATGATGAATACTGAACAACTTATTCCTGGTGAAGTTATTGATTCAGTAGTAAATTACGCAAAAGTTGCAAAAGAATCAGGTCTTGATGGTATTGTATGTTCTCCACTTGAAGTTGAAAAAGTAAAAGAAGCATGCGGTAAAGAATTTGTAACTGTTACACCTGGTATTAGACTTGCATCAAATAATGCTGATGACCAAGTAAGAATTACAACACCAGCAAAAGCAAGAGAAATAGGATCTGATTATATTGTAGTAGGTCGTCCTATTACTCAAGCAGAAGATCCAGTAGAAGCATATCATTTAATTTTAAAGGAGTTTTTAGGAAATGAGTAGTGTAGAAAAGAATTTACTTAAGATTAAAGCTGTATTTTTAAGTCCAAAAGCACCATTTACATGGGCTAGTGGTATTAAATCACCTATTTATTGTGATAATAGATTAGTTTTATCATACCCTGAAGTAAGAGGCGAAATTGAACATGCACTTGCTGATTTAGTAAAAGAAAAGTTCCCTGAATGTGAAATTCTTATGGGTACTGCAACAGCTGGTATTCCTCATGCTGCTTATGTATCTGAATATTTAGGTTTACCTATGGGATATGTAAGAAGTGGTAATAAAGATCATGGACGTCAAAATAAAATTGAAGGTCACTACGAAAAAGGTGATAAAGTAGTTGTAATTGAAGACTTAATTTCAACTGGTAAATCATCTATTGAAGTTGTTAATTCATTAATTGAAGCAGGTGTAGAAGTAATTGGCTGTGTATCAATCTTCTCATATGGTTTTGATGAAGCAAAAGCTGCTTTCGATGCTGTAAATGTTCCATATTATTCACTTGCTAATTTTAATAACTTAGTTAAAGTTGCGGTAGAAGAAGGTTACATTGAAAGTGAAGATTTAAATGATGTACTTGAATGGAGAAAATCACCTCGTACTTGGAGAGCATAAAAAAATAATAAGTAGTTTATCTAAACGATAAACTACTTATTTTCATTTTTTTTAAATAAATTTTTAAACCAATTTCCTACTTTAGTATATAAATTAACAAACCATTCTTGAATTTGATCGGCAAGTTTATAAGAAATTATGAAGGCAATAATACCAAGTATTGATAATCCAGCAATTACCCAAATACCCCAACTAGAGTCCAGTGGAATTAAACTTCCACCATAAACTAGAATGGTGCATCCAATTGAAGTGATTCTTGTTACAAATTGAATGATGCTAAATGTACTAAATTTAATTTTTGATATTCCTGCAACACTGCATAGTAAATCATCTGGGAAAAATGGGAATAGGAACATAAAGAAAAGTAATACTGTTTCACGACCTTTTATTTTTTCCAAATAGTCATCAACTTTTTGTTTATCTCCCGCTACCCAGTATACAAATTTTTTACCTAATACTCTTCCTAGGTAGAAACCTACTGATCCACCAATAAACATTCCTATAAGTGAATATAAAAAAGCTTCCCAAGGTTCAAAAAGAAGTGTTCCTGCAAGAATAGACACCATTCCTGGAATTGGTATAAATGTTACTTGTAAGAATGAGACTGCGATATATGCAAGTGGAGCCCAAATACCAGCTTTGCTAACAATATCTCTAATTTCTTCCTTAGAAATATCAGTTAATCCAAATGCTTTTAATAAAAAATAAATTCCAATTACAAAAGCAATTATTACTAATAATGAGATAACTAGTTTTAAAATTGACTTTTTAGCCTCTTTACTAAGTTGTTTGATAATATCACTCCCTTTAAACTTGTATATAGTATATAATTTTTTTGTTAACTTTATGTTAATTTTGCTTAAATTATTTTATTTTATTATTTTTTGTCAATTTCTTAAAAATTTATATCTTTATATATTTTATTTTGTTTTATTTAAATTATGTTAGAAATATAAAAAATAAAAGAGACTGTTAAAATACAGACTCTTTTAGAGAAAGAAATATAGATAATTAATTTTGTTCTTTTAATTTTGCAACTAAATTAGCTTTTTGTTCAACTAATTGATTATATTTTGCTTCAATTTGATCTTTATATTCAGTTTCAAATTTTGTTATAAATTCTTTCTTTTGAGTATTTAATTCATTACTAATTTCATTTGCTTTTTCATTCATTAGAATACTTAAATCATTATTTTCTAAAATATAATTTTCAAGTGAAGCCAAAGCTTCATTTAATGACGTAGTTGCAAGGTTTAAAGCAGAATTAGCAGCGTCTTTAGCAAATTGTAAAGTAGCTTCTGCAGTTAATAAAGCTGTTTCTTGGGCTGATAATTGTGCTAATTTAATTGTTTTTTCTAATCCTTCTTCTAGTTTTTCAATTTCAGTTTTTAATATTAAAATTTCATTTTTTAGTTTATTAACTTCATTTAATGCTTTAATATACATAGAGTCTTCTGCAATAAACATTTCATTATAAGTTTGTTTTAGAAGAGTTAATCCATTTTCAACAGATAATTGTAGTTTACTATAATTTTGAATAATTTCATTACTAAGGTTAGAAGAAGTAGTTACAAAGTTTTTAAAAATCTTTGATTCTGCAATATCAACTTCATATTCTTTGAAGTTATTATACATTTCCTCAATTGCAGTAGTTGGTAGATTTATTCTTTCAATATGATATGCAGCAATTAAATTAATTAATTCTTTATGAGATAATTCATTTAATTCTTCTATATTAAGTGTAGAATCTAAACTTAGAAGTTTGTTTATTAAAGATTCTTTAGTGTTATTTTTAATAGTTGTTATTTTATCTTCAACTTTAATTCCAAGTTCAGTTAATTTTTCTTCAACATGAGCTTTAAGTTCAGTTTCTATTTCTGAAATTTTATTTTGTGTTGCTTCTGCATCAATAGTAATTGTTAAGTTATTATATTCATCTGATGTTGTATATTTTACAAAGAAACCACAATCAGTTTCTATTACTAAAATTTTATCAATAGCTTCATCATAAGTTTTACCTATAATTTCATCTTCAACATCTACAATAATCATTTTACCATCATCATTTGCACCATAAACAGAGGCAACAATACCTTTTTCATCAACAGTTAGTTGAATACTAGGGTTTAAGTCTAATGTAATAACTGCATTTGTTACAATTGGTTCATTTTGTTGATTTGTTTGATTTGAATTTAATGTGCATCCAATAACAATTGCAGATACTGTAATAATAAATAAAGCTGTTGAGATAATTGCTAATTTTTTAGTTTTCATAAATAGTAGTAATCCTTTCTTTTTATTGTTATTTATATTAGCTTTTTCTTTAATTAAATCAATATTATCATCATGATCATAGTTTTTATTGTAATATTCTTTAATAATTGTTCTTACATTTTTCATTAAATCAACTCCTTTCTAAGGATTTTTATGGCTGTATAATATTCAGATTGTACTTTACTAGCAGGAATATTTAAGTATTCTGCTATTACTCGAAATTTTAGTTTATGTACAATTTTTAATATTACTATCTCTGTTTGTAATTCAGTTAAATAATTTTTAATATCATAGATTAATAAATTATTATTAGAATACTCTTTAACATTATAGATTTCTTCATCACTATAGATTGGTTTTTTATTTGCAACTCGAGTAACATAATTTTTTGATAGGTTTCTTGCGATCATCATGACATATTGCTTAAATTTACCTGTTTCAGTATAACTATCTAATGATGTTAAAAGTTTCAAAAATGTATCTTGTGTGAGGTCTTCACTTGCATTCTTATCTTTAGTAATACTATAACAGATGTAATAAACTAAGTTAGAGTATTCATAGTATACTTGTTCAAAGGCGAATTCGTCTTTTACTTTTAGTTGTTCAATTAGTTTTTTAGTTACTATTAACATAAGTTTCTTTCCCTTTCATTAAACATAACACAAAAAATATTGTTTTTTTTAAAAAATTTTATTATTTATTTTAACATAATTTTTATTTTTTTAATATTAAAATGTAATCTTTTTGAAAAAACAAATTTTTTATGGTATTTTATTAAAAAATAATGATAAATAATAATAGTATAAACTTTGGAGGACATTTTATGTTATATATTACAAAAGATAATTTTAAAGAATGTATTGAAAAATACGATACATTAATCATTGACTTTTATGCTGATTGGTGTAATCCATGTACAGCACTTAGTGTAATTATTGAACGTGTTGCAAAAAATTATCCGAATGTTACATTTGGTAAAGTAAATATTGACGAGGAAGAAGAACTAGCAATGGGATTCGAGGTAAGAAGTATTCCATTTGTTGTAAAAATAAAAAATGGTAAAATTGTTGATTCATTTATAGGACTTCATCCTGAAAAATTTGTTGAGGAGTTTTTCGCAAAATAATGTTTGACACGGTAATTATTGGTAGTGGTCCTTGTGGTATAAGTGCTGCTATTTATTTAAAAAGATTTGGCTTTCATGTATTAGTAATTGGTAAAGACTATGGAACATTAAGTATTAATACATTAATTGAAAATTATTATGGTATTGAATCTATAAATGGTATTGATTTAATAAAAAAAGGAATAAATCAAGCTAAAAATTTAGGAATTAATGTGTTAACTGAAGAAGTTGTTAAAATTGAAATGGGAAATGAATTTACTGTTTCAACAAATAAGACTGTTTATGCTTGTAAAACTGTACTTATTGCAACAGGAATGAAAAGAACAACTCTAAAAATTGAAGGTTTAAAAGACTTTGAAGGACGTGGTGTTTCATATTGTGCTGTTTGTGATGGATTTCTATATCGTAAGAAACGTATTGGAATACTAGGTACTGGTGAATATATGAAATCAGAACTTGAAGTATTAAAACGATTTAGTAATGATATTACTGTGTTTACAAACGGTGAAGATGTTGATCTTGATGAAAATGTTGTGACTGAAAAAATTATTAAATTAGAAGGAAATGATCATTTAGAAAGTGTTGTTTGTGAGAATAATACTTATAACTTGGATTGTTTATTCGTTGCAGTAGGTGTCGCAAATGGATCATCATTTGCTCGTCATTTAGGAATATTAATGGATGATAAAGAACATTTAATTGTTGATAATTATATGACAAATATTCCAGGAATATTTGCAGGTGGTGATATTATAGGTGGTATAAAACAAATAATTACTGCTGCTAGTGATGGATGCTCTTGTGCATATAAAATAAAAGATTATTTAAAGGAAAAATAATATGAAAAATTTAATATTACTAGATAATTATAAATCTAAACTTAATTTATTAGAAACAGAAATTGCAATAAAATATGTAAAAGATATCTTTGAAAGAGAACTTGCACTTGCACTGGATTTAACGCGTGTTTCAGCACCCCTTTTTGTTGAATGTGAAACTGGGTTAAATGACCATTTAAATGGATATGAACGTCCAGTTAGTTTTGATGTCCTAGATGTACAAAAAAATGTTGAAATTGTTCAATCACTTGCAAAATGGAAACGTTATGCATTATCTAAATATCAGTTTGTTCAAGAAACAGGTCTTTATACTGATATGAATGCCATTCGTCGTGATGAAGATTTAGATAATATTCATTCAGTTTATGTTGACCAATGGGACTGGGAAAGAATAATTAATAAAGAAGAAAGAACAATTGATTATTTAAAATATATTGTTAGAAAGATTTTTAATGTTTTAAAAACAGTTGAAGAAAAAGTATGTACTAAATATAATGTATTTACAAAAAAACTTCCTGATGATATTTACTTTATATCATCAAATGAACTTCTTAATATGTATCCAAATTTAACATCTAAAGAACGTGAAAATGAAATAACTAAACTTCATAAATCTGTATTTATCTATCAAATCGGTTGGCCACTTGATAATGATATGCCACATGATGGTAGAGCAAGTGACTATGATGACTGGAATCTAAACGGTGACATCTTAGTATGGTTTGATACACTTGGGATAGCGTTAGAACTTTCTAGTATGGGAATAAGAGTAGATAGTGATTCACTTGTTAGACAAGTTAAACATAAAAAAGAAGAATCTAAGTTAAATACACCATACTGTAAAGCATTATTAAATAATGAACTTCCCCTTACTATTGGTGGAGGTATTGGACAATCACGTCTTTGTATGTATTTCTTAGAAAAAGCCCACATTGGTGAAGTTCAAGCGTCAATTTGGAGTGAAGATGATATTAAAATTTTAAAAAGACATAATATTCATTTATTATAGGAGTAGTTATGAAAAAATTATTAATTATTGTTGATTTTCAAAATGATTTTATTGATGGTGCACTAGGCTTTAAAAAAGCAGAAACTTTAGTAGATGTTATAAATAAAAGAATTAATGAATATTTAAATAATAACGATGATATTATATTTACTCTTGATACTCATGATAATAATTATTTAAATACTTACGAAGGTGAAAATTTACCTGTACCACATTGTATAGATGGAACTTTTGGTCATAAAGTAAACAATAAGTGTGACTATTTGGATAAAGCAATTAAAGTATTTAAAAAAAAGACTTTTCCTAGTTTAGAACTTGCAAAATATTTAGAAAATACTAATTATGAATATGTTGAATTATGTGGATTAGTTTCAAACATTTGTGTGTTATCTAATGCTATTATGGTAAAATCAGCACTTCCTAATGCGTTAATTGTTATTGATAAAACTGCTACTGCATCATTTGATGAAGAATTAGAAAACAAAGCCTTTGATGTTTTAAAAGGATTGCATATAGTTATTAAATAATAATTTAAAAGAGTTATTAACCTATAATGATTAATAACTCTTTTTATTAATATTGGTCAGTTTTATTGCAAAATGTCGGTCAGTTTTGTTTCAAAATATTGGTCAGTTTACTTGATTAAAATATATTTGTTTGTTAAAATAATAATACTTGTATGATAATTAATATAAGTAGTGCAATGCATAATATTAAAAAAATTTAGAATTAGTAGAATTAAAAAAGAGGTAAGTATGACTTTACAACAAAGAGTAAATAAAATAAAAGAATTATTAATTAAAGGAAATAATTTAAAGTGTTCATCAAGAACTTTTAAAGCATTTGGTTATCAATTTAATTATTATACTGAATGTTTTGGTGATTTAAATGCATATTATTTTAATAAACATGAAGTAATTGATAGAATTGTATCACTTGATATGGATAATAGACCTGGCACTATTAAGGAAAAAACACTTTATGTTTGTGTTCATGATACTGCAAGTGCAGCAGAAACTGCTGGAAGTTTAGCACATGCTAATTATGTTTGTAATGGTGGTGGAGGCACTAGTTGGCACTATAGTTGTGGTGATGATGCAATTTACCATCATATTCCAGATAATGAAGTTGCATATCATGCAGGTGATGGTTTAAAGGTTAGTTATCATACAATTGATACTGGAGTTTTAGCTACAACGAAAGTTCCTTGTATTGAGATTATTGATGGATATTTTTATTTAAATGGGATTAAATCATTAATTAAAATTCCTGATTTAACAATTGTTGATGTTGATGGTACATTATATTATTCATCTTGTGGTGTAATTCAAACTAAAGTTAAAGATCAATCTTTAGCTTTAGGTGAAGTAATTCTTAATTTATCAACTAAAGATATTAATGATGCAGGAATTAATACATTAATTATTAATGGCAATTATCATTTTACACCTATTTATTATAATAAATCATATGGATATGTTGCAAATAGACTTGGGAATTTATATAGCATTGGTATTGAAACAATGGTTAATAAAGGCTCTAATTTACTTGTTACATGGCATAAATGTGCTAAACTTGTTGCACATTTATTAAAAGATAATAATTTATCACTTGATGCTGTTAAACCACATCATTTTTTTAGTGGTAAACCATGTCCAATGACTTTAAGATATAATAATATGTGGAACTATTTTTTAAGTATGGTAGAAATAGAATATGAAATGTTAAAGTATTTGTCTGATGATATAGAAGTTATTTTAAATGTTAATAAATTAAATAATGGTGGAGTATTATTAGAAGAATTAAACCAATTAGTTTCTTATGAAATTGTTATAAAAACTAAAGAATTTGAAGAAAAGTTTATACTTAATTAAATATCAATTTATATAATTTATTTGAATATAATATTAAAATATGGTATACTATAAATGTAATTAGGAGTGTTATAAAATGAAAAAATATAAAAAAATAATCGTTTTAGTATTAATATTGTGTTTAGGTTTTTTAACTAGTTGTGATAACATTGATATTAATAATAAAGATAATAATGATGATAAAACTCCTGAAAAATTATTAATATATACAATTAATGATTTTCATGGTGCAATAGAAGAAACTGATGGAGCATATGGTGCTGCAAGAGTTAGTGGTTATATTAAAGATTCTATTAAAGAAAATTCTGATGCTGCAACACTTGTAATTTCTGCCGGTGATATGTTTCAAGGTTCAGCTATTTCTAATCATACACGTGGTGAAATAGTTGTAGATATTATGGATGAGATTGGTTTTGATGCAATGACAATTGGTAATCACGAATTTGACTGGGGATTATCTACTGTGTTAGCATATCGTGATGGTGATTTATCTAATGGTGAAGCTAATTTTCCATTTTTAGGATGTAATATTATCGAAAAATCAACATCAAGTATTCCTGAATATGTTGATCCATATGAAATTGTTGAAACTAAAGGGTTAAAAATTGGTATTATAGGATATATTGGTTTAGGGTTAGAATCTGACATTGCAACACAAATGATTGAAAATTATTACTTTAGTGATCCTGTAGAAGCTGTTGCAAATTATGCAAAAGAGTTAAGAATAGAACATGATTGTGATATTGTTATTGCAAGTGGTCACGATGGTGATAGTTTTACTAATAAACAATTATCTAAATTAAATAATGATGAAAAAATTGATGCTATTATCAATGGACATACTCATGCTACATATACAGAAAACTATAGAAGAGAAGATGGTGTAACAATTCCATCTGTTCAGTCTGGGACTGCAGGTAAAAATGTTGGTGTAATTTCACTAACAATTGATCCTGAAACTAAAACTGTTACTGGTGGTTCAAGTTTTAACAAACAAATGAATAAAAATGTTAATACTGATAGCGTTGTTAAAAAAATGGTTGATGATATTGTTTTGGAAACTGCTCCAATATTTAAGCGTGTATTATGCAAAGCAGGTACAGATATTTATCAAGTTAATGGAGCTAAATGGGCTGCTAATTCGGTAAGTAATTATATTGATTGTGATGTTGCATTTATTAATAATGGTGGAATAAGAAATAGTGCTTTCCCAATTTATTATGGTCAAGATGTAACGGTTGCTAAAGTGTATGAAATTATGCCTTTTGACAATACTATTAAAACTGTTGATTTAAAAGGTAAATACATTAAGGGGTTAATTTTAAGTAGTGGTATTATTTATAGTGATAATATTACTGGCGATCAATATACTGGTTTTTATATTAATGGTGAATTAATTGATGATAACAAAGTATATAAAGTTGCAGCAGTTGATTATATTTTTGACCAAAGTAGTTATCCATTTGGAAATGGTGATAATGCTTTTGCAACTGGTATTTTATTTAGAGATATTCTAATTGAAACTCTAGAAGAAATAAATAATAAAGGCCTTACATGGCTTGGATAGGAGATTAAATGAATAAAGTTTTAATTTTTACGGATAGTACTTGTGATTTAACACAAGAAATAATTAAAGAGTATAATATAAAAGTTATACCTCTGCATATTAATTTTGGTGAAGAATCATTTAATGATGGTGTTGATATTAGACTACCTGAACTTTATGAACGAGTTGAAAGTGAAAATGTTATGCCTAAAACTGCTGCTTGTGCGCCAGGTGAATTTATTGAGTATTTAGAACCATATATTGAAGAAGGATATGATATTTTCTATGTAGGTATTGGCGGAAAGTTATCTACAACTTATAATAGTTTTCAAATTGCTGCTGAAGAATTTGATGAAGGTAGATGCTACTCAGTTGATGGCTCAAATCTTTCGACAGGTACTGGTTTACTTATTTTAAAGGCATGTAAATATCGTGATAGTGGTATGAGTGCAAAAGAAATTAAAGAACGTTTAGAAAGAAGAGTGCCACGTGTAAAATCACAATTTGTTGTAAAAAGTTTAGATTATTTACATAAAGGTGGAAGATGTTCATCTGTTGTAAAAATTTTAGGTGGTGCGCTTAGACTTAGACCTATGATTGTTGTACGTGAAGGAAAACTAAAAGTTGGTAAAAAGATTATTGGTTTAATGAAAAAAGCTGTTGGTGTTATGGTTGATATGTTTGCTAAGGATTTACCAAATATTGATCCTGAGTTTGTATTTATTACTCATACTACAGAATGTGAACAAAGTTATGCAGAAATAGATGCAAAATTTAAAGAATTAGGTGTTTATGATAAAGTTAAACACGTATATGAAACAGAAGCTGGTTGTGTAATTGGATCTCACTGTGGACCTGGTACAATTGGGATTTTATATCTAATGAAAGATGAATTAGATGAAGAAGAATTTGATGATGATAAATTATAAAAAAAAGCCTTTTTTAGGCTTTTTTTAGTAGGAGGCATTATGCAAAAAGTTGAATTATTATCACCTGCAGGTAATTATGAATGTATGGTTGCAGCAGTGCAAGCAGGATGTAATGCAGTATATTTAAGTGGTAAGGCTTTTGGTGCAAGAAGTTTTGCAGGCAATTTTGATAATGAAGAATTACTTAAAGCAGTAAATTATTGTCATTTACATCAAGTAAAAGTATATGTAACTGTAAATACAATTGTTTTGGAAAGTGAATTTAAAGAATTAAATAACTATTTAAAGTTATTAAGCGATATTAATGTTGATGCGGTAATAGTTCAAGATTTAGGAGTTCTTAGATTTATTAAGAAAAATTATTCTACTTTAGAAGTACATGCCTCTACCCAAATGAATGTTTTTAACAAAAATGGGGCACTTATATTAAAACAATTAGGAGTATCACGTGTTGTTCTTGCAAGAGAAACTGATATTGAAACAGTTAAAGAAATTTCTAATACTGGAATTGAAATAGAAATATTTATTCATGGTGCTCTTTGCTTTTCATCTAGTGGAAACTGTTTGATGAGCTCAGTTATTGGTAGAAGAAGTGGTAATCGTGGTAAATGTGCTCAACCTTGCAGAAAACTTTATTCTATTTATGAAGATGATTATTTAATTGAAGAAAATAAATCTATTTTATCTACTAAAGATTTAATGACATTAGATCATTTAAATGTTATTTTAGAAAGTGAAGTCCGTTCTTTAAAAATAGAAGGTAGAATGAAAAGTCCAGAATATGTTTACACTGTAACTAAAGCATATCGTGATGCGATTGATGAATATTATAAACATCATAAATATGTGATTTCTAATAAAACTAATGATAATATTTTAGTAACATTTAATAGATCGTTTACAAAAGGTTATTTACTTGGAGATGATAACTTTAATATTGTTAATAAAGAGTATGTTAATCATAGAGGAATAGTTATTGGTAAAGTTATTAACGCAAGAAATGATTTTATTGAAATAAAATTAAGAAACGATATTAGTCTTCATGATGGGTTAAGAGTACTATCTAACGAGGAATATGGTGTTTATTTAACAAATATTTTGGTAAATAATAATAGTGTTAAAAAAGCTACTAAAAATCAAGTAATTAAATTATTTATTAAAAATAATAGTAAAATTGGTGATCTTGTTGTTAAAACATCTAGTAGTAATTTAACAAGTGAAATTAAAGAAATATTAAAAAAAGAAAATGTTAAATTTAAAATTAATTTAGATGTATCAATTTTTTGTGGGAAGAAACTTTCTATAAGAGTATTTATTGATAATTATTCATTTATTGTTTATGGTGATTATTTAGAATATGGTGAACAAGTATTATCTATTGATAGAATAAAAGAACAACTTTCTAAACTTTCTTCAACAGTTTATGAAGTGGATAAAATAAATATAAAAACAGATAATATTTCTTTTGTTAAAGTATCAGAGTTAAATGAACTTAGAAGAAGCTTTGTAAATGTTTTAAATGAGTATTTATTATCCAAAAAAGATAAAGTAAATCCTAAATATTTACTTAATAATAATTTAAAAGAATTTATCAAAAAACCACTTAAAATTGAATGTGTTACAAGTACGAATAATCAAAAAGAAGTTTGTGAAAAATTCAATATTGAGGCTGTTTTCGCCTTAAATCGCGAATATGGAGGAAGAATTAACTCTAATAATTTAATATTTACACATAATATTGGAAATATTACAGATAAATCAATAATCTCTCCATATTTTAATATTGTTAATAAAGAAGCACTTAATACTTTAATAGATTTAGGTATTAAAGATTGTTATTTATCACCAGAAATAGATTTTAATACAATTAATGATTTAGATTTAAATAATTTAAATATTAATGTAGGAATGATTGTTTATGGTAGAATAGATTTAATGGTTAGTAAACACTGTGTTATCGGAAATATAAAAGGTGCTAAAAATAAAAACTGTAATGCTTGTAAAAAACATTCATATAAAATAAAAGACGATTATGGAAATAATTATCCATTATTATTAGAAAAAGAAAATGATTGTACAATGAGAATACTTGATAATCATAAATTAAATTTAATAAATTATTTGGATAAGTTAAAAGAACTTGGAATAAATAAATTTTTATTAGTATTTACTGATGAAAATGAATTAGAAGTTATGGATATATTAGAAACATTTATTAATGGAAAAAAAATAAATGGTAAATTATATACAGGTTTTATTAATGAGAAAATAATGTAGATTTAAATATACTTATTTTTATAAAATCAATTTAAAATATGATATAATATGTTCAAAGAAAATATACGAGGAGACTAACAATATGAAAATAGTAGTTATCGGTGACGGAAAAGTAGGACATGCTATAACAGAACATACTTGTAAAGAAGGACACGAAGTTATAGTAATAGATAAAAATGCTAAAGTAATTGAAGAGTTAGTAAATTTATATGATGTTGGTGGAATCTGTGGAAATGGAGCAAGTATTGAAATTCAAGAGAATGCTGGTGTTTCAAAGGCCGATTTAGTTGTTGCAGCTACATCAAGAGATGAAGTTAATATGCTTGCATGTTTAATTGCAAAAAAACTTGGTGCAAAAGCTACTATTGCTCGTGTTAGAAGTTATGAATATAATAGTCGTATTGAACAATTAAAAGAAACATTAGGTATTCAAATGACAATTAATCCTGAACTTGAAGCTGCCAATGAAATTATGAACATTATAAATTTCCCTGAAGCTAATCGTGTAGATACTTTTGCAAATGGTAATGTAGATCTTGTAGAATTATTTATTCCAGAAAATAGTCCATTAATAGGTCTATCACTTGCTAGTATTTCTTCAAAATATCAAGTTAAAATTCTAGTTTGTGCTGTACAACGTGGTGATGAAGTATTTATTCCAACAGGGAACTTTACTTTCCAAGCAAAAGATAAAATCCATATTACAGCAAATCGTTTAGATGTAAAAGATTTTTTGAAAAAATTAGGATTAATTGAAACTAAAATTAAAGATGTACTTGTAATTGGCGGAGGTAAGATATCTACATATCTTGCGGAAGAATTAATTAAGGGTAAATATAACGTAAAGATTATTGAAAAAGATTATAATCGTTGTTTAGAACTAAGTGAATTATTACCTAATGCTTCAATTATTTATGGTGATGGATCTGATCAATTACTACTTGAAGAAGAAGGGATTGATAGCTGTGATGCTATTGTATGTTTAACTAATCTTGATGAAGAAAATATTATTATTTCATTGTATGCGCAGAAAAAAGAAGTTACCAAAATTATTACAAAAGTTAATAAATCATCTTTTGCTGGACTTGTTGAATCAATTGGTGTAGCAAGTGTTATTTCTCCTAAAGATATTACAGCTTCACGTATTATTAGTTATGTAAGAGCAACTTCAAATATTCACGGTAGTAATATTATTAAACTTTATAAACTTGTTAATAATCGTGTAGAGGCAATTGAATTTGTTGCAAAATCTAATAGTAAACTATTGAATAAGTGTTTAAAGGATTTAAAACTAAAGAAAAATGTCTTAATAGCTTCTATAATTAGAGATTCTGAATTAATAATTCCTAGTGGTATGAGTCAAATTCAATCAAACGATAGTGTTATTGTTGTTACAACAACACAATTGTTAGATGATTTAGATGATATTTTGGAGTAAAATATGAATTATCAAATTATTAGAAATATTATTGGTAAAATTATGATTCTTCTTGCTACATTGATGTTCTTACCATTAATTGTGTGTATTATTTATCAAGAGGAATTAATAAATTATGTTGCTTTTTTAATTCCCATAGGTTTATTATTAATTATAGGTGTATTATTTAATCTAAAAAAAGCTACTAATAAAAAAATGTTGGCTCGTGAAGGTTTTATTATTGTTGGTGTTTCTTGGCTTGTAATGTCATTATTTGGTTGTTTACCATTTATAATTTCAGGCATACTTCCTAATCCATTTGATGCTTTTTTTGAAATTTCGTCAGGATTTTCAACAACTGGTGCAACAGTAATGGGAGCACTTAATACTCCAACTCCAGAACAAGCACTTGAAATGAGTCATAGTGTTATGTTTTGGCGTAGTTTTGCTCACTGGATTGGTGGAATGGGAGTTCTAGTCTTTATATTAATGATAATTCCTGAAAGTGATGAAGGTAGTGCAGTACACATTTTAAGAGCAGAAAGTCCTGGACCACAAGTAGGTCGTTTGGTTACTAAGATGAAAGCAAGCTCAAGAATATTGTATTTAATTTATATTGTTTTAACTCTTTTATTAACAGTTATTTTATGGATTGGTCCAGATATGAATTTGTACGAAAGTTTGATATATGCTTTTGGCACTGCTGGTACTGGTGGTTTTGGAATAACTAGCAATAGTATAGCTGCATATTCAGCCTATTCACAGTATGTAATAGCAATTTTTATGATTGTTTTTGGCGTGAATTTTACTATTTATTATTTAATTCTAATTGGTAATGTTAAAGAAGTATTAAAAAATGATGAATTTAAATGGTATTTTTGTATTATATTTGTGAGTGTGTTACTAGTATTTATAAATACAATTAATATTTATAACAATATTGAAGAAACATTTAGACATTCCTTTTTCCAAGTTGCAAGTATCATATCTACATCAGGTTTTACAACCGCAAATTATATAACATGGCCTACATTAGCTCTAATGGTTATTTTCATTCTTATGCTTATTGGTTCATGTGCAGGTTCAACTGCAGGTGGAATGAAGTGTTCGCGTATTGTTATTCTTGCTAAATCTACAATAAAGAAGATTAAATTAATGATTAATCCAAGAAAAGTAGAAACAATTAAAATTGATGGTAAACCTATTACTGATGATATGGTATTTTCGGTTAATAGTTTTATATCTGTTTATATAATAGTATTATTATTAGGAGCACTTGTAATTTCCTTTGATTCAATTGCAAATAATAGTTTTGAGACTTGTCTAACATTATCACTTTCATGTATAAGTAATGTTGGACCTGGATTTGGTTTTTCATTTAATACATGTGGTGACTTAAATAATTTTACAAAATTTTATTTATCGCTGCAAATGATTTGTGGTCGTCTTGAATTATTTCCTTTAATAATTCTTTTTAGTCCAAAAACATGGAGAGTTAAACGAATTTAAAAGTATAAAATTAATAAATAAAAGTTGCCTATTTATTGGCAACTTTTTATTTATTAATAGACTAAAATAAATTATTATTCTAATACTATTTAGATATTCATTTTAGAAAATTTAACAAAAATGTTGTTTTGAATATAAAAATATGATAAAATAATCTAAAATAAATAAAGAGTTAGATTTTTAAAACTTAAGGTGGAATTATGATATCCAAGAAAAAAGGCTTTTCAACTACACAAATTATTTTACTTAGTTTTTTTATTGTTATTTTAATTGGGAGTTTTTTACTTTTTTTACCGATTAGTTCAAGTAATGGAGTTGCAGTAAATTATCTAGATGCGTTATTTACTGCAACAACATCAACATGTGTTACTGGTTTGGTTACAGTACCTACATATTCAACTTGGAGTACTTTTGGTAAAATTGTAATATTAATTTTAATTCAAATTGGTGGCCTGGGTGTTGTTGCATTTATGGCTGGTTTTATGATTATTATTAATAAAAAGCTTAAACTTAAAGATTACCAATTAATTCAAGATGCTTTTAATCTAAATACACTATCTGGTTTAAAAAAATTTGTTAAATATGTTTTTCTTGGTACGCTTATTGTAGAAACTATTGGTGCTTTGCTTTATATGATAGTATTTATTCCTGAATTTGGTGAAAAAGGTATTTTTATTGCGTTTTTTAATTCAGTTTCTGCTTTTTGTAATGCAGGGATTGACATCATTGGAGAAACTAGTCTTTGTAATTATGCAACTAATCCATTAATTAATTTCACTACTTCATTTTTAATTGTTTTAGGTGGTTTGGGTTTTATTGTTTGGTGGGATGTATTAAGAGTTTTAAAGGAATTCAAACAAAAAAGATTTAAATGTTTAAATTCTTTAACTTTACATAGTAAAATTGTATTAAGTTCAACTTGTTTATTAATAGTACTTGGTGCTTTATTAATCTTTATCTTTGAATATAATAATCCGATAACAATTGGAAATGAAAGTTTATTTAATAAGATTCAAATTTCATTTTTTCAATCTATAACAACTAGAACAGCAGGTTTTGCAACAATACCACAAGAGAATTTAACTATACCTTCAACTTTGATTTGCTTAGTTTTAATGTTTATTGGTGGATCACCTGTTGGGACTGCTGGTGGTATAAAAACTATTACGATTGTTTCACTTGTTGCTATAGCAATTGCTTCTATAAAAAATAAAAAAGAAGTACATTTATTCAATCGTAATTTATCAAGTGAAATTACTAGAAAAGCTGTTGCGGTAACAACCATGTCATTTTTAATAATGTTTATTTCAACAATTTTTTTAAGTTTATCTAGCGATGCTAATTTAGTTGATATGTTATATGAAACCGTAAGTGCAACTGCAACTGTAGGATTATCAAGAAATTTAACTTCAACGTTAAATAGTTTTAGTAAGATTGTAATAATTCTAACTATGTATTTAGGTAGAGTTGGTCCTATTTCTTTAGCAATTGCGTTTAAATCAAAAAAAGAAACTATAAATTTAATTACTAATCCAACAGAAGATGTTAGTGTAGGATAGGAGGAAAAAGATGAGTATTAATAAAACATATGCAATTTTTGGACTAGGAAGATATGGTATATCTGTTGCAACAGAATTAGTAAATAATGGAGCTGAAGTTATTGCTGTAGATTCTGATGAAAGCGTCGTTAATACTGTTGCTACTTTATTACCTTTTTGTAAATGTGCTGATACAACAGATGTTGAAGTATTAAAAAGACTAGGTATTTCTAATGTTGATGTTGTTATTGTTGCAATGGCTGGTAATATAGAAGCAAGTGTAATGACAGTAATGCTTTGTAAAGAATTAGGTGTACCTCATGTTATTGCAAAATGCTCTAGTGAAATGCATTATAAAATATTAGTAAAAGTTGGAGCTGATAAAGTAGTATTTCCTGAAAAAGATTCTGGTATAAGAATGGCAAGAAATTTATTAAGTTCTGGATTTGTTGATATGATTTCATTATCAGATGAGGTATCAATGATCGAACTAGATGTAAAAAAAGATTGGGTTGGAAAATCTTTAATTGAATTAAAATTTAGAAAAAAATATGAACTTAATATTATTGCAATAAGAGATAATGAAGAAATTAATATTAATGTTGATCCAAATATTCCACTTAAGAATAGTATGAAGTTAATTGTTGTAGGAAATAAACAAAAATTAAAAAAAATAAAATAATTTAATGTTAATATGGCTTTTTAATTTATGATGATAAACATAAGATGAAGAATGAATTTAATTTCATACTTCATCTTATTTGTTTTAAATATTATCTATAATTATGAATTTGTATACATTATTTATAAAGATATTTATTTCATTTTTCTTGAAATAGTAATAAATTAATTATATAATAGTAAAAATATATGTTTAAGGAGTGATGATATGAATAAATATAATCGTATATTTAATTTTGCTGCAGGACCTGCAATGTTACCAGAAGAAGTATTAGAAATAGCGAAAAATGAAATGATGAATTATAAAAATTCTGGTATGTCTGTAATGGAACTTAGTCATAGATCCTCCTTATTTAATGACATTATCACTGAAGCTGAAGACAATCTACGTAAATTATTAAATATTCCTTCTAATTATAAAGTGTTATTTTTACAAGGTGGTGCTACAACACAGTTTTCTAGTGTAGCTTTACATTTATTAAAGAATAAGGCTGCGTATATTAATACAGGGCACTGGAGTAATCGTGCAATTATTGATGCAAGAATTTTTGGTCAAGTTGATGTTATAGCAAGTAGTGAAAACGAGTCGTTTTCATATATTCCTGATTGCAGTAATTTAAATTTAGAAGGGTATGATTATTTATATTATTGTGATAATAATACAATATATGGAACAAAATTTAAAGAAGTGCCTAATTCATTTGGAATTCCTCTTGTATGTGATATGTCATCTTGTATTTTATCTGAAGAAATTGATGTATCAAAATATGGAATTATATTTGCTGGGGCACAAAAAAATATTGGACCATCAGGTGTTACTATTGTAATTATTAGAGAGGATTTAATTAATGAATCTAGTGTTTATACACCAAATATTTTAAAATATAAAATTCATAGTGAAAAAATGAGCTTATTTAATACACCTCCAACATATATAATTTATATGTGTGGACTTGTTTTTAAATATTTATTAAATAATGGTGGTATAAAGGTTCAAGAAAAGAAAAATATTGAAAAAGCTAATTATTTATATAATTATTTAGATAATTCTAAGTTTTATAAAACTATGGCAGATAAAAATAGTCGTTCAATTATGAATGTTGTTTTTACAACTGGCAATAAAGAACTTGATTTATTATTTGTTGAAGAAGCTAAAAAAGTAGGGTTAGAAAACTTAAAAGGCCATAAAGTAATTGGTGGACTACGTGCTAGTATTTATAATGCTATGCCACTTGAAGGCGTAGTTACGCTTGTTGAATTTATGAAGAAGTTTGAGGTACAGTATAATGTATAAAATTAATTGTTATAATGTTATTAAAGAAGAAGCAAAAAAATTATTTACAAGTGAATATGTTGAAACGTCACTTGAAGAAGCAGATGGTGTATTAATTCGTTCTACGAATATTCATAATGTTGAAATGCCTAAAAGTGTATGTTGTATTGCTCGTGCTGGAATTGGGGTAAACACTATTCCCTATGAAAAATATGCTAAGGAGGGTATTGTTGTTTTTAATACTCCAGGTGCAAATGCTAATGGTGTAAAAGAAATGACCATTTTAGGTTTAATACTTTCGCAACGTGATATTATTGGAAGTATTAATTGGGTAAAATCAATTAAAGATGATCCAAATATTGTTGAAAAAGTTGAACTTGAAAAAAGTAAATATGCAGGGTACGAATTAAAGGGTAAGAATCTTGGTATAATTGGACTAGGTGCTATAGGTGGTCTTGTAGCAAATACAGCTGTTGAACTTGGGATGAATGTGTTTGGGTATGATCCATATATTTCAATAACTCATGCATGGGGGCTTTCTAAAAATATTACTCGTGTTACAACACTAGAGTCTTTATATGATGTTTCTGATGTAATTACTATTCATGTACCTTTAAAAGAAGATACGAAAAATATGATTAATAGAGATGCTATCAGTAAAATGAAAGATGGAGTTGTGATTATCAACTTTGCTCGTGATGCTATTGTATCTGATGTTGATATGATAGAAGCACTAAATAATCATAAAGTTGCTAAATATATTACAGATTTTCCCAATCCACTTACTGTTAAAATGGATAATACAATTGTTATTCCTCATTTAGGTGGATCTACAAAAGAATCAGAAAATAATTGCGCGATTTGTGCTGTTAGAGAACTAATGGATTATTTAGAAAACGGAAATATTAATAACTCTGTTAATTATCCAACTTTAGATGCAGGAGTATGTAGAAGTGCAAAGCGTATTACAATTAATCATTATAATGTTAGTGGTATGATTAGTAAATTTGCAAATATTTTAAGTGCTTCTAACATTAATATAGCAAGAATGTATAATAATAGCTTGGATAATTTTGCGTATACCATATTAGATTTAGATAGCGATGTTGAAACTGATACATTAAATAAAATAAAAGAAATAGATGGTGTTTTAAGAGTTAGAGTATTAAAGGGGATCAAATAATGAAACTGGGAATGCCGATTCTTTTTGAATATGATTCATTGATAGATAATGTAAAACTAGCAAAACAATTAGGATTTGAATTTATTGAACTTAATTTAAATTTTAGTTGTTGTCGTGATGAACTCTCTAATAAAGAAATTATTGAATATTTAATTAATTCGGATCTTGAATTTACAATTCATTTCTTTGATGAATTTGATGCTGCAAGTTATGATGAAGTTGTTGAAGGATATATTAAAATATTGGAAAATTATTTAGAATTATCCAAAGACTTAAACATAAAACTTCTTAATATTCATTTAAATGAAGGGCCAATAGTTACTATTAGTGGTATCAAGAATTATTTATATGAAAAAGAATATAATTTGTATATTAGTAAATTAAAGAATAATTTATCTAAAATTAAAAAATTATTAAATAAATATAATATAGAATTAGTTTTAGAAAATGTAAAAACTCCTAATTTTATTGTAAATACGTATATAGATTTAGTAAAAGAGGGATTTAGTTTTAATTATGATATTGGTCATGATTATATAGATAAAAATATAATTATTGATTTAATTGATAAACATAATTTAAAATTTAATGAATTTCATTTCCATGATGCTATGAATAAAAAATGTCACCTTGTATTAGGTGAAGGAAATATGAATTTAAGTTATTATAAATCATTAATAACTGATCAGTATGTGGTTTTAGAAGTAAAATCAAGTAATGATTTAATAAAATCTATAAAGAGATTTAATGAAATATAAAAATGCTGTGATTTCAAATTTGAAATCACAGCATTTGTTCTTAATCATCAACATCACCTAAATTTTCTAAAATACTTTTCTTTTCTTTCTTTTTATTTAAATCACGACGTTCTACAACAAAGATAAATACTAATAATGCAAGAATCATTGTTATAAATGAATAAAGATATAGTAATTTTAATCCAGCTTGATTGAATGACATAATTAAACCTACTAAAATTGGTGTAGCGGTTTGTGCAATCATTGATGCAGTATAATAATAACCTGTAAATTTACCAACATTTGTCTTGTTTGACATTTCAACAATCATTGGATATGAATTAATATTTACTAGTGCCCATCCGATACCAATTAAGACAGTGAATAGGTAAATTACCCATACATAACTTGTAATTACATCTTTTAAAATAAATGTTATAAGTGTCATTAGGCCAATACCTACAATTAATAGAAGAAGTCCAATTACAATAGTCCATTTACGACCTATTTTATTCGCAACACTTGAAAATAAAATAAATGAAATAATCGAAGATACTGTTAAGATGATTGTAAAAGTACCATGAATTCCTTCATCACCTAAAATTTTACGACAGAAGACACTATTAAATGTTTCTATTGCGTTAAATGCCATAAACCAGAAGAATACTGCAATTAAAATAACAATTAGATTAGTAAAATCTTTTTTACTTAGTGGCTTGTCTTCTTTGATTTCTTCGATTGATTGAGATAGTTTTTCTCCAAGTTCAACATCGTCTTTAGTTTCAGCTAAAAGTTTTGGTTCATTAATTTTAATTTTTAAAATTATCATTGCAGCAAGCATACAAACTGATGAAATAATGAACGGCCATAAATAAACTAAATTATTAGGATTAGCATCATTTTTCTTAAACACCATCGCAAGTGCACCTGCTATAATAGCTCCAATATAACCAACTAAGTTAATGATTCCATTAGCAGTACTACGAAGTGGTTTAGGTGTAACGTCTGGCATAAGAGCTACAGCAGGATTACGATACCCTTGCATAATTATTAGTACAAGTCCCATAATGATAATAACACCAAGAAGTGAATCCATAATAAAGAACACTGCGATAAAAGGGAATACTAGTGCAGATGCAAGCATACCTATTAAGATATAAGGCATTCTTTTTCCCCATCTAGTATTTGTTTTATCAGATAGAGTTCCAAAAATTGGCATAATTATTAATGCTACTAGATTATCCATTGCCATTATGATACCTACAACATAAGTTAGTCTATCAGCATCATCACCAAATGTTGATGCTAAAAGGTCAGTTAAGATAAGTGGACAATAGGTATTATATACTTGCCAAAGCATTAATATTGCAAAAAATGCAAGTCCAATAAAAAATGTATTTTTATAATTTAATTTTAATTGTTTATTCATGTTTACCTCTATTCTATAAAATAGTTTCATACATATTTTATCATATTTTAAATAATATTGCCTTTTATTAAATAAGAAAATGCAAAATATGATATAATAATCTATGAAAGAGGTACTAACTATGGCTAAAAATAATATTGTTTTATATCAACCTGAAATTCCCCAAAATACTGGTAATGTTATGAGAACTTGTGCTGGTACTGATACAACTCTTCATTTAATTAAGCCACTTGGTTTTTCTTTAGATGAAAAAAATATTAAAAGAAGTGCTGCAAATTATGTTCCAAATGTTCATTATATCGTATATGAAAATTGGGAAGAGTTTTTAGAAAAAAATCCTGGTGGAAAAAAATATTACTTATCAAGATATGGTAAGAAAACTCCCCATCAATTAGAATTATCTGATCAAAGTGAAACTTATTATTTTGTTATTGGGAAAGAATCTACAGGAATTCCTAAAAGTATTTTAAGAGATAATTTAGAAAATTGTATTAGATTACCAATGAATGATAAAATAAGAGCTCTTAATATGAGTAATGTTTGTGCGATTTGTGTTTATGAAGCACTACGCCAACAAGATTATAATGATTTATTAACAGAAGAACCTGATTGTTTTAAAGGTAGCGATTGGTTATTAAGTGATGATGAATAAAAAATGTTCCAATTTTGGAACTTTTTTTAATTTTAATGCAATAAAATTAAAAAAAGTTCGTCTTATTAAGTGAAAGATATTTTTTAAATGAGGAGGTAAATTTTAGTGACATTAGAAAAGAAACTAAAACAGGCCATAAAATCTAATGACATTATTAAAATTCATAATATTTTTGAAGAAATTTATACTATGTATGGAAAATTAATATATTTTAAAATTTCACAATATATTGATAATAGTTTAGATGTTGAAGAATTAACACAAGATGTTTTTGTTAGTTTTTATAATAATATTCTACATATTGAAGTATTAGATATAAAATATTATTTAGTGACAGCTGCAAAAAATAAAGCAATCGACTTTCTAAAAAAGAAAGAAATTTCAACGATTGTAGATGATAAATCACTATATGAAATAGAAGATTTTACTTCTAATAATTCTCAATTTAATGAAATCATTGATGCTATGAAGTGTTTTTTAAATGATTTTGAAATAGAAATAATTCTTAAACATAATTTAGATGGTTATTCATTTAAGGAATTATCAAAAATGTATAAAAAACCTTTAAATACCATTTTATCAATTTACCATCGCTCATTAAAAAAATTTAAGAAAGGAAATGAAGATAATGAAAGATAATAATGAATTTATGTCGTTTTTGAATTCTTCTATAGCATTTTTTCCTGATTATAATGAATTAAAAAGACAAATTAATACAAATCAATTTAAAAATAAAAAAATTAATAATTATAATCTATATAAATTTTTTAAACTATCAATCTATGCAATTATAATATGTTTAATTTCAGTATTTACAACTGTTATAGTAAAGGACAATATAAATTCTGGAGTTTCTGGTGATGTATCTCCTGGAAAAGAAGATATACAATTCTTAGAAGAACAGTTTGATGAATTTTTTGCGTTTGGTGCAGGAAGTCCGGCTAATTTGTTTACTTTAGATATAATTATCAATTCTAATTTAATAAATGAAAATTCTAAAGGAGAATTGTTAAGTTATAAAAATGAATATTATAAAGAAAGAAATTACGAATATTTTAATATTTATTTAGGAAAAAAAGATGATAAGGATATAGTATATTTATTTCCTTTAGGAGAACCTAATATTTCTTTTATATTTGAATCAAAATTAGATTATAAATTTAAAGATATAATTAATGAATTTGAAATTTTATGTGGAGACAATTTAAACAAAGATTTTTTATATGGTAAAGAATTTGATAATGCTTTACGAAAAGAAACTATGGGAATTATATTATCATTTAAAAGAGTTGATGATAAATATATTCCATATTATACAATGGAATTAAAAGATAAAGTATATGTTGTTGATAAATCATAAAATTATATGTTTTTTAGAAATAGCAAAATTAGTACTACAAGTAATTGTAGTGCTTTTTTCATTTTTTGTTTGCAAAAAGTATTAAATTATAGTATACTATAAGATGAGAAATTATGGTTATATACTGAATGAAAGAAATGGAGATTAATATGAAAAGACATAATGGTAGAATTATTGCAGTTTTAACTTTATATAATATGGATTTAAGCAAATTAACTGATATTGAAACACTTAATGCACTTAATGATTTAATTATTATGGAACAAGAAGAAGAATATCCTGTAGAAATTGATACTTTATATGCTCATAACCTAGTTGATGGAGTTGTTAATAATTTAAATGCTGTAGATAATATTATTATTAAAGCATTAGTTAAATATACAATCGACAGACTTTCTTATGTTGATAGGGCATTAATTAGAGTTGCAACATATGAAATGAAGTTTATGGATGTTGATCCTAAGATTGCGATTAATGAAGCAGTTGAGATTACAAAAGATTATTCTGCTGTTGAAAACGATAAACAAGTTAAATTTAATAATAAATTATTAGATAATATTGCAAAGGTAATTTATGAATAATAAAATAGAATATTCTAGTGTATCAGAGGTAAATAGATATTTAAGCTATAAATTTGAAACTGATGCATTATTACAAAAGGTTTTTATTGAGGGAGAAATATCAAACTTTAAAAAATCAGGAAGTCATTATTACTTTTCTTTAAAAGATGAATTTTCTGAAATATCAGCAATGTTTTTCTATCCCGCAAATTTATCACTTTCATTTAAACCAAGTGATGGTATGAAGGTGCAAGCTGTAGGTAAAGTTCAAATTTATCAAAAAAGAGGAACATATTCAATAATTGTATCTAATATGCAACAAGTTGGTATTGGACTTTTATATGAAAAATATTTAGAGTTAAAAAATAAACTTGAGCAAGAAGGATTATTTTTAGAAAGTCATAAAATGGCTATTCCTGAATATCCTGAAGTTGTTGGTGTTATCACTGCTTTAACTGGTGAGGCTATTAATGATATTATTTCAACTTTTAATAGAAGACTTCCGCTTGCTAAAATTAAACTTTTCCCTGCGATAGTACAAGGAAGTGATGCTCCAAAATCACTTATTAATGCACTTGATCTTGCTTATAAGGATTTATCGATTGATTGTTTAATTATTGGTCGTGGTGGTGGTAGTTTTGAAGATTTGAACTGTTTCAATGATGAAGCGCTTGCTCGTAAACTTTATGAAGCACCGTTTCCAACAATTAGTGCAGTTGGACATGAAGGCGATTATACAATTTGTGACTTTATATGTTCTTTTAGAGCACCTACTCCTACTGGTGCTGCAATGAAACTTACTAAGGAGAAAAAAGATGTTAATGAGCTTATTTTAAATTATTCAAAACGACTTACAATAAGTATTAAAAATAAATTAATAACTGGTTTTAATAATTGGAATGCTTTAAATAGTTCTTATGGACTTTCTAAGTTTGATGAAATTATTAATGTTAAAGAACAACAATTAATTGATCTTAATAATAGACTTAATTTATTATCACCAGAAACCCTCGCTAAGAAATTAGATGATAAAATTTATGATTTAACAAGCCGTTTAGATGGTGGAATTAATAATTATATTGATAATAAATTTTTATTGTTAGATAGTTTAAATAAACGATTAAGAAGTGAACTTGTTATTGATTATATTAATAATCAGTATAAAGATATTAATAATATTAATAAAAAAATGGATTTAATTATAAATCAAAGAATTAATGATTATGATAAAATATTTAATCATTTGATTGAAAAATGCACAATTTTAAATCCTTTAAATATCATAAAAAAAGGATATACAATTGTATATAAAGATAATGACATTGTGTATAATGTTAAAGAGTTAGAAATTAATGATCAAATCAATATTAAATTTAGTGATGGTGTTGCAACAGCAACAATTAATAAAATAATAAATAATGAGGAAATTTAAAATGGAAAATATGACATTTGAACAACTATTAGCTGAACTTAATAATGTTGTTGAATTATTAGAAAGTGGTAAATTATCGCTAGAAGAAAGCGTAGAAGTTTATCAAAAAGGTATGGCATTAAGTATTGAATGTAAGAAAAGACTTGATGCTGCAAAAGAAGTTATTGTAAAAAAAGTAACTAGTGAGGGTGAAACTAATGTAAAATAATTTTTTAAAGAAGGAGGAACAAATATGCTAAAAGATTTTAAACTTAGTGACTTAAAACAAATGAATAATTCTGACTTGATTGAACTTGCAAAAGAAATAAGAACTAAAATTATTGATGTTACTAGTAAAAATGGTGGTCATTTAGCTTCTAATTTGGGTGTTGTTGAATTAACAATTGCTTTACATAAAGTATTTGATTCTCCAAAAGATAAAATTATTTTTGATGTTTCACATCAAACATATACTCATAAGTTATTAACTGGTAGATATGAAAATTTTGATGCTTTGAGAAAAATGGATGGTATTAGTGGATTTGCAAAAATGTCTGAAAGTGAACATGATGTTTTTGAGGCTGGGCATTCTTCAACTTCAATTTCTGCTGCACTTGGTTTTTTAGAAGCAAAAGATGCTAAGCAAAATGAAATTGGTAATGTAATAGCAGTTGTAGGTGATGCATCAGTTACGAATGGACTTTGTTTTGAAGCTTTAAATTATTTAGCTGCTAAGACAAATCAAAAAATGATTATTATTGTCAATGATAATAATATGAGCATTTCTAAAAATATTGGTTTTATTGCAAAGCGTTATAACTCTCTTCGTATAAAAAAATCAATGGGTGTTTTTAGAAAAATTACACCAATTAGAATCAAACATGCTTTACAATATTATGCATATCGAGTTGACTTATTTACAAGTTTAGGTTTTAAATATTTTGAAAATATTGATGGACATGATTTTAATGAACTTATTAAATATTTAAACGTTGCTAAAAATACATTTAAATCAATTGTATTACATGTAAAAACGAAAAAAGGTTTTGGATATAAACCTGCTGAAGAAGATAAATTAGGAAAATGGCATGGTGTACCTGCTTTTGATATTGATAGTGGTGAATTTAAAAATCAGTCTAAAAAGCCTATCTTTGGTGAAATAATCAGCAAGCAATTATGTGAATATGCAAAGAGTGAAAAAGGAAATTTATTGAGAGTAATTTGTCCTGCTATGGCTCTTGGAACAGGTATTGATGGATTCCAAGCAGAATATCCTAACCAATTTATAGATATTGGTATTGCTGAAGAAAATGGGGTAGTTATGGCTTCATCTATGGCTTTAATGGGGTTAAAACCTGTTTATTTTGTATATGCTACATTTTTACAAAGAGCTTATGATGAAATTATTCATGATATCGCAAGAATTAATGCCCATGTAGTTTTTTGCGTTGACCATGCAGGAATTGTCCCATCTGATGGTGATACACATCAAGGAATTTATGATCTTGGCATGTATGCTTCTATTCCAGGTCTTACAATTTTAAATCCAACATCTGCTATTGATGCAGAAAATATGATTAAATATGCACTAGATGAATTAGATGGTCCTGTGATTATTAGATATCCAAAAGGTGAAGTTTCTTTAGAGTTAGAAACATTTTCTAATGATTTATCTTGGAAAGTAATTAAAAAAGCAAAAAATTATATTATTTCATATACTCCAAATTTTGATGAAGTGTATCAAAGCGAAGAAATTCATAATTTAGAAGTAGGTATAGTTTGTGCACCTGTAATTAATCCAATTGATGTAAAATTCATTAATTCACTTGATGATGGTGCAATACTTTATGTATACGAAGATGTAATCTATCATGGAAGTTTAGCAAGTAAAATATTACATTATATTAGTCAATTTGATTTAAATATAAAAGTAAAAAGTATTTGTATTGCTGATACTTATATTTGTTGTGGAAAAGTAAATGAATTAAAAACAAAATATCATGTATCAGTAGATGATTTAATTAAAATAATAAAAGAAGGTAAATAACATGTTAACGAATTTACATGTCCAAAATTTTGCGATAATTGATAAAATTGATATTGATTTTAAAAATGGATTGACAGTTTTAACAGGTGAAACAGGTGCTGGCAAATCTTTAATTATTGATGCAATAGGACTTTTAATTGGTGCTAGAGCAACACCAGGATTAGTAAGAGTAGGTTCAACTAAAGCAACAATTGAAGGTACATTTGATCAATTAAGTGATTCAGTTAAAAATTTTCTAATGGAACTAGAAATAGAAGATGAAGATGAATTAATTATAAGACGAGATATTCATGCAACAGGTAAATCTACATTTAGAGTAAATGGTATAACTGTTACTCATTCACAAATTGAATTATTATGTGAAGATTTAATAGATATTCATGTTCAAAATGATACATTAAGATTATTTAATCCAAAAAATTATTTATCATTCATCGATGATGCAGAAACTAAAGAAATGTTAAATGAATATAAAATTCTTTATCAAAATTATTCACAAATTTTAATAGAATATAAAAAATTATTAAATTCTAAAAATGAGAGTGATCAAAATCTTGATTATATAAAATTTCAGTTGAATGAAATTAATCAAGCTAATTTAATCATTGGGGAAGAAGAAAACTTATTAGAAGAATTTAAAGTTTTAAATAATTTTGAAAATATTTATCAAAATTTACAAAATATTAAAATATCATTATCTGATAATAATATTAGTGACAATTTATATGAAGTTTTAGATAATTTAAAAAAATTAAAATTATTAAAACCAAGCTATTTACAATTTTTTACTGATGTTGAAAGTGCTTATTATGTTATTGAAGAACTTGGGACATTTGTAAAAAATGAACTAAATGGTTTGGAATTTGATGAAGACCATTTGAATGAAATAAACGACCGATTGAGTGTTATTACAAGACTTAAACGTAAATATCATCAAGATATTGAAGGAATTTTAAAACTTAAAGAAGAATTTGAAAAACAAATTGATAGTGTAGATAATTTTGATTTTTTTGAAAAAGAATTAAATACTAAATTATTAAATGCATATGATAACTTAAAGAATCAAGCAATTAAATTAACTAATCTTCGTAAATCAAAAGCTGAAATTTTAAAGAATAACATTTTATCTACATTAAAAGAATTAATGTTAGAAAAAGTTAAATTACAGTTTGTTTTTAACGAAGTTGAATATAAAGATTATTTAGATAATTCCATTTTTACTAAAGATGGTGTAGATAAATGTGATATTTTAATTTCGTTTAATTTAGGAGAAGATTTAAAACCGCTATCAAAAGTAGCATCAGGTGGTGAAATGTCACGTGTTATGCTTGCATTAAAAGCTCATTTATTTATTAATAAAGATTTGTCAACTGTAATATTTGATGAAATTGATACAGGAATGAGTGGTAGCGTTGCAGAAGTTGTTGCGAAAAAATTAAAGGAAATGAGTGAAAAAATGCAAGTTTTTTCAATCACGCATTTACCAATTGTTGCATCTAATGCTGATTATCATTTATATGTTAAGAAAAATTTTGTTGATGATAAAACTATTACAAATGTTGTAGAACTATCATTTGATGAAAGAATTGATGTACTTTCGGAAATGATTTCACCAAATGATACAACTGGCAAAGCTAAAGAAGTTGCAAGATTGATGCTATTAAAAAATAAATAAAATAAAAAAATGTAATAATTATGTATCCATTAAATACAATGATTATTACATTTTTATTTTGTAAATACTAAATTTTGAAAGGAGGAATAAAGTGAAAAAAATTATCTTTTTTATAATTTTTTTATGTTTTTGCTTAACATTAACTTTAAATGTTCATGCAAATAATGATGTTTATGTAATTCCAGGTGGCGAATCTATTGGTTTAAAAATTGAAACAGGAATTGAAGTTGTTGGAAAGTATACGGTTCAAACAAATAATGGTAAAAAGAATCCATGGTTAAATAGCAAAATAGATGTTGGAGATTATATAATAAAAATTAATGATATAAATGTTTCAAATAATGAAATGTTGATAAAAACTTTAAAAGAATTGGAATCATCATCTTGTAAATTACAAATAAAAAGAGATAATAAATATTTTGATACAACAATAGAAGTTGTTAAAACGGTTACCAATGAACCTTCAATTGGACTATATATAAAAGATAAAATGCTTGGGATTGGTACTTTATCTTTTGTTTATAATAATAAATTTGCATCATTAGGACATGGTATTTATGAAAATAATGAACTTATTAATCTAAATAATGGAGATTTAACTTACTCTAACGTTTTAAGTATACAAAAAGCAACCTTAAATAAAGCAGGAGAAAAAAGAGCAACATTAAATTCAGATACTATTGGAAAAATTAATAAAATAAAGGATACTGGTGTATATGGGACATTTAATAAAACTATTTCAAAAAATAAAGTTAAACTTGCGGAAATTAATGAAGTAAAATGTGATGAAGCTGAAATTTACACAGTTATTAACGGTAATAATATTGAAAAATTTACTGTTGAAATAATTGAAACAAAAGCACAATCCACTATTCAAAGCAAAGGAATTAAAGTAAAAGTTACTGATTCTACTTTAATAAATGAAACTGGTGGAATTGTTCAAGGTATGAGTGGGAGTCCAATAATTCAAAACGGAAAACTTGTTGGTATAATTTCACATGTTACGTTAGATAATCCAACTATAGGTTATGCTGTTTATGCTAAATGGATGTATGATGAACTAGTTAGCTAATTTTATTATGTGTTATATTCCCAAAATAATACATATTTCATGTAAAAAAAGTAAATTTGACAAAATATTACAATTTATTTAAAAGTGTCGAATAAAATATTAGCGTTTAAATTGATTAAAAACGTTGAAATATGGTATTATATAAAAGCATTTGAAAGGGGGATATTATAATGCATAATATAAAAATATTAATAGCTGAAGAATTAGAAAATAGTCAGCTAAAAATTTCAGAACAATTACAAAAAAATGGGGATTTTAATGTTTTAGGGAGTTATGAAGAAGAAGTGAAAATATTAAATACATTAAAAATCGTTCAAGTTGATGTTTTAATTGTAACACTTTTTAAAGCAAAATTTGATGGCGTTAAAATTATTGAAGAATTAAAGAATAATTCAAATGAATATTTAAAACCAAAACATATTGTAGCTGTAACTCATTTTATAAGTAACTACGTAAATACTAAACTGAATGAACTTGAGGTAGATTATTTAGCTGTTGAACCAATTTATTTTGATATGTTCATTGAAACTGTTAAAGAAATAGCATTGTCAAAGACAGATTATGGTTCACAAAGTAATTATGACCCAAATTTAGATAGTGAAATTACTGATATTTTACATGAAGTCGGAGTTCCTGCACATATTAAAGGATATTTATACTTAAGAGAAGCAATAACAATGGTATATCATAATATTGATATTTTAGGTGCTATCACAAAAGTTTTATATCCCGATGTTGCTAAAAAGTTTAATACTACATCATCAAGAGTGGAAAGAGCTATTAGACATGCAATTGAAATTGCGTGGGTTAGAGGAAATGTAGAAGCTATTAGCGAAATATTTAGTTATACAATTAGTTATAATAAATCTAAGCCTACTAATTCTGAGTTTATTGCAATGATTGCTGATCGTTTGAGACTTAACCACAGTAAAGAAAAAAGAATTAGGTATATTGCGTAAAAACATAAAAAAAGTTAATTCAACCGAATTAACTTTTTTATTTTAATTAAAGTTGCATTAAAACTAAAACTAAAGCAATAACTGCACTTCCAGCTAATAATAAAGCCAATGTAGCAATAATGATTTTACCACCTAATGTACTTTGAGGTGATTTTGTAACTACATATTCAGTAGAACCATCGGCACGTTTAGTTGTTTTAATAACTGGAGTTTTCTTTTGTTTTTTAACTTTTTTACTCATTTTTTAAACCTCTATTAATTAAACAATTTTATATGAGTTCATTATATCACAATTATTATAAAAATGAAAGCAAAATAATCATTAATTTTTTTTAATAATTATTTAAACATTTTTTACCTAAAAAAATAAAAATATGATATAATAAACTTTATGAGGTGATGATATGAAAAATTCTTATATTGCAGTGTTTGATTCAGGAGTAGGTGGTCTACATATTTTAGAAACACTTGTTAAAGATTTTGCAAGTGAAAACTTTATATATTTAGCTGATGAAGAATTTTTTCCATATGGAGTTAAAACTAAAGAAGAACTTGAAAATAGAATGACATTGATTACCAAAAAGTTAGATTCCATGAATGTTAAAGTTATTATTATTGCTTGTAATACTGCATCTGCTAATTCTCATCATTGTCATAAATTTATTAATACGAAAATTATTGAAATAATTAGCGCTACTGCAAATTATGCAAAATTGGTTACAAATAATAATAAAGTTGGTGTTTGGGCAACAGATGCTACGATAAAATCTAATAAATATCAAGAGGCATTAAGTGATATTGAAATGTGTTATCCAGTTAAAGCAAGTGATTTAGTTGTTTTAATAGAAAAAAATTTAATTAACGATACAAAATCTTTAGTTAATACTCATTTAAATGAAATTAAAGATGCAGATACATTAATTTTAGGATGTACACATTTTCCATTAGTAAGTGATGTTATTAGAGAATTTAATAAAGAGTTACAATTGGTTTGTTCTAATGAACCTGTAAGTATTGCGTTAAAAGACTATTTAGATAAACATAATTTGAATAATACTACTAATGATAATCAAATTATTGATTTATATACAAGTAAAATTGATGGTGAATTAAAAGAAAAAGCAAAAAGATTTAATATTAATGCAAATAAAGTAGAATATTTAGAAATTAAGTAGAGGAAATATGCTATTAACTGTTGAAAACTTAAATCTTACATTTGACAAAAAACAACTTTTCAAAGATGCTTCATTTAGAATTTTAAATGGGGAAAAAATTGGCGTTGTTGGAAGTAATGGTGTTGGTAAAACAACATTAATTAATGTTTTATGTGGGAAAATTATTCCAGATAGTGGAAAAATAGAATTTGATAAGAAGATTAAAGTAGGTTATTTAGATCAATATATGAATGTTGACAAATCATTAAGTATTGATGAATATTTAAAACTTGCTTTTAAACACTTATATCAAAAAGAACAAGAAATGAATAAATTATTAGATGAAATTAAATCGACATCTAATAATGTGATAATAGATCGAAATGTACGAATAACTACAAGTATAAGAGAAGAACTAGAATTAAGTGAATTTTATGCGTTAAATTCCAAAATTGCTCGTATTGCATCGGGACTTGGTATTGTAAACTTTGGAATGAATACGTTAATGAAAAATTTATCTGGTGGACAAAAAGTAAAAGTTATTCTTGCGAAGTTATTACTTGAAAAACCTGATTTATTAATTCTTGATGAACCGACTAACTTTTTAGACACTATTCATGTAGATTGGTTAGTTAAGTATTTAAAAGAATATAAAGGCAATTTTTTAATTGTTTCACATAATCAAGAATTTCTTAATGATGTTGTTAATGTAATATTTGAGATTGAATTTGGGAAAATTACTAAGTTTAAAGGTAATTATCAAAACTATTTAGTTAAAAAAGCTCAAATGATGGAAAATTATGAGAAAGCTTATGCTGCACAACAAAGAGAAATCAAAACATTAGAGGCTTATATTCAAAAAAATAAAGTAAAAACTTCAACTGCTCGTCAAGCAAAAAGTAGAGAAAAAATGCTTGATCGTATTGATGTATTAGATGCTCCTAAAAGTGGTGATATTAGATTAAATCTATATTTTAACTATTCACCTATCGCATCACACAAGTTTTTAGAAGTAAAGGATTTAGAAATAGGTTATGTATCTAGTTTACTACCGCCTATATCGTTCACAATTAAAAGTGGTACTAGACTTGCGATAACTGGTTTTAATGGAATAGGAAAATCTACTTTATTAAAAACGTTAATTGATGAACTTAAACCAATTTGTGGAAGTTTTAAGTTTGTTGATAATGTTAAAATTGCCTATTTTGAACAAGAACATAATTTTGATAATCCTAATATTAGTGCTTTAGAAGAAATTCATAATATCTATCCAAAAATGGATCATAAGGAAATAAGAAGTTTACTTGCAAGATGTGGTTTACGAGGTGATATGGTGTTGCAACCAATTAAAACTTTATCAGGTGGTGAACAATCTAAATTAAAATTATGTAAAGTTATGATGATTAAGTCTAATGTGTTAATATTAGATGAACCTACTAATCACTTAGATGTCAATGCAAAAAATGATTTACTTGATGCACTAAAAAAATATCAAGGTACAATTATTTTTGTTTCACATGAAAGAGATTTTATTGATAAACTATCTACTGAAGTTTATAGTTTTGAGGATTTATTATTATCGTAAAAGATAAAAAACTAAAAGAAGGAGTATTATGTTATGACAAAAAATGAACGTTGGTTAAATATGTTAAAAATGATGAATATTGAAGTAACAGATGATATATTAACTGGTGAATTAGTGAATAGAGTATTATTAAGTGATAATAAAACATGGCGTATTACTCTAGAATTTGATGAATTACTAAGTGTTGAAAGAATTAATTTTTTAACAGAGAGTATAAGAAATTATTTAAAAGAAGAAATCGGAACTGAATTTTGTAAGTTTAGTGTGAGTTACAGGAAAAGTATTTTAAATGGTTTAAGTAATAATTTAATTAGTGAATATTATAATGAAGCTATTAAAGTTTTAGCTACAGTTAAAAGGGAAATATCCATTATAAGAAAGTATCAATATGAAATTATCGCTGATGAAATTGTTGTATATGTTGGTACAAAAATGGAAAAATCTGTAGTAGAAGCACAATGTAAATTAATTAAGAAGTTTTTTGATAACTATGGGCTTGTAGAAATTAACTTTTTTGTTGATATTAATGATGATGGAACTGATTTTAAGGCAGAGCATGAGAAAGAATTACAAATTTTAGAAAATCATAATATTGCAGTAGGGATGGAAAATTATAAGCGTATTCAGCTAGATGCCGCAAGTAATACAACAGGTAGTACTTATACTGGATATTACAAAAATAAACCATTAGAAATAACGATTGATGAAATACCACTTACTAGTATAGAAATTCAAGAATTTAGTCAAATTAATGGTACTACTAAAGTTATAGTTAATGGGGTGCTTGTAAAAGGTGAAGTTAAGCATTTAAAGAGTAAAAAGACTGGTAAAGAGCTAAATCTTTATACTGGTATAATTACTAATTATAAAGATTCAATCATGTTTAAACGCTTTTATAAAGATGATGATGCAAACATTTTTGAAAAAGAATTAAAAACTGGTAAATATTTAGAAATTGCTGGTTCAATTGAGTGGGATGATTTTGCTAAATCAGTTGTAATCATGTGTAATAGTTTAAGTATTCAAGGAGTTGATTCATATCGTGTTAGATTTGATGGACAGCCTGAAAAACGTATTGAACTTCATGCTCATACAAAAATGAGTGTTTTAGATAGTATTTTAAATGTTGATGAATATGTTGCTCAAGCTAGTAGATATGGTCATTCTGCCGTTGCTGTAACTGATCATGAAAATTGTCATGTTTTTCCAGAATTTTTTAATGCCTGTAAAAAACATAATATTAAACCAATTGCAGGATTAGAAGCAAATTATATCAACTTAGATGATATTAAAATTGCGTTAACAACTGAAGATATTAATTTAAATGATGCTACATTTGTTGTATTTGATATTGAAACCACTGGTTTTTGTGCTAATTATCATGAAATTATTGAAATTGGTGGCGTAAAAATTAAAAGTGGAATGATAATTGATACATTTTCTGAATTTGTAAAACCTACAAAACGTATTTCAGAGTCTATTTCTAAATTGACTTCCATTACTAATGATACTGTTTTTGATGCTTTACCAATTGAAGAAGTATTACCTGAATTTAAAAAGTTTATTGATGGATGTGTTTTAGTTGCTCACAATGCTCCATTTGATACTGATTTTATTTATACAAAAATGAAAGATTTAGGCATTTTTGAAAAAAAATACCCTTGTATTGATACAATTATTATTGCTCGTAGCTTATACCCAGAACAGGGACTTAAAAGATTTAATTTAGGAGCTTGTGCTAAGTTTTTAAAAGTTGAAATTGAACAACAACACCGTGCTATTCATGATGCTAAGACTACTTCTAATGTATTTATGAAAATGCTAGGTGATATTGCAGAACTTGGTGTTACTAATTATAAGAATTTAAACTCTTTAATTGATTCAAAACAAATTTATAAACACTATATTCCAACACATCTTAATTTACTTGTTAAAAACAATGTTGGTTTAAAAAATTTATATAAAATTATTTCTGATTCACATACTAATCACTTTAGTCGTAATGCAAGAGTTATGCATCATGTATTAGAACAACATCGTGAGGGAATATTAGTTGGTAGTGGATGTGTAAATGGTGAAGTATTTAGAGCGGCTTTAGAAAAAACTGAAGATATTCTTCGTGAAAAAATTAGAAAATATGATTATATTGAAGTTCAACCTCCAAAATCATATCAATTCTTATTTGATGAAGAAGATTTAGGTGCTAATGATTATGTTTTAAATACAATTAAATTAATTATTAAAGTTGCAAAAGAAGAAGGTAAGATTGTAGTTGCTACTGGGGATGTCCATGAACTTATTCCTGAAGATTCTGAATTTAGAAAAATTTATTTATCAGTTGCTCGTCCTAATGGTGGTGGTCCACATGAACTAGCTAGTTATAAAGGAACGCTTGATATGCATTTTAGATCAACAACGGAAATGTTAAATGAATTTAGCTTTTTAGGTAATGATCTTGCATATGAAATTGTTGTTACAAATACTAATCTAATTAATAATATGATTGAAACGTTTGATTTGTTTCCTAAAAAATTATTTGTACCACGTGATGATTTTAGAAAAGAATATGGCGTTCCATCAATGAAACAGGCTATTTATGATATTTGTGATCAAACTGCCCATGAAATGTATGGACCTAATATTCCAGAATACGTTAAAGAACGTTTAGATCGTGAATTAAAAGCTATTATTGGGCACGGATATTTTTCTGTTTATTATATTTCACATTTACTTGTAAAAGATTCAAACGATAATGGTTATGTTGTAGGAAGTCGTGGATCAGTTGGTAGTAGTTTTGCTGCTACAATGATGAAAATTACTGAAGTTAATCCTTTAACACCACACTATGTATGTCCACATTGTTATTTTAGTGCTTTTAAATTTACTGAAGATGAAAAGAAAAAATATGGTCAAACAAATATTCCATCACATATTGAAGAAGCATTAGATAATGTTAATAATGGTTTTGATTTACCAGATTATAATTGTCCTGTTTGTGGTCATAAAATGAACCGTGATGGTATGAGTATTGCTTTTGAAACATTCCTTGGATTTACTGGTGAAAAATGTCCTGATATTGACCTTAATTTCTCAGGTGAATATCAAGCAAAAGCTCATACATTTACACAGCAAATGTTTGGTAAAGATTATGCATTTAGAGCAGGTACTTGTTCAACTGTAATGGATAAAACGGCATTTGCATATGTTCGTGATTATTATAATGATAAAGGCATTGTTAAACGTCAAAGTGAAATTGATAGACTTGCATCATTTATTGCTGGTTCTAAAAAAACTACAGGTCAACATCCTGGTGGTATAGTTGTTGTTCCTGATGATATTGAAATTTATGATGTTACACCGATTCAATTTCCACCTGTATCTGAAAAAGATGATTTGACACAAATGCAATGGCGTACTTCACACTACGATTATCATAGTTTTGAAGCAAATCTTTTAAAATTAGATATTTTAGGTCATGATGATCCAACGTTAATTAAAAAATTAATTGAATATGTTCAAGCAAGACCTGATGAATTCCCGTTTAGTACTGTTGAAGGAATTCCATTTATTGATAATGATGTAATTTCTTTATTTAGTTCTAAAGATGCACTTAAAATTAAAGGTGATGATTTAGATATTCTATCAAGTGGTACAATTGGCATGCCCGAATTTGGTACTAAATTTGTAAGAGGTATGCTTGAAACAATTAAACCAAGTACATACAATGATATTATTAAAGTTTCAGGATTGTCACATGGTACAGATGTGTGGAGTGGTAATGCAGAAGCTTTAGTTAAAAATGAAATTCCGGGTTTTCCTCAAGTTGAATTTAAGGATGTAATCGGGTGTCGTGATGATATTATGATTTATCTTATTGCGAAAGGAGTTCCTGCTGCTGATTCATTTAAAATTATGGAATCAGTTCGTAAAGGAAAAGGAATTACAAAAGAACAAGAACAGTTGATGCTTGATAACAATGTACCTGATTGGTTTGTATGGACTTGTAAAAAAATTAAATATCTATTCCCAAAAGCACATGCTACAGCTTACGTTATTATGGCTTTAAGAATTGGTTGGTTTAAAGTCCATCGTCCAATTTATTATTATGCAGTGTATTTTTCAGTTCGTGCTAAGGAATATGATGCTGAAATATTTGCACTTGGTAAAAATGCGATTAGAAATAAAATTCAAGAGATTGAAAAGAAAATTCAAAATCATGATGTAACTAATAAAGAAGAAAATTTATTAGATGAACTTAGAATTGCTCTTGAAATGGTTTTAAGGGGATATACGTTTAAACAAATAGATATTAATAAGTCACTTGCGACTGATTTTGTTATATCTGATGATAAAGAATCATTATATTTACCATTTATTACAGTTCCAAACCTTGGTGAAGCTGTTGCAAAATCAATTGTTGAAGCAAGAAATGTTCGTCCATTTACATCGAAAAAAGATGTTGAAAGAAGAACTGCAATCAACAAAACACAATTTGCTAAATTACAAATGTTAGGTGTATTTGATGATTTACAAGAAGATGATGAAAATACTTTATTTTAGGAGGATAAATTAATGAGAACAAATAATGTTGTTTTTAGAAAATTAAGAAACTTTGATAATGATTCTCAAGAATCTGCATCAATGAATAGTGTAGGTATTAAAAGTGGAATATTACTTTTAATATGTTTAGTTTCAGCTTGCTTATCAATAATCTTTTTTAAGACAATTAGTGTTGAAATGTTTTTAATATATGGTGCTGCTATTATAGCAACAATTGTTTTCCAATTAATAATTACTTTTAAACCACATACAGCAAAGTCATTATCAATACCATATGTTGTTTGTGAAGGTATTACAATTGGAGTTATATGTGATTTATTGGAACTTGCGTTACCTGGTGAAGGCTTCGTAATAGCTGGTGGTGCATTAATGATCACGCTTGGTATTGTGGTTGCTGCATGTATTTTATATTCGCATGCAGGGTTAAGAGCGAAACCTGGTTTTATTAAGTTTTTTATAATTGTTATACTTGGTATTTCAATTGCTTCAGTATTCTTTGCACTTACTTCATTGGTTCTTGCATTAACTACAGGAATTAGTTTGTGGTCAATGTATTTAGGATCTTCATTATCAATTCTTATATCAGTAATTATGGTTATCATTTCCTCAATTTATGTATTTATTACAATTCAACAAACTGATGAAATTGTAAGTTCTGGTATTAATAAAGTTTATGAATGGTATGCTGCATTTGGTATTGCAATATCAGTAATTTGGTTGTTCCTTGAAGTGTTAGAATTATTATTAAGAATAGTAGCCAGAAATAGGGATTAATTAGTAAAAATAGAGTAATCGTGTTCGATTTACTCTATTTTTTATAATATACTATGTTTTTGCATAAACTATTAATGTGAGGTACATTTTATGAAACTAAGTGTTAATAGTCTTTTAAAAGTATTTATTAGTGTTTTAATCTTATTAAGTTGCATACTATTATATAAGTATTTGGAAAGTTTTATTTTTGGAATTATAGGTATAATAATACCGTTTTTAATAGCTTTTACAATAAGTTTTATTGTATCACCTTGGATAAAGTATTTAGAAAAGAAGAATGTTAGACATAATGTAGCAGTTTTAATTGTTATAATTTTTTTACTAAGTTTATTAGTCTTATTTTCTATTTTTTTAGTTCCATTAATAGGTGATGAATTAAATTATTTTATTGATAGTTTTCCTGCTTTTATAGACCGAATTAATGAATTGTTTAATTCTGTTTCTATTTTTAAAAAATTAGGTCTTGAATTTAAAACAGTAATTAGTTATTTTATTAAGTCAAATAGTAATTTAATAACAAAAATATTAGAATTTGTCACAACGATTTTTTCCTCCTTTATACCAACTATTACTACTCCGATATTAATAGTTTATTTCATAATTTATTATGATAGATTAGAAAATTGGATTAGAAATAAAGCAATAAAAAATGATGATTTGTATATAATTCTAAGAGAAATTAAAATTTCTATGCATGCATATTTTAAGTCTTATTTAATTATTACAATTTTATTATCTTTTTTTAGTAGTATAGCATTTTGGTTTTTAGATATTGATTATTTTATAATATGGGGATTAGTGATTGGTATTACAAATATAATTCCTTATATTGGTCAGTATATTGGTGGGATTATTGTTGGACTATATGTATTAGCATCAAGCCCTGAATTATTGGTATATGTGATTATAATTATTGTGTGTTTACAGATAATTGAAAGTAATTTTTTAACACCAAAAATACAAGGAGATGTATTAGAAATTAATCCGATTTTAGTTGTTTTTTCTGTTACATTATTTGGTAAATTATTAGGAATTTTTGGCATGATTATTGCGGTACCAATTATAAGAATTATCCAAATTGTGGTAAAAGTAAAGAAAATTAATAAAAAAAGATAAAATCATTTTACAAAATTAATAAAATGTGATATAATAAAGTCATAAAATGTGTATAAAAAACCAACAAAATATTTATATGCTTATGGCAAAAGGAGAGAAAATTATGTTAACAAAAGCAAACAAAGTAGTAATGTATATCCTTAGTATTGTTACTATTATACTTGGACTTGTTACAGCAATCCCATTTAGAACATTACCATTCGCAAGCGAATGTCCTAATATTTTAAGTGTTGAATTTTTTGTAAAGTTCTTGATTATTCCAGAATATGCATTAGGAGCTTGTATTTTTCCAAATATAGTAAAATATAAACAAATTAAAAATAGATTAGAAAGAAGTAAAGTGGCTAATATTCTTAGTTATTTACCAATCTTCGTTGTTATTATTGGACAATTACTTTTATTAGTTCACACTTTAACTTTCAAATACTATCCAATGTCAGCTGGTGCTCATGCTGTATTATTAGCTATTTGTGTATGTTATCTAGTATTTATGATTTGTGCTTTACTTGTTGTTAATAAAGTAACTGTTAGTTTATCTAAAAAATCAAATTATATTTTTGATGTTATTGTTGGGGCATCACTTATTGTATTTGTTCTTTTATCTTGGAGAATTTTAGATGCATATGCTGCAACTTATGGTGTTGCAGATGGTTATATTTATGGTGCTTCAAATTATGATCCTTATTTATTTGTTTTATATGCTGTTCTTATTTTAGTTACAGTATTTTATATCAAGAGTATTGTTAAGATGATCAAAGCTAATGAAACATTAGTTTATTCTTCTAAACTTTCTAATGTTCAAATTGATGATATAATTCATGAAGAATTCAATAATGCATACAATGATATTCTAAATGAATTTGAAACTTATTTTGTTGAACAAGATTTAGAAGATGTTGAACAGGAAGATCAAGTAGAAGAAGTTGATCAAGTAGAAGAAGTTGAACAAGTAGAACAAATTGAAGAAGTAGAACAAGTTGAAGAATCTCAACCTGAAGAAATTGAAGACGATAAAACTGAACTTGAGGAGTTTAAAGTTGAATCATTAGAAGATTTAGATGAATTAAATGATTTATTAGTTCAAACTGATACTAAGAATGATGAAAAAGTAGCAGAACAAGCAGAAAACATTAAAAAACAAATTGAAAATGAAAAGAATGCTTTAACTAAGGAACGTGAAGAATTAGAAACATATCGTGTTAGTGCTACAGCTGAAGTTGCAGCATTACTTGCTAAATTAGAAGAAATTGAAGATGTTGAAGAGGAAGTTGTTGTTGAAAAGGAAACTCCTAAGAAAAAAGTATTTAAACCAACATTTGAACAAGTTGTTGCTTTTGCTAAATCTCTACAAGAAGAAGATTGGAAAGTTGCAGAAAACATTAAAGAAAATGGTACTGGTACTATTAAATTTACTAAAGGTAAAGTTCAATTCTTAATTCTTCAATGTACTAATAGTGATTATCGTATTACATTCTTAGCAACTGAAAAGAAATGGTCTACTATTTTAACAGGTGTTAAAGGAGTTACTATTCCTAAAAATGCTAAAGGTAATAAGTGGTTAAAATATGTTAATAAGGGTGTTGGAGAAACTTCTGTTATTAAATCATTCATTAGAGAATCAGTTAAGGGTGCTAATGAAGAAATTGCTAACATTTTAAAAGCAAAAGAAGAAGAAAAACAACGTCGTGCTGAAGCTAAAAAATTAGCTAAAGAGCAAAAAGCACAAGAAGAAAATAAATAGAAAGGACTAGCAAAATATGTTATTAGAACGTGATCGTAAATTATTTCACCTTTTTGCAGTAATTTCTATTGCATTAAGTTTATTAGTTTGTATTCCATATTCACTTGAAAAAGTAACATTATTTGAAATAATTGTTAAATATATGGTAATTCCTTTTGCTGTTGCAGTATTTACTTTTATGGGATGGTCTGCTAAATATCGTAGTTATCGTCCATCTGTAAAGTTTACTTCAATTGTTACGTATGTTCCACTATTCTCATATAGTGCTGCAATTATTTTTAATACTGTTTTATTATTAGTTAGAAATAGTGCTGTTTATGACCAATTAAAATATACTGTTTTAATTATTGGTTTAGCTGCAATTTTAGTTTTAGTAATTGCATTAAGTCATGGTTATTATAAGTTTGTTATTAAACTATCTAAAAATGAATCATTAATAGCTGATGGTATTTTTGCTATTCTAGCACTTGCATATACATTTGGTGGTGCTGCTATTGCACTTGATTATCGTGCATTTGGTGGCTTGGAATCAAAATCTGTATTCTTTATTTTAATTCCTCTTGTTTTGGGAATTGGTGCTGCTTGGTTACACATTTTAGTTGTTAATCATGCTGCAAATGAAAAAGAAGAGTACGTTGTAAAGAGTCGTCAAGAATTATATGATTTATGGGAAAGTAATTGTCTAACTGCTAAGAAAATTTATGAAACAGTTAGAGAGTATATTTTAGAATCTTTATTAAATTATAATCTTGATGCTTTAGGTTTTGAAGAAATTGAAGAGAATGATACAGAAACAAATGCTGATGTCCAAATAGTTGCTGATCCAGAACTTGAAAATAAAGTTAATGAACTTGAAAACAAGAATGAAACTTTATCAGCAGAAAAACAAGCTTTAATTGATCAAAATAAAGCGTTAAAAGAACAATTGGATGAAGCATTAGCTATTATCGCTCAATCAAAAGAAAAGATTGTTGACACATTACAAAAATGTGCTGATAATGATGCTGATTTAATTATGGATTCATTACAACATTCACTTGATGTTATTAAATCAGAACGTGAAGTTGTTGCAGAAACTCGTAAGAAATTAGAAGCTGAAATTGAAGCACAAAAAGCTGAGATTCAAGCTAAACTTGATGCACATGCTGAAAAAGTTGCTCTTGAAGAAAAAGCTAAAGCTGAAGCAGAAGAAAAAGCTCGTCTTGATGCTGAACGTCGTGCAAAAGAAGCTGAAGAGCGTGCTAAAGAGAAAAAACCTATTGAACCTGACTTTACTAAGGTTGTTGAATTTGCAGTTAGTGTAGGTAAAGATCGTGATGATGTTGAGCTTTCTGTTAATGAAAAACAAACTATGTATAAGTTTGCTCATAATGGCACTGCATTTATCGTTCTTCAAAAAACTAATAATGATTATCGTATTTCATTCCTTGCAAAAACTGAAGAAATGCGTCAATTATTATATGAATATAATGGCGTTGTAAGTTTTGATAAAGTTGTTGAATTTGATAAAGCTAAATATACTGTTCAGCAATTAAAAGCTGTTTATAAAGGTGATGAAACTATTTCAATTGAAGCTGTTCAAAACTTATTAGTAAATTCTCTTGCAGTATTACTTGAAGCTGAAGATTTAGAAGCACAAGCAATTGCTAAAGAACAAGCTGCTAAAGAACGTGCAAAACTTGCTGAACAAGCATTAAGAGAAAAAGAAAAAGCTTTAGCTAAAGAAGAAGCTAAACGTCAAAAAGAATTACAAAAAGCTGAAGAATTAGCTCAAAAGGAACAAGAAAGTTCTGATGATGCAAATCCTGAAGAAGCTGCATAAATAAAATCAATGATAGAAGATAAGTAGATATATTGAATTATTATAGAGAAAAGCTGGTTGGTGAAAAGCTAATAATTGATATATTGAAGCTACTTCTTTAGATGGGACTAATCCTCTCCGCTTGTAGCGTTAAAACAATAACTAAGCGTATAAATTTTAATTTATAAACTAGGATGGTACCGCGAATTTTAGTTCGTTCCTATGATTTTTTAGGAGCGAACTTTTTTTATGAATGATTAATTGAAAGGATTATATATGAAAAAGTTAAAAGGTTATGAAATAAGACAATTATGGCTTGATTTTTTTAAAACTAAAGGTCATGCTGTAATTCCTAGTGCACCACTTGTACCACATGATGATCCAACATTGCTTTGGATTAATGCTGGTGTTGCACCGCTAAAAAAATATTTTGATGGGCGTGAAAAACCTACTAATCCACGTATGTGTAATGCTCAAAAATCAATTAGAACTAATGATATTGATAATGTTGGTAGAACATCACGTCATCATACATTCTTTGAAATGTTAGGGAATTTTTCTATTGGTGATTATTTTAGAGATGAAGTAATACCTTGGGCCACTGAACTTTTATTTGATGAAAAATGGTTTGGTTTTCCTAAAGAAAAAATTTATATCACATATTACCCTGATGATACTGAAACATTTAATAGATGGGTTGAAAATGGTGTTGACAAATCACATTTAATTCCTCTTCCTGGAAATTTCTGGGAAATAGGTGAAGGACCATGTGGACCAGATACGGAAATTTTCTTCGATCGTGGCGAAAAGTATGATCCTGAAAAATTAGGAATAAAAATGCTTGAAGAAGATATGGATAATGAACGCTATATTGAAATTTGGAATATTGTTCTTAGTCAATTTAACTCAGTTACAAATCTTTCAAGAGAAGAATATCCAGAACTTCCTAGTAAAAATATCGATACTGGTTCTGGATTAGAACGTCTTGCATGTATTTTCCAAGAAACAGAAACTAACTATGAAACTGACTTGTTCTTACCTTTAATTAATTTTGTAGAAAATTATACAGGCATTAAATACGAAGGTGATAACAAAATGGCATTTAGAGTTATTGCAGATCATGTGAGAAGCGTAAGTTTTGCTGTTGCAGATGGTGCAATAATTTCTAATGAGGGAAGAGGTTATGTTTTACGTAGAATTCTTCGTCGTGCTGTAAGATATGGTAAGAAATTAGGTATTAATGAACCATTCCTTTATAAAATGGTTTCTATTGTAGTAGAAATAATGAAAGAATATTATGGTTATTTAGTTGAAAAACAACCTATTATTGAAAAAATTATTAAAACTGAAGAAGAAAACTTCTTAAGAACACTTGAAACTGGAGAAAAGAAATTAAATGAAATTATTAATAATAATAAGAATAAAGGATTAGATACTATTTCTGGCCGTGATGCGTTCTTATTGTATGATACATTTGGATTCCCAATTGAACTTACTGAAGAAATTTCTTCAGAAGCTTCGTTCAAGGTAGATATTGAAGGATTTAAAGAAGAACTGAATGCTCAAAAAATGCGTGCTCGTGCTGCAAGAAGTGATATGCAATCAATGAATACACAAAATGAAGCATATTTAAATTTTGTAACTGAAAGCAAGTTTGTAGGTTATAATAATTTAGAGGTTAATGCAAAAGTAATAGGTTTATTTAATAATAATTCATTACTTGTAAAGTCCTCTGGAAATACTGTTGTTGTATTTGATAAAACTGTATTCTATGCAGAAATGGGGGGGCAAGTAGGCGATCAAGGTGAAATAATAGTTGGAAATGAAGCATTTAAAGTATTAAATACATTTAAACTTCCTAATGGTCAACATGCACATTTAGTAAATTTTGGTAATTTTAGTATTAGTGTCAATGATGAAGTGCTATTAAAAGTAAGTGAAGAATTTAGAAATAATGTATGTTCAAATCACTCTGCTACTCACCTTTTAAATGAAAGTTTACGTAGAGTTTTAGGTAGTCATGTTGTTCAACAAGGTTCACTTGTATCTGATGATCGTCTTAGATTTGACTTTAATCACTATAACAATTTAACAAATGATGAAATATTAGAAATTGAAAATCTTGTTAATGAACAAATTTCTGCTAAGACTGAAGTTAAAATTCTAGAATTATCTAAAGAAGATGCTTTAAAAACAGGTGCTCAAGCTGCATTTGGTGAAAAATATGGTGATATTGTCAGAGTTGTTGATATGACTTTCTCTAAAGAACTATGTGGTGGAACACATGTAAGTAACACTAAAGAAATTGGTAAGTTTGCAATTGTATCCATTGAATCAAAAGGGTCTGGTATTTTTAGAATTGAAGCATTAACAGGTGATAATGTTTTAAAGTCTTTAAATGAATATTTAAGTGCTAGTAAAGATGAAATTACTGTTTTAATCTCTAAAGCAAATGAAATAGTCAATAAAGCAAATAAAGATGATTTTAAACTTGATATGCCTAAGTTTAATATTCCTGTACTTACTGGAAGTTATCAAGATATAATTAATTATCGCGAAGCTGTAGAAGTATCTAGAAAACTAGTTAAAGAGTTAGAAAAAGCATATGATAATATGTTTAGAAGTAAAAATTCATCATCATATAAATCATATTTTGACGAAGTAGAAACTATTAATGGTATTAGTGTCTTAGTTAAAAAAGTAGAAAATATTAATAATGATGTATTAAAGGATATTATTGATAAAGTTTCTGCAGAACTTAGTAAGTGTGTTGTGTTCTTTGCAAATATAATTAATAATGAAAAAATTATTTTTGTTGCAAAATCAAAGGAAAATGCTGCAAATTGTGGTATGCTTGTAAAGAATGCTGCAATTATTACTGGAGGTAATGGTGGAGGAAGACCTGATTTTGCTCAAGCTGGTGGTAAAGATGTTACTAAAGTTGATGAAGCATTACAAATGGTAAAGGATTCAATTAAATAATGAGATATATTGGACTTGATCTTGGTAATAGAACTTGTGGACTCGCAATAAGTGATGCACTTGGAATGATTGCTACTTCACTTTTTACAGTTAGATTTTTTGAAAAAGATTTAAATACCGCTTTGGAAGAAGTTGTAAAAGTAATTGAAGAAAAGAAAGCAGAAAAGATTGTTATGGGGTATCCTCTAAATATGAATGGCACATTGGGTCCACAATCTGAGTATGTTTTAGAGTTTAAAAAAATGCTTGAAGAAAGAACTAAATTAGAAGTAATTCTTTATGATGAAAGACTTACTACTTTAGAAGTTCAAAAAGTTATGATTTCTGCAGATGTAAGCAGAAATAAAAGAAAAAAAGTGGTTGATACTTTAGCGGCTACGTTAATATTACAATCATATTTAGATAGTATTAGATAAGGAGAAAAATTAAAATGGAACAAAATGAAAATAAAATTATTATTGTTGATGAACAAGGTAGAGAAAGAGTGTGTGAAATCTTATTTACATATCAACATCCTGAAACAGAAAAAAATTATGTCGTTTTATATCCAATCGATGAGCTTGATTCTGATGAAGAAGAAATGGATTTATTTGCTTATTCATTTATTGAAAATGAAGATGGTGATGGTGAATTATTTACACTAGAAACTGATGAAGAATATGATATGATTAATGAAGTAATTGATCAATTTTATGAAGATCAATTAGAAGGAGCTGATGAAGAATAATGCTTAAAGGCTTTGTTTCTTCAATCTCATCTGATGGAGATGAAACTACCGCAGTCATTATTTTAGAAAATCAAAGGTCATTTATTTTGCCAATTGAAATGTTACCTAGAAACATTGAAATTGATGATTTTGTAATTATTGAAAATGGTATTGTAACTATCGATCCTGAAACAGATGAAAAAAAAGAACTTTTAAGAAGTACATTAGAAAAATTATTAAATTAATAATATTTCGACACAATTTTTTATATATTTTTGTTTTAAAGTAAAGGAGAAAATATAAATATGAACAGTAAAAAAATAATAACATTAATTAATTATATATTTTCGAGCATTGCTTGGTTGTTAACTTTATTATTTTTCTTATTCAATTTATTTGGTTTATTTGATCTTTGGCATTTAACTGGTTATTTATTTATTTTTTATATGCCTATTTCTATAGTATTATCCGTTATTGCTACAATAATATCAGTTAATAATTATATTAAACTTACAGATGTAAAGTATCTTTTTTGGAATTTTATGTCTTTGATGATTACGACTATATCTATTATATTTACTATATTTGTATCTGCAAATTGGTTTTGGTAAAAAAAACTCAACAGGTTCTCTGTTGAGTTTTAATTACTTTTATATATAATAAATTCAGTAATATCATCGTAAATTTTACCATTTTCTTCATCAATTTCATATAAATCTTGATGATATTTAGGACGATTAATTGGAAGTTCTGCAATTAATTCAGTATCTAAAGTATTTGATACCTTATATCCACCACCTTTTCCAAAGATGTATTCTTTTTCTTTATTTACAGGGTTGATGTAATATGACATATTTTCGATAACACCTAAAATTTCATGACCAAGAGTTTTAACGGCTAAGCCCGCTTTTACTGCAACGTGAGATGCAGATACGTTTGGTGTCGTAACGATAATCATTTTTGTTTGTGGAACGATGTTTTTAACATCTAATATAATGTCACCTGTTCCAGGTGGAAAATCAATAATTACATACTCAGTATCGGAATGCCATTTTATATCATAGAAGAAGTGTGATAACATACTGTTTAACATGCTTCCACGCCAAATTACAGGTTGACCGGGATCTGTGAAAAATTCTGTAGAAATAAGTTCTATTCCATCTTTTTCGATTGGAATAATTTTTTTATCGTCATCATAATTTGGATTTTGGTGTGGAATTTCTAGAACCGTTGGTAAACTTGAACCATAAATATCTGCATCAATCATACCTACACGAATACCTTTTTTTGATAAACGATATGCAATATTAGCCGCAACACTACTTTTTCCTACTCCACCTTTTCCACTAATAATACCAATAAATTTTATGTCTTTTTTTGTAATACTATTGTAGATTTTTGATTCTTCTAATTGAAGACGAATTCCAGTATAACCACAATCTATTTTTACTACTCTTGCAATTTGACGACGAATTGTTTTTTCTCCATCTCCACCAAGTTTTCCAATTGATACAATAAGTGTCACGACATCTTTTTCATCATCATAACCAATATGTTTAATACCATATGTTTCTTTTAAAGTTTTATTAACTGTTGGATCGATTATTTGTTCTAACAGTTGTTTTAATTCATCCATTGTCATAAATTAGTCCTTTCTAATTGGTAGTTGATATTCTTTTATAATTAATTCATTGTTATTAGTGATTAATGAATATAGTTTAGTAGCTAGAAGTTCTATTTCTAATATATTATAACACATTTGGTCGCTATTTATTTCTTTAACACTTGAAAAAATTAGTTTTTTTACTTCTTTATTTAAAGTATTAATATATTTTAGACCTATATTATCAGTACCAAGTATTCTTAGATAAATTTTATTATGATAAAAATTATTTATGTTTAGTAGCATATAAAGAATTGTTCTATTAATTCTTGATTTAGAATAGCGTTTATTGCATAGATTATTAATAAATTCATCATAGGAAGTGGTATGCTTATAATTATTAATAATGTAATTGATTATGCCTTCAGTGTTTATAGTACTACTGTAATTTGTAGTGATTAAACATGCATAATTAACTAGTGTCATTAATTTATTATACGCATAATTTAAATCAATAAGATTTTCATCAAATGGCAAGTATTGTGAATAATCGAGATTTTTAATTCTTGCGTTTCTAATAGCTTTAGCGGATACAATATTCGAGTCTAAATTTTCATCATCATAACTATTAGTTCTCTTAATTAATGATATTTGGATATTTGGATAATTATATTTTATTGTTTTGTAATATTGATAAGCAAGTGTAAAGTTAGGTTTACTGAATAATTCAATTAGAGAAGAATTAATATTTAATTCTTTTAATGTATTTTCAAATGTTTGTTTATAGGAATTATGTTTTTTTAAGTTTTCTTTAAATAAATTAATAAATTGAGTAGTGTTTTCTAAATCGTAAAAAGTTTTGAAATTATCAATGTTATCATTTTCACAGCCACAAATTATGTGGTTTACACCAATTGAATTTAAAATAGTTAAAGCATTTGATGCGAAATAGTCACAACTTTGTGTCGATAAGATAAACGGAAATTCCAAAACTAAATTGACACCTGCTTTTAGAAGCGCAGAAGTTTTGTCAAACTTATTAATAACGGATACTTCACCACGCATCGTAAAAGAAGTAGAAGTAACCGCAATAAGCACATCTGGATTATATTTGTTTTTTATCTCATCAATAAAATACTTATGTCCGTTATGAAGTGGATTAGTCTCAATGATTATTCCAATAATATTCATATAATTACCCTCTTTACTATTTAATATTATACCAAAATTCGTGTGTTTTTGCAAATAAAGAATGTTATAATATAAGTGGGAGAAGTAATATGATTATAAATACGAATATTAATAAGATAAAATCACTAATAAATAATAAAAAAAGTTTTATTATATGTACTTATCATATAGATGCATATAGCAAAATCTATTCTGCAAGGTTAAATCTATTATTAAATAAAGATTTAATTAATGTATATTATTTAAATATAGAAGATTTTATGTGTGTTTGTAATCTAAATAAGCGTATTTTTCCAATCTTTTGTATATTTATTAAGGGTGAGTTATCGTGGAAAAAATGTGGATTTATTGAATATAATGAACTTTTTAATGAATATACGAAAAAAGAAGTTCTTTTTTCATAATTTAAATTTTTTATTTCCTAAAAAAAGAGTAATTTGTGTAAGAGCAAATTACTCTTTTTTTTTAATTATATAAGTGAGGAGAAAGTGTATGAAAAAAGGATTTACGTTAATAGAAATGTTAGTAACAACTATTATTTTTGGTTTATTTATTATTATTTGTTATCCTTTATTAAATAATTTAACAAAAAATCTTAATTTAATAAATGAACTACAAATTAATAATTTAAATGAAATGAGACTTTATCAAAAGTTAAATCTAATTAATAATATTAATTCAGATATTTATTATAGTAATCAAAATGGTTTGAAAATTAAGATTGACGAAAATGAAATTATCTTCAATAATGAGTGTTATATTAATGATGTTTATTACAATGTAATATTACAGGATTATGTAATAGGAGAAAAAATAATAATTCTTAATTTTTCTAATGGTAAAGAAAGTATTAAATTTGTACTTAGAGGGAATGTTTATGCGATTAGTTGAGGTGAAAATATTTAATTTAGAAAATGAATATTTTGTTTATATTGAAAAATTGAAATTTAATAATAATGTGAAAGTTGTCGAACAAGAATATTATCAAAGTTTCAATATGATTAATGAGGTTCAATATTACCTAACTAATATATTAAATACACCCGAATTTAGGAAAAATAAAATATTTATTAATTATATTAGTAATGATGTTTTAATTGAAACTATTAATAATAATTTAAATACAAAAATTAATGTAAAAAAAGAATTGAATGTGTATTATCCAAATTATCATTTAGAGTATTCATTACTCAGTGGTGAAATTAAATTAAATACAAAAAATAAAAAAGTTGTATGTGCATTAGTTAAACATGATATTATGAATAAAATTAAGTCATTAGTCTCATTCGTAGGAAAAAAGGAAGTGTATTTTGGAATAGATATTTTGATGCTTCAATGTTATATAAATAAAAATTTGTTTTTATTTAATAAAAAATATGTGTTATTACTTCAAAAAAATAATAAGTTTTATAGAATTTATCAAATATTAAATAGTAAAATTATTAATTATTTAGTTTTAAATGAAGATAATATTGAATTTAATAAAATATATAACTCCATAATAAAGTCAATTGATAATAAAATTGATGAAGTAATTTTTGAGGGAAATTATATGGAATATCACAGCTTAGTTGAGAAATTATTTAATGTTAATGTTATTTTAACTGAATACATGGAAAATGTAAAATATTTAGATGAAAGAAAATTGAAATATGGGAAAAATAAAATTTAAAAAAGGGATTACTTTAATAGAAGTAATTGTAAGTATGTTATTAATATTTACTTTAATATTTACATTTACATTTATAATCCCTAAAATATATTCAAATGTAAATAAAAGTAGGGATAATTTAACAGAATCTATATTCATAGAAAATAGTTATAAAATATTTACAAGTGATCCAGGTAATTTTAAGAACAATATAAATATTATTTATAATATTAATTTAATTAATGATGAAGTAACTAAAACAATGTTTGAAAGTATCGCTATGGAATATTATGAAAATAACTTGGAGATTAGTGTAAAAATTTTTTATAATGAAGAGGAGATTGAAATATGGAAAAGAAGAAAGGTAATACAATAATAATTACATTAATGTTATTATTTATATTTTGTTCATATATAGGATGTATTTTTATTTTTAATACTAAAATCAATAATCAAATTACAAATATTACAAATGATATTGAAAATGATAGGATTTTAGAAGAAAAAGCATATAATTTTTACATTAGTAATGAACTTGAAAATGATTTGTTTTACATAAAAGATAATACAATATATTATAAAAATGATTTAAATATTGTATTTGATATATTTATTGAAGATAATTTAATTAATATTAAAAGGAGAAAAGTATAATGACAAAATTTTATTATGTTGCAAGATTACCTACAGGTAGAAAGATAAAAGGTTATCTACAAGTAGAAGATGAAAATGAGTTAATAAAAATTTTATTGAAACATGATTATAAATTAATCAAATATAAAAAATATAAAAATAAAAAACAATTATTTACTTTTATTTCTGTAAATAAAAAAGATATATTAAGTTTTTGTGAAAATATTAATATGATGTTAAAAGCAGGTTTAACTTTAAAAGAAGCAATTCATCTTACAAAAGATGTTGTTCAAAAAGCAGAATTTAAAAATGTGTTAATTGAAATTGAAAAAGAAATATCTAAAGGAAAATCATTTTATAATGCAATTGCCAATTATCCTAATATTTTTCCTGTTTTTTTTAGGACGATGATTAATTTAGCTGAAATAAGTGGTAATTTAAGAAGTATTTTTGAACATTTAATTTCATATTATCGTTTTGAAATAAGTATTAAGAAAAAAATAGTTAATACAATGTTTTATCCTTGTTTGTTATTACTATTATGTTTTATTGTAATTATTGTAATTTCAACAGTTATAGTACCATCTTTTGTAAAAATTTTCACAGAGCTTAAAGTTGATTTGCCGTTAATGACAAAAATTATAATATTAATTAGCACGTTTATTTCAAATTATTTTATATACATATTGATTGGAAGTATAATTTTATTTATTTGTTTAATGTTATATTCTAAAACTCAAAAAGGAAAATATTTTATAGATAAGATTAAAACAAAATTAATAATTTATAAAAATTTCTTCATAATCAATAGTACAAGTAAGTTTTGTAAATGCTTTAAAATATTAATTGATAGTGGTATACCAGTTGTTACGAGTATTGATATTTGTTCAACGCTAATTAATAATTTATATATAAAAGAAAAATTTATATTTGCAATAGATGAGATAAAATCTGGTTCTACAATCTCACAAGCTTTATTTTTATTAGATTTTTTTCCACATCTAGTAATTGAAACTATTTATATAAGTGAAAAAACAGCAAACTTAAGTTATTCGTTAGATATACTTGGTAATATTTATGAAGAAGAATTTCATAATAGGATTCAACGGCTTACTACAATTTTAGAACCCGCATTGATATTATTTATTGCGGGGGTAGTAATAATTTTGATTATTGCAATATTTATTCCTTTATTTTCAATGTTAAATAATATAGGGGGAATGTAATGAAAATTTTAGAAATTGATTATAGAGACTTAACAAAAGATATAAAGTGCTTAACTATTTTACCCATTGAGTTTATTGAAAAATATGGATGCTTAATTTATTGTAAACATAATAATGGATATGTAGTGCTAATTACAAGTAATTTTGAGTATTATAATATAAATAAATTATCTTTTTTTATAAAAGAAGAAATTTATTTATGTTATGTAAATGATAATAGTTGGAGTGAAATATTAAAAAGTATTAAATTAAGTGATAATAGAAGTCAAGCAATTAATAAATTTAAGATTAAAACTGATCTTTCATCTCAAAATGCACTTAATGATGATAGTACTAAGTTTTATGATATTGAAATTGAAAATTCTCCAATTGTTAAAATTGTTGAGTCTATTATTGAAGAAGGAATTAATCTAGGGTGTAGTGACATCCATTTTGAACCCCAAGAAAAAATAGTTAAAGTGAGATTTAGGATAGATGGAAAACTTCAAGAAAGATCGGAACTTCCAATTGAATCTTTACCTGAAATTTCTACAAGAATAAAAGTTTTATCTAATTTAGATATCACGAAAAAATTTATTCCACAAGATGGTAAATTAAATTTTGAATATGAGAATAAAATTTATGATATTAGAGTATCTATAATTCCTGGTATTTTTGGTGAAAGATTAGCACTTAGAATATTAGATCTTCATAAAGGTTTAATGAAATTAGAAGATTTAAAATTAAATAAATATGTATATGGAGAAATTAATAAAATAATTAATTTAAGTTCCGGTTTAGTTTTAGTAGTTGGTCCTACTGGAAGTGGGAAGTCTACAACTCTTCATGCTTTTTTGGAAAAAAACTTAGAAAGAAATGAAAATATTATAACAGTTGAAGATCCAGTTGAGTATACAATTCCTGGTATAACTCAAGTGCAAGTTAATAATGAAGCTGGTCTTGACTTTGCGACTTGTTTAAAAACAATATTAAGGCAAGATCCTAATATTATTATGATAGGAGAAATTAGAGATTTAGAAACTGCACAAATAGCCTGTCGAGCTTCAATTACGGGTCACTTAGTTTATTCTACCTTGCATACTAATACTTCAGTCGGTGTTATAAATAGATTAAAAGATATGAATGTTGAACCATATTTACTAGTTGATGCTTTAAGGGCTGTGATTTCTCAACGATTAGTTAGATGTTTATGTGATAAGTGCAAAGAAAAAGTTAAAATTACTAAAATAGATGCAAAGTTTTTAAATGTTGATGAAGATATAAGTGTGTTTATTCCAAAGGGATGTAATTACTGTAATATGACAGGGTATAGTGGAAGATGTGGAGTTTATGAAGTTATTGTTTTTGATGATGATTTTAGAAAATTAATCATTGAAAATTCATCTATAAATAAGTTTTGGAATTTGATTAAAAAGAAAAAAATAGAAAAAATGATAGATTATGGAAGGGAATTAATTATAAATGGTATTACTTCAATAGAAGAAGTACAATCTATATTAAATTAGGAGGAAAATATAATGAATAAAAAATTAAAAAAAGGTTTTACATTAGTTGAAATGTTAGTTGTTGTTGCTATAATAGGTATTTTAAGTACTATATTATATTCAAGTTATAAAAGGTATATTCAAACTACAAAGATTACGGTTGCACAATCAGAAGTGTTAACTATTGTTCAATGTTTTGAAGCAGCAATGGTTACAAATGCAAGAGCACAATATAAAGATGATGATTTAACTCCAGAATCATTTACAGATTTTGATGGGTTGTTTGAATTAGATTTAGTAGCTACATATAATTATGTAAGCGATATAGATTTACCAAGTTATATAAAACTTGAATCAACTGAAGATGGATGTTTAATATATATTAATACTTTTGATGGAATAGAAATAGCTTTTGATCCTAAAACAAGAAATTTTGTATATACTAATGTTTATTAAAAAATAAGAGAAATTCATTTTTTATGAATTTCTCTTATTTCATTCTTATCATTTCATATATCGAAATAGCAGTTAGGGCTTCTACTTGGAAAATATTTTTATGCATTGTAAAATATTCTTGTTTAATTGGTTCAATATATGTATTCTCTAATGTTTTATAATTAATACTTATACTATTTTTTTGATAAATTAGTGGTGGGATAAAATGAGTGTTAAAATAAACAAAGTCTCCAGTGGTTATTCCTTGTTCAACACCATAATAAATATTTGAATCATATAATAATTTGTCATCTACAAAGGAAATATTTTTTATAGGTTGAATTAATTCGTTGTTTATTTTATAAACGTTAGAAAATTCTAATGATTTTAATGAAGGAATTAGATATAATATTTTTGAAATACTGCTTTCAAATAAATTAAAATATGGATATCCTAAACCTTTTGGTAAATTATAAATAATAGTTTGAAGACTTCCGCTTATGGATTTTTTTTCATTAATTGTTTTGTTAAGTAATTTTTGCATCATAATTTTAGCTCTAGAATCAACAATTGGTAATTTGTCATTTTTAAATTTGTATAAATCAATAAGTAATTTATTATAATCATTTACTGTGTCATAGATGTTTCCAATTGAATTTATATGAGTAAAAATAGTAATTTTATATTTGTTAAGAAGAATTTCTTTAATAATTAATCCAACAATACAAATAGCAATAACATTATACTTTAATATCATATTGTTTGTAATTGTTGTATTATATTGGTCCAAATAATATAAATGATTGTTTTCTGGATTTATAATTTCATGAGATGTTTCTTGATTAATTAGGGTTAAGATTATTAAAAAATTTTTATTGTTTTTTCGTTCCTGAAAATTAATAAATTCAATTTTGATATTTGGATATATTTCATAAATGATTTTTTTAATATTTTCTAAATCAATATAAAAATCAATTTTTAAGTTTTCTATATTAACTATTATTTTATTATTTTCATACCTAGATAATGTAATACTTAAAAAGGAAAATAAGTTTTGCATAAAAAGTCCTCGCTTATAATATATTATAATTTATTTAAATTGAAAAAAATATCATTTTATGGTAAACTAGTAATATAATGAGGGATTTTATGGATAAAATAATTGTTGTTAACAAATCAATTGGTATGACTAGTCATGACGTAGTCAATAAAATTAGAAGGATTTTTAATACAAAAAAAGTTGGACATACTGGAACTCTAGATCCAGATGCTAGTGGTGTGTTAGTTGTTTGCATAAATGAAGCTACGAAGCTTGTACAATTTCTTGAAAATGATTCTAAAGAATACATTGCTGAAATATTAATAGGTAGAAGTACTGATACTTTTGATAAAACTGGTAATACTACAAATGATGTAACTGTTAATCTACTTACAAATGAAGAAGTTGATAATTGTTTAAAAATGTTTGTAGGAAAAATTGAGCAATTTCCACCAATTTATTCTGCTATCAAGGTAAATGGAAAAAAACTTTATGAATATGCTAGAAAAAATGAAATTGTTGAAATAAAACCACGTAATGTAGAAATCTTTGAATTATCGCGAATTTCTAATGTAATAAAAGAAGAAAATTATTATAAGTTTTCTATTAAAACACTCGTTTCTAAAGGTACATATATAAGGTCATTATGTGTAGATATTGCTAAAAAACTAGGATATCCTGGCTTAATGAATAGTTTAATAAGGACAAAATGTGGTGTATGGAGAATTGAAAAAAGCAACACATTAGATGAAATAAGTATGGGAAAATTTAATTGTTATTCTATGCTAGAAACACTTAAAAATTACGTGTTAATTGATGATGATGATTGTATTTATAAAGCACTTCATGGTATGAAAATATCACCAAGTAAAATAAAAGAAATTATTGGTGAAACACCAGAGCGTATTGTAATAAAGAAAGAGGATAAATTAATTGCAATATATGAACTTGATAAAACGATTTATGGGTATAAGGCGGTAAGAGTATGGAATTAATTTATTTTGATGAATACTTAAAAAAGGAAAAATATCCACTTGTTGTTACAATTGGTTCATTTGATGGAATACATCTCGGACACCAAAAGTTAATTAAAGAAACTGTTAAACTTTCGAAAATAAAAGGTTATAAATCAGCAGTTATAACATTTGATCCTCATCCTTTAACTATCATTAATAAAATTAATCGATTAAACATATTAACTCTGTCAGATAAATTTAAGTTAATAGAAAAATTTGATGTTGATTTTTTAATTGTAATAAAATTTGATGAACAATTTTTAAAAATTTCAAAAAATGATTTTGTAACTAAATACTTATTAAAATTGAATACAAAAGATGTTGTTGTAGGAGATGATTTTAAATTTGGTTATAAAGGAGAAGGAAAAGCTGTTGAGATAACAGAACTTAGTAACAATTTAATAACTACTAAAATTATTGAAATTGTAAAAATAGATAATGAAAAAATAGGTAGTACAAAAATTATTAAATTATTAAATAATGGTAATATTGAACAAGTAAATAATTTACTTGGATATAATTATAATTTTATAGGAAATGTTATAAAAGGTAAACAAATAGGAAGAAAAATCGGTTTTCCTACTGCAAATATAAATAATGATGATGTAAAAAGAATGTTAAAAACTGGTGTTTATGGAGTTAATGTTTATTTTAATAATAAGTCATTTCTTGGAATGATGAATATAGGGCATAATCCAACTTGCAATTTTACTGATAATTTATCAATAGAAATAAATTTATTTGATGTAGATATAAATTTATATGATCAAACTTTAAAAATTGAGGTATTTTGTTTTATAAGAGATGAACTTAAATTCAATAATGTTGATGAATTAATAGCTCAATTAGAAAAAGATAAAAAAAATATAATAAATAAAAACCTTATGCTTGCAAAAAAATGAAAAAAGTAGTATAATATATTCGACCTATACAAAGTTTATCGATTCTTCCGACGATATACATTGTATTGGCATATTAATCGTATTAAGTTACGAAATTATAATAAGGAGGACAAGAAAATGGCTTGTATTACAAAAGAAGAAAAAGCCGCAATTATTGCAAAATTTGCGCGTGCTGAAGGTGACACTGGTTCTACTGAAGTTCAAATTGCTATTTTAACTGCAGAAATCAACAAACTTAATGGCCACATGAAACAACATCCTCATGATTTCCACTCACATCGTGGATTAATGAAGAAAATTGGTCATCGTCGTAACCTTTTAAACTATTTAAAAGCTAAAGACGTTCAAAGTTACCGTGAAGTTATTGCCAAATTAGGTTTAAGAAAATAAGTCTAAAGGGCACACTTTGTGCCCTTTTAGTCTTGTTTACATGAGTAGGTAAAAAAATAAATAATTTATATATAAAAATTTGAAAGGAAAAGAAAAAATGGAAAAACATGTTTTTGAATACGTTCAACGCGACCGAAAATTTGTTGTTGAAGTTGGCGAACTTGCTAAGCAAGCAAATGGTGCAGTTTTAGTGAGATACGATGATACAGCAGTTTTAAGTTCTGCCGTTTGTAGTAATCAAGTAATGGCTACTGACTTTTTTCCACTTACAGTTCTATATCAAGAAAAACTTTATGCTGGTGGTAAAATTCCTGGTGGCTTTTTAAAAAGAGAATCTCGTCCTACTGAACATGAAACTTTAGTTTCACGTTTAATTGACAGACCAATTAGACCATTATTTGCTGATGGTTATCGTAATGAAGTTCAAGTTATTAATATGGTATTAAGTGCTGATCCAAACTGTTCTCCTGCTATGGCTGCAATGCTTGGTGCATCACTTTCACTTGGTGTATCTGATATTCCATTCCAAGGTCCTATTGCTGGTGTAGTTGTTGGTCGTATAAATGGTGAATATATTTTAAATCCAAGTGTTGAAGAACTTGAAGCTTCTGATATTAATTTAACAGTTGCTGGTACAATTAAAGCTATTAATATGGTTGAAGCTGGCGCAAAACAAGTATCTGAAGATGATATGCTTGGTGCACTTAAGTTTGCTCATGATGAAATTAAAAAATTATGTGCATGGCAAATGGAAGTAATTGCTGCTTGCGGAAAAGAAAAACAAGTACCAGATTTATTTAAAATTCCAGAAGAATTGGAAAATGCAATTCGTGAATATGCATTTGAAGATTTAAAAGTTGCAATTTCTACATATGATAAGTTGGAAAGAGAAGCAAATATTGAAGCAGTTAATGAAAAAACAAGAGTTCATTTTGATGAAATTTTTGCTGGTGAATCTTTAGAACCTACTGAACTTGCTGAAAAACAAGGATATGTTAATATGGTATTAGAACATATGCTTGCTGAAGAAGTTCGTCGTTTAATTACTGAAGATAAGATTCGTCCTGATGGAAGAGGTGTTGATGAAATTAGACCACTTTCTTCACGCGTAGATTTATTTGAAAGAACTCATGGTTCTGCTTTATTTACTCGTGGACAAACTCAAAGTTGTTCTATTGTAACACTTGGTTCTTTAACTGAATTCCAAATTATTGATGGTTTAGGTGTAGAAGAAGGTAAAAGATTTATGCTTCACTATAACTTCCCTCAATTTGCAGTAGGTTCAACTGGTCGTTATGGAGCTCCTGGACGTAGAGAAATTGGTCATGGTGCTTTAGGTGAAAGAGCAATTCTTCAAGTTATTCCATCTGAAGATGAATTCCCATATACAATAAGAGTTGTATCTGAAATTTTAGAATCTAATGGTTCATCTAGCCAAGCTTCAATTTGTGCTGGTACAATGGCTCTTATGGCTGCAGGTGTTCCAATTAAGGCTCCAGTTGCTGGTATCGCAATGGGATTAATCAGCCAAGATGATGAATGTTCTAAATATACAATTCTTACAGATATTCAAGGTTTAGAAGATCACTATGGAGATATGGACTTTAAAGTAGCTGGTACTAAAGATGGTATCACTGCACTTCAAATGGATATTAAATGTAAAGGTATTACATTTGAAATCTTAAAAGAAGCTTTAGCACAAGCTAAAAAAGGTCGTATGCAAATTCTTGATCATATGATGAGTACTATTTCTGAAGTTCGTCCTACAGTTTCTAAATATGCTCCAAAAGTTAAGATGATTAAGATTGATCCTGAAAAAATTCGTGAAGTTATCGGTAGTGGTGGTAAAAATATTCAAGACATTATTGAAAAATGTAATCAAGTTAAGATTGACATTGAACAAGATGGTAGAGTATTTATTATGCATGCTGAACTTGAATGGATTGATAAAGCAGTTGAATTAATTGAAAATATTTGTCGTGAACCTGAACTTAATGCAATTTATCCTGCTAAAGTAATTAAAGTACTTGAAATTGGTGCTGTTGTTGAAATTTGGCCTGGATGCGAAGGATTGGTTCATATTAGTAATCTGGCTTGGAGAAGAGTTGCTAAGGTTGAAGATGAAGTTAAAGAAGGCGATGAAATTGTTGTTAAATTAATTGAAGTTGGTCAAGGTGGTAAACTAAGATTCTCAAGAAAAGACACAATGCCTAAACCTGAAAAATCTGAAGATGATAGACGTGCTAAAAAACAACGCCAACCTAAAGAAAAAATTGAAAAGGTTGAATCTGAAGAAAATGCTGAAAACAACGAAGAATAATATTATAAATATAAATTATTAAAATATTTAATACGGAAAGATAACTGAGCACATTTTATGTGTTAGGAAAGTCCATACTAGCACAATCTGCGATGATTGTAGTGTTTGCGCTTAACGAAAAAATAAGTTAAGGAACTAATTTATTAGTTACGGCGGATGAAACCTAAAGCTTAATGCCATGGTGTAGTCCTGAAAGTGCCACAGAGACGAGTTTCTTTTGGAAACAAAAGAGTGGAACGGGTAAACCCCACAAGCTAGCAACCCAAATTTTGGTAGGGGCATGATTTTAGGGAGAAATGAATCCACTAAAATTACACTTGTTTATAGTGAGATAAATGGTTATCCCTTCTTATAGAAGGACAGAATATGGCTTACAAAGTATTTAAATATTTAAACCATGAGATTACTCATGGTTTTTTTAATGCAAAACTATTTGTTTTTTGATATAATATATTTCGAGGTATAAAAACATGGTTATTAAAAGTAGTGAATATGTTATAAGTTGTGTAAAAAAAGAACAATATCCAAATAAAAATAATTTACCTGAATTTGTATTTTTAGGCAGAAGTAATGTTGGAAAAAGTAGTTTTATTAATGCACTAACTAATCGTAAAAATTTAGCATATACATCTAGTAAACCTGGTAAAACATTAACACTTAATTTTTATTTAATTAATAAAGAATTTTATTTTGTAGATGTTCCTGGGTATGGTTATGCACAAAGAGAAATGAAACAGCGTATGGATTTTGGAAAAATGATTGAAGAATATTTAGAAAAGTCAGAAAACTTAAAAAAATGTTTTTTAATTGTAGATTCAAGACATAATCCTACAGAAGATGATATTTTAATGTTTAATTATTTAAAACATTTTAATATAGATGTTGTTGTCATCGCAACAAAATGTGATAAAATTCCAAAGACGCATATGCAAAAGCATTTTAAGGCAGTATGCGATGCTTTAGGAATAACTAAAGATGAAGCAATCTTAGTTTCTTCTGAAACAAAATTTGGAATTGATAAAGTTCATTTTATAATTGAAGAATATTTATGAAAGTTGATAATGAAGTTAGATGACTTCGTATCAACTTTTTTATTAATTTTTTAAATTTTTCCTCATATAATTTTTATGATGGAGGAATATAAAATGATAATTAATAAAACGTTTAAAAACATTATAAAAATTAAAGATTTAGCCTATATTAATGATTTAGGTTGTGAAATAATTGAGTATTATCCTAATAATAATACTTTAAATGGAAGAGTATATGTTACTGGTGCGTATCATTCTTCAAAAACTGATGAAGTAAAATTGATATCTGAGGACTTAGAATTTTTATTTGAATTAGATAGCAACGATTTTTATGTCGAAGACATTGAATGTATTAATTTTGAATATTCTATCTTAGAAGGTGTAGGTATTAATGTATTATATGAAATTAAGTTAAATTCAGATATACAGCATGATCTTGATATAGAAAATGAAGTTGGTATACAAGATGAAGTTGATGAACAATTAAAAGAATATGATGAAAAATTTGAAAACTTAGATGAGTTAGAATCTTTTGACGAAGTAGATAATACGGATATCATTGAGACAAGAGAATGTATTAATGAATCATATGAAGATAGTTTAGAAAAAGTTAAAGAAGTAATTAATAAGGATGTAGATCAAAAATTAAGTAATAAATTAGAAATTGTCAATGATAATATACCCCAGAACGAGGTAGTGTTTAGATCAATTAAAGATGAAAATAGTGTTATTAAAGTAGTTTATTTTAGTGATGAAAAACAGTTGAATGAAATTGCTGAAAGTAACAATATATCAATTGATTCTTTATTTAAGAGTAATAAAAAAACTGATTTTAATAATAAAAAGCGTGTAATAATTAAATATGGAAAATAATATTCGAAAATTAACAAGTTCATTAGTAGAATATTATGAGATACCTTTAGAATATATAATGAAACTAGGTTCTAAAAGTTTTAAATATAAAGATGAAACTAGTAAGGAGTATTTTCTAAAGGTTTCTCCTTTTAATACTTCTGAAAAATATAAATTTTTAGAAAGTTTAGGGGTTGATAATATTATTTATCCACACTTAAATAAAGAAAATGAATATTTAACTAAACAAAAAGGTAACTCATATTATTTGATGGATTTTTATAAACAAAATAATATTATTTCTGAAGTTAAAGCGCAAAATATGTTAAATGAACTTAATAGGCTTCATAACACTACAGTTATAAAAAGACAATTATCATCAAGGCTTGCAAGACCTAAATTTGAAGAAATTACAAAAGAGCTTGATTATAAATTTAAGATTATTGAAAATTATGTTAGAAGTATTGAGTATGAAGATTTAAATGTTTTTTCAATGCCTATTCTTGGTAATTATCAATATATTTTAGATGCTAAAAAAGAACTTGTTATGTTACAAAAGAGAATTATTAATTTTGTTAAAGCAAAAGAAAAAGTCGAATATGTTTATGTACATAATCGACCAAGTCTTGATCACTTATTAAATATTAAAGGTATTAATTATTTAGTAAGTGCTGAAAATGGTAAAATCGGAATTAGTAGTTTAGATCTTGCAAAATTTTATTTAGAAAATGAAGATTTAGATATTGATTTTGAAGAATTAATTGTTAATAATATTTTAAAAAATCAAAGTCCTTTTTATTATGATTATTTTAGATTTTTAGTTTTATATATTTTAATCAAAAAGATTGTTATATCTAGTGAGAAGTATCTAACTGCTCAAAGTTTTATAAATGTATCTGATTCTATTAAAAAATATTTTAGCACTTTCTTAGATCATAATAAAAATGTTAGTAATCAAGATGAATCCTAAGATTAATAAAATAATTAAGTTTGTTGAACTAAACCAAAAAATTGTTAAAAATAATTGATAACAAAATAGCCAAATAATAAAAGTTCTTATTTTAGCAAAAGAAACTTTTAGATTTCTAATTAAATTTATAAGTTTTGTTTTCATAATATCACCATTACAATTATATGTAAGAATTAAGTTTATAAGCACTTTTTAAGTAAAAAAATAGATAGTTTAGTAAAATATATTCAAATGGAGGAAAATTACATGAAAGAATTTGATTTTATAACTAAAAATAATGCTAAAGAAATTCTTGATATTGCACTTTCTACTGGTGGTGATTTTGCAGAAGTATTCATGGAAAATGGTACTAGTGAAGTATTTGAAATGACATTAGGTAAAGTCTCACAAGTAACTTACCGCAATGTAAGTGGTGCAGCAATTAGAATTATTAAAGATGGTACTGAGGTTAATACTTCAATTACTGATTATTCACTTGAAAATTTAAAAAAGGCAGCTAAAGTCCTTGCTACAAGTTTTGTTGGTGAAAAGCAAGTTGAAGTATGTGATTTTAAAGAAAAAGAAGTTGAATTAATTTGTAATCCAACTCGTGTTTCGAGTGTTGATGCAAGTGAAGAGATTGCTCTTTTAACTAAAGCATCTAATGCTGCACTTAATGCACACGCGGAAATTAAACAAGTAATTTGTGGATTAACAAGAAAATTACAAAATATTTTTGTTTTTGCAAGTGATGGAACATATCAAAAAGATGCTCGTTGTAATATGAGATTATCAGTTAACTGTATCGCAAGTGATGGTGTTAACATGCATTCAATAGGTAAAACAAGTGGTAAGGCAGTTGGCTTAGAACAATATGATACAGTTGATGTTGAAGAATTTGCAAAAGGTGTTGCACTAGATGCAGTTGAAATGTTACATGCAGATCCAATGGTTGGTGGAGAAATGCCTGTTGTTATTCATAATGGATTTGGTGGAGTAATTTTACATGAAGCCTGTGTTCACGGATTAGAGGCTACTAGTGTTGCAAAAGGTATGAGTGTTTTCTGTGGTAAGATTGGTGAAAAGATTGCAAGTGATATTGTAAATGCTGTTGATGATGGAACTAATCTTAATGCGTGGGGGTCTATTAATGTTGATGATGAAGGAACTCCATCAAACTGTAATGTCCTAATTGAAAATGGTATTTTAAAATCATATCTTGTTGATAAACGTAATGCAAAAATTATGAATCATAAGATTACTGGTAATAGTAGAAGAGAATCTTATAAATATCAAACTACTTCTAGAATGACTAATACTTATTTCTTAAATGGTAAATCTACATTTGATGAAATTATCGCAAATACAAAATATGGTTTATTTGCTAAGGAAATGGGTGGCGGTAGTGTAAATCCTGCTACTGGTGAATTTAACTTTGCCGTTAATGTTGGTTATTTAATTGAAGATGGTAAAATTACTAAACCTGTTAAAGGTGCAACACTAGTTGGATCAGGTCGTGATGTATTACTTCGTATTGATATGATCGGTGATAATTTATCATGTGGTCATGGTATGTGTGGATCAATGAGCGGAAGTGTTCCTACTAACGTTGGTCAACCCACAATCAGAGTATCATCTATGACAGTTGGTGGTAGTGGTAAAGGAGGTAACAAATAATGACTTATCAAGATATTATTAATTTAGGACTTAAAAAAGGTATCTCTGAAATTGAACTTTATGCAAAAACATCTACGGATAAAACATTAAAAGTATTTAATGGTAGCTTAGAATCTTATAACGCTAAAGAACTTTATTCACTTAGTATTAGAGGCTTATATAATGGTAAGATGGGTTATGCATCTTGTGAATCTTTAAATGAAAATGTTATTAATGAAGCATTAGATAAATTAATTACTTCATGTGGACTTCTTACTAGTACTGAAGTAGAAGAAATTTTTGGTGAAAAAGTTGAATATGAAAAACTAGAAGAGGTTTTTAGTGATGCAACTCTTTATCCACTTTCTGAAAAAATTGAATTATTAAAATCTTTAGAACAAGAAACTTTAGCATCTGATGAAAGAATTAAGAAAATTGGTTATTGTCAATATGTAGAAACAGAAGGAAAAGTTGAAATTATTAATTCAAAAGGTATTAACTTACATCGTAACTTCTCTTATATCGTTGTTGTACTTGGTGCTCTTGGAATGGAAAATGGACAAACTAATGTAGGGTACGTTCATCAAATTGAAACAAGTTTTAAAAATATAAATAAAGAAAAATTAATTAAAGATGTAGTTGAAAAAACTGTTTCAGGTTTATGTGCTGGAAGTGTTAAAACTGGTGAATATCCTGTAGTTTTAGAACAAGAAGTTGCTACTGATTTAATTCAAGCATTTTCATCGCTTTTCTCTGGTTATGCTGCAATGAAAAACATGACAATGTTAAATGGCAAAAAGGGAGAAAAAGTATTTGGTGATAATATTACACTTATAGATGATCCATTCTGTGAAACATCGCTAATTAAAGTTGCATTTGATGATGAAGCATATCCATGTAAAAAACGTAATGTAGTAGAAAATGGTGTATTTACAGGATTCTATCACTCTTTAAAAACAGCTAAATTCTTTAATGAAGCACCTACTGGTAATGGTTTTAGAAGTGGTAATCAAATTATTCCAAGTCCAACTAATCTTTATATGTTACCAGGAGAATATTCTAAAGAACAGTTATTTGAAGGAATTAGTGAAGGTGTTTTAATTACTGAAGTTGGTGGACTTCATGCAGGACTAAATGTTGTTGCGGGGACATTTAATATTCAATCTAGTGGATATATGATTAGAGATGGTAAAAAAGCAGAACCTGTTACTTTATTTGTAGTATCTGGTAATTTCTTTGATATGTTAAATAATGTAGAAAAGATTGGTAATGATTTACCAGAAAAGATTAATGATGTTGCAATACCATCACTTCTTGTAAAAGGTTTAATGATTTCAGGGAAATAATAGAGTTATATAAATAGGGGGATTTTTATGCTATTAATTGAAGAAATTTTTAAAGATGAAAATAAGAATATTGAATTTAAAGAATCACTACCAAATGATAATAAAAAGTATTTAAAAACAATTTGCAGTTATGCAAATTCTTATGGTGGTAAACTAATAATTGGTGTAGAAGATAATACTAAAAAAATTATTGGGGTTGAAAAAGAATTAATTCACTTTCTAATAGATAAACTTACAAATGTTATTTCTGATTCAATAACTCCTCAAATTATACCTAATATTTATTATGAAGAACTAATTGATAATGGGTGTAGTAAATATTTAATAATTTGTGAAATATATTGTGGTTCTAGTACACCTTATTTTATTAAATCTTTAGGGAAAGAAAAAGGGACTTTTGTTAGAACAGCTGGTTCTACAAGACCAGTAGATGAATCATTATTAAAAGAATTGGAATTAAGGGGAAGATTAAAGTCATTTGATGAACAAATTTATCATATGATTCCTTTAACAGAAAAAGAAATTAATAAATTTTGTTATGATTTAACTGAGTTTGCTAAAAATAATGCAAAAAATGAAAATGAAAAAAATGCGACAAAAGTTTTGACAATTAATCAACTATTATCTTGGGGAGCTATTAAGGAAATTGATGGAAAATATTATCCAACTAATGCTTATATGTTGTTATCAGATAATAATCCTTTTGAATTTAATATGATTCAGTGTGGTTTATTTAAAGGTAATACTAGAAAAATATTTATTGATAAAAAAGATTATAGTGGTGCCATTTACAAACAAATTGATGAAGCATATCAATTTGTGTTAAAACATATAAATTTTGGTTTTGATTTTAAAGGTCTTTATCGAGTAGAAAGTTATGAATTACCAGAAAGAATGGTTCGAGAAATAATTTGTAATGCTGTATGTCATAGACAAATAATGTCCAATTCAGCAATTCAAGTTGCGGTATATGATAATAGAGTAGAAATTACTTCACCTGGCACTTTATATGGTGGTCTTACTATATCAATGATAAAAAGTGGTAGAACGGCAATTAGAAATAAAGTTATTGCAAATGCTTTAAAGTATTTACATTTCATAGAACAATGGGGACTTGGAATAATTTCATCTATTGAAGAGTGCATAGAAAGAAATATTCGTATTCCTGAGTTTATTGAAATGTCTGAAGCTTTTAGAGTAAATCTTTATAGACCTAGTTACACCCAACAAGATACCCAACAAGATACCCAACAAGATGTCCTACAAGATAGTTATCTTATCATGTATAACTTAACCAGTGATATGAAGAAAATTTTAACTTTTTGTATTATTCCTAGAACTTTAAATGAAATAATGATTCATATTGATAAGTCTGATAGAGTTAATGTTAAATATAATATGATTGATAAACTAATTGAAATGAAATTATTAAGTATGACCATTCCTGATAAACCTACTAGTAAGAATCAAAGATATATTACAATAAATAAAAATGTATAATTAAATAAGCTATTTCTATATTTTAGAAATAGCTTATTATTTTTTATGTAATTTTTAACTATTTTAATGCAAAATATGGTATACTATATCTGAATTTATACGAGGAGATGTATTAATATGAAAGCAAGTAGAATGTTAATAGCAACATTAAAAGAAGCTCCACAAGAAGCAATTATTTCAAGTCATATCTTACTTATTCGTGCAGGTATGATTAGAAAACTAGTTTCTGGTGTTTATAATTATTTACCACTAGGACTAAAAACTTTACAAAAAATTGAAAATATTATTCGTGAAGAAATGGATAATGCAGGTTCTTTAGAAATTTTATCATCTGCTATTCAACCTAAAGAATTATGGGAAGAGTCAGGTCGTTGGCAAAAGTATGGTCCTGAACTTATGCGTTTTAAAGATCGTCATGAAAGAGAATTTTGTTTAGGCCCAACACATGAAGAAATCTTTACAGATTTAGTTCGTACAGAAATTAAATCAAGAAAGAACCTTCCAATGTCTTTATATCAAATTCAAACTAAGTATCGTGATGAATTACGTCCTCGTTTTGGTTTAATGAGAGGAAGAGAATTTATTATGAAAGATGCCTATTCATTTGATTTAGATGCTCAAGGCCTTGATGAATCATATAAAATTATGTATGATGCATATTGTAAAATTTTTGATAGACTTGGAATTGATTATAAAATAGTTCTTGCAGATACTGGTGCAATTGGTGGAACTGGATCTCATCAATTTATGGCAATTAGTGATGTAGGTGAAAGTAATATTGTTTATTGTAATTGTGGCTATGCTGCTGATGAAGAAAAGGCTGAGAGTATGCCTGAAGCATATAACAATGACGAAAACTTTAAAGAAGTTGAAAAAGTTCATACTCCAAAACAAAAAACTATTGAAGAAATTTCTAACTTCTTAAATGTATCACCTAAGAAGATAGTTAAATCTTTAGTATATCGTGACTATGCAAATGATAAGTTTGTTGTTGTTCTAGTTAGAGGTGACAGAGAAGTCAATGAGATAAAAGTAATCAACCATTTAGGTATTGCAGAACATGAAATTGCTCTTGCAAGCTATGATGATATTAAATCAATAGGTTCTGTTGAAGGATTTGTTGGACCTGTTAATCTTTCTAATATTGAAATCTTAGTTGATGAAGAAGTAACAATGATAAAAAACTTTGTAGTTGGCGCAAACGAACATGATTATCATTTAATAAATGTAAACTATGGTCGTGACTTTACAGGTACAGTTAAAATGTTTAGATGTGCTTCAACTGGTGATAAATGTCCAATATGCGGTCTTCCTTTAGAAATGGAACGTGGTATAGAAGTTGGTCAAATCTTTAAACTAGGTACAAAATATTCTGCAAGCATGAACTGTACTTATACAGATGAAGCAGGTAAAAATGTTCCAATGGTTATGGGATGTTATGGTATTGGTGTAACTCGTACATTATCTAGTATCATCGAACAACATCATGATGAATTTGGTATTAAATGGCCATTAAACGTTGCACCGTATCATGCAGTAGTAGTTCCAATTAACTATAAAGATGAAACTATGAAAACTGGTGCCGAAAAGATTTATCAAGAATTAAAATCTCATGGTGTTGAAGTAATCCTTGATGATCGTGATGCAAAACCAGGGTTTAAATTTAAAGACTGGGAATTAATTGGTATTCCATATATTATTACTGTAGGACGCCTTGCAGGTGATGAAATTTGCGAATTTAAGACAAGAAGTACAATGGAAAAAGTTGAACTTCCTTTTGCTGATGCTATTACAACTGTCATTGATGCTGTTAAAAATATAAAATAGAAATAAAAAAAGTTAATATGGATCATTTAAAGCCATATTAACTTTTAATTTTATTTAATATTTGTAATATAAGTTCTCAAATCTATACCTTTATGCGTTACTTAATTATATCAAAATAATCTAACATGTTTGGATATTATAATATTTCATTAAATGACGGTGTTATTGTATATTATGATTTGGATTTAACAAAATATTATTCATTAGATTTTAAACCATTATTTTAAAAAAGAGTAAAAAAAGAAGTATAGAACTTTTAGGTTTTATACTTCTTTTAAATTATATAGTCTTCATTACATAGATGACATTGATAATGTTCATCGTGACAAAGTTCAATTTTCTTATCACTGTATTTTGAAACAACTTTATTGATATATTTTTCCATGCATGGATCAAAATATATTAAATATGTATCATCAGTTATGCGGTAAACAACTCTTCCTCTTGGGTAAAAGTCGAAATCTACTTTATACTTTTCTTCATAATATTTCATCCATATTTGAAAGTGGCTATAAGGATAGTTATAAAAATCTCCATATTTTTCACTGTGTTCGAGATTAGTATAGTGAAATAATAGTTTTCCATTTACACAAAAGAATAAACTTGGACCAATTTGATTATTTTGATTCATATGGTACCTCAAATATTTTAGTATTTCCAAGTCCGATAAGTCTTGTTCCGTATACATCAGTATAAGGTGTTACAAATACAATTTCACATTCATTGATGTATTTTACAATCTTTTTTGGATTTGGTGTTGCGATAACAAGTTTTATTTCGTTATCTTGTGGAGTATAATTCATGAAGTTTTCAATATCTTTTAAATATTTTTTATATGGTTGAGCTTTACCTGGGGTATTACCTGCACCATATTTAATTTCCCATGTAACTTTATTATTAATTTGAATTTCTGCGTATTCTGGGATTTTAATTATTTTAACAATAAAAGTTATTTCTGAATTTTTGATGATTTGATCATAACATTTATTTTCAATATTTGTTATTTCGTAACCTAATGTTTTAATTTTGTTATAAAATGATTCTTCAATACTTGATTTAATATTAGCATTTTTTGTAAATACTAAAATTAATACAACTGCTGTTATAACTGCTAGTACAATAAAAATAATAATATCATCCATATAATTTATACCTCTATTAATAGTATATCATTATTTTATATTTTTATAAAGAAATAAACATTTAATATAAGTTTATCATATTATAAATATGGTGATAAAATGATTATAATTATTGGTGTGATGGATAACAGAATGAGAGAGTTTATTAAGAATCATAAGTTTCATGATAAAATAGTTGTTGCGTATAAAATATGTAATATTAAACATATTAAAGCACCTTGTGAGGTAATTATTCCTTTTGGTTATATTATGAATAATGATTTAATAAGCAATACGTATATTCAATTTTATGAATTATTATTGACACTTGATATTAAAAAAATTTATTATTATAATGAATATAATATTGATAGACTTAAAACTTTAGCTTTAGAGTTTAATGTAGAAGTTGTAAAAAAATATAATGAATAATTTAAAATTATTGCAAAAGCATATAAATTAGTGTATAATAAATAAAAAGAGGTACAAACGATGGATATTTTTATTTCAATTATTATTTTAATTTTATTATGTTTTATTTTTTATAAAGAATATAAAAGTGATAAACCTGTAGATTTATTTATTAATGTGGTAATTTCTTGTGTGTGTATTATTACTCCGCTTTTTACTTTTTTAATAGAGGGGTTTGATTTTGCTAATGAAGCTCACATTATTTATCTTGTTGTAATGGTTATTTCAGTTATATTTACTGTATATTATTTAATCAAATATAATAAAAATAAAGATAAAAATCAAATTGACGAAGAAAATAAAGAACAAGAATAAGAATAAGAATTAATTAAATATTTGTAGTTTATAATAGAAAGGTTATAGGACATGATTCCTTCAAGAAAAGAATTATTAGAAAGACAAAAGAAAATTAGAAATTTTTCAATCATTGCTCATATTGACCATGGTAAAAGCACGCTTGCTGATAGAATTTTAGAAGCAACAAGAACTTTAGAATCTAGAGAAATGAAAGAACAAATTTTAGACTCGATGGATCTAGAACGTGAAAGAGGGATTACAATTAAACTAAATTCAATTGAACTTGAATATACTGCTGATGATGGTGAAACGTATATTCTTCATTTGATAGATACTCCTGGACATGTCGATTTTACTTATGAAGTGTCGCGTAGTCTTGCTGCTTGTGAGGGGGCAGTGCTTGTTGTTGATGCTGCTCAAGGAATTGAGGCTCAAACACTTGCTAATGTGTATTTAGCACTTGAAAATGATTTAGAGATTTTACCAATGATCAATAAAATTGATTTACCTAGTGCTGATCCTGATAAAGTTAAAGCAGAAATTGAAGATGTTATTGGACTTGATGCAAGTGATGCAGTGCTTGGCTCTGCTAAAGAAGGTATTGGTATTCATGAACTTTTAGAACAAATTATTGAAAAAGTTCCTTCACCTGTTGGTGACCCAACGGGGCCTGTTCAAGCATTAATATTTGATTCTTATTATGATCCATACCGTGGGGTAATTCCACTAATTAGAGTAGTATCAGGTACAATTAAAAAAGGTGATCATATTAAAACATTTAATAGTGATCAAGTATATGAAGTTATTGAACTTGGTGTAACAACTCCTAAGGAAAAGAAAAAAGAGTATTTATCCGCAGGGGATGTTGGGTGGATAGCTGGTAGTATTAAAGATATTCTTACTGTACAAGTTGGGGATACGATGACTACAGTTGAAAATGAAAGTAAAGAGTCTCTTCCAGGGTATCGAAAAATGAACTCAATGGTTTTCTGTGGTATTTATCCACTTGAAACTAATAAATATGATGAATTAAAAGAAGCACTTGGAAAATTAAAATTAAATGATGCTGCACTTGTATTTGAACCAGAAACTTCTCAAGCCCTTGGGTTTGGTTTTAGAACTGGATTTTTAGGACTTTTACATATGGATGTAATACAAGAGCGAATTGAACGTGAATTTAAAATTCCGTTAATTGCAACAGCACCAAGTGTTGAATATCATGTTCATTTAACTAATGGAACAATGATTAAAATTGATAATCCTAACGATTTACCAGAACTAACTCAAGTAAAAAAAATAGAAGAACCTTATGTTCACGCGACACTTATGATGCCTAAAGAATATATTGGTTCAATTATGGAAATATGTCAATTTAGACGTGGTACTTATGTATCGATGAGTTATATTGATGATAATCGTGTTTCTTTATTATATGATTTACCTTTATCTGAGATTGTGTATGATTTCTTTGATAAAATTAAATCTACATCACGTGGCTATGCATCGTTTGACTATGAACTTGCTGATTATAGAGAATCAAATTTAGTAAAACTTGATATTTTATTAAATGGTGAAAAAGTAGATGCATTAAGTGTGATTGTCCATAAAGATTTTGCATACGCAAGAGGTCGTCAATTAGTTAAGAAACTTCGTGGTTTAATTCCTAGACAGCTTTTTGAGGTTCCAATTCAAGCAGCTATTAATACAAAGATTATTGCACGTGAAACTTTATCTGCTTTAAGAAAAGATGTTATCGCAAAATGTTATGGTGGTGACATTTCAAGAAAACGTAAATTATTAGAAAAACAAAAAGAAGGAAAGAAGCGAATGAAACAAGTAGGTAGTGTTGAAGTACCTCAAGAAGCATTCCTTGCGATATTAAAACTTGATGATGAATAAAAAATTAGGTTTATATATTCATATTCCTTTTTGTAACAAGGTTTGTCCATATTGTGATTTTCATAAAATGGTTGCAAGCGATAATTTAAAAGAAAAATATATTAAAGCCTTAATTAAAGAATTAAAACTTAAAGGCATTTCTAAATATGATTTATCCACACTATATATTGGAGGAGGGACTCCATCTAGTTTAAAGATGGATCTATTAGAAATGCTTTTTTCTTCTTTAAATAATGAAATAAATTTAAAAAATTTATTAGAATTTACGTTTGAATGTAATCCAGAAGATATAAGTAAAGAGTTATTAACACTACTTAAAAAATATCACATAACTCGTCTTAGTATTGGAATACAAACTTTAAATGAAAGTTTTCAACATCACATTAATAGAATGTTTTCAGATGAAAAGTTATCCACAGTAGTTAATCTTTTAAATGAATGTGGATTTGAGAATTATAGTTTTGATTTAATGTATGGTTTTTTAAATCAAACAATATCTGATATAAAATCAGATATTGATAAATTAGTTAGCTTAAATCCTAAACATATTTCAATTTATTCACTTATTGTAGAAGACCATACTATATTTGGTAAACTAATGCGTGATGGAATGGTTTTAGAATCTAGTGATGAAGAACAAGCAAAAGAGTATTTATTTATAATTGATTATTTAAAAAAATTTGGATATCATCAATATGAAACTAGTAATTTTGCGAAAATGGGTTTTGAATCAAAGCATAATTTAATTTATTGGGATCATGATGAGTATTTATGTCTTGGTAGTGGTGCTAGTTCATTTATTGATGATGTTAGAAGTGTAACAACAACTAGTATTCATAATTATATTAATAATTTAAATAATGATTTGTTACCAGATGTCGATAGTGAATTACTAGACTTTGAAGATATTACTGATGAGTTTGTAATGATGGCTTTAAGAAAAAATAAAGGTATTGACACTTTAGAATTTTATAATAAATTTGGTGTGGATATCTATGAGTATTATCCAAATGTTTCTTATTTATTAGACAACGATATAATAGAGCAAAAAAGTCATTATTTATCAATAAAAAAAGAATTTAGATATGTTGCAAATAGTGTAATAGTAAAATTTATATCTGATTTTTAGGAGAATATAAATGGAAGAATTAATTTTAGAATATCGTAATTATTTAGTATCTGAAAAAATGCGTAGTAGTAATACGGTTGATTCATATGTTAGTGATTTACAAAACTATGTTTATTATTTAACTAATAATTTGAATATTGATGATGTTAAATTAATTGAAGCAGAACATATAAAAAAATATTTAAGTTATATGAAAAGTTTAGGTTATACTGCTGCATCAATGTCTAGAGCACTTAGTAGTATTAAAAGTTTTCATAAGTATTTACTGATTGAAGAAATTTGTGTTTCAAATCCAGCTGCGGCAATTACTAGTCCTAAAAAGCCTAAAAAACTTCCTGCAGTTTTAAGCGTTGAGGAAGTAATGTTGCTTTTAGACAGTTTAAATAACGATACACCAATAAATTCAAGAAACCAAGTAATGGTAGAATTAATTTATGCGTGTGGTCTACGTGTGTCTGAACTTGTTGATTTAAAACTTGGTGATCTTCGTATGACTTCGAAAATGATTTCTACTCGTGGAAAAGGCTCTAAAGAAAGACTTATTCCTGTAAATGATTATTGTTTAAAACTTTTAAGAAATTATATTATTAATGATCGTCCTAAACTTTGTAAGGCGGTTGATCCTGGATTTGTCTTTTTAAATGCACAAGGTGGACATTATTCTCGTCAAAGTTTCTTTTTGTTTTTAAAAGATAAATGCAAAGAAGTAGGTATTACAAAAGAGATCTCGCCGCATACGCTTCGTCATTCTTTTGCAACTCATCTATTAGAAGCAGGAACTGATCTTAGAATTATTCAAGAATTACTTGGACATGAGTCAATTAGTACAACACAAATTTATACACATATAAATAATAAAACAATTAAAAATATTTATGATAAAGCTCATCCTAGAGGAGGTAAATAAAATGTTATATAAAAGAATATTTGTTCTCGTTACTGATTCAATGGGAATAGGTGAGGCGAAAGATGCGTCTAAATATAATGATGCAGGCGCTAATACATTTGGTCATATTGCAGACCTATCTTTAAATTTTAACGTTCCAACACTAGAGTGGTTAGGAATTGGAAATATTTGTAAAAATGCAAAAATAGCTCCAAATAAGGCTTTAAATGGCGTTGTAGCACGCATGCATGAGTTAAGTGTAGGAAAAGACACACTTACAGGGCATTTTGAAATAATGGGTTTAAATGTCCTTACACCTTATCCATCTTTTACTGATACAGGTTTTCCAGATGAACTAATTAAGATGTTAGAAGAATTTAGTGGCCGTAAAGTAATTGGTAACATTTCTGCAAGTGGAACTGAAATTATTAAAGATTTAGGAGAAGTTCAACTAGAAACTGGGGCATTAATTGTTTATACATCAGCTGACTCAGTATTACAGATTGCTGCAAATGAAGAAATTATTCCACTTGAAGAATTATATAGAATTTGTGAATACGCACGTAAAATTACAATAGAAAATAAAGATTGGCAAGTAGGAAGAATCATTGCACGTCCGTTTGTAGGAAGATCTAAAGATACATTTAAACGTACAACAAATCGCCATGACTATGCGCTTGATCCATTTGATGAAACAGTTTTAGATACATTAAAAGATAATAATTATGATGTAATCGCAGTTGGTAAGATTAATGATATCTTTAATGGAAAAGGTGTGACTAAAGCACTTAGAACTGTATCTAATCATGATGGAATGATTAAAACAATTAATCTTTTAAATGAAGAATTTACAGGAATTTGTTTTACTAATCTTGTAGATTTTGATGCGTTATATGGTCACAGACGTGATTTAGAAGGTTATAAAAAAGCAATTGAAGAATTTGACCTAGATTTAAAATCATTCATTGATAAAATGAATGATGATGATTTAGTAATTGTTGTTGCAGATCATGGTAATGATCCAGTACACCACGGAACTGATCATACAAGAGAAATTGTTCCATTTATTGCATACAGTAAAAAATTAACTGGTAAAGTACTTGCTGATTTTGAAACATTCGCTTGCGTTGGCGCAACAATCGCTGATAACTTTAATGTAAAAGCACCTAAAATTGGTAAAAGTGTATTAGAAGAATTAAAATAAAATAATAAATATGAAAGAAGTAATTATAAAAAGTTATAAAGAAAATTATCCTAACATCGTAGGATTTAAAATAGAAAAAGAAAATATCACAAAAAAAGCTTGTATTCTTTTTACTCATGGTATGGCAGAACATATTAATAGATATGTTGGTCTTGCAAAGTACCTTTCTAATGCAGGATATATTTGTTATGGATTTGATCTTTTAGGACATGGTAAAAGCGTATTTAAAGATGAAAAAGTTGGAATAATTAAAGCACCTGATTTTTTTGATGCGGTAATAGAATGTATGGAATATGAATATAACTTTATAAAAGAAGAAAATAAAGATTTAGACGTATATTTATTTGCTCATTCAATGAGTTCAATGATCGCACAAAATTACATCCAAAAAAATCCAGGTCATTTTAACAAAGTTATCTTATCAGGTACTGATATAGGGTCGGTTAAATATAAATTACTTGGAACACTTTTAAAACAACCAGTAAATAAGTACGGACCATATTATTATTCAAAAACTGTCCAAAAGTTATCACTTGATGCTTTTGATAAACCATTTAAGAAAAAACTTGCTTGGCTTTCTATTAATGAACAAAATATAATTAATTATATTAATGATCCATTATGTAATGAATCATACCCAGTAGGATATTTTTATAGTCTTGCAACACATCTATATGAATCTTCAAAACTAAAAAATATCAAAAGAGTAAAACTTGATAAAATACTATTTTTAACAGGTGAAAATGACCCTGTAACAAACTTTTCTAAATCAACAAAGAAGATTTATAAAAAATATAAAAAAGCTAATCTTAATTCTTTTATTGAAATATTGCCAAATCTTCGTCATGAAACCTTCCATGAAGATGATGAAACTAACTTATTAGTTTATAATATAATTGAAGAGTTTTATAATTAAATAGTATTCACAAATTATTAATCTTAAATTTTTGCACTCTATTAATTTAGAGTGTTTTTTTTATTACTTATATTCTATAAGAAGATGAAATTTAATATATACATTAAAGTCCTATAAAAAAGATATCCAAGGCTCTCTTTTGAGAAGTTGAAATAAAAATGGATTAATAATTTATCATTAGAGTTCTAAAATCAAAGTTTTCCACATGCCAATTTATAAAATGTTCTAATGTTAAAAATAATTTTTATCCACGCACAGTTTTAAATAAAGCGACTTAATACGAATATTTGTCGTTCTATTTGCTTTGTGTGAGAGGATGAAATAAAATAAGACGAATAATTAATAATTCAAGTTTTAAAATATGGGTTAGATTAAAATTAGTAGAACATAATTTATAGCGGATGAATAAATATTTATTAGATATTTATTCATCCGTTTTTTTACATATTTGAAACTAATTTGTAAGAAGGTGAAATATGATAAACAAGTAGTATTAGTTTTCAACATCTGGTGATAAAATTAAAGAATAATCAACAAGTTATACACAGCAGGAAAAGAGCAGAGTAAAACTTATTTTAATAATTATTAACGTTCAAATTAATATAATTTTATCGTGGTTTTACTTATCTTTTTTATTGGTTAACATAATATATATTATAGGAAGTAAAAGGCAAATGTATTTGTAGATATAATTATTTCTCTAATCGTTATTTTATGACATAATGGTTCGTTCTTTTGCCATATAATCACATATCAGCTGTTATTAAACTATGTCATTTTATTTATGATGAGTTAGTTTTTTTGGTTCTTTTTTCGACAAAAAACCTCTCCTTTTTCAACACCACTTTTCGTTACATATTATACTTTTGAATAATTATCCTCATCTTATCCACTACTGGAAAATAAAAAAAGCCCTCCTGTGAGGACTTGAAAATATATTTTATTAATAACTAATCATTTAATTTGTTTAAATTTAGTTTATTAACACCAATTAATTATATTATTCTACAATTATAAGATCATCTAATATTTATTAATAATAATGTCGTAATAACCCTTCTGTGAGCAGTTGAATTATTTATTTGTGAATAATTAATCATTTGATTGGTTTAAAACAGTCTAATTTAAGTTATTATTCAAAAACTTAAATTAGTACTATTTCATCAGGTAATAATTATATTTAAGTTAGTATGTTTTATCTTCTCTTCTGTGAACGTTTGAGTTAATTTTTTATGAATTATCATTGGGTTACTTATAAATTATTTTAATTATAAATATAAACTTATAATTTATGTAAAACAAAAAAACCTCAAAAATGGTCTTTTTTTGAGGTTTTACTTTATATTATTAATTATTAATAAATTCTTTTAAAGTTTAAAAAACACTTGTTTTTAAGCTTTATTTCTTATAATAAAAGTACTTTATTAAAGTTTATTTACAATGTTTAAACCTAGTTTTTCAGCTAGTTCATAAGCTTTAATAGTAGATTCATCTGATAAATGATCTGGATCATGAGCATCATCATTGATCATTAATTTAACTTTAGTATCTGCACATAGCTTAAAGAACTCAATATTAGGGTATGCCCAATTATGTGCATCTTTTATCTTTCTATCACCACTTGGAACTGTTATATAACGATGTGATTTTTCACAGTTTCTAATACCATTTGCATTAATCTCTAATATAACATCATTTTTTATTGCGGCATCAATAATGCGTTTTGATGCATTTATGCATTCTTCATCCCAAAATGGGTAACCCCAGTTAAATACATCAGGATGGGCAAAAATTTTAAAATAACCTGTGTTTAGAGCTTCTATTACTGTATCAGCATAAATCTTAATCATTTCATCAGACAGTTGTGAATAAACAGATAAATATTTATTATTATATTTAAAGTAATGTTGTCCAAGAATCATATAATCTAATTTTTTACTTAATAGAGGATAAAATTCTTTAAATTCATCAAAATATTCAATCTCTACAGCACTATGAATGTTAATAATATCTTTATATTTTGTTTTAGCTGCTTCTAATTCAGGTAAATAGATATTAATAAAGTCATCCATATTCATTCTTTTTGAATAAATTAACTTTTCTAACTCTTGTGTAAAAGGACAGTGATCGGAAATACCAATATCTGTATATCCAAGTTCTATAGCACGGTCTACATAGTCTTCGATTGTTCCTCTTGCATGTTTACAAAGGTATGTATGAGTATGATAATTAGTCGTTATTTTCATCTTTAGACACTCCTACAGCGTATTCTTTTTTCTTTGGGTCATATAATTTCTTCCATTTTGCACTACGCCCTGTACCAAGTGGAATAATATAATTCATTTCATGTAGTTTTTTAAGAACTCTCATAATTGTTGATGGACTAACACCTGGATTTAGTCTTGCTACATCTTCTTTTGAAAATAAATCAGGAAGATTATTAAGAATAGAGTCTTGTATTACATCACTTTTTTGAGCAGTTTTGCTTAATTTTTTATTTTCTATTTTTTCAAGTTCTAAAACAGCATTATTAATTAATTTTAAGGTAAATTTAACAAAATCATTAAAGAAAATAATCCCTTGATCGTAATTAATGCTACCTCTACTTATTAAATTAAATGCTTCTTCTTTATTATTTATGAACATTTTGAAGAAACTAACAAAATTAAAACTAACAATACCACATTTTAATAATAAATAATAATAAGTAAACATAAGTGCAAGCTCATTATATTCAGAATATGGTTTAATATTGTACATTTCCATAATTAAAATTGAAGATAAAATAATCGGTTCATGTAATTTTTGATCAATAGCTTTATCATAATCATCTAAAATTGTATTAAATTTATATCGAACGCTCTTATTTTTAGCACCTTGAATAGTAAAATCATTACTATTTATTTTAATAGTTGGTCCATAAATACGTTTTAATAAGTCTAAAATATCAATACTATTAATAGGATGTTTATCAATAAAAGCATTTGTACGAATTGATTTAATAATTCTTTTAATTGCAGCAACCATTTTTTCTTCTTTAGTTTTAGGTGTATAATCTTTAGTAATTATTAGTCTTTGTCTTTCAAAACTAACCTTGATACCTAAATATTTAACAATTTCAAAAGTATCTTCTTCTAATGAATTGTTATAATCTACTAAATAGTCATCTTTATAGATTTTACTATACGTTTCAGATTTACCAATTGTTTTGTATAAATCTAATAATTCTAAAAATAAATCACCTGGAATTTGGTAATTTTTAAGATAATCAAAATTATTCATAGTTTATCGGTCCTTTAAAAAAGGTATTTTTTTAAATAAATATGGAACAACAACAATCGCAATGATTGCTAAAAATGTATGAGTTACTAAATTAGATGTCATTAATAACCAATGATATTGTTCAATAAAGTTTAAATGATTAATAACATGAATACCTAAATATACAAATAGCATAACACAAATGCCCACTAAATATCTTAGGATATTAATTTTTTTATTTTTAGCTACTTCAAAATTAACATATTTTTCTTCTAATATTAATCCTAATAAACAACCTATTAAGATACCCATTCCTTTATAGAAGTCTTTACCCATATTTTTAAAGAATAAAAAAGGAATAAAACAGAGTGTTGTAATAATAAATAATAATACTTTTTTATGATAAAACTTGTCTATAAGCGTTCCAAATATAATTGTTGTGATAATTCCTATACCAACTCCTACAATAACGTCTCCTGGGAAATGTACACCAAGATAAAGTCTTGAAATTGGAACAATTATTAACATTAATATACTACAAATTATTACCCAGTTCTTCTTGAAATATCTTATAATACTAGAATATAATGTTCCAGAATTTTGGCTATGACCACTTGGAAATGATGTTCCTGTTGCGGAAGCATCTAAAGAAGTACCAGCAAAGCGATCTAAATATGATTTTCCAGGATATTGAAATGGTCTTAAAGCAAGAATTAATCCTTTTAATACACCATTTAAGTTAATACTAACAATACTAATAAAAGCAACTTTAATGCCTTTTTCTTTGTTAATACACCAGTAAACAATAGTCATTAGTATTAAGATTCCAATACTTCCTCCAATTTGTGCAATAACATAAAAGAAATAATCTAAGAATTTAGAATCAATACTATTAAACCATTCTAAAATATCCCATTCAAAATTAAAACGATACACATCTAAAAACATAAATTAATTCTCCTTATGTTTAGTGATATCTTTAGACTGTTTAGAAAGAGCATATAAAGTTTTAACATCATGAATAGTTAAAACTCTAACTTCTCCTTCTTTTAGATTATTAATTGTAATATGACCAAATCTAACTCTTGTTAATTTTTTAACTTCATGCCCAGTAGCTTTAAACATTTCTTTAACTTGATGGTAATTACCCTCAGTAATAATTATTCTTACTAAACTAGATCCATGTTCACGGTCTAGTGATTCAATAGTAACAACCGCAGGAAGTGTTTTTTTACCATTAATAACAATACCTTCTGATAATTTTTTAATATCTGTAAAAGTAAAAATCCCCTTTACACGCGCAAGATATTCTTTTTCAAGACCACTTTTAGGACCAACTAAAGTATTCATAAACTCACCATCATTAGTAAGTAATAGTACCCCTTTAGTATCGTAATCAAGTCTACCTACTGAATATAATCTTTCTTTCTTTAAAACTTCAGGTAAAATATCAATAATCGTAGTTCTACCTCTATCATCACTAGATGTACAAACAACTCCACGTGGTTTATTAATCACATAATATTTTTTTGTTTCTTTTTCAATGATTTTACCGTTTACTTCAATAACATCATCATATGATACTTTAGTACCAAGTATAGTAATCACTTCACCATTAACTTTAACATACCCTGCTAAAATTAATTCTTCCGCTTTTCTTCTACTACAAATACCACATTCAGCAATTCTTTTTTGTAATCTTTCCATATTTAGTATCCTTTTTTTATAAATATTCAAATCTATTATACTAAAAATCATCATTTTTTTCAAGGTAATTAATAATATAGATAAAATAACCCTTCTGTAAGAGGATGAAACAAAAAAAGATGAGTAAATATCTACTCATCTTCTAAAAACTTATCAAACAAATACTAATTTATTTTTAATCTAACTAATAATCCACAATTAAATATATATCCAATTATACAAACAATGACAGTTAGATAATGCATCTTAATATTATACTCATTACTATTAACTGCTATTAATGTATTAGTTAAAGTCAAAATAGAAATAACTACATCCATTAAGTTAATAGTTCTTAATTCTTTTATCAAAATATTAGTTTCACTTCTTCGTATAAATTGTTCTATAACGATAATTGATTTAATAGTAACGTATAATGCAACACAAATAGATGGAATTAAAGTCATTTCTATGATTCTTTTATCATTGATTAATAATATAATTGGAAAAATCAAAAATATATTTAGAATAATTAATAAAACTTTAATTATTTTAAACTTTACTAAATAATTGTTGTGGTTTTTATAAATAAAAATTAATAACAAACCTTTAATTAATACTAACAATAAATAGTAAATACTAATAGTTTCATGCCACATAGAGTGTTTAATTATACCTAATATTCTATTAAATATAGAAAATAATAATGTAAGAATTGAAGATATTATATAAATTATTTTCTTATTAGTATTAATAATTGTCTTTAATTTAATTAAATAATTATTTAGTTTCATAGTTAATAACTTTTTTCATAATATTAGCTATTTTATTAACATCATCAATGCAGTCTTTTTCTATCCATTTTTGGATAACCGCAACAAGGCCTAAACTATAATAGGAGAAAATATATTCTTGTTCATCAAGTGGTACTTGGTAAATATCTAATATTTTAGAAAACAATTGTTCATACATTTTTTCAAAAGTAATTTGTTTTTTAAAAATATAAGGTTTTTCATGTATAAGCTTATAAATTTTTTTATTTTGTTTAATAAAATTTAAATAAGGAATTAAATAATCATCATTTATTAGAAATAAACTATTTTTTGTAGCTTTATTTATATCAATCGTTTTATTATTAAATGTATTATGAAATCTTTTATTAATCATTTCTAAAGTTTCATATAATAAATCATCTATAGATAAATAATGCAAATAAAAAGTAGATCTATTTACACCAGCTTTTTTACAAATTTCAGTTACTGTTATAAATTCATAATCTTTTGTTTCTAATAATAAAAGGAGAGCTTCATTCATTAGTAAAGCAGTATTAAAATATTTACTTTCTGATTTATTCATCTTCTCCTCCTAATTAATTATTCATTTACTATTTCTTGAGCTAATTTGATAATATCGCTGCCGTATTTTTGTTTTCCTTTTTCAAGTAATTTTTTATAAATGAGGTAGTTTATTGAGACAAAAAATATTCCAATTATTCCTATTATAATTCCGATAATCATTGTAATATTGGAATTATCTCCTATTACGCCCATTGCAAAACTCATTCCTGTTCCCAAAATTAAAGCTCCAATTATTCCAATAACTAAAGAAACAATTTCTGCTGTTTGTTTTGCTTTTTTATCTAACTTCTTTAACGCAACAATTTTACTTGTCTTTTTTGGTGCATATTCACCTGCTATTTTTTCTGCAATAATTTTATCAGTGTTCATATTCTGTCCTCCTTTACTGACATTTTAATTATATCAATACAAAAAAGGATTATGAACAACACAATTTATTTAAACTGTTGAATTATAATCTTACCAAATTACTATTAAGTATTTTTCCTGTTTCTTCATCAACAATGTTTAATGCAACATTACCTAAAAACTTATATTCTTTTAAAGTTTGTAAAACTATTTCTGTATTTTTCTTACAAAATGGTTCATCACCAAACCATAAGATAACTTCTGAATAATTATTAATTTTTTTTAAAAAATTCAAAAACAAAGTTAATTTATTTACATATTCTTCTTTTGATACTTTATGAATAGTTGAACGTTCAATAATAAATTCCTCACTAAATAACTTAGTATTATATCCGCCTTTAACCATTGCTTCATTAAAAGGTATAAAAGTTTCATTAGGATATTTTTCTTGTAATATTTTATTTAAACATTCACCAGCTGTAATATTTATTTTCATAAAAACCTCAAAATATATTTAATTATAGTATTAGTATATCATAACTTATTATTTATTATTTAAATAAGACAATAATTCCTCTTCTATAAGAGGATGAAACAAAAAAATATGAGTAAATATCTACTTATCTTCTATAAAGGGGAAATCTTTAATGATTTCTCTATTATTAATTTTCTTTGCAATAGTAATAGTATTAGAAGTTATTTCAAGTGTTGATAATATAATAGCAGTATTTGAAGATATAATTTCTTCTTTTCTTAATTCTTTAATTATTTTAATCATCTTATTTACAAAGTATTCTGATTCGTCAATTAAATCATCTATATTACAATTATTGTTAAATAATAAATCTTCAAATGTTTGAATATGATTTTGTTCTTTAAATATTGCTTCTTCAGTATCTTCATAATAAGCTATGTTCCATTTTTCTTCGCAAGTCTTTTTCTCAGTAGTATATTGCATTGTTAAATCTGTATTTTCACAATTTATCCAAATAACACTTATATCTAAACTTTTCCATTTATTTAAAATTTCAATCATATTTTCTTTAATGATTTTAAATACAGGAACTTTTTTAGGAAGAGGTATTTCTATTTTATTGCCATTGTCTAGTTTAAATCTTATGTGATGATAACCTTTTATATTATTTTCTTCATCTATATAATATAAAATATTATCTTTAATTTTCATATTAGTAATATCTTTTTTCTCATTTATAAATTTAAACTCTTTTGTTGGTTTAGTATATTTAATATAAGTAATAAAAGTTTCATCATCAAGATATTTAAAAATATGTTCTTCATAAATATTATTTTCGATAGGATTATACATAAATAGTACAGGAATTCCAATATGTTTTATGATTCTATTTTCTTTATCATAATATGATTTTGAAAGAGAATAGAAACCATTATTTAAGCTATAACAAATAAATTCTAAGATTTTATCTTCATAAAAATAAAAGTTTAAATATTTTATCTTCCCATCGAGATATTTTTCAGATAAAATAATCTTATTATTTTCATCAAAAAAATATTTATAATTAAATCCTTTATCAATATTTTTAATTTCTCTACCAATAGATTGATTAGTACACATTATTTCTGTTACATATGAAGGTTCATATAAACCTGCCATAAATCCCAATCCTTTACTATACTTAAGTATATTTGTATTTTTAATGATTTTATCATAATAAGTTATAAAATCGAAATCTTGATATTTTTGATAAAGTTCATATAGTTCTTTTTCAATGTTGTTAATATACATGGGAATCTCCTATTAATAATTTAACGTGAAATTATAGATGCCATATCCATTCTTATTATCGACTATTGTAAATGAAGCCTCAGCAGCTAGATCATTTACAACAATTTGGTATGTAAAAATATGTATACTTCCATTATATTCTCGATCATAAGCAGTATGAGAATAATCAGTTATTTTTTTAAATACAATACCATTACTAAAATCCATATGATATTTTTTTTCTATTTTTAAAATATAGTTTTCAAGATCATCTTTTTTTATTTTTCCATCAGAATGTAACATTTTTTTTGCAGAATCATAATCATCTTCTACTATTGAATAACAAAACTCTTTTGCGAAATCTCTAGAATCTTTAATTTTACTAATAAAGTTTAAACATAATAAGGTAAGACATATCGATAATGATATAGTTATTATTAAAACTATAATAGTAGATTTTCTTTTCATTTAAAACTCCTTAAAATATTTTATTATTTAATTTTTAATCCAAACGCAAGACGTCTTCCATCGATATCCTCAATTACAAATTCTTTATTTTGATAATCAGTAATATTTAAATGTGTTATAAACTTAACATCATTTTTGATAAATTCTTTTTCAAGTTCTTCTTGTTTATCTGTATAAAGGTATGCGTCATATCCATAACCATATAAAATATGATTAGGAATTACATCGCATTTACTAATTAATAAAATAATTTCGGCATCATCTTTATAAAGACATACATGTGGTTGTGTAGATTCTAAATAATCTATTGATCTAAATCCTAATTTATTGACATAATAATCTTTAGTTTTTAAAATATCTGGAACTGGAAAAATACAACTTAAACCTCTTAGACTCATTTTACACCTCGTTTATTATATTTACCACTAATTCTTTTTACTGTTTTATTGTAACATATTTTTTTATTTATGTTAATAATTTAAATAAATAATTTAAATAAATAATTGATTTAGCCCTCCTATAAACGGTTAAAATAAAAAAGATGAGTAAATATTCACTCATCTTCTATAACTAAAGATTATATAAGTGTTTATTATATTTAAATAAATTTATTTAAACATATGAATAAAGAAAAATGGACCAGTATATTGATTATATGCTTTCATATCTTTAATAGTACAAGCATTGTTAATTGATTTAATTAATTTATTAGCTGCATCAGATTTCCAACTTTTTCTTGGTGAACAAAATGAAAGATTTCCATTTTCAAGTTTACATTGCAACCAAAGGTTACCATTGCCAATCCCAAATTCAGCTTCTTTAAATTCAGTATAATTAATTGTTATAACTAATGATGTATCTTTTTTATTAGTACAAATCATTTTGTCTTCTAATACTTCTACTTCATATTCTGCCCATAAATTACCAGGTAGATAGTTATTTTCTTGACCTAAAATTAATATAAATTTTTCCATGTTTTGCTCCTTTAATATTGTTATATTACTAATATATCATATACATTTATTAACTTAAAGTTTAATACTTTTTTTAAATATCATATTTTACTAGTATTTCAGATGGTGTTTTTCTTAGTAATGTAAATATTGGTAATAGGCCAAATAAAATATTTATTAAGTATATAATTATTATTCCAAGTAATGGAATACCTAATCCTTTACTAAACAATTCACTATTATAATAATCGTTTATTGATTCAATTGCAGTTAGGTAACAAAAGATTATAACTATGTAAGTAATTAGTGTTGTGAAAGAAACCATTATTATAATATCACAAAAATATTTTAAATAAATTTTTAATTTACTTGAACCTAAACTACGATACACACCAATATTGTAAATGTCATTAATCATTTTACTTCGCATTAAGAAAAATACCATTATTGAAACTGCTATAAGACATACAATACCTAATAAACCAAATACAGTCATTTTTCTTGTATTAGTTTCTTTAATTGTATCATATTCATCTTGATACAATGTTTTTAAATTTAATTTAGAGTTGTTTATTGTAGCTAAAATACCTTCTTCATTTTCAATAATGAAGATTTTTTTTGTATAATCTTGAACGCTTAAAGCACTTGTAGAAAATAAAACTCCTGCTTTAAGTAATTGAGTGTTAGCATTATATCTACCTACGATTTTATATCCATTAATTGTATCACCAATTTGTTTGCTATTATATGTTGAAATTAAACATTCATTTTCTTTTTCAGGATTTCGACCTTCAATTAATACATAATCTTCAACATTATAACTATATTTATAGACGTTTAAAAGTTCTTCTTTATAATTTTGATTTGATATGATTTCATCACTATAATATTCAATATTGTCTTTTAAACGATATACACCAACAACAAATCCTATGCCTGGTAAATCAGTATTGACTAAGTTTTCATATCCAGTAAATTTATCAGAGATTAGTATTTTATCAGTATTAAGATCATCTTTTGTTAAATCTCTTCCTAAAATAACTTCATATGTATCATATTTTTTCTCTATTTCAAAATATCTAATTCTATTATCATTTATATGGATATGTGAAGTTATAGTTTTTACATATTCTTCTTCACTTATATAAGACATTTTATTTTTACCATCAACTATTCCAACTAATTTAGAACCATCATAATCAATACTTAAATTAAATAAATCCTCATATGAATTACAGCAACTACTAAATTCTTCTAATAATACATCTGCTACAGCAAGACTAATTGCTACTTCATTACCAATTGGAGCTCTACCATATAAAACTTTATTAACATTTTCATTAAAATAAATTCTTTTAAAGGATTCGCTATATGTAATAGTTTCTACATAATTTATTTTATAAGAAAAGTCTAAATATCTTTCTGTTAAGACTTGAAGCGATGAAATATTACCATTAATAATATTATTTTGTAATTCTTCAGAGTCTTCTTGATACCATATGTTACCACTACTTAATGTAGAGTAATTTAAATCAGCATTGATATTTGATGTATCAACTTTTACTGCGTTTGATATTGATACTGCACATATTGCAAATAATACGCCTATTAAAGCAAGTGAAGTGTAAATTATTTTAATTTTTTTAGTTGGTTTAATAAAGTTTATAAATGAGTGTTTTATATTTGTAATAAAATCAGAAAATATATTTTTGTTTTTAACAGAATTATTAAAAAATGAATCATCATAAGAATAATTATTAATTTCACTTTTTTCCACTGGTTTATAGTGATCATTAATTAATTTAATATTACTATTATCTAATAATTTGATATTTTTATTACTTCTTATATAGAATGTATTATTTCTTTCAACGATTTCTAATTCAATATCTTTTTGATCATTACTATAAAATTTAATACCTACACCTTCAATATTTCCTGATGTTAAATTCATATCTTTTAAATAGATAAAATTATCATTTTTGGTGTTTAGAACATCATTACTTATGTTTTCATATTGATTAATTATTTTACCATCTTCTATTTTATAGATATAGTTAGAATAAAAGTTAGCTAATTGTTCATTGTGAGTAACTAATAAAACTAAAGTTTTTTTAGATATACTTTTTAATATGTTCATTACTTCAATTGCATTAGCACTATCTAGATTACCAGTAGGCTCATCTGCGATTATTACTTTACAGTGTTTTATTAATGCTCTTGCAATAGCAATACGTTGTTGTTGCCCACCAGATAATTGACTTGCTTTTTTATTTCGATATTTATACATTCCTACACTTTTTAGGGCGTATTCAATACGATTTTGCGTTTCTTTAGCATCATAAATATTAATAAGTTCTAATGCTATTTTTAGATTATCATAAACAGTTTCATTTAATAATAAATTATACGATTGAAAAACATAACCAAAGTTTTCGTTTCGATATTTATCTATTTTAGACATTTCATATTTATTCATTTCAAAAAAGTCATATGAAATTGTACCTTGTGCTTTATCTAAACCACCGATAATATTTAATAGTGTTGTTTTACCACTACCTGAAGCGCCTAAAAATGAAATTAAACCATGACTTGGTAGTTCTAATGTAACATCATTGATAACATGAATTTCATTTGTTTTATTTTTATTATAATACTTATTCAAGTTACTTACTTTAATCATTTTTATTCACTCCCTTCTTTTATAGATTGGTAAACACTATATTTAAATATTTTAGAATTTAATCTATTTGAAGTTAATAATGCAAACAGTGACATTGCAATTAAATAAAAAATAATTAAATACAAACTCATATATTTATACAAATCAGTTTTACTGATGATAATAATAAGATTAGTTAATATCGCTCCAATTATTGTAGAAAAAAGTGCTATAAAAACTACCTCAATATTTAATATTTTTTTAATATCTTTACTAATTAAACCTAAAGTTCTAAATATGGAATAATCTTTAGTTTTAGTTAAATAAATTCTTTGAATAATAGCAAATGAAATATAAAACATTATAATTAAAGCAACAATAACTAGTCCCATAGCCATATATAAAACAATTAAACTAGCTCCATTATTATTTTCTACCATACTAGGAATACTAACATCATAACCTAATTTGGTAAGCTTTTTTGATAAATTTTTAACATTATCTGTATATACTGTAATTTCTTTTATCCCATCAAATTTAGGTGTAATTTCACCGTTTAAATAAGCTTGATTAACTATCATAATCGGATAATTTACTTCATCAGTGTATACAACTTCTATGTCATAAGATACAGGATATAGATTTTGAATATTAAAATTAAATTCGATATCATCTTTTAATGAATTAGGAATCGCTATATAAGTTTTTGGAGCATTTACTACATGCATTTTAGAAATAATTGTTCTAGTAGATTTAGTACTTGTAAACGATAAAGTTACATCATTATTAATAACAATATTAGTTAATTTTTCATTATATTTACCAACTAAATATGTACTATGAATTTCATTAGATACTGCAACACCAGCTAATTTACCAATTGAGACAAAATAATCATCATCAGCATAAATTTTTATTTTTACTTCTTCTCCAATATAGGTTTCATCAATATTTATGTAATAATCTGATTTTGCAAATACTAAAACAAATTCATCATTAAGTATATCATTTGAACCAAATAATAATTCATATTCCATTTCCTTAAAAGTAACAGCAGCATTAATATAACCTTGATCACCTATTTTAAAATCAGTATTTTTTTCTTCATAAAAAGCATTAGTATAATACTCAGAATCTTTTATGATTGGTTCTAATTGTACCATATCTAAAGAATTATGTTTATCATCATAAATAATCATACGATCTTCAGATATAATACCATATTCTTTATTATAAGTATAATTTTCATTATAAGATAATTGAATCATAAATAATGATAATAATAAAAGTATTAAACAAACAAAAGAAAATACTAATGTTGAAAATATTGTTTTTTTAGGTGTGGAGAAAATATTTAAAAAAGCTAATTTAAATAGTGTTTTAATAGATGGTCTTGAATCAACTAGTGATACATCTTTTTCTTCTTCGTCAATACCAACTTCAAATGTAATATCTTCAACCACTTCGCCATCTGATAATTTTATTTTTCTCGTACAAATATTTTTGATACTTTCATAATCATGAGTTACAATTAATACTAATTTATCTTTAGATACTTCTTTTATAAGTTTAATTATTTCTTCACTTGTTTTCTTATCTAAATTTCCGGTTGGTTCATCACATGCTAGAACAGGAGCATTATTTGCAATAGCACGAGCTATAACACAACGTTGTTTTTCTCCACCTGATAGTTTTGTTCCTTTATTATTTGTACGATGTTCTAGACCAACTTTCTTGATAATTTCTAAAGCCTCTTTTTTTGCTTCTTCTTCTGGTGTCCCTTTTATTAATAAAGGGAGCATAACATTTTGTAAAACAGTATATGAATCTACAATATTATATTTTTGAAAGATAAATGAAATATTGTTTTTTCTAAATACATCACTTTCATTTTGATTAAAATAGAAAGTTTCATTCCCATAATATAATATTTCACCTTCATCATATGTATCAATTAATGATATGACATTTAATAAAGTAGATTTACCACAACCTGAATCACCAGTAATAGCTACAAACTCTCCCTTAGTAAACTTTAAATTAATATTACGTAAACCAATTGTTACAATACTATTATCAGTATAAAACTTACTTACATTTTTTAATTCAATCATATTTATGACCTCCTCAAATAAGATATTGAAAAATTATCATATCAACACCTATTAAACAATTTAATTATTTAATTGTGACATAAAAGTTTTTTTAATTTTACTTAGTTAGTATATCACAAAATTTATTATTATTAGAAAAATAAATATAATTTTTATAATAACCCTTCTCTAGGCGCTTGAAATAAAAAAAGATGAGTAAATATCAACTCATCTTCTTAAATAAATAAACTTAATTTATAAAAACATCGCATAATAAACAGGTATATAAATTATTTTATCATTTTGTTTTACAATTCTATCATTTGATATAACGTATGCTTTTTTAATTTTATAATCATCGTTATGAACAAAATTATTTAAAGCACTATGAATAGTATAATCTTTACCTGATTTTACTTCAATTGGAACAACTGATAAAGTGTCATAATCATCAATTAAAAAATCTACTTCTCCTTTAGTTCTATTGTCATAATAGAATAATTTATGATTGTGAGCTATTAATTCACTTGCGATTACTGTTTCATATACAGAACCAAGATTCACACTTTTTTCATTATCTAAAATTGCACGAATATTATTCTTATAAAGTATATTTGTTAATATCCCTACATCATTTAAATATAATTTTAATAGATTTTTGCCTGCTGATTCAATTAGTGGAAACACGGGATTAGATATCGCTTGAACATTTAACGCAATACCAGCACTAATTAAGTAGTCAAATTCATCTGAATAATTATTAAATGTTTTACCTTTAAGGTTTTCTATTTCTTGAACAATAATACGTTTTTTCTTATTTTCCATATTTGATGGAATTAAATCATAAATTCTGCGAATTTTGAGTTTTCTCTCATTATCATATTTAGAAGCGTCAGCTTTATAATATTCTTGAATTTCAGTTTGAATTTCTCTAATTGTATGAATATTTTTGTCTTTGATGAATGAATTTACAGCATCTGGTAAACCACCGACTAATAAATATTTATGGAACAAGTCCATAAATTTATTATGTACATTTTCTTCTAATGATTCTAGTTTTTCAAATTTTGACTTAATTGAAGAAATTACTAAATTGTTCATTCCATTAGCATATAAAAATTCTTCAAAATCAAGTGGAAACATTCTTACTTTTCTAATGCTTCCCATTGGAATTGATGGTGTCTCTGATAATGTTACTCCAAGTAACGAACCACTTGCGATATAAGTAAAACGGTTATCTTTTACTAAGAATTTTAACAAAGTAAGTAATACGGGATAGGTCTGTATTTCATCAAGAAAAATTAATGTATTTTCTTTTTGTTTCATTTTATCTCCAAAATGCATACTAACTTGAAGGTAAAAGTCATCTACTGTTTTAACTTTATCAAAAAGTTTTTCACCTAAGAAATCTTGCATTAAATCAATTTCTATGTAATTCTCAAATAATTTAGTTCCAACATGACGTATAATATACGATTTTCCGATTTGTCTAGCTCCATCTATTAATAAAACTTTTTGAGAATCTGATTTTAAATGATTTTCAATTAGACTTTCAATTTTTCTAAATAGCATTATAAATCACCTCTTCAACTTTTCAATAAAATTATACACTATTTTCGTTGGCTTTTCAAATAAAAAAGTAATGTTTTTTATTGACTTTTCAATAATTAAAAAACAAAGATTAGTTTAAATACTAATTCTTTGTTTTCAAATGATTTTATTAACCAATTTTAGTTTATAACTTAGATTTAAATTTTAGAATTATCGTTCGATTAAATCTTTGAATAATAACAAAAGTTAAATCAAATAATTAAATTCCAATTAATGTTATCGTAAACATCAAAACTAACTAAACCAATTTTCTCATACAAATAGAAATAATATTAGTACTAATTCTGTTCAATTCTTACTTCATAAGTTTCTGTATTTAAATAAATATTAATTGATCCATCTATTAATAAAGTTATTCCTTGTCTTTTTCTATTAGCATATTTTGCAATAGTATTTAAAGACTCAGTATTTAAATTAATTTTATAATTTGATACATGTATTAAATTAAAGAAATATAAAGTAGTGTTGTTATTTACTGTATAATTTAATAACATTAATTCTTTAGAATTATTTGGATTTGTTTCCATTTTTGTATAATTTGCTTTTGAATCAATAAATTGACATACTTCACAATTTTTAATTTTAATATATTTGGCCTCTTTAATTTCATCTAAATAGATTAGATCAAATTGTTTAGTTTCTAAGTCAAAAATTATTCTATAAATTCCTTCTTTTTTTATTAAGATAGAATAATCTTCACCTTCTTCTATTTCTTTGACTGCATAAATGTCGTTTACATTTTCAGATAAATCAGCATACCAGTCTTTTAAGTCTTCACTTAACATATAGAAATAGTCATTTTCATATAGGTAAATATTATCATAAATTCTTATATTTTTATCAGTTTCATCAATTGTGAAATATTTAATTATTGTGTAAAAGCCATTTATTTCTACATTAAGATTTAAATCATTTGATTGATAATAAGTTTTTGTATTATCTACGATAAATAAATCTTCACCTTGAACTGGTGAGGAAGTATTTAAATTATCGTTATTGTATTTATTTTCTGAATTATTTTGGTTAAATATATTACATCCTGTAAGAAGTAATAGCATTATGAATATTAAAATAGTATATCGTTTCATTATAAATTCCTCTTTTATTAAATTGATTGATGTTAAAATTATAACATATTATTTTTTATTTTATCTTAATTTAAATAAAAGTATTTTTTAAAAAACAAATATAATAAAGAATAAACTTACAATAATAAAAGTTAAAATATCGGTAAGTAATCCTACTTTTAATGCATATTTATAATCTTTAATTTTAACACAAGAAAAATATAAAGTAACAATATAAAATGTTGTATCACTGCAACCTTGAATTATAGATGATAATAATCCTAAATTACTATTAGTTCCGTAAGTATTAAATACTTTTAACATCATTACTAAAGCGCTAGATGAAGAAATAGGCTTCAAAAAGGCCTGAATTACGATTTCAATTGGAATACTTAATAAATTTACATATTTATTGAAAAGCTCAATAATACCACTATTTGTAAACACTTCTACTGCAAATACTAGTGCAAGTAAATTAGGAAAAATATCAAGTAAAATCCTATAATTACTACTTACACCATTTTTAAATGATTCATAGCAATTAACCTTTTTAATAACGCCATATAAAATGATAAAACTTATATAAATAACAATTACAATCATAATTTACTTCTTTTATAAAATATACGATCTAATATTATCGCAAGAAAAGTTGAAATGGATGTTGTAGCAATCATCATTAGAATTAATCCAAAACTACTACTACCATTATTTAATTTTCTAAGACTAATAATAGTGGTAGGAACCAAAGTTAAACAACTACAGTTTATCGCAATAAAAGTAAGCATACTTCTAGTCACCGTTTTTCCATTACTTGATTCTTTTGCCATTTCTTTAAAAGCTTTTAAACCTATAGGTGTTGCAGCAGCGCCAAGTCCTAAAATATTAGCAACCATATTTGAACAAATAAGTTCATAAGCATAACTATCCATATCAAGTTCAGGATAGATCTTTTTTAAAGGTTTCTTTAAATATTGACTAAATCTTTTTACCATTCCTGAATCAATCGCAATCTGAAATAAACCACCCCAAAATAAAATAAGGATTCCAGTTTGAAAAAAAATTTCAAAAGCTTTCCTACTTGAATCAATCATAATATTTCCAAGGTTATTTATATTACCAGTAAATATACTAATAAAAATTCCTACTATTAATAGAAAACACCAAATCTTATTCATAAACCCTCCTCAAATCGTTTGAAATAAAAAAGACGAATAAATATCCACTCAACTTCTTAGAATTCGTCTTTTAATTTGACTAAAACCATATTCACTAAGTCTTTTATGTAAGTCCCAATCATTATATGCATCAAGTGTTACAACAACTACTTGATTAAATTCATTTTCAAATCCAGTAATTAAAGTTCGTCCTGCTTTTTTGGTATAACCAGTTTTTCCACCTAAACAGTTTTCTAAAGAGTGTACTAGACGATGTTTATTTCTAAAGTTCAATATTTTATATTCATAGTTTACACATCTATAGGTTTTGGTTCTAAAAACTTCTTTAAAAAAATTAATCTTATAACAAGCAGAATAAAGAATTGCTAAGTCATATGCAGTAGTATAGTTATTAGTAATACCATCTAAACCATGAGGATTTTCAAAAGATGAATCTTTCATTCCTAGTTTTTCTTTCGTCTTATTCATAAGAATAATAAAATCGTCAAGCACACCACTATATTTATATGCAAGTGCAAGAGCAGCATCATTACCACTACAAAGGAGTAATCCATAAATTAAATCTTTAACGCTTATGACATCTCCTACTTCTAAATAAATTCTTGAACCTTCAACATTAATCATATCATAAGTTATTACAACAAAATCATCTAAATCATAATATTTATAAGCAACATATGCAGTTAAAACTTTAGTAAGTGAGGCCGGTAACATTTTAGTATAAGCGTTATTTTCATATAAAATTTCATTATTATATAAGTCAAGAACAATTGAGGATTTTGAAGTGTCATTAAATATATTTGTATTTACAACTTGATCTATTTTTGTTTCAGGAATACATAAACCAATCATTAATATAATTATAACCATTAATAATGTACCAATTAATTTATATTTCATACTAGCATCACCACTTAAGTATATGATTTAATGATAATAAAAAGACCACAATAAAATATTGTGGTCTACGGATAGAAAGGGATTCAATTAATTTAATTTTTTTATCGTTATATCGCCTTTATCAACAATTTCTTTTACATCATCACCAACTTCTATTAAATTACCATTAGCATCATAATATCCAACACCTTCAGTTAATAAGGAATTTAGAGTATTGAAACATTTTAATCCACCAATAAATGTTACACCGATTCCTTCATCATTAGTTCCGAAGTTGATTGGTTTATCGCTATAAATATGATTTTTGTTACTTTCGATTGTTCCACCATTAATATAATTTGTACTTCTTAAATGAAGTCCTTCTGCAAATGGACCATTCACACAAATGTAACCATCATTCATTGTTAATGTACCACCGTTACCTTCAAAATATATTCCTGCAGTAATCCACATTTCACTAACACTATTAACAACGATTAATCCACCATTTATTGTAAGAGTTCCTAAATACATACATATTCCGTTTGCAACCCAATCACCTATTGTATTATTTACTTCTATTATTCCATTATTGAATATTAATGTTCCACCTTGATTATAAATTCCTATATATTCAGCAAGAATTTTACCACTTTGACCAATTGAATTATCTTCAATAGTTACAACTGCATCACATAATTCTCCCCACTCTTTACCTATTTGAATTACTGAAAATGGTGAATTTAATGCACTTAATTGATTTCCATTTAAATCAATAATTATATTACCAGTATCTATTAAGATAGCATATTCTATTTGATCATGTTCATTCTTCTTAGCTTCTACTACGATATCATTCATTAATTTAAATGTTGCAGGATTTTCTGAAGAACTATTTTTTTTAGCGTTTGAAGTTGCATTTAAAATACCATTTGAAGAATATACTAAATATGTATTAGAAAATACATTGTATTCGTAACCATCCATATTATAATTAATTTCATCAATCATACCTAAAATTTCACTATTTTCACCATAAGTTAATTCAAACATAGATATTAGATTTCCATATTCATCATGAATATAGATTCCTTCAAGTAGTGTAGCGGCATCATTTAATTTTATATCTATAGTTGTATTTGACGAGTTAGTATAACTAAACATTGTTTCACCTTCAAATAAACCATAAGTGCAATCATATAATGAAATGTCACTTGCTACTTCTAAATTATATTTATCAGAAAAAATACTTGTAATGTTATAAGTTAATACTTCGGAAGTAATTGTTTTTGACCAGTCAGTGGTTTTTTTAAATAAATATGTAACATTTTCGTTAGTGTAATAATACATTTCACCAAGATAATTGTTTAAATATAGTAAGTTATCATCTAAATAATATATTGTTTCATCAGCAGATGGAATATAATATTCTTTTACTGTAACTTTATTTAATGAAAGTGTATTATTAATAATTTGTTGTAATGCTTCTTTATTTAAAAGTATTTTACCACAATTATAATCACAAATAAAATCCTTATTTTTATCACTATGTTCAATTTTATTGATCTTTAAATCATTATATGAAGTTTTGGAAGTTCCAAATTCATCATTAAAATAAATTTCACATTCTGTGCAATACCAATATTCTTGCATGCCTTCTAATATACAAGTCGCATCTATTAATTCATGATGTTCTAAGCTATGACCGAGTTTATCAATTTCTTGATATGTTGTATAATCACATTCTTCGCATTTTTCGTAAGCTTCATATCCTTTGTCTGTACATGTAGGAAGCTTTTCTTCAAAGTTTACAAGTTCATGCTCATGTTTATTTTTGTTTTTACACCCTGTTAAACTAAAAAAGATTCCTATCATTAAGATTAGTAAAATAGTTCTTTTCATTTTTTCCCTCCTAGGCATTAAAATTTTTGTTTAGTTTTATACTCAAGTTCAATACTTGAGTATATTATAGTTAAAAAATTTTATATTTTCAATCATTTAAATAATTTTTTTAATAAAACCCTTTCTAAAATCGTTTGAAATAAAAAAAGTTGAGTAAATATTCACTCAACTTCTATAAAATAAGTTAATTAAAATTTGGATAAATAGTTAATATTTCTATTAATACCGGTTTTATTAAATTGGTAACAACATCATATCCTAATTCCGTAAAATGCCCTCCATCAATTGTATAACCATCATATACTTCATTAGTAGTTACATCTAATAAAGGAGTATATAAATCAATAAAATGATAATTATATTTTTCTGCTAATTTTTTAATTTTAACATTATTAAAAGCAGCAAGTTGATTTTTTCTTCCCCAATTATCACCCATTGCGGTCAAAGATAACAACACAACTTTAGTATTTGGTAAATTTTCACTTAGTCCTATCAATAAATTTTCATAATTATTAAACATTGAATCCATATTATTTGCACCAATAAGCATTACTACAACTTTAGGTTTTAAATCATATACACTTACTTGCATACGTTTTTCCAACCCTATTGTTGTTTCACCACCAATCCCACGATTAGAAACCACAAACTCTGGATAGTATTTTTCTAAATCATAAGCGTCAGTTAAGCTATCACCAATAAATGCAACATCAATTTCATAGTCTTCAAATTTCTCATTTTCTTCTTCATAAATTTTTAATTTATTTTCGTAATATAACTTAACTTGTTCTTCAAAATACTCTTTTTCTTTTCTTTCAGGAATAATTATTGTAAATAAGATAATCAAAAATGAAATTAATGTTAAAAAAAATATTGATAAAATAATTAAAATTATTTTCTTTTGTTTAATCATATTATACACAAATAATACCTTTCTAAATCGCATAACTAATTTTAGCATATTATGAATAAAAAGACCACAATAATGATATTGTGATCTTATTTTGTTAAGAAAATATTTATTAAGTTATAAATTTCATCAACAGTATTATTAAAGTTATTTACATCGATCAATACTTCTGTAACATATTCTTTGTTTCTAAACCATGTGAGTTGACGCTTTGCGTAGTTTCGTGAATATTGTTTAATTTTATCAATAGCTTCTTCTAAGGTATACTTACCACTTAGATAGTCAAATAATTCTTTATAGCCTATTGCAGCTTTAGCGGTTGTCCCTAGTTTATCTGGATAAAAACTTTTAACTTCTTCAAGTAAACCTTCTTCAAGCATTTTATCAACTCTAGAATTAATTCGGTTATATAAAGCATTTCGATCATCATTTAAAACGATTACTAATGCATCATATAACATTTCTTTCTTTTTAGTTCCTTTTTGTTCATTACTAAGTGCTAATTCTAATGCTCTTAAAACTCTTTTTCTATTGTTTGGATGAATATTTTCATATGAAACAGGATCAATATCTTTTAATAATGCATGTAGTTCTTCGTTTGATAAATTAAGATACTTTTCTTCAAAACTAGCATCTCTTGTTTTTCCATCAAAAGTATAATTACAAATAACACTTTCTAAATATAATCCACTTCCTCCAACAATTAAAGGAACTAAGTTTTTTTCTTTAAAATCATTAATTTTTTGTCTTACAATTTTTTGATAATCTGCAACACTAAATGATTCTAAAGGATCTAAATAATCTATTAAATGATGGTTAATTTTAGATAATTCTTCTTTTGTTGGTTTAGCAGTTCCAATATTCATGCCTTTATATACTTGATATGCATCACCATTAATAATCTCAGTTTTAAGCGCTTGAGCGACTAATAGTGAACACTTTGTTTTTCCAACCGCTGTAGGACCGGTTATGATAACGACCTTATCCATTAAATAACCCTCTTAAACATTTTTTCAATTTCATAAGTAGAAATTTTCACAAGTGTTGGACGGCCATGTGGACAAGTATAAGGCATCTGGCATTGTTTTAAGTTATTTAATAGTTCATTTACTTCTGATTCAAGAATAAAAGTATTTGCTTTAATAGATTTTTTACAAGATAACTTTTTAGCTAGGCTTTCATACATAACACTTTTAGAAACATTTTGATTATTAATTAAATGATTAATAATGTCATTAATAAACTCAATTTCTAAATTTTTAGGAATCCATAAAGGTATCTCTCTAACAATGATTGTTGTACCTCCAAATGGTTCAAATTTAATACCTAATTTATTTAATTCAGGTTCTTTTTCATTGATAAGAGGAATTTCAGAAACACTAAATTCTAATTTGATTGGAACTAATAATTCATAAGATTGATTAGATTCTTTTTCAAAAGATTTTCTAATCTTTTCATACATACATCTTTCCATTGCAGCATGTTGATCGATTAAATATAATTCAGCTCCACCATCAAATAAAAGGTATGTTTTATGATATTGACCAATATAAGTAAGCGTATCAAAGATTGATTCTTGAAACTCTACTTTTTGAACTTCTACTTTAGTTTCTATTTCTAATTCAAAAGCATTATCATCGTCTTCATCATATTCATCATCATCGTAATCTTCATCATCGTCAAAATTATCTTCCGCATCTTCTAAGTCAGGAAAAACATTCCCCTCATCAAACTCGTCCCATAGCGTTTCAATGGATTCTTCTTTAATAATTTCTGGTTCATCCTCTTTAATTACAGTTACATAAGGATTTTCATCAATTACAGGAATTTCTTTCTTAATATCTTTTTCTTTTGCTTCATAGACAAGTTCTGTATGATATAATGCTTTTCCAATAGTTGAAGTGATCATTTCTCGTAAAATTAGTTCATCAGTAAATCTAATTTCAAGTTTTGTAGGATGAACGTTTACATCAATAAGGGATGGATCACATTCTATTTCTAATACTGTTATTGGATATTTACCAACAGGAATGATTGATTTATATGCATCTGTTACTGCAAATAAGATATTTAAATTTCTAATAATACGATTATTAATAATTATATTAATGTAGTTTTTATTAGAACGATATACATTATTTGTCGTAGTGTATCCTTTAATATGATATAAATCGTTCCTATTTTCGAATTTTATTAAGCTTTTGGCAACATCAAGACCATATGTTTGTCCCATTAAAGAAATAATGTCACCTGATCCATCTGTTTGATAAATTAATTTATTATTATTAATTAGAATAAACTGAATTGTTGGATTTGCAAGCGCAATACGGTTAATTAACGTTGTTATATGTGATAATTCGACACTTTCTGTACTTAGGTGTTTTAGTCTTGCGGGAGTATTAAAAAATAGATTTTCAACCTCTACTTTAGTACCAATTGGCATTGAAGTTATTCCTTCATCTACTAAATCACTTGACTTATATTGATAAAAATAACCATTAACACCATCAGTACAAGATGAAATACGCATTTTAGAAACACTTTGAATTGATGGTAGTGCTTCACCTCTAAAGCCAAGTGTTGCAATATTAAATAAATCTTTAGAAGTTTTAATTTTTGAAGTTGCATGAGGTTTTATAGCAACAGGTATTTGATCTTTAGTCATCCCAAAACCGTTATCTAAGACGGTGATTTTTTTTATTCCACTATTTATTAATTCAACTTTTATAACAGAAGATAAAGCATCGATTGCATTTTCAACAAGTTCTTTTACAACACTCGCAGGACGTTCTACTACTTCACCTGCTGATATTAAATTAGCAATTTCTTTTGATAATTCATTAATTGTAGGTAGACTCATTAATTATCTGCCTCCTTCTTCCATTTATTAAGTAACATTAACGCATCAATTGGTCTTAAACTATCTACATCAAGGCTTTCTAATTCTGATAAAATAGCTTTTTGTTTTGGATCTAGTTCAGAAATAATAATTGGTTCTGTATAATTATTTTTCGATAAAACTTCCGCATCATAATTATTTTTACTTTCTAGTTTATTTAAAATATCTTTAGCACGCAGTGTTACTTTTAAAGGTATTTTTGCAAGACTCGCAACATTAATACCATAACTTTGTAGAGTAGCACCAGGAAGTACTTTATGTAAGAAAATTAGTTCTCCTGTTTCATTAAAGTTATCGGCATTAGCTTCTACATGGACATTTCTTAAAAATGGTAGGCTCTTATCTAAACTCGTAAGTTCATGATAATGTGTTGAAAAGAAAGTTTTTGCACCAATTGTATCATGAATATATTCTAGAATGGCTTGTGCAAGAGCCATACCATCAAATGTAGCTGTTCCACGACCTACCTCATCTAAAACGATTAAACTTCTTTCTGTTGCGTTAGTAAGAGCATCATTAACTTCTAACATTTCAGTCATAAATGTAGATTCCCCACTTGCAATATCATCACTTGAACCAATTCTTGTGAAGATTTGATCAAAAATTGGAAGTGTGCAACTCTTACAAGGAACATATGAACCCATTTGTGCCATTATCGCAATAATAGCATTTTGTCGCATAAAAGTACTTTTACCACTCATATTAGGTCCAGTGATAACTAAAATCTTTTCATCATTATATAAAGTTAAATCATTTGGAATAAACTCTTTTTCTGATACTACTTCAATAACTGGATGACGACCATCTTTAATAATAAGTTCATTATATCTTGAGAAAGTTGGTCTTACATAGTTGTTTTCTTTTGAAACAATACTTAAACTAATTAACATATCGATATGCGAAATTATATTAGCCAGTTTTTGAATTTCGTGAGTTTGTTCTTTACATTTATTTCTTAAGTTGTTAAATAATTCAATTTCAAGATTAAGCGCAAGTTCAGCACTTCTTAAAATTAGAGCTTCACGTTCTTTTAATTCTTCTGTAATATAACGTTCAGAATTAGCAGTAGTTTGTTTACGAATATAACCAAACTCATCTTTTACTAGTGGTAAATATGATTTAGTTACTTCAATATAATAACCAAATACTCTATTATAACCAACTTTTAATCCCTTAATTCCTGTACGTTCACGTTCTCTTTGTTCTAAATTAAGTAAGAACTCTTTATTTGTAGATTCAACGTTACGAATCTTATCTAGTTCAGCACTATAACCATCTTTAATTACGTCACCATCTTTTAATAGATATGGCGCATCTTCTCTAATGGCATTTTCTAATTCGTCATGTAATTCATTAAATAAAGTAACTGATTCACTAAATTTAGCACTTTCTACACCTTTTAATTCTTTTAATTTAAGTTTAACAGAAGGTAAAACACCAATTGATTTTTTTAGCTGTAATAAATCTTTTGGACTAGGTGCACCAAAACTAATACGACCAACAATACGTTCTAAATCGTAAATTTCAGTAAGTAATTTTTTTAGTTCTTCGGTAACAATATAGTTTTTATGAAGTTCACCAATAAAATCAAGTCTTGAATTAATTTTATTTAAATCAACTAGTGGAAATAAAATACTTTTCTTTAAAAATCTTGATCCCATTGCTGTAGAACATTTGTCTAAAATAGCAAATAAATTGTTTTTAAAGCGATTACCATGAAGACTTTCTACAAGTTCTAAATTTCTAACCGCATTATTATCAAGTCTTAAATACTCTTTATTATCATAATAAACAAATTCTTTTAAATGTACTAAAACTCTCTTTTGAGTTTTAATAATATATGATAATAATCTTTTTGCAGAAAACTCTAAAGATGTATTTAAATTAGCCGTTAAGCCATTTAAATAACCATCAACAGTTAAATCTTCATTAATTGAAAGTAATATACCATAAATTTTAGTAAGAGAATTTTTTATACTATTGTTTATATTACTTGGAACAACTAATTCTTTGATACCAAGTTTATTGATTTCACTTATTACTAAATCAATGTTATTTGGAAAGCTTGTAATTAAAGCATCACCTGTAGATAAATCTATATAGCTAAGAATATACCCAGTTTCGTATTTATCTAAACAACCAATATAGTTATTACTTTTATCAGATAAGTAAGATTCATCAATATTTGTACCTGGTGTAATGATACGGATAACATCACGATGTACAATCTTCTTTCCACCTGGTTCTTCTAGTTGTTCTACAATCGCAACTTTATAGCCTTTTTGACTTAGTTTTTCAATATATGAATTAACTGCATGATGAGGAACACCACACATTGGCACTCGGTCATTTTCTACCCCAGCATCTCGCCCTGTTAAAACGATCTCTAATTCACGACTTGCAACAATTGCATCATTAAAAAACATCTCATAAAAATCCCCTAGTCTAAAGAATACTAAAGCATCTTTATATTGTTCTTTAATTTCTAAGTATTGACGCATCATTGGAGTGTATTTACTTTTATCAATATTTTCGTACATAATATTTCCTCATTTTTATAGTTTTGTAATTATTATATCATAATTTGTGATTTTAATCAAATAATTGTCAAGTTTTTAGCGTTTGAGATGATTAATTACCCATCTTTTTAAACTCGACCGCTTATAAAAGGGTATAAAAAAAGGCCCAAAAATTGGACCTATAAATTACATTTTATTTAAATTATAAAAATTTAAAACTTTAATTGCTAATTCATCATTTAGTTTTGCATACTTTTCAACAAGCTCTAACGCAACATTAAATCTTGTAGCTTCTTTTGTTACATATAAAGAATCATACTCATCGCCAATATTTTCTTCATATTCATAAGCTATTAGGCCTGAGTGTCCTTTTTCTTTCCATGCAAAATATCCGCCTAAAAATAAAACGCATTTTTCATAATTATTATTTTCAATCAAATTATTATCAATAATTAATTTTGTTGCTTCAAGTTGTGTTAATGCTAAAAACTTTCGTCTTCTAGTATATGCTTTATCTTCTTGTTTATCTACATCATAGTCCCAAAATCCTGCATAGGTAATTAATTCTTCAATAGCTTGTTTTTTATATTCAGTATCTAATAATAAGATATTAAAAATATAAGCTGATTCAATATAATTTTCAAATAATAATTCTTCATAATTAGGAAATCTATTTATCCCAAATCCTAATTCAAAAAATCTTTTTAAATCATATTCCGAATGACCTAATAAATAATGAATATAAGCTTTTTCTAGATCTATTTCCAACCCCATACCATATTCATAACGTTCACCTAAAATAATATTTAATTCTTTTAGATTAAACAATTCATCTGTTTTTAATACTTCATTAATATAATTATCGGCAACATTATATTGTTCTAACTTAAGATAAATTCTAATTAATAATAAATGATTTTGAGTAGTATCTTTAGTAGTTAATTCCTCAATTATCTTTTCGATTGGAACGATGCTTGCAGTAAACGTTTCATAATCATTAATGGCCCCTTTGATATATTCCCATCGCATTTTTATATAGCTTGCATTAAATTTTTCATTTTTTGAAATAATAAAACTTTCTTTTACCGTTTCTAAAGTATAATCGTAATTAAAGCTACTTTTACCTGCATTAGCATATTTAGTATAATCATATTCAACAAGATATGTCCCATTATCTAAATCAGTACAAGAAATATTAACAGGAAAATCGTAAGATGCATGAGTTACTTTTCCATTAATAATTACATATTGTTGATGTTCTTTATAGGTTTGATAATTTATTTTAAGTACTTTCATATATTACTCCTAAACTATATTCATATTTTTATTTTACAATAATTAATTTTTTATGTCAATTAATTAATATAATATCTAACTTTTTTAACGAACTTGAGATAAATATTTATCTACTTTTTTTATTTCATCAGCTTAAAAAAGGGTTTAAAAAAGACTTAATCAAAAGATTAAGCCATTCTTTTTTTGAACATATAAATAACTTTACTTAGTGCAATACTAATTACTGAGTTAACTACTAATTCAATTAAGAAATTAACTGTCATTGCGCCAATAATGATTTTAAATAAATTATCTTGATTATTAAAGAAAGCCCAAAAGAAAGTTAAAAAGAATAGTGTGTTTAAAAATGTTCCAGAAATACTCGCAATAGTTATTGAAATAATATCTTGTTTGATATATTTATTCAATAAGCGATATAAAAGTGCAACGCCTAATCCCATTAAAATTCTTGAACCAATACATACAATAGCAAGAGCAATTGGTTGTTGTTCAAAAAGTACAGCACCTACTGGATCTTTACCTTGAACAGCAGTTAAATAACTAGTTAGACCAAACATTAATCCTAAAACTATTCCGCCTTTTTCTTTCAAACAAATTGCTGCTATTGCAACAGGGAATACTAAAAGAGTAATAGTAAGGCCTGGACCTGTCGGAATATAACCAATTCCAGTTAAGTCTAACATCCATAAAAGAGCAATTAAAATTGCTAACAAGGACATTTCATAAATAATTTTTTTGTTTTTCATTTTCTTCTCCTTTTAAAATATCGTTTAATATAAATTAATATGATTTTTAATTTAAGAAAACATAAAATTTTAAATGCTACAATCTTATATAGTATAAGTATCGTGCAGTATTATTATACTATTTTTTAATAGATTTTAAAAGAAAAAAGGCCTAAAACTTATGTCTTAAGCCTAAAAATTTTATGCTACAAATTCAAATTCATAACCTAAAATAATTATTGTTTCACCTTGTTCAGCACCTAGTTTACGAAGTTCATCATCAACTCCTAAGTCACGAAGTGCTCTTGCAAATTGTCTAACACTAACTTCATTATTAAAGTCGGTTCTTTCAAATATCTTTTCAATGGCTGGACCATCTACATGGAAGAATCCTGAATCATCCATTGTGATTTCAAATTTTGCTTTTTCTGGAACAAAGTTATATTCAACTACTGTATCAGTAATTACTTGATAATCAACTTTAGATCTTACTTCATCTAGTGTATCTGCTATTTTATACAACAATTCATTTAAATTATCTTTTGTATAAGCACTAATTGGAATAATATTATCAATACCAGTTTCTTCTTTAAAACGTTTCAAGTTATCTATTGCACCTGGTACATCCATTTTATTAGCTACTAAAATTTCAGCACGTTTTAATAAATCTTCTTTAAAATCACCAAGTTCTTTTCTAATTATTTTATAATCCTCAACTGGATTTCTTCCATCTGTTGCAGACATATCAATAATATGAACGATTACTTTAGTTCTTTCAATATGTTTTAAAAACTGAATTCCAAGACCAGCCCCGCTTGAAGCACCTTCAATTAAACCTGGTAAATCAGCCATAATAAAACTTCTTCCGTCCCCTACACCAACAACACCTAGATTTGGTACAAGTGTTGTAAAGTGATATGCAGCAATTTTAGGTTTTGCTTTAGATACAACGCTAATTAATGTAGATTTACCTACACTAGGAAAACCTACAAGTCCAACATCAGCTAAAACTTTTAGTTCTAATTGAACATCAAATTCTTCACCTTTAATCCCTTTTTCTGCAAATTGGGGGGTAGTATTTCTTGGACTTGCAAAAGCAGCATTACCTTTACCACCACGACCTCCATGTGCAACAATAACTTCTTGGTTATGTTCTGTGATATCACCAATTACTTGATTAGTTTCAGCATTAATAATAGTTGTACCAACTGGAACTTTTATATAAGTGTTTGCACCTTTTTTACCAGCACAATTTTTATCCATCCCTTTTTGACCAGGTTCAGCTTTAATTTTTCTATTAAATCTAAAGTCAAGAAGTGTAGTTAGACCTTCTTCACCAACAAAGATAACACTTCCACCACGGCCTCCATGTCCACCTGATGGACCACCTTTGTCCATATATTTTTCATGTAAAAATGCAACAATCCCGTCTCCACCATCGCCTGCTTTAACGTGAATTCTGACACTATCTACAAACATATTTTCACCTCTTTTTATTAAGAATAAAAAATCAAAATAAAAGACACTTAAAATTTAAGTGCCTTTATTTTTACAATGTTCAATGTAATCAATTATTCAGCTGGATAAACTGATACTTGCTTCTTACCTGCACCTTTAGTTTCGTATTTTACGATACCATCAATTAAGCAGAATAAAGTATCATCTTTACCAATACCAACATTGTTTCCTGGATGAACCTTAGTTCCTCTTTGACGGTAGATAATAGAACCAGCAGTAGCAAATTGACCATCTGATAATTTAGCACCTAAACGTCTACCAATAGAGTCACGACCGTTCTTAGTAGAACTTACACCTTTTTTAGATGCGAATAATTGTAAATTAAATCTAATCATGGCAACCTCCTATAAAATTTCGATTTTCAAATATTTTGGATAATTTCTTTTAATCTCTTCATACATATCAATTAAATTTCTAATAATCAATTGAATTAAATCAACTTCTTCTTTAGATAATTTTTGATAATCCAAACTCATATGAAGATAACCAGCATCGTCATTAACATCAAGTTTAAAACAATCACTATTGATTTTATCAATTAGATTGATTGATGTATAAGTTGCTGTTGTGATCCCGCTACATACAATATCAAATCCTGATTTTGCATAACCAGCGTGACCAGAAAGTTCAATAAAAGAACATAAGGATTTATCGTATTTTACGATAATTTTCGTCATTAGTTAATACCTCTACAATTAAGCGATAACTTCTTTAACTGTAACTTTAGTATAAGCTTGACGATGACCTTGTTTTTTACGTTCATTTTTCTTAGATTTGTATTTGAAAACAACGATCTTTTTTCCTAGTCCTTGTTTTTCAATCGTACCAGTTACTTTTGCACTTTCAATATAAGGTTGACCAATTTTGTCACCTGCAATTAAAACTTGATCAAAAACAACTTCAGTACCAGCTTCGCCTTCTAGTTTTTCAACATAAAGAACGTCACCAGCTTGAGCACGATATTGTTTACCGCCTACTACAAAAATTGCGTACATCTAAAAGCACCTCCTCATTAAAATTTAAGACACGCCATCAGAGTGATAATTAAATAATTATGCTTTAAGACTCTTCTTGAGCGGTTGCTTATTCTCATAGATTTTGCAACGAATATATTATACACTAAAACAACATTTTTTGCAACTATTTGGCCTTATTTTTTATGATAAGAATATATCAATTACGCCAAGCATTTGTACAATAGTTCCAATACAACAAAAAATATGAAATATAGAATGATACCACTTATTATTTTTACCACTTATAAAAAAGAAAATCCCAACAGTATACGCTACTCCTCCAGATAAAATCATAATAAATTGATATACATTTAATAATTTAATTGCTGCAGGAAATGCAATAAGTCCCCAACCCATAATTACATAAAGGCTTGTTGATATTATCTTGATAATTTTATTATTCATATCAATAACTTTTAATAATATTCCTAGTACTGCACATACCCATTCTAGTACTAATAATATTGTACAATAAATACTACCTTCCATTGCAATTAAACAAATAGGCGTATATGTACCGGCAATAAGTAAATAAATAGTACAATGATCTAATATTCTAAATACTCTTTTTGCAATACTTCCCTTTTTTAACGCATGATAAAGTGTAGAAATTGTATACAACAATATAATACTAACTGCAAATACCAGCATTCCAAGATATGAAGATAATTTAATATCACTCACACCAAACAATATTGAACTAAAAATAATTAAAAAAATTCCAATGCTTCCTCCTACGATGTGTGAAACATAATTAAAGATTTCTTCTCCTTTTGTATATTCTGGCATTGGATCTGAAATAAATTTTTGATATGTCATATAACCCTCCTGTATAAAAATCACATACTTAGATTATATAACAAAGTATTTAAAAAGTCACCCTACTGTTAATTTTATCACTCTAACTTATGTTTTATTAATCTACTGAGTTATTTTTTAATTCTACTTAAAGTAGAGTGTTAAATTCTACAAAAAAATAACCCATTTTTAAGACGATGAGGTAAATTTTAACGGGGATTTACCTACTCAAACGTTTAAAAACGGGTTTTGTGATTTTATCCAAAATACTTAATTAAATTACTATTTTTATATTTAGGGTTTAAAGTTACATCAATAAATTCTAATTTAAAATAATCTTTTAAAATAGACTCAATTTCATCTTTATGTTTATCAAACTCATTATCTTCTATTTCACATGTAAATAGTTTTATCTTTAAATTTAAGTATTCATCAAATTCAAAAGTATAAATGGAATTATTAATTTTATATCGATTCTTAATAACACAAGATAATATCTTTTCTTTTAGAATCTCATTATATAATTTTTCACTTATTTCTACTTCATATTCTTCTCTTGAATACATGCCTTTAGTTTTAAGAGTAATAACGTAAGAGATTTTATCTGTCTTAATAAGTCTTACTCTTTTTGTAGAAATATTTTCTAACGAATTAAGATTAAATAATTCTAAAATTTTATTTAAAGTATTAACAGGTTCAAAATATCTTTGTTCAATATATATTGGATTGGGTAAGTTATTAGGTAATTTATTTATTAAATATTTAACTTCAGTTTCAATTGTCATTATTTCCACTCCCTATTCTTTTTAAACCATTCAGTATCTTTTAAAATTATATTATTATTAGAACAGTTAACAACAAGTCCTGTACTATTTGATGTTATTACAATATTACCGTTCATTGATTCAAATCCTGTTTCTGTCGCAAGAGTAGTTACAAAAACTTGATCTGTATATTTACAAATTCTTGAAATAAAATCTTGTGCAGGAAATGTATTTAAAGGATTATCAGTATATTCATCATGTCCAGCACAACAACAGATACATACAATATCAGGATCAATAACTTCTAATAATTTATCACTACCTGCAGTATAAGAGCCATGGTGACCAGCTTTATAGACATCTACTTTTCCAAGTTCATTATACTCTACTAACTTTTCTTCACCTTCATCTTCTAAGTCACCAGTAAGTAAGAATTTCTTATTACCATGTGTTAGCATTACACAAACTGAATAATTATTTTCATTAGTAGTTTTATGATCATAAAAGTAATTATATAGAATTTCTAAAGTAACATCATCACTTAAATTAAATATTCTTGATGCTCCATTTTCATTATTGTAACATTCTAATGCAGTATAATGTTTAGCTCCATTTTCAATTTCGATATCTCTTTTTGCTACATAATCTTTGTAAATTTGTGATGTAGCATTTGTCATAGGAAAATCTATAATTGTTTTAACATCATAAAAATCAAAGATTCCTCCCTCTGTTTTAGTTCCGACAAAACCTGCAATATGATCTTGATGTGCATGAGTTGCAATAACATATTCTAAGACATTATCATTTACATATTGATCTATAAAATTCTTTATAGTTACAGAACTAGATTTTCTTGAACCAGCATCAATTAATAAATCTGTTTCTCCAGCTTTTATATAAACAGCATCTCCTGTAAATGTATTACCAGTTTCTAAAAAAGCTACTGTAAGATCTCCAGATACAATTACTTCATTATTATTATTTTCATCACCTACTCCATCATTTGAGTTGTTGTTATTATTTGAATTTTCATTATTATTATTTTCATCACCTATTACATCATTTGAGTTGTTATTATTATTTGAATTATTATCATTAATAACTTCACTATCTATAATACCTAAATCATAAATATTATAGTAATCTACAATTAATAGTCCACCCATAATTAAAATTAGTATTAATAAAATAACTACAAATACCGTAGGGTTTTTTCTTGCAAACTTTTTAACATGTTTTTTTACTTTTTTAGATGCCATATAACTTACTCCCTTCTTTTCTATTAATATTATATCAAAAAATTGTTATTTTTAAAAGAAAATAGTTCCTAAATTAATAGGAACTATTTATAATATTATTAATTATTTTCTAGGGAATTTGATGTTAGCATGTGCAGCTGCTAAACGTGCAATTGGAACACGGAATGGAGAGCATGACACATAGTCTAAGCCAGCACGGTGACAGAATTCAATTGATTCTGGATCACCACCATGTTCACCACAGATACCACAGTGAATGTCTTGACGAGTTTCATGACCAGCTTTAACTGCCATTTCAACAAGTTTACCAACACCATTTTGGTCTAAGTGAGCAAATGGATCGCTTTCAAATACTTTTCTAGCGTAATATTCTTCTAAGAACTTACCAGCATCATCACGGCTGAAACCGTAAGTCATTTGAGTTAAGTCATTAGTACCGAAACTGAAGAATTCAGCAACTTCTGCAATTTCACCAGCTGTTAAAGCACCACGAGGAACTTCAATCATTGTACCGAATTTGTATTCAAGTTCAACACCAGCTTCAGCGATAACTGCATCAGCAGTAGCTTTAACTACTTCATGAACATACTTAAGTTCTTTAACATCACCAACAAGTGGGATCATGATTTCAGGAACTACTTTGTAACCTTCTTTGTTAACAGCGATTGCAGCTTCAATTACAGCTCTTGTTTGCATTTCAGCAATTTCAGGATAAGTAATTGATAGACGGCATCCACGGTGACCTAGCATTGGGTTAAATTCATGTAATCCTTCAACTGTAGTTTTAATCTTTTCAAATGGTAATCCCATTTCTTTAGCAAGTTCAGCCATTTCTTCTTCTGTATGAGGAACGAATTCATGTAGAGGTGGATCTAGGTAACGAACTGTAACATTTTTACCTTCCATAGCTTTATAAATTCCGATGAAGTCTTGACGTTGCATTGGAAGTAATTTAGCTAAAGCCTTTTTACGATCTTCAACGTTGTCAGCAACGATCATTTCACGAATAGCCATGATACGATCACCTTCAAAGAACATATGTTCTGTACGGCATAGACCAACACCTTCAGCACCAAAGTCATTAGCAACTTTAGCATCACGAGGATTATCAGCATTTGTTCTAACTTTTAATGCACGATATTTGTCAGCCCAACCCATTAATACTGCGAAATCACCAGAGATTTCAGCATCAACAGTTACGATAGCTTCACCATATACATAACCAGTAGAACCATCACATGAAATCCATGCACCTTCTTCATATCGTACACCATTAACTTCAAAGTACTTTTCTTCTTCGTTAACTCTGATTTCACCAGCACCAGCAACACATGGAGTACCCATACCACGAGCAACTACTGCAGCATGGCTTGTCATACCACCACGACCAGTTAAGATACCTTGAGAAGCAATCATACCTTCGATATCTTCTGGAGAAGTTTCCATACGAACAAGTACTACTTTTTTACCAGCAGCATTCCATTCTTTAGCAACTTCAGCACTAAATACAGCTTGACCACAAGCAGCACCAGGAGACGCAGCTAAACCTTTTGTAATAGGTTTTGCAGCTTTTAAAGCTTTTTGATCAAATCCTTTGTGAAGTAATGCATCAAGTGATTTAGGCTCAACCATTAATACTGCTTCTTGTTCAGTAATTAAACCTTCTTTAACTAAATCAATAGCAATCTTTAATGCAGCTTGAGCAGTTCTCTTACCATTACGAGTTTGTAACATAAATAATTTACCATTTTCAATAGTAAATTCCATATCTTGCATGTCACGGTAATGTTTTTCAAGTTTTAATGCAACTTCTTTGAATTGAGCATATACTGCAGGATTATCTTGTTCTAAGTGAGCGATTGGTTGAGGAGTTCTAATACCTGCAACAACGTCTTCACCTTGAGCATTAAATAAGTATTCACCATAAAGTACATTTTCACCAGTTGATGGATTTCTTGAGAATGCAACACCTGTACCAGATGTAGGTCCCATGTTACCAAATACCATTGATTGTACGTTTACAGCAGTACCCCAAGAATAAGGAATACCATTTAAACGACGGTAAACATTAGCACGAGGATTATCCCATGATCTAAATACTGCTTTAACTGCTTCAATTAATTGTTCATTTGGATCTTGAGGGAATGGTTCACCTTTTAATTCAGCATAACGAACTAAGAATTTTGCAACAATTCCTTTTAAATCTTCTGCATCTAATTCAGTATCTAATTTTACACCTTTTTCTTCTTTTCTAACATCCATAATTGCTTCAAAGTTAGCTTTGTCGATTTCCATTACAACGTCAGCAAACATTTGAATGAAACGACGATATGAGTCATAAGCAAAACGAGGATTGTTAGTAAGTTTAGCTAAGCCTTCAACAGAAACATTATTTAAACCTAAGTTTAAGATTGTATCCATCATACCAGGCATTGATGCTCTAGCACCACTTCTTACAGAAACTAGTAATGGGTTAGCGTTATCACCAAATTTTTTACCTTGTTGTTCTTCAACAACTTTTAATGCAGCAAAAATTTGATCAACTACTTCTTGTGCTAAAACTTTACCATCTTCATAGTATTTAGTACAAGCTTCAGTTGTAACTGTAAAACCATGAGGAACTGGTAATCCTAAACCTGTCATTTCAGCAAGGTTAGCACCTTTACCACCAAGAAGATTACGCATTGTAGCATTACCTTCTGCGAATAAATAAACAAATTTACTCATATTTTTCTCCTTTATATAATATTGTGTATTTTCACGATACCTATTATATCATATTTTAGAGATTTTTTTATAGAAATTGCTTAAATAAATAAGAAAAAACTAACTAAATTTTCTTAGTTAGTTTTAATCTTCTGCTCTTTTTTGATATTGTTTTAAAACTTCCAGTTCTTGTAATTTTGTCAAATTATCACTAGAAGTTACAATTATAAAGTTTTTTGACACTTCAGAAAAAATATTTCTACCAAATTCCATACAATTTTTACCTATATAACAATAGTCTAAATTATAATTAAATGCGAAACACAAATCACTTAAAGATTGAACAGTTTCTGGTAATTTAATGCTGGTAAAGTCACAATCTTTAAATGCAGCTTGACCAATAGACTTTAATTTGTCATTAAATGTAATAGTAGATAATTTAGTACAACCAGTAAAAGCTAAATTACCGATATGTTCAACATTTTTACCCAAAACCAATTTAGTAATCTTATCGTTATAATAAAAAGCTCTATTATAAATAGTTACAACAGTATCAGGAATTACAACATTAAATGATTCTATACTATCAATTTTATTATTAGGATATCTTATTAAAACAGTAAAATCTTTATTATATAATACTCCATCTCTTGATGCGTATACAGGATTTTCTTCATCAACAATAATGGTTGAAGTTTTACTTATAGAACTTAAGAAATTATCACCTAATGTTCCACCATTTAAAACACCATTATTATCTTCTTCTGTACCAATGTATTCTATATTCTTACCTATTCTAATAGTTATACAATTGTTCCATGAAGTAAAATTATTTGAATCCTTATTTGCTAATATTTTTTTAACAGGAATGTTATCAATAGTATCTGGAATTTCAACTGAAGTTAATGATGTATTTTTTAATTTTGTAATTGAATAATATGTTTTATCATTAGATAATTTTAGACTAAACATCTCACTATAATAAATGTATTCATCACTTTTTTTCTCATTTTTAGTAAAATCTTCACCTGAAAGCTTAATACCAACTAAAATAGCTAGTACAATTATCGCAACCCCAAATATGCAAATAGTAAAAATATAACCTTTTTTATTCATTGTTTACCTCTATTTTTTATAACTTAATAATATTATATCAAATAAAAGTATATATTTAAAATATTTAAACTTATTTTTTTAATAAATACATTAATTTCTTTAATTTCTTATCATCGATGTTATATTTAAAATATTTATATAGTAAAAAACACCATATCAAAAATAAACCATATATTCTTAATAAAAGTAATATTATTAACAACATTATTAAACAAAAAATATCTATTCTTTTTATTAATAAAAAAGTATAATCATCATCATAAATGCTCAAAAGTAAATCATTTAAGATTCTAAATCCATCTAGTGGAATAATAGGTATTAAATTAAATACAATAATACAAAAATTATAAGATACTAAATAATTAAGTGAAACAATGTTCAAATGCTTTAAAAAAATTATTATTAAAATATTTGAACATATTCCTGATGCATTAATTATTAATTTCTTTATAAGTGGTAAATCTACTTCTTCAATATCTAATATTCCACCAATAATTGAAAGTTCTAATTTATGTACTTTTACTTTAAATAATTTAAGAAATAAATAATGACTGAGTTCATGAAGACAAATACAAATAATAATACTAAATATTTTAAAAAAACTTCCAGTAAATAGACTTAAAATCAGCAAAAAAACAAGTGAATAATGTATTTTAATCTTCGCTATTTTCATAGTAACTAATAAATTTATTGTCTTTTATAATATATAATTCAAACTGATATAAATCGTTTATTAATCTTGCTTTACCAATTACATCTTTTTGTTTTACATAACTATAAATATGAATATCAATACTTTCTAAATTACAATATTTATAAATAATATTATCAGATGATTGAATATAAACATTATAAAAATTATTAATTTTTTCTATTTTTATTACCACACCATCAACAAGTGTTTCTACACCTGCAAATGAGGAGTTGGTAATATAATTAACTTCATTTTCAAATTTCACCTCTTCATAGAAGGTTTGTGAATACACAGTTAATTCTCCTTTATTAAATAAATTACTACCAAATAAATTATCAATCTTAGTACTTATACTCAAGAAATTAATATTATTCTTTATATTTTTCATAAAACCATTTTCTATGGTTTGAAAATAAGTTAAAAATAATAGTACTAAACTACTAAAAAATATTCTAATAAAGACCTTATCAATAAATTTAATATGTTTTTTCTTTTCTTTTTTATCATTTAAATACTTTTTATGTAACAACTTTTGTCTTTTTTTATCGTTTAAATATGAGTTCATACTATCACCATTATAGTATATGAACATTTAATAAAGATTAGAACACTTTAATATCTTTAATGTTTTTTCGCATGCTAAAATATTCATCCCCTATAATAACATGATCTAAAACTTCCAAATTAACAATTTTACTTTTTTTAACTAAATCTATTGTAAGCTTAATATCGGCAATTGATGGTGTTGCGTCACCTGATGGATGATTATGAACTAAAATAAAATTTGTAGATGAAAGCTTATAGGCCCATTTAAAAATTAGATTAGCATCAATCAATGTTGATGATATAGTTCCGATTGTTAAATTTTTAATTGCAGTAACTTTACCTTTTAAATCTAAATAAATAACATATAAATGTTCTTGTTTTAAGTCTTTTACTCTTGGATAAAAGTATTCAAATATTTCTTTGGGATTTGCAAACGTTAGTTTATTTTGTTTGTGTTCACTTATTCTTTTACCTAGTTCAACACTAGCTAAAATTGTAATCGCTTTAGACTCTCCAATTCCTTTAATTTTAGTTAATTCTTGAATAGTAAGGCTAGATAAATCTGTAATATCTTCAAGTAAATAAATAACTTTTTTTGCTACCTCTAATACATTTTCATCTTTACAACCTGTTCTAAGCAATATTGCTAATAATTCAATATTGGATAATTTTTCACTCCCTTCTTGTAATAATTTTTCTCTTGGACGTTCACACATTGGAACTTCTTTTAAAATCATTTTACCCTCCCTAAAGTAAAAAGAATTAGCTTAAAAACTAATTCTTTTTATAATTTAAAATTAAAGGCCTTATTTCACTAATTAAATATAAACTTCCAATAAACAAAGTAAATTCACATTGATTATTAAAACAATAATCTATTGCATCATCAATATCTTTAATAATAATCTTATTACTACTATTAGATAATTCAAATAATTCACTAGATGAAGCACTACGTTTATAAGTATACTTAGTAAATATTAATTCATTAAATGTATGATCAAATAAATCAATCATTGATTTCTTATCTTTATCATCAGAGATTGAAATAACAACACGTTTATAATTAAAATTCAAATTATTAACAAATTCACATACACGTTTAATACAATCAATGTTATGCCCTCCATCAATATAAATTAGTGGATTTTTTGATACACATTCAAGTCTACCAGGCCAAGTAGTAGAAATAAGCCCCTCATATAATAATTCGCACGAAACACGCAAATTGCTCTTTTTATTTAAAAAATTTATTACTTCAATCGCAAGTATACTATTTTCAATTTGATGCATACCAGGTAGTTTTATTTTTAAATCATTAAATCCTTTATATGAGAAGATGGATGAATCTAAATCCATCTTTTTTATTTTTAAGTTCTCATAATCGACTTTTATAAAATCAGATGAAGTACTAATACATTTTTCCTTCATTTGATTAATTAAAGCATCTTCTTTTACAGCCGTAAATAAAGGAATACATTCTTTAACTATTCCAAGTTTTTCATTTAAAATTAATTCTTTAGAATTTCCAAGTTGTTCAGTATGATCCATTCCAACACTAGTTATTACAGATGCGATAGGAGTAATAACATTTGTCGCGTCAAGTCTTCCACCAATACCTACTTCTATTATTGCAATATCAATATTTAAATCTGCAAAATATAAAAAAGCAAGTAAAGTAAGAAACTCAAAAAAACCTGGTAATTCATAACCACTATTTTCTATATAATCATACTTTGAAAGAATCATATTACCATATTTTAATAAATCTTCATCTGAAATATACTCATTATTATAAGTAATACGTTCATTAAATTTAATTACATAAGGAGATGTATAAGTTGCGACATTATAACCATTTTTTAGATAAATATTTTTTAAATATGATACAGTACTTCCTTTTCCATTAGTTCCTGTAACATGAATTGACTTAAATTTATTTTCTGGATGATCAAAAAGTGATACAAAGTATTCCATATTTTCCAAAGATACTTTTTTAGAAAATCTTTTCCTAGACTCTACAAATTCAATAAATGAATTTATATCAGTAAAAAATTGCATGATTATTTTCCTTCGTACTTATTTAAAGTAGTTTCAATTTCAGATAATTGTAGTTTATAATCTTCTAATTTTTTACGTTCAGCTTCTACTTTTTGAGCTGGAGCTTTTTCTACAAATTTAGGATTAGAAAGCATTCCTTCACAACGTGCAATTTCAGAAAGTAATTTTTCTTTTTGAGCCTTTAATTTAGCAATTTCTTCTTCCATATTAACAAGTTCTTTAAGTGGAACAATGACTGTACAGTCACTTAAAACACTAACAACTGCATCTTCTTTTTTAGATCCTGCTTCAAACATAACTTCAAGTGTTTCAAAATTTAAGAATTTTGCTAGATATTCATCATAGGTTTTAGTAAATGATTCTAAACCTAATTTCTTAGTATCTTCTAAAATAATATTAATTTTCTTACTATTTCCAACATTCTTTTCAGCACGAATATTACGAACTGTTGTAATGATATTAAACAAACGATTAATTTCATCCATATCAAATGTTGCAAGTTTATCATTTACAACTGGCCAATCACTTACCATAATTGAACCATCATAGAAATGTTGATAAATTTCTTCAGTAACAAATGGCATAAATGGGTGAAGTAATTTAATAATTGTTGTAAGAACTTGTTTTAAAATAGCACAAGTATTTTGTTTTTGATCAACTGTTCCTGTTGCAAAAGTTACTTTAGTAAGTTCAAGATACCAACTTGCGAAATCATTCCAAGTAAAGTTATAAATAAGTCTAGCAACTTCACCAAGTTCATAATCTTCATATCTTGCATCTACACCTTCAATTAATGCTTTTTCAGCATTTAAAATCCATTCATCAATCTTAGTAAGATTATTGAAGTCAATACTTCTTCCATCATATTCTACTTTATCTAAATTCATTTGAATAAAACGAGATACATTCCAAATCTTATTGATATAATTCCAAGAAGATGCCATCTTTTCACTTGAGAATGTTAAATCTTGACCAGGTGTTGCATTAGTTGTTAAGAAATATCGCATTGCATCACATCCATATTGATCGATTAAATCAAATGGGTCTATACCATTTCCAAGTGATTTTGACATCTTTCTTCCTTGTTCATCACGAATTAAACCATGAATGAAACATTTCTTAAATGGTCTTTTACCTGTGAAGTGACGTCCTTGAAGAGCCATTCTAGATACCCAGAATGTAATAATATCATAACCTGTAACTAAACAATCAGTTGGATAATATCTTTCTAAATCAGGTGTTATTTCAGGCCAACCAAGTGTTGAAAAAGGCCATAGTGCACTTGAAAACCAAGTGTCAAGAACATCTTCATCTTGAACCCACCCATCTTCTTTAGGTGCTTCATATCCAACATAAATTTCATCACCTTTATACCAAGCTGGAATTCTATGTCCCCACCAAAGTTGACGTGATACACACCAGTCTTGAACATCTTCACAATCAAACCATTGAACAAGAGTTTTATTAAAACGACTTGGAACAAATTCAATTGCTTCATCGCTTGATTGCATTTTAACAACATCTTCTGCAAGAGGTTTCATCTTAATAAACCATTGTTTAGATAAACGTGGTTCAACAACTACACCTGTACGCTCAGAATGACCTACTGAGTGAATCATTTTTTCAACTTTTGGACAAAGTCCAGCTTCAGTTAAATCTTTAACTACTGCTTTACGACATTCGAAACGGTCCATTCCTTCATACTTACCAGCTAAAGAATTCATTGTACCATCTTCATTCATACATATAATTCTTTCTAAGTTATGACGATTTCCTACTTCAAAGTCATTAGGGTCGTGAGCTGGAGTTACTTTAACTACACCTGTACCAAAACCAATTTCTACATATTCATCAGCAATAACTGTTATTTTACGAGTAGTTCCTGGAATATAAACTTCTTTACCAATAGCCCAATTATATTTTTCATCATTTGGATGAACCATTAAAGCACTATCGCCAAACATTGTTTCTGGACGAGTTGTCGCAATTTCTAAACCACCACTTCCATCAACAAATGGATAAATAAAATGATAGAAAGCACCTTCAATATCTTTATATTCTACTTCAACATTAGATAATGCAGTTTTAGCTTGAACATCCCAGTTAATAATCTTTTCGCCACGATATAATAAACCTTCGTTATATAAAGTAACAAATACAGTATTTACTGCTTTATGTAAACCTTCATCAAGTGTAAATCGTTCTTTAGAATAATCAAGTGATAGACCTAGTGCTGCCCATTGAGCACGAATGTATGTAGCATATTCATGTTTCCAATCCCATGCAACTTCTAAGAATTTTTCACGACCTAAATCATAACGACTTACACCTTGACTTTTAAGTTTTGCGTCAATCTTTGCTTGAGTTGCAATACCTGCATGGTCCATACCTGGAAGCCATAACGCATCATACCCTTGCATTCTCTTTCTTCTAATTAAAATATCCTGAAGTGTTGTATCCCACGCATGACCTAAATGTAATTTACCAGTTACATTTGGTGGTGGAATAACAATTGTATAAGGAATTTTAGTGTTATCACCGCTAGTAAAATATCCTTCTTTTAACCATTCATCATATTTGCCCGCTTCTACTAATTTAAAATCGTATTTTGGAGCCATAAGTTCTTTTTTCATAGTATCATTTTCCTTTCATTAAGTTTTAGGCAAATAAAAAATTCGCCCTTAAGTTTTTAAGGACGAATAAATATTCGTGGTACCACCTTAATTTAGAAGACAACGTCTTCCCTCATTATCTGTTAACGCCAGCTACGTTTATCAGTACTACTTTTTTCCCAATAACATCTCCTAGGCTACCTTCAATTAATAACTTGATATTCTTTCACCACCCGAATATTCTCTAATTACTATTATTAATTTACTCTTCCTATTCATAGACTTTAATATAAATACACAACCATTATATCAAAATATTACTTTAAATTAAAGAATTTTGCTAATAAAGTTCATTTTTAATAATATAATCATAAACTTCTTTACAAACAATATCTTTATTTAAAGACTTTCTAAACTCAGTTGATGACACATCAGGCACTTTTAAATCAATAATTTCAAACTTATTTAAAAACTTATTAAGATAAATATTAGTATTAATCATATTTGAAATATTGCTTTCACCTCTATTAAAAACAATGAAATTATTTTCAGTCATTAATTCATCAAAATGTTTCCATAAATGAAGTTTATCTAAACAATCAGCGCCAAGCACAAATGTTGGATGATTTAGAGTTCTTAGTGTCCAATAAGTCCCCATAAATTCTTGTTCATTTTCAAGTTCTAATACCTTTACATTTGGTAAATATTTAACCATTTCATATAACATATTAACTCGGTGTTTAAATGAATCTAATACTTTTCCAGCAAATGTATAAGTATCACCATTAGGCAACACTAAAACTTCATCATAATTTTTACTTAAATATTTAATTATTTCATAATGAGCAATCGTAGGAGGATTAAAAGATCCACCAAATAATACACTTCTTTTTTCTTTTTCAATTATTTTAGAAACACACTCACGTGCTGTAAGATTAGCACTTGCAAAATTACTAGCACCACTATATGCATCACCAATTACATAAATATTATCATTTTCAATATCAGTAACATAACCTTTTTCGTTTAATAAAGACGGGTAATTTTCCTTTATAAATTTAAGGTCAGAATTTGCACCTATTGCTTCTATAACTACATCACAAGTAATATTAACTTCATCACTTGTTTCTTTAAAATTAAGACGTGTTCCTCCATCATTAACAAGACTAGTTTTAACAAATCTAATTTGTTTTTTATTACCAACAATAGTTATTTCTTTAGGTGCAATACATTCTAAAACTTTAACACCTTCACTTACTGCAACTTCTACTTCTTTAATTGCAGCAGGTGAATTTTTAATATCCCTTCTGTAAGCAATTGAAACATTATTACCAAGCCGATTAACAACTCGAGCTACGTCATAAGCGGTATTTCCACCACCTAAAACTACAACATCTAACCCATTAAAATTTAATTTATTAAGTTTTACTTCTTCTAATACTTTTAACGCATCAACAGTAAGTTTATCATCATATAATCTTTTGGCAATTCCAGCACCTGTTGCAACAACTAAATAATCAAATTTTTCAATATCAGATAAACTATTTACAGTTTTATTTAAATAAACATTTAATCCAAGTGTTTTTAAGCGTTCTTCCCATTTATTAAATACGCTCATATCATATCTAAACTCAGGCATTACTAAATTTAATACCCCACCAAGCTTATTGCTTTTTTCATAAAGTGATACTTCAAATCCAGCCTCTAATAACTTTTCTGCTGCAATCATTCCAGCTACTCCACCACCAATAATTACAACATGTTTATTACGAGGTTTCATTTTATGAATTTCTAAATTAAGTCTTTGAACACCTAATAAATAACAAAGTTCATTTGTTGATACAGGATTTTTCTTATTATTACAACCACCTAAACATCCACGCATATGATCACATAATATACCACATATAAAACCAATACTATTATAATTATAATGTAAATTTATAGCTTCTTCAATTTTATCTTCCTTCATTAAATTAATAATATCTTTAATATTGGTATTGATAAAACAATTATTATTGCAACCTGCTTTTTTACAATTTAAACAATTATTGATACTAGCAATTTTATTCTTCATATAATCACCTATAAAATTCTTTTTTTATAGTATATCATAAAATTAAATAAATTTAATTTTTTAACTTTTTAAAAATCAATTCTTTAAATTTTTCTCCACGATCTTCATATGATTTAAATTCATCAAAACTCTGAGCAGCAGGTGAAAATAATATAACTTGTTTAATACTTAAATTAACATTATCTATTACATCACTTAAATTTTTATAATGATTGATATTCAATATTTTACTTATTATTAACTTATTTTCACCATAACAATAAACTTTATAATTGTTTAATTTTTTTATCAATGAAATATTACTTCTAATTTCTTCAATATCAATTTTACCACCAATTATAATACTTAACTTATAATCATCATAATTATTTATGCAATAATCAATAGCTTTATTTAAAGAATTAAAACTAGTTGATTTAGAATCATTGATGACAATTAAATCATTGCAATTAATTATTTCTTCCATTCGGTGTGGTAAGCTAATATAATTTTTCATTTTATCAATTATTAATGTATCATCAATCATCAATAATTTCATTAAAATAAATATACTTAAGAAATTTTCTTTATTAAATTCATATTTAAAATATTCAATATTGCTAATGTCAAATCTTTCATCATTAAAATATAATTTTGTATCTTCATAGTAAGCATCTCTTTTTAAAGAGAGCGAATAAGTAAATACCTTACATTTTATATCTCGACCTATTAAATAATGGTTTAATTCATCATTAATAATTAAAGTATCATCTAAAGATGAATTCTTAATCACACTCATTTTAGCATTTACATAATTATTAAAAGTTTGATGATGATTTAAATGATGATTATAAACATTTAAAATAATAAAATAATCTACTCTAAATTTATCAATATATTCTAATTGATAACTAGATAGTTCAACAATTAAATAATCTAATTTTTCTTCAATAAAACTAAAGATTGGAATACCAATATTACCACAAAGTCCGACTTTATACTTTTCTTTTATTATATTATATAAGATACTACAAGTCGTAGTCTTTCCACAGGAACCAGTAATGCCTATGTATTTAATATCATTTCTAAGTAAATAAAATAATTCAATATCATTAATAATTAATAAATTTAATTTACGACATTTTCTTAAAAACATTGTATCATTTGGAATACCAGGGGATTTAATAACAACATAATTGTTTAGTATATCTAAATCTTCAAAAACGATTATGTAATTAATATTATTTTTAATAAAGAATTTTTCAACTTCTTTATTGCTTATCCCCATTCCATATAAAATAAACTTATTTTTTAGAAAAACATTATTCCAAGCCATACACCTATCACTGTCATAATTAATTGTAACACCCCAAATGCAATATCAATTTCAACTTCACTAAATCCTGATAATTCTAAATGATGATGAATAGGTGTCATTTTAAATAATCGTTCTCCCTTTTTCTTTTTAAAAAACCATACTTGTAAAACAACTGATACTACTTCTATAAAATAAACAAAACCAATAAATATTAATAATATTTCAACATGCAAAATAATACTCATCATTACAAGACCACTTCCAAGTAGTAATGATCCAATATTTCCCATAAATAGTTTTGCGGCAGGAAGATTAAAGAATAGAAATGAACATAAAGCTAAAACTACAGAAAAACTTAATACAACAACACTTAATTCCCCTTTATAAATTCCTAGTACTCCAAATCCTAAATAAGATATTATTGAACAAATAGATAAAAGGCCATCAATTCCATCAGTAAGATTTGTAGCGTTAGTCACACCTACTAATAAAAATATAATAAATGAACCATATAAAAATTTAATATCTACCATTATTCCAAAGAAATTTAATTCATTAGACTTAAATATTGTTAAATAACAAAAATAAACAATAACTGATATAACTAACTGAATAATAAACTTTAATGTAGGTTTAATACCATCATTGTTATGTTTAAAAATAATTAAATAATCATCAACAAACCCAATTAAACCGTATAAAATAATTGGTATTATCAAAAACAAACATTTAAATAATTCAACATGATAATAATATTTAAATTCAATTAATAATAAACTATAAAAAATTAGGACACATATTAGAATTATTATTCCTCCCATTGTAGGCGTTCCAGATTTTTTATAATGTTCTTTAGGTCCTAAAGCCCTTATATTTTGTCCGAAATTTAATCTTTTTAATAATGGTAGAAAATATGAATATAATAATATACCAAAAGATACAAACAAAACACAATCTAAAATAATTAAAGAATTAATTGTCATTATTTATTACCTCTTTTACAATTTCAAAATCACTTAAGTATCTATCATAACATTTTGTTTTATCTATCCCTTTTCCAATTATTAATAATACATCATTTTTACCTAATAAATTAATTCCATATTTAATAGCATCATATCTATTTAATATACAACTATAATTATTTTTATTTAAACATATTGTCATATCATTTATAATATCTACTGTATCTTCACTTCTACTATTATCTTCAGTAAAGATGACTAAATCAGCAAATGATGTAGTTAAAAAACCAAATACTGGTCGCTTACTTCTATCACGATCACCACCAGATCCTATGATTATATAACGATTATTAAACTTATAGTCATTTACATAATTTAATAATCTTTCTACTTCTTTTTCTGTATGAGCAAAGTCTATTATAATTTTATTTTCTTTATAACTTATAACATTAAACCTTCCATCAACAATAAATCCATTATTTAAACATTTAATTAAATAATTAGTATCAATATTCAATAAAGAAAGAATTGCATTAACAGCACTTATATTTTCTGCATTATAATCCCCAACAAGATAAGTTAATGCATATTTATCTTCTAATTTTATTTTCATCGTCTCAAAATCGACTTTTTCATAGGATATATAATAGTCACCTTCATTAATTCCAAATGTATAGGTATCATATTTATCAGATAAAAATAAACTCTTAAATTTGTTATGATAATTCACTAAACCAATTCCATTATTTTTTAAATTATTAAATAATTCTAATTTAGCATTTAAATAATTACTTAATGTCTTATGATAATCTAAATGGTCACTAGATAAATTTAAAAATACACACATATCAAAAACAATACCTTTTAATCTATTATTCATTAAACCTTGGCTACTAGCTTCAATTATAACATAATCATAAGGATAAATATTTAACAATTCATAAATTGTTTCTATATCAGGAGTAGTATTAGAAGTTTTATAATAATTTTCTATACCATTTATATAAGTATAATTCCCATTACTACTTATTAATAATAAATTTTTATTTATATTTTTAAATGTTTCATATAATAAAGTTACTGTAGTAGTTTTGCCACATGTTCCTGTAACACCGATTTTAAAACCATTAGCTATATTATAAAAAGTTTTTAATGCGCGATAATAGAAACATTTTATATCTTTAACGTAAATAACAATAACATTACTACAATCAATATAATTTTCAGATACAATAACTCTAACTCCATTATCAATAGCATTTTTTAAATAATTATTATTTAAATTAATATATAAACTATTTTCATCACATTTTCTAGAATCACTTGTAATATTTAAAATATCTAACTTAACATTTTCATTAATCATAATATTTAATTTATTTAAAAAATTATATAATTTCATTTACAGTACCTCTTTATATGAAATTATATGCTTGAAAAATAAAAAAAATAACGTTTTAATGCAAAACGTTATTTAAAAAATTTAATAAGTTCTTCTGCAAATAAATTTCCGAGTCTTAATTGACTCAAAGAATCATAATGTGCTAAATCAGGTGCATCAATTGGTTCATTTGAACAAGTTAATCCATATTTATTAGTATCAATAACTACATTCATATTTGACATTAATGAAACTTCTTTTTTTGATTTATTTACCAAATCATAATATACCCAATAAGCTGGATTAGCCGCAATATAAGCATCAATAAAGGCTATACCATCTTGCGAACTATACTTATTAAAATGTTTTCTAAGATCTTTAATAAAATTATTTAAATTATCTTTATAATTAGTAGCATTATCAACTGAAAATGAATCTGATTCACCTTGCATCCAACATATACCTTCAATCTCAACTTTAAAGTTTTTATGTTTTAAATAAAGTAAACTATTATCAACATATTTAATAAATTTTTTATATAACTCTCCTGTTTTACCTTTACTTGATGGTGATAACCATTGATTAAATAAATTAGTTCCACCCCATGCCCATTTTATAATAAAAAATAGTTCGTTGGGATATATTTCATTTAATTTTTCTGCAATTCCAAGTTCTGGACCAAAATAGCCACCACTTTCACCTTGACAAGTTGAACACTTAACAAATCCATTAGAAATATTTGTATTAGAAGCAAAATAATTAATATATACATTATCAAAACCATTTTGATATTTAAAATATTGTTCATTAGTTACATTTGCTTTTAAATAATCATCTCTACTACACCCAGAAGCATTAGATTGTCCTGCTAAAATGATAACTTTTACACTTTTACCATTCCCATACGGTAAATTATCATTAAAACTATTAATAATCATTTCATTCTTATAACTTTCAATCCTAATAATCAAACCACAAAAAACTATTATGGTAACAAAATAAATAAAAGTAAAAATTAAATATTTATTTTTATACATTTATAATACCTCAATATAATAAATTAAATCTATAAATAATATATCAAATGAAAAACATAATTATTTATATTTTGCTTAATCACCTGTATAAATAATAACACTTCCACCTTCAATTAATCTTTCACCAGGTGCAGGTACTTGAGAAATAACAGTATTACCTGTTCCTTCAATTATAAAATTGTATTTATTTGTATATGGCAATTTCTTTACATTCATTCCAATATAATCATCAACCAAATATATTTGTTTATCAATATACCATCTAGCATCAAGCGGTATACCATCATTAGAAGGTTTGATACCTAAAATTTCAAAACTTTCTTGTAAAGCTTCTTTTACAATAGGGGCACATACTACACCACCATATTGAATTGTATTTTTAGGATTCTCAATCGCAAGATAAATTAAAATTTCAGGATCATCCATTGGTGCAATCCCCATAAACGATAAAATATATTTACCTGATACATAACTACCATTTTCTGCAATCTGCGCTGTACCCGTTTTTCCACCTACACGATATCCATCTATATATGCACCTCGTGCAGTTCCACGAGAAGCAACACTTTCTAGCGCATATCTAACTTTACTTGATGTTTCCTCACTTATTACCCTTCTTACTTTTGTTGGTTCTTTTTCAAGTAATATTTCACCATTTTTTTCTATTTTAGATAACACGTATGGTGTATTTAAAATACCTCCATTTACTGCAGCAGACGCAGCGTTAACAAGTTGTATTGCGGTAACAGCATTACCTTGTCCAAAACTTGCAGTAGCAAGTTCAACATTACCAATTTTTTCTTCATTGAATATTATTCCACTTGACTCTCCAAGTAAATCAATTCCTGTTTTTTTTCCTAACCCAAAACTTCTAATATATTTAAATAATCTATCTTTACCAAGTCTCATTCCAATTGTCATAAATCCTGGATTACAAGAATTCTCAATTACTTGTAAAAAAGTTTCTGTTCCATGCCCTCCTGCCTTCCAGTCTTTAATTCTTACACCATCAATTACTAAGTATCCTGGATCATGATACATTTCATCCATTGTAAATACACCTTCTTCAAGACCTGCTGCATAAGTAATAATTTTTTGTACACTACCTGGCTCATAATTTTTCCAAATTGGTAAATTTCTGTTATATACTTCTTCACTATAATCTTGATAATTTTCTGGATTATATGTAGGCCTACTTGCCATACCTAAAACTTCTGAAGTTTTTGGATTTACCGCAATCATAATAGCTTCATCATAATTATACTTTACATAAGCATTATCTAGTAACCTCTCTAGAATCAATTGAATATTCAAATCAATGGTTAAATATACATCAGCACCTGATACGGCACTATTATAGTAACTAGTTAAATCACTGATTAAATTACCATGTGCATCCGTATAAATATTTAATCCACCCAAACTGCCCTTTAAATAACTATCATAAATATATTCAATTCCTGTTATACCTTGATTATCACTACCTACTACACCTAAAATAGGTGCTAAAACACTTTGATAAGGGTAACTTCTTTTACTATCACTTACTACATAAATCCCTTTAATATTTTTATTAATGATTTCGATTGCTTTATCAACACTTATGTATCTACCAGATGGTTTAATAATCTCAACAGAAACATTTTTATTTAAATGTTTCAAAATATCTTCTTTTTTAACTGCTAATATACTTGCTAAAATATTAGCAGTTTCATCTTTATTTTCTACTTGTTTAGGAATACAAACAACAGTAGGTGCTAAATAACTGCCTACAATTAAATTACCATTACGATCATAAATATTTCCCCTAACTCCTTTAGTAGGAGCAGTTCTTGTCCATAAATCAAGTGCTAAACTATAATAATCTTGCCCTTTAATAATTTTAACATATGATAGTCTAACAATAAGAGATATAAAACCAATTAATGTAATAATATAAATAAATACAACTCTTTTAGCTTTTAATAATCTATACTTTTTCAAAATAAACTCACCATTATTATTTATTAATTTTACATTTCTTTTATTACAATAATTGAACTATATTATTTTATTTGTTATAATATCAGTGTAAAAAAGGAGAAAAAACTTTATGTTATATACAATTAAAAACGACTATTTAGAAGTACAAATTTCAGATAGTGGTGCTGAAATTAAATCTATTAAATACTTAGGTAAAGACTATTTACACGATAGTGATCCAAAATATTGGGGCAGAAGCGCTCCACTTCTTTGGCCAAATATAGGTACAATTAAAAATGGTACTGCAACAATTGATGGAATTAGTTACCCAATGAAAAAACATGGTTTCTTAAGGGATACTATGTGTGAACTTGAATATCAAACTGACGATAAAATTACATTTAAAGTTACATCAAATGAAGACACTTTAAAACTATATCCATATAATTTTACAATTTTAATTACTTATGAATTATTAGAACAAACAATTCAAAGTAGTTTAAAATTTACTAACAACTCTAAAACAACTATGCCATTTAATTTAGGACTTCATCCAGCATTTAAAGTTCCACTAGATGATAAAGAATCATTTGAAGATTACAAAATTATCTTTGATGTACCTGGAACATACGAAATGCCAACAGTTGTTCTTACAGATGGAACAATTGATTACGAAAAAAGAATTCGTACATTTACTAACCTTAAAGAATTACCACTAAATTATGCAGATTATGATTATGACGCATTAGTATTTGAAAATATCAAATCTCATCAAGTTACTCTTACTAATAAAGATGAAACTCATGGAGTTGTATTTAATTTTGAAGATTTCCCAATGCTAGGTATTTGGACACCTAATCATATTAAATCACCATTCATTTGTTTAGAACCATGGATTGGTTGTGCAGATGCACCACAATCAAATGGAGATTTCAAAACAAAAAGAGATTTAATATCTGTAGAACCTAATAATTCTAAAACTATTAATTATTCAATCAAATTCTTCTAAAAAAACAAAAACTATTACAAACATACTTAAACAGTATATTTGGGCTCTATATAATTGTATAGGGTTTTGAAAAAAGCTATAGAATTTAATAGGGTGGAATTAACCACCCTTTTTTCTGCTTTTTTTATACAACTTTCTTTTATTATCTCCTTTTTTAAATACATAATTTCCATTACTTGAAATATATAATATTCTAGCTCTATATATCGCGAAATTATCTAAGCCACAACTGAATGCTTTTATTTCTTTACAAAGCCTATTTTTTCCCTCAATAAAAGCGTTAGATACTTTTTTATTATATGGTCTATAAGTTAAAAAAGAATTACAAATTTCTGTAAACCAATGTCTATATGTTTTTGCTATAGAAATCATTTCAGGTATTTTTGTTTCTTCTAACTTTTTAATTAATTTGTTCAATTCATCTTTTGCTTGTTCTGCTACACACTTATCTCTAAATTTATATATTTCTTGTAAAATACACCAAGCAGTCTCTAATCTTATATCTGAATTAATACAATATTCAACTTTTTCTCTTTCGCTTATGAACCTATTTAATAATTTACTATAATATCTTTTTTCACTCAAAATATTTTCTTTTTTACTAAATGATTTCCAATCATTTCTTAATATAGTTTTTACTTTGGGATTATCTGTTTCGTCTTCGACAATTCTTCTAAGTTTATGAAAATTATCTGTTGCTAGTTTTATCCAATGAAATGGATCTACTGCTATCTTGGCGTTCCAACAATAATTTGTAAATACCACTTTATAAGCTTCCCACATATCAATATTTACAATTTTAACCATTAAACGCTCTTCTAAAGGTATATTTGCTAGATATCGTTCTAAATATTCCTGATGTCTTGAAGGTAAAATGTCTATTATTTCTTTCTTCACTGGGTCTCCTATTATACATGCGTATTTATTATCTTCATCTATATTTGCTGAAAATTCATCCACACATATAATTTCTGTTAATTCTTTTCTATCAAAGGTAAAATGTTCCATAAAAGTATTAATTACTGTCATTGTATCAACGTTTAATTGTTTAGCTATAGTGGTAAATGAATGTTTATATTTACATTGTTTTATTATTTCTAATTTTAAATAATTTGATATTCTATTTCTTTTCGAAACTATTGAATTATTTTCAGACATAGTTTTTCCACAGTCGCATAATAATCGTCTTTGTTTATATTTCAATAAAACTGGATAATCATAATTTATAAATGTCTTTACTGTGCGCACTTTATATTCTTTAATTCTATGCACTAAACATCCACATCGTTCACAAACGACAGGTTCAAACTGTCTTGAAACATAATATACTAAATATTTAACTCCCTTAATTATTTCAAACTTTTCCCATTAATTATAAGTTTTTCATCCATTAATTTTACGTTTTGTGATATAATATCATTGTACATACTTTTCCTTTCTATAATTGTGTAGCAACTTTATTATATCAAAGGAGTGTACAAAAAAAAGCGGTAATAGATTTCTCTATTATCGCTTTTCATTTTCTAATTTTAGACCCTATCGAATTCTATAGTTTTTTTATAAACCCTATTGAATTCTATCTAGTCTATATTTGTAATAGTTTTTTATTTTATAATTTTTCAATTCCTCTCATTTTAGCAGAGTGACTTCTGTTATTCTCATCTAATTCTTTTTCACTTGGAAGGATTACCTTATTATTTACCAGTTTATATTCTACTTTCATATAATCAGGAATAAAGGGAAGTCCCTTTGGAACATCAAGCGTAGTATATTTCTTAAACATCTGTTTTACAATTCTATCCTCTAAAGATTGGAAGGTAATAACTACAACTCTACCACCAATATTAAGAAGTTTAATTGCATCTTCTAAACTATTTTTTAGAACATCTAACTCACCATTTACTTCAATTCTTAAAGCTTGGAATGTTTGTTTAGCAGGGTGACCTAACTTTCTTAAAACTGAAGCAGGTAATGCTTTTTTAATAACTTCAACTAATTCAAATGTAGTTTCAATAGGTTTCACGGATCTTGCTTTAACAATAGCTCTTGCAATACTAGGTGCAAATTTCTCTTCACCATATTCGTAAAGAATTCTTTTTAGTTCATTTTCTGAATAATCATTAATTACATCATATGCAGAAAGATTTGCATTTTGATCCATTCTCATATCTAATGGGCCATCAAAACGATAACTAAAACCACGTTCTGGAATATCAAATTGAAAACTAGATACACCTAAATCATAAATTATTCCATCAACATGTTCTATTCCTAAATCTAACAGTGATGATTTAATATTTGAAAAGTTAGTATTAATAATTGTATATTTATCTTCAAACCCTTCTAGGCGAGTACGAGCTTTTGAAATCGCATAAGTATCTTGATCAAATGCGTACAAATGACCATTTTTTAATTTTTTTACAATTTCTAAAGAATGACCACCACCACCTAAAGTACAGTCTACATAAATACCATCTTCTTTAATATTTAACATTTCAATACTTTCATTTAATAATACTGAATAGTGCTTATAGTTATCCATCTTAAGCCTCCAAAATTTTTATTAAAAAAAACGCATCCTCTGATGCGCTTTTACTAGGATTACTCCTAAACGAATCATTAAAACCCTAATTATTCGTTATCTTTGTTTTCTTTTTGTTTGATTTCTTTAACTTGTTTTCCGTTGTAGAAACCACATTCAGGACAAACACGGTGACTTAATTTTAATTCACCACAGTTTGAACAAACTACCATTCCAGGAACTTCTAGTTTGTAATGTGTACGACGTTTTAATTTACGAGTCTTAGAAACACGACGTTGTTGAGCAATTGCACCCATTGTCTAATACCTCTTTCTAATTTTCTTCTTCTTGTTGGCGACCATCTGAATATGAAATAACATAATCATCATCGTCTAACTCGATTTCATCTTCTAATGAAATACCTCTTTGTTTTAATACTTCATACGCATCTGGTCTTGTAACATTGATGGGTTTATCAATAATTATATTAGACCAAACCATTTGATAAGTATCAATTGTGTTTTTTTCAATTAAGATATATTCATCAGATTCTTGGGTAGAATAAATTTCATCATAATCTTCTTCAAATAAATACTCAACAGGATCAAGTGTTAAAGCACATTGTAAAACAAGTTTTACAGATACTTTATAAGTAAATTGGTATGTTTCATGATCTAATCGATTTATACTACCAGTTATATTTACTGGACCAATTTCATAGATATCTTCAACACTTTCAATTTCAGCACTTAAATCTAAAGTTTCTTCAAAATAATGAGGAAATTTGTTGATTTTTAATAATTGTTGTAAAGACCATTTCATAAAATCACCTACACCTAATATATTATACCACAAATCAAACTAAAACTCAAGTATAAAGAATTATTATTTTATAATGTTACAGCATATTAAATAAATTATCATTTACACCATTTTTCATAATTTCACGAACAATATTATCTTCTTGTGCTTTATCAATTGGTTTACCTGCTAGTTTAGATACATCTCTAATTACACTTCGAATATTATCTTCATTAGATAAATCCATATTTTTTACTTTTTCAACAAGTTCAAATACCGCTTCAGGTTGAATATTATTATCTGTAATAAATTGTAACGCTTTATTAAAATTCATTTTCTCACCTCAAATAATAATATGTAATAACAATATAAAAAAGACTCCAAACCTAAGTTTGAAGTCTAATTTTTATTATTAAGCTACAGTACCAGGAATAATTACTGATAATGTACGAGTCTTACCACCATAAGTTACAGTATAAGTTTGACAAGTTGAATATGTTGGTAAACTTGTAACTCTACCTTTATCACCAATATATGAACTACTTTCACTAAATGTTGGAGCAGTACCACCAGCCTTAGGTGAAGATTTAGTAGAACCATTAGCTTTGAAGTAAGCCATTTCTTGTTCAACCATTTCAACAAAAATATACCATATTTCAAGTTCATTAGCTAGTAATGGTTGAGGACAGTCTTTACCAGAGAAGAAATGATGAGGTACAAGACGTTGAATTGGTAAACCAAATTCGATTAATAACTTAGCACAAAGTTGTGCTGAATATTGCCATGTTAACCATAAGTCAGAAAGTTTTCTAACTGATGATTCAATACCAATTGAGTTACCATTACCACCTTGTGATGAAATATAACCATATGATGAGTTATAATAACATCCACCAATATACCATTTAGTACCACTTAATTTAACAGCAAGACCAGCTTTATTAAGTTTTGTATAACCAGTTGAATTAGCAACTGAAGTCTTCTTACCTTTAATGTAGAAGTAACCATTCTTTAATGTTACATCTGTTGTATAAACATCAGTTCCAATATCAGATGTAGTTAAACCTGAATCGTACCAATATAATGTCTTATTAGAACCTGCATGCCATGCACCCCATTTAGTATTTGCACAAGCATAAATACCATCCATACCTGTTGCATAGTGATATGAAACACCTGAAGCAGTTTGTTGATAAGCTGCTAAGTTCTTACCACCAGTCTTATAAGCAGTACCACCTTGAGGCATATCTGCTGCATAGTGGAATGTAACAAATTCAACACTACTCATTGTAGTTGTCTTAGTAGGACTTGATAAATAATATGCAGTATTTTCATAGTAATTTGCAAATAATAATTGAGATACACTTCCATAAATATCAGTGTAATATTCAGGAGTTCCAGCACCAATACCTAGGTTTTCTCTAATAAAGATATCTTCATTATTACTTTCAAGAATTACTAACCAAGCACCAGATGCTTCAGTAACAACAGTTACATAGAATGTGAATTTAATTGTAGGAGCTTCTGTTGCATAAACAACGATAGTAGCTAAGCCTTCAGCAAGACCTGTAACGTTACCTTCTGAGTCTACTTCTGCAATACTTGGAGTACTTGATTTCCAAGTAACACTAATATTACTACCAGAAACAAATTGATGGTTAAGTTTAATTGTTTTACCTACTACAACCCATGAATTAGTTTCAAATGAACCAATTAAAGTATCATCAAATGTATATTTAGCAGTTACAAGAATCTTATCAATTCCTGCAAAGTCAGTATATGAATCATATAAGTTACCATTTGCATCATACCAGCCACTGAACTTATAACCTTCTTTAATAGGAGTATCAAATACTACACTACTACTAATAGTTTGATTAATTGTAGTAGTTGCAAGAGTTCCTTTATAGAAAGTAAATGTAACTAAATTTGATGATGAAGCACCAGTAAATGCTTTATCAAAGAATACATAGTCACCAGCTTCTAGTGCAGAAATATTTAAATTATCTGCATAAGTACCTGTATATGAATCACTAACTGTAAGAATATATTCTGTTCCAGTAGGTTTTGAACTAACACCACTAGTTTGAACACCTAAAATTTCATAGAATCCAGTACTTGCATTTTTAGCAATGTATATACGTTTAGCCCCTTGAGGATTATAGTTTGTACTACCAACATATACAAATGTGTTAGAAGCATATAAATCCCAGAAGTTTCCACCATAGTTACTTACTATTAATGAACCAACAGATCCGTTAGCCTTAATTAATTTTTCAGAAACACCACCATTGTAATCAAATGTAACACCAGCACTAATATTTGAAAGTACCCAGTTTGCATAAACTGTTACAGCACCTGTAGTAGATGCAGAAATAGCAGTGATATAACTAGTTGAACCACTTGTTAATGACCAACCAAGGAATGTATAATCTTGTTTTGTAGGTACAGGAAGAGTAAATTCTTCTCCTTCTACATATTTAGTAGCAGCACCTTCTGGTAATTCACCACCATTTACTTGATAGCTAATAGTTCCATAAGTAACAATCTTAGTGAATTTAGCAGTAAGTGTAATTTCATATACACCTAAGAAATCAGATACTGAATCATATAAATTACCATTTGTATCATACCAACCATCAAATGTATAACCAGTTTTATATACTTTACTAATTAAAGAACTTTCATTTGTAATTGTATAATTAGTAGTTTCTGCAGTACTTAATTCATCCCAAAAACCATTATATTTAGCCTCGACAGTGAAATCTTCACTAGCAGGATATGAAGTATAATGTTGTTTAAATAAAAATGCACCAAGTGAATATCTCCAGAATTGGTCATTACCAGCTTCAAGTTGTGTTTTAGTATTTGCAACATCTGTAGCAGCAATAACATAGTCCTTTAACCAAGCCCATTTTGCAGCATAAGTTTCATCAACAAAAATGTCGTATATTGCACTAAATACATTAGCAAAACCAACAGTTGTAGGTGAAACATTTGTATGTACACCATCTGGTTTAGATGTTTTACCAAATTTAGTCATAGCATCAGTTAAGAAATCTTCAACCATAGCTTCACGAGTAGCATACTTAGTATTACCACCATTAAAATCGAATGTTACATTAGCATTAATTTCAGCACTCCAAACAGCTGTATATGTAATATCACCAGGATTTTCCATATAACCAGGATATTCTTTAATAATGCTACCATCTAAACTTGATCTCCAACCAGTAAATGATTCAGATCCATTTGTAGGAACAGGTAATGTTCCAGGTTTCTTTAATGTAGTAGTATAATTAGTTAAAGAATCTAAACTATTATAAACTTTAGCTACTTGAGGAGCAGTTTTTAAAGCATCTACATCAATATAAACATATTGACCAACAGCAAAATCACCAGTAAAACTTACCTTAGAGTTTGCGATTGCATGAGTCCAAGTAGCACCATTAGCAGCATCAGCTAATGCTTTAGTAGCAGCATCAACAGCAACTACTTTATATAATCCAAGAGTACTATCATAATTTAAAAGCACTTTATATTGGAATTTTAGTGTAGAAACACCTGACCCAGGAGTAATATATGGAAGCATATATGTAACATCTGAAGCATAACCATTAGCAGCATATTTTTCAACTTCAAGTTCAAAATCTCCTGCAACATAAGATGAAGGTAATCTACCACCATTAGCATCAAATGTAACATTTACATTTACATGTGTTGTTTGTTCTACTTTAGCATAGTAAACTTTATCACCAGTTGTACCAACTTCAATCATTTCAATTGGATCACCAGTTAATTCAGGATTGTCATACCAACCTAATAAATCATATCCATCAAATACAGATTCTGGTAAATGGAAATCATCTTCAATATTATATGTACGTTCTAAATCAGTTAATTCAACTTCACCGTACATATATTTAATAGTATAACATACAGGAGCAAATTGTGGAGCGTAAGAAACTGTTTCAGTTGGAACTTTAACAGTTGTAGATGCAACACCAGAACCTGAATCGTAACCTTCAAAGTTATAACCTTCATTAATTAAATCAGAAAGTTCTACTTCTTTTCCTATCATAACTAATTTAGGATTAGATGCAATAATTTGATCGTTGTATTTTCCTATTTGTGCAAATGCACTAGAATCTGGGAATGCAACACCTGGATAATCATGAACATTTTCATAACCTGCACTAAAGAAATTATGTAATGATCTAGAGAAATGCATTAATTTCCATAATTGAGTAACAGGAGTACCATTATTATCAACTTCATAAGTACCATTACCTAAAAGGGCATTAATTTGTAATTTTGAATGAACACCAGTAGCAGTTTCACCTAAGAAGAATTCTAATAACCAATCCCATTTAGCACTTGTTACAGGGTCTGTATTAAAGAATTCATATGCATTTGTTCCAGAACAGTCAGTATCTGTAGTTGCAGTTAAAGGTGCTGTACCTTCGATTGCACTTACATCAAAATCTTTATAATTAAATTCAGTCCAAGTAGTACCAAATTTAGCATTCCAGTCTTTAACAAATTCTTTTTCTAAATTTGCAGGGTTAATTTCGTATTTTGACACACCAAAGTTAACTGCACCATCGAAACCAACATATAATGTTTTATAATTTGATTCAACAAAATTAACTACATTTTTAACAAATGTTCCAGCTGCATCAGTATTATATGCAGTAAGTGCAACTTCACCAAGATTTCTAACTACTGTATTTGAAGAATATGTATAAGTATTTCCTACTTTAACATATGCTCTAACACTTATATCTTGACCTGCAGCAGATTGTGGGAATTTAACCATTGTAGCACTATATGATAAATTTTCAGCATCAACACCAGTTACAACTTGATTAATTACACCATTTGTTTCAGCAGTTAAATTAGCAACATCGCCTTGAGCGAATAAGAAACCATAAACGTTTGAATCATTATGATTTGTAACATTGGCAACCCATCTTAAACCATTGTTTCCATCTGTTCTAATTTGAACACCTTCAGCAAGATCAACAGTAGTTGCAGCATCTGCTTTAACTAAAGTTAAACTAACAGCAACAAAAGCTAAAGCAACTAATAAACTTAAAAAGATCTTTTTCATAAAATTTTTACCTCCTATGCGAAGTAATCTTCGTCACCTTCTGCCCATGGGAAATCAATAACAACACTTCCACCAGCAGTAAGTACTTCAGATTCATAATTTAAAATTTCGATAGAAGGAGTTTCATAATTTTTATTCATAATCTTCTTCTCCTTTAAAAAAAATTTTACAATTTATTATATCATATAAAAAAATAAAAATGTTATATTTTGATAAAAAATGCTCTCAATTACTAAAAGTTTTCAAAGAAAAATAAGGTTCCAATACACAAATTGGAACCTTATTTAAATAATTTAAGCAACACTACCTGGAATAATTGTAGATAATGTAATAGTTTTTGTAGATGAACCATCTTTATAAGTTAAAGTATAAGTTTGACAAGTAGAATATGTTGGTAAACTAGAAATTCTACCATTTGAATCAATATATGAGCTACTTGTTGTTAAAGTAGGTGCAGCACCACAAGAACCATATGCTTCATAATATAATCTTTGTTGTTTACTCATTTCAAAGAATTCATACCAAATTTCTAAATCATTTTCTAACATAGGTTGAGGACAATCTTTACCAGAGAAGAAATGATGTCCAACTAAACGTTGCATTGGTAGGTTAAATTGAATCAATAATTTTGCACAAAGTTGTGCAGAATATTGCCAAGTTAACCATAGATCTGATTTTTCTCTTACTGATGATTCAATACCGATTGAGTTGGTATTACCACCTAGAGAAGATATTAATGCATATGTTGAATTATAATAACATCCACCTAAGTACCATTTAGTTCCTTCTAATTTAACAGCTAACCCCATTGCATTAAGTTTAGTATATCCAGTTGTATTTTGAATACCAGATTTTATTCCTTTAATATAGAAGTATCCATCAGATCCAAGAGTAACATCAGTTGTATAAATATCTGTTCCAATATCACTTGTAGTTAATCCAGAGTCATACCATTTCATTGATTTAGATGTTCCAGCATGCCATGCACCCCAAGCAACATTTTGACAATAATAAATACCATCCATACCTGTAGAATAATGGAATGAAACGTTATCAGCAGTATAATTATAACCAGCTAAATTTTTACCACCTGTTAAATAAGCACTACCACCTTGAGGCATATCTGCAGCATAGTGGAATGTAACAAAATCAATGCCATTAGTGCTTGCATCACCATCTAAATCATAAGTTTTAGTAGGTTCCGCAATATAGTAATCTTTATGTTCAACATAATCAACAAACAATAATTGAGAGACACTACCAATAATATCTGAATAGTAAGCAGGTGTACCAGAACCAATACCTAAATTATATCTAGTAAATATTGCTTCATTATTACTATCTAACAATACTTTTAACATACCACTTGCATCTTCAACAACTGTTACATAATAAGTAAATGATACACTACTATTATCAGTTACATAAACAACAATCGTAGCAACACCTTCTGCAAGACCAGTTACTAAACCATTTTGATCAACTTCTGCAATATTAGGTGTTTCAGATTTCCATGTTACAGGTAAAGCTACACCTGATGCAAATTCATAATTTAGTTGAATTTCATTATTTATTTCAACCCAAGAATTATTTTCAAATGAACCTATAATCTTATCATCATATTTCCAATTAGCTGTAACTGTAATACTAGATATTCCCGCAAAATCAGTAACTACATCATATAAATTCCCTTTTGAATCATACCAACCAAGGAATGAACATCCAAGTTTTGTAGGAGATGGTAATGTTGAATCAAGTGTTATTGTTTCAGTTTTTATATCATTAGAAATATTATTTGAATAGAAAGTAAATGTTACAAGATTTGATTCACTAGCAGTCGTAAATGCTTTATCAAATAAGATAACATTCCCCACTGCAATATTTCCTACTTTAAAATTATCATCATATGTTCCTGAATAAGCATTAGCTATAGTAATACATACTTCTGCTTCTTCTGGCCAAACAGAATTTGATACACCGCTTAAAACAATTTTCACAACTTTATATAAACCAGTAGCAGAATCCTTACCGATATAAATACGATCAGAGAATAATGCTCCTGGAGTAGTAGATTTAGTATTTATGTAAATATTTGTTTTATAAGGAGCACTAGAATTCCAATAATCAGTCGCGTTATATTTACTAGCAATTAAAGAACCTAAACTTGTTCCATTAGATAAATATAATGCTTCAGTAATACCACCATCATAATCAAATGTTACACTTGCATTAACTTCTTCAGGTTCTTCATCTACATAACCTTGATAAATAGACATTGTAACTACATTTGAAGTACTAGCCTTAGTAACATCTTTATCAAATAAAACTAAATTTCCAACACTAACACTATTAAAATCAAAGTTATCATCATATGAACCTGAATAATCAGATGGAACTACAATACAGTATGATGCACCAGTTGGCCATCCACCAGAAGTACCAGCAGGGACAAGTTTTAATACTTTTTGTAATCCAGTTTCTGAATCAAGTCCAATATAAATTCTATTTGAGAATAAAACACCAAAATATGTACTTGAATCATTAATAAATATATTACTCTTATAAATATATGTAGATGTATCGAAATAATCATTTTCACTAGTATTATATTTACTAATCATTAATGAAGTTACTTCTTTCCCTAATGCAGAATCCCATTCAGCTGTATAAGTTATATCAGCAGTTGTAGTTTTATAACCAGGAAATTCAGTAACAATAGTATTATCTAAACTTGATTTCCAACCTACAAAATCATAATTTGTTCTATAAACAGTAGGTAAAGTAGTTGGATCTTGAAGGTAAGTTGGTTCAGCAAAATATTCATTCCACCAACCTTCAGTTTGTGAAGTAAAGTCAGAACAAGTAAATTTACTAGCAAAACCACTTAATCCGTAACCACCACTATCAGTAGCAGCAATTGCAGTAGCATAATTAGTTCCAAGTAAAACTAAAACAATATTTTGCGTAGCATAACCAGATAACGAAGATCCTTCTAATATAATATCAACATATTGAGTATCAACACCTTGTTTAATATGCATATCTTTAATATACTGAATCATCCATAACCATTTATTACGGAATTCAGTATTAGATAATCTCCATACAGTTGATTTATTACCATTTGCATGATAATCAGCAGGAGTTAATAAAGTAACACCTAATAAATTACCAGCATCAGTTAAGAAATCACTAACTAAATCATCTTGTGATGCATAGCCATAATAACCACCATTTAAATCAAATGTTACATTAACTTTAACATAGTCTTGAACTTCATATTTTGCATAAAGAACCCTATCACCAGTTGTTCCTGCAGAAATCATTTCAATAGGATCACCTGTAAAATCAGGATTATTATACCAGCCCATAAAATCATAACCAGTAATTTCTGGTGTTGGTAAATAGAAATATTCTTCTACATTATAGTTCATTGCAAGATCAGTTAATTCTTCATTACCATTCATAAATGTAATTGAATAACTTACAGCACTAAATTGAGGTGTTAAACTTACATCCTCATTTGTAATTGTAATTGAATTAGAAACATCACTATTTGAATCTAAATATCCATCAAAATTATATCCATCTTTATTGATTGTATTTAAATCAACTTCTTCACCTATTTTAACTAGAATTGGCATAGATGCAATAACTTGATCATTATATTTACCAATTTGCATTAAAGCATTTGAATTATTAAATGAAATTGAAGGCCAATCATTAATATTTTCACTACCTGCTTTAAAGAAATTATGAAGTGCTCTAGATAAATGTTTAAATTGCCATAATTGAGTATAAGTAGAAGTTCCACTAGTTAATGTATATTCACCAGTTTCACTTAATAACGCATTAATTTGTAACTTAGGATGAATACCTGTTGCAGTTTCACCTAAGAAAAATTCTAATAACCAACCCCATTTAGCACTAGTTTCTTGATTTGAATTAAAGAATTCGTACGCATTTGTACCCGCACAATTAGTATCAGCATTAGCAGATAATGGTACAGACCCTTCAATTGCACTAGTATTAAATGTTTCATAATTAAATTCAGTCCATGATGTACCAAATAGCGCATTCCAATCCTTAACAAATTCTTCTTCTAATTTGACAGGATTAGTTTCATATTTAGCAGATGAAACACTAATAGCACCATCAAAACCAACATATAAAGATTTATAGTTTTGATCAACATATTCAACAACATTATCAACGAATTCTTTAGAATTTGTTGAATCATACACTGCTAAAGCTACTTCTGCAAGATTTCTTACAACTGTATTATCAGAATACGTATATGTATCACCAACTTTAACATATGCTTTAACACTTATATCTTGCGCCACAGCGGATGTAGGAAATTTAACCATTGTAGCACAAAAAGAATTATTATCACTTAATCCATTAACAACTTGATTAATTACACCAGGTGTTTCGACAGTTAAATTATCAACTTCTCCTTGTGCAAATATAAATCCATAAACGTTATCTTCATTATGATTTTTAACATTAGCAACCCATTTTAACCCATTATTTCCATCTGTTCTAATCTTAACACCATTAACAAGTTCAACAGTAGTTACATTATCTGCTTTAACAAAAGTAAAACAAATTGAAATTAATGATAAAATTACCAATAAACCTAAAAAGATTTTTTTCATAATCTTCTACTCCTTTTTAATTTTTTTATATCTCATTATAACATAAAAAAATTTTTTTTACTTTAAAAGAAATAAAAAAAGCGATTATTTCAGTGAAATAACCGCTTAATATTTTACCCTTCAGATCCTGGAATAGTACTAAAATATGTTACAGAATTTGAAACACCAGTAGTTTTATCAGTTAATGTAATAGTATAACTAACTACAGTATCATCTTCAGGAACTTTAATAACACGACCTGTATTAGAAACATATTCTGTGTTATTTGAAACAAATGAAATAGTATAATTACTAAACTTAGTTAATAATTCATATTCATACTTAACTAAATCCATGAATTCCCACCAAATTTCCATATTGTTTTCAAGCATTGGTTGAGGACAATCTTTTGCAGTATAAGCATGGTGAGGTCTAACTCTTTCTAATCCAAGATTATTATCATAGCAAAGTTTTGCAACAAGTTGAGCTGTTTTTTGCCATGTATACCAAAGGTCAGATCCTTTATCTACACAGGATTCAATACCAATTGAATTTAAGTTACCACCACTAGCGCAAATACGCCCTTCATGAACTTGAGTATAGCACCACCATGTAGTTCCCATATAATATTCTCCATTAACAACTTTTACTGGGAATCCCCAATCATTAAAGAATGATTCAGCAGAACGATTTGAGAAAGCACCACCTGTATAATCTGATTGTGAACTAATAGTTCCATTAGAATTAAATATATGATCTGTATTTCTTGAACTATAATTATATGTTGATGGTAGTTTAATTGAAGTCTTCTTACCATTGATTTCGAAATAAAAATCATCAGATGCACTCCAATTAATGTGTAATAAATCAGCACCATCATAAGCAACACCAGTTGCATTCCAAGTAAAGTATCCTACTTGATCAACAGATGCACCATCACCAGCATGCCAAGCTCCTTTATCATGCGTTAATGCTTGATATACACCATCATTACCAGTTGTATAATGAATTGAAGTACTATTATCAGATACAAAATATTTTGCATTAGCCAATGCATTAGCACCAGTTGACATATTACCAGTATAGTGAACAGTTACAAATTCAAGTGATCTTAACGTATTAAAGTCATCTACCTCAGAATTAGCATAAGTAGTATCAATTACTAATGAATCATTAAATAATATCTTACTAACACTACCATATATATCTGTGTAATATACTGGAGTTCCAGCACCAATACCTAATTGTGATTTTGTATATACTTGATTATTATGAGCTTCAGAAATAATACTGAAAATTTCACTTAAACCTTCAGCAATAACGGAAATAGAAACTGTTAAATTAACTGAAGGATCACCAGAATCATATACATAAATATCAACTGTTCCTTCACTAACACCTGTAACTAAACCTGTTTGATCAACAGTTGCAATACTAGTATTTTTACTTTCCCATACAAAATTACCAACTAATTCACCAGAAATAGCAGCATTTAATTGAATTGAATTATCAACTTCAGTAAATGGATCAGTATCATATGTAACAATAATTGAACTTGACCATTTAGCATAATAAGTAATTACACCTGGATTAGTGTAGTAACCAGGATATGTAGTTACTGCATCACCAGTTAATGATTCATTAGTGTACCAACCTTTAAATGTATAACCTTGTTTGAATGGTTTAGGTAAAGTGCAAGGATCAGTATATACATAACTTGTAGGAAGTGTATTAGCAGTATTGAATGCAGATTTAACAGATTCACTACTATAATCAGCAGATACAAAATTAGTATTTTGTGAATATTTAGCTTGTCCTACCCATCCACGAAGTTCATAAGCCACTGAATAAATGTAATTACCATTTGCAGCATTTAATTCAGATTGTGATGTATAATTATAAAAATTCACAAATGCATTTTTATTACTACCACCAGCAACACCAGCAATATAATTTACAAGCCAAGTCCATTTTTCTTTATAATTTGAATTATATAAGAATAATGAAGCATCAGAAATTTCTCCCCATGATCCTAATGCATAGAATGTTTCAGGAGTATGAGATTTATTTCTTGCAGTATTATAATCTTTTAAGAAATCAGCAATAGCATCATCGACTGTATTATAATTTACAAATGCTCCACCATTAGTATCATAATTAACAGTAACGCTTTGTAATTGAGAGACCCATTGTGCAGTATATGTAATATCACCTGGATTTGATGAATAACCTGGGAACTCAGTTACAACACTACCATCAACACTTGATTTCCAACCAGTAAATGTATAATAATTATGTGTTGGAACTATTAAAGAAGTTGGTTCAGATAATACCATATTCAATGTTGTAGGATAAGCATTACTAGGGTCATTTGTTTTAATATATTTTAGATCTGTATCTTTTAAAACTGGTGTTTTTAAGAAAACAAGATACTCTCCAACAGTATATTGCTTAGTAACATTAGTACTTGAACTTGAAATAGCATGTGTCCATGTTACACCAGCATTAGTAGCAACAGAATTAGCACCTGCAGTTGCAGCATCAACCGCAACAACTTTATAAGCATTTAGACTTGAGTCATATTGTAATAATGCTTTATATTGCCATCTTAAACTATTATTGCTAGTTACAGCAGTATCACAGAAATAAATACCACTTGCTAAACCAGTATTAGAATATTCACCCAATGTTTCAATATTTGAAGCATATTCTAATGGGAAATATCCGCCATTAGCATCTAGAGTTACATTAACATTAGCATAAGTAGCTTCTTCTACTTTTGCATAATATACTTTAGCGCCAGTAGTACCAGCAGTAATGGTTGTAATTGCATCACCATTTAATTCAGCATTATCATACCATCCTAAGAAATTATAACCATCAAATTGAGGAGTAGGTAAAACTACTTCACTTTCTACATTATATGTTGAAGCTAAACTAGTTAATTCTTCAGCACCATTAAAATATTTAATTGTATAAGAAATAGTTTCATATTTTGGAACAAAAACATAATTTAATTCACTATCTAATGTGAAATTAGATCCTACTTCATATACATTTTCATTATATGTCCACGAAGAAGTATAACCATTTTTATAATTAGTTTCAGGAAGAATTATATCATCACCATTATTTATAAATGAGCAATTAGCATTTTTAGTATAAATAATATTATTGTAGTTTACTAATAAACTTAATTTAGTAGGATTTTTTGAGAAGTTATAACTTCCCCATCCACTTGATGCATAATCACCTAGCATTATAGACATTATATAAGAACATAAATGTCCACCATAATACCAATTTGCTGTATCTTCAACATTATTTATAATAGCTTCAGCTTGAGCTTTTGCAAAACTATGCCCTGTACCATTTGAAAGTTCATTAATAATATAATTTAATAACCAACCCCATTTAGCATACATATCTTCATTTTGGAAGAATTCTTTTAATTTAGCACCTTCCCAAGAAGATTGTACTGAAGTCTTAGCAGATTTATACCATGTAGAACTAGAACCACCAGTAAAAGCACTATCAGCATTTAATGAAGTAGCAAATAATGTATTCCAATCATTAATAAATTCTACTGCTAACGTTTTAGGATTTGTTTCATATAATGCATTATCATAATATAAATTTCCAATTGCATCAGTAAATGTTTTCTTATAGTTTTCACCAACATATTCAGCAACAGCATTTACAAAATCACCCTCAACAGAGTTTTTAGCATAAACAGCAACTTCTGCAAGGTTTCTAACAACTACATTTGAGTAAGAATAATCTTCACCTACTTTAACGTATGCAACAACAGAAATATCTTGTGCAGCAGCAGCTTTAGGGAAGTTAACCATTGTAGCTGACATATAAGGTTCTTCTTCAGTTACACCTTCAACAACTTGTTTAACAACACCAGTTGTTTCAACAGTAACTTCTGCTAAATCACCTTTTGCAAATAAGAAACCATATTCATTGCTTTCAACATGGTTTTCAACATTAGCAAACCATCTTAAACCATTATTTCCATCAGTTCTAATTTGTACACCTTCTTCTAATGAAACAGTAGTTGTTACATCAGCTCTAACAAGTACAACACTTAATGATAGAACCATGAAAACAGTTAATAAACTTAAAACTATTTTTTTCATAATTTTAATTTCCTCCTATGCGAAGTAATCTTCGTCACCTTCTGCCCATGGGAAATCGATAACAACGCTTCCACCAGCAGTAAGAACTTCAGATTCATAATTAATGATTTCGATAGAAGGAGTTTCATAATTTTTATTCATTATATTTTCTCCTTTTAAAAAATTACACTCTTATTATATCATATTTAAAAAATTATTGCAAAAATGAAATAAAAAAAGATGAATAAAGTTTTTATAAAAGCTCTTATTCATCTTTTAATGATCTTTTCATTAATTGATTAATTGCAGTTTTAACAGGTTTTTTATTATATAAAACGTCATATACAGCATCAATAATAGGGGTTTCTAAATTATTTACTCTAGCATATTGATATGCTGCAACAACAGTTCTTGCACCTTCAACAACCATTGTCATTGATGAAATCGTTTCTTCAAGATTTTTACCAGTTGCTAAACGATAACCTGCTTGAAAGTTTCTTGAATGTAGGCTAGTTGTAGTAACAACTAAATCACCAAGGCCAGTTAATCCATAAATTGTTTCTTCGTGAGCACCAAAAGAAATAATAAATCTTCGCATTTCAACAAGTGCGCGTGAAATTAAACCTGCTTTAGCATTATCTCCTAAACCTATACCAGTTAACATCCCAGATGCAATTGCATAAATATTCTTAAGCGCACCACAAAGTTCTGCACCAACAAGATCATAACTTGTATAAACTCTAAAATATTTATTATTATTAAATAGAGATTGAACAAGTTTTGCAGCTTTTTTATTTGTACTTACAGCACATATAGTTGTTAGTAATTGATTAATTACTTCTTCTGCATGTGATGGTCCTGTAAGTGCTACAAAATCATCAATAAATTCATTATTAATTTCTTGATATACTATTTCTGATACTCTTAAGAAAGTATCAGGTTCTAAACCTTTACTAGCGTTTACGAATAATGATTTATGCGTTAAAACATTATTCATTTCATTTAATACACATCTTATAACCTTAGTAGGTACTGCAATAACAATTACATTACATTCAATTAATGCTTCACTTAAACAAGCAGTGGCAGATACATTAAGTGGTAATGTTCCAATTGGTAATTTACTTTTATTAGTATGATAAATATTTATTTCATTTACTATCTCAAGTGATTGTTCATAAACAATTACATCATGACCATTATCACCTAAAATTCTAGCTAGAGCACTTCCCCAACTTCCTCCACCAATAACAGTAACTTTCATTTAGTCCTCTTTCTTTCTTAAAATAAACTTAATTGGAGTTCCTTCAAAACTAAAAGCTTCTCTTAATTTATTTTCAAGATATCTTTGATAAGAGAAATGTAAATAATTAGGATCATTTACAAATAAAACAAACGAAGGAGGATTTTTTTCAACTTGAGATGCATAATAAATCTTTAATCGATCGCCATTAAAGAATGGTGCTTGTTGAATTAATGTTGCATCAAGTAATACATCATTTAAGACATTAGTAGCAACACGCCTTGTATAGTTTTGATAAACAATCTTAATTTGCTCAAAGACAGTATGAACTCTTTGATTTTTAAGTGCTGATACAAATACAATTGGTGCATAATCTAAAAAAACAAAATGAGATTTAATTTTCTTAATCCATTCTTGCATTGATTTATCATTTTTCTCAACTGCATCCCACTTATTTACAACAATAATAACAGCTTTATTAGCATCCATTGCGTAGCCTGCAACACGTTTATCTTGTTCTTCGATTTCTTTAGTTGCATCAAGAAGTAGTAAAACAACACTTGATCTTTCAATTGCTTTAATAGCCCTCAAAAAACTATATTTCTCAGCATTTTCATAGATTTTACCAGTCTTTCTAATCCCAGCAGTATCTATTACTACATAGTCAGCTCCATCTCTTGTAAATGGTGTATCGATTGCATCACGAGTAGTACCTGCAATATCACTAACAATTACTCTTTCTGTACCTAAAATTGCATTAGTAAGTGAACTCTTACCAACATTAGGTTGACCAATTAAACAAAATTCAATTGTGTCATCATATTTTTTACTTTTCTTTTCTGGTAATAACTCAACTATTTTATCTAATAAATCACCGATACCAATACCATGAAGTGTACTTATTGCAAATACTTCTTCTACCCCAAAATTATAAAATTCATAGATATTATCCATGAATTTTACGTCGTCTATTTTATTTGCAGCCACGATAACAGGTTTCTTAGATTTATGAAGAATAGTCATTACATCGCTATCTTCTTTAGTAATTCCTACTCGTCCATCACAGACAAAGATAATTACATCAGCTTCGTCAATAGCTAGTTCAGCTTGTGCTCTAATTTCAAACATAAATGGAACATCCGATAATTCTATTCCACCAGTATCGATTATTGCAAATTGCTGATCTAGCCATTCACATTTAGCATATAAGCGATCACGAGTAACTCCACTTGCATCATCTGTTATAGCAAGTTTATCACCAGCTAAACGATTGAATAGACTTGATTTTCCTACATTAGGACGTCCTACAATCGCAACTGTTCCGTGTCTCATATTAAGTTCTTCCTATTCTTTATTATTTCTTTAAAGCATCACCAAGAAGATCACCAATAGTGCTACCAGTGTTTTCTTGTTCTTGTTCTTTCATATAAGAATCAAATGATTCTCTTTCTTTAGCAACTTCAATAGCTTTAACTGAAACTACTAATTTTGCACGATTTGGATCGCATTCTAATACCATAGCATTAACTTTAGTTCCTGCAGCAAATTCATCAGTTACATTAGTAACGCGTTTAGAACTTGAAACTTCATTAACAGGTAAGAAACCAGTAACTGTTTTATAAGTAACTTCAGCTCCACGTTCTACATCACGTACTACTTCAACTTCAACAATTTCACCTTTACGAAGCTTAATTCCGCTCCATGCATTTTCAACAGTTTCACGATGTGATAAGCTTACTCTAAATTTCTTATCATCAATATTCATTACTTTAACTAAGATTTTGTCGCCTTCATTAACAACACCATCATATTTTTCATTTACTAACCAAGAGTATTCCATTTTAGACATTAAACCAGAATATTCAGGAGTAAGTTCAATAATTAAACCAGCTGGAATAATTTTCTTAACTGTACCTTCAAATACATCACCAACATGATATTTTTCTTTTAATACTTCCCAAGGATGAGTAGTTAAAGCTTTCATTGAAAGACCAATTTTTTCTTCATCAATCTTAATAACTTTAACAGTAACTTTTTTACCAACTGATAAAACTTTCTTAACATCACGAACAGGGAAATGATCAATTTCAGATGCATGTAATAAACCACTTACTAAACCAAGTTTAACAATTGCACCATAAGCAAGAATTGATACAACTTCACCTTCAACAACTTGACCAACTTCTAAAGCACCATAAGCTGCTTCTTTAGCAAGTCTCTTTTGTTTCTTTTCAGCAGCAATTTGGCTAACTGAAATGAAATGACGTTCTTCATTTACATATAATACGATAACAGGGATTTCTTCACCTTTTAATTGTTTTAAAGCATCTTCACTAAGTGATGAATGTTTATAAGATAAGAATAGTTTAGTATTATTATAAAGTAATTCTGCACCATTTTTTGTAGTTCTTAATACTTTAGCATTGATAACTTCATCAGCTTCTTTAATAGCATGGAATTGAGCAATTTTTTCTTGTAATGCTTTTTCTTTTGCTTCAGCTTGTTCTTTTTCATAAGCAAGTTTAGTTGAAAGATATAAAACTACAACATTAGGGTTTTTCTTATCTTTACCAATAGACTTAACTTGAGCAGTATATTCTGCACCTTCAGAGTATTCTAAATATAATTTACCTGGTACTTCTAGTAAATCATTTGCATAGATTACAGCCTTAACTCCTTCTTCGATTTCTAAATAAATTGCATTACTGTTTACACCAGTAACTGTACCTGTAACAGTTTGTCCTACATAGTACTTTTCGTTCTTTTCGCTCATTTTAATTAAGCCCCTTTCATTCACTAATTTAATAATTTCACTCACTACCTCATCGATTGTCATATCTGATGAATCGACAACGATAGCGTCCTCAGCACATTTTAGAGGACTGATTTTTCGCGTTGAATCTTTATGATCTCTAGTTTCAATTTCAAGCATAGTTTCTTCCAATGACTTGAATATTCCACTTTGTTCGCGCTCTAACATTCTTCTTTTAGCACGACATTCAACGGATGCAATTAAGTAGATTTTAAGTTCTGCATTAGGAAGAACGACAGTACCAATGTCACGTCCATCCATAATTACACTCTTAGAATCACTTATTTTACGTTGATAATCAACTAAATAACTTCTGACAACACCTATCTTTGATGGAGTAGAAACGTTCTCAGTTACTTCAACGGTTCTAATAGCTTCAGATACATCTTCACCATCCATAATAAATCTACCATTACAAATATCAAGGACAGTAGAACTTAAAAATCCATAAGCATTTTCATCTTCCATATCAATACCAAGACGTAGTGCTTTAAGTGTTACAGCACGATACATAGCACCAGTATCGATATATTCAATATTTAATTTTTTTGCTAATATTTTAGCAATAGTACTTTTCCCAGCACCTGCTGGACCGTCAATAGCAATTTTAAACATTTTTAGTCACCTCAACTCATTTAGTATAACATATTCTACTTTTTTTATCAAGAAAGTTAGACTAAAATAAATTTTATTCTGTTCTAAGTGCTACTACAGGATCTTTTTTAGCTGCCATTCTAGATGGGAAAATACCTGCAATTAATGTTAAACCAACACTTAAAACAATTAATAAATAACCATACCAAGGAAGTACTGCTGTAAGCGAATTAATATTTGTAACGCCACGTGCAATCCAACTAATTGGGAAGCACAATAATACAGTAGTACCAATACCAATAACACCAGCAAATAAACCAATAATCATCGTTTCTGCATTAAATACTCTAGATACATCTTTTTTAGAAGCTCCCACAGCACGTAAAATACCAATTTCTTTTGTTCTTTCAAGAACAGAAATATAAGTAATAATACCAATCATAATTGAAGATACTACTAAAGAAATCGAAACAAAACAAATTAATACAACAGAAATTGCAGTAATAATATCAGAAACAGATGACATTAATAACGCAACCATATCTGTATATTCTATTTTATCTTCTTCATTAACACCATTGTTATATTCAGTAATCATGTTGGCAATAACTTCTTTATTTTCAAAGTCAATCGGATAAATATAAATAAAATCAGGATCTTCAGTTTTCTTAAAACCTAAATCTTCAAGAATTTCAGTTTTAGTTTTATCAGAAACTTTATCCGGCATATGATTTTCATATAAATATACAAAATCATCATCTTTTAATGTATTTAGATAATCATCAAATGCTTTTGCAACTTTAGCCTGTTTATCAGCATTAGAACTCATTCCACTATACTGCGCATACATTTGTGTAGCAGTTTCATCTAATGCTTTATTAAATACTATATTAAAATCATCTAAAGACATTGATTTCAAAATAGTTAGCGCATCATTACTAGACATACCAGTTTTTTGTGACCAATTACTTGCAACAAACATATAATTAATTTGTTGTTTCATAATTGCTTGTTGCTCAACAGGCATAGAAGAAACACTCTTATACATTTCTGATAAAACCATCAATTTCATTGTTTGAAGTTCTTGTTCGGAAGGTGTTCCATAAATTTCTTCAATTAATTTAAGTGCTTTATCTTCATATTGCTTCACAATCATTTGTTTAACTGTTTCAGTAATGATTTCAATTAATTCTTCTTTTGTATAACCACTTAGCATATCTCTAATTAATTCTTCACTATATCCAAGTTCAGTAGCATATTGAGATGTAATATCATTAATGATATCTTCAGCAGTTTTATCTTCATATTGTTTCAATAACATATCAATTGTTGCATCTACTTCTGCAACTTTTGGAGTAGATAATATTTTTTGATACAATTTTACTTTATCGTTATCCGTTAGACCATTAACATATTCTTTAAATGCAGCAATTTTTTCAGCATTGGTAAGTTCTTCAGTTTCTTCTAAAATAAATGGAAGTCCCGAAATAATATTATATTCATCACTATTAATTTGTTGCTTAATCATCTCTGTATTATTTAATGTTTCAATATAATAATTTGTTAATGCACTTGTATAACATAATGAACCATTTAAAAAAGCAGAAGTTGCATCTTCATTTGGTTTTACAATACCAGAAATTTTTAAATCAATCCCTTTATTAATAACTGAATTAAGTAAAGCTTGATTACTAGAAATATCTACCCATAATTTTGAAGATTCATCATATTGATAATAATCAGTAGGTAAAATCATTTTTAAATTAATATTGCAAATATCTTCATAACTCCAAGACTTACCTTCATATGCGTCCCAACCATTATCTTCTTTTCCCATCATAGCTGCCATTGTCGCATTGATCATTGTTTGTTTATCAACTAAACCTAAAGAATATAATGTAACATCTGAAATTTCATTATTTTCATTTAAAACAAGTAAAATTTCATTTTTTTCTTTCGGCCAAGTACCATGAATTAAATCATATTGACTTTCTATTAAACTACTAATTTCCCCAGTTTTAGGATCTGTTAATAATTCTTGCCACACAGTCATACCACTTGAATCATCCATCATTGATGAAAGTCCCATAGACATAGACCCACCTTCAAATACTCCACTCATTAAATCCATAAAATCTGCTTTGGCATATTCACCATTTGGATCTGTTGAATAAATATTTAACTTTATATTATAACCATATTGAATTGCAGTTGTATAATCACTTAATTCTTTATTATGTTCATCCAAATAAACTTTAAATTTTTCTAGATTATTGGTAGATACTTCAGCATTAAGCATTGCTTTCATCATCTTGTACATAACTGGATTACCATAAACAGCTGTACGATCTTCTTTTGCAATACCATCAGCAGGTTCTTCAGTATCAACACCCATTAAAGAACTTATTAAAGCACTCATATTTGTTGATTCTTTTTCAATTTGAATTGGAAATGATGATAAAGTTTCTTGTTGTACTGTATCTATATAATTATTGACACCAGTAGAAATTGAAAGAATTAATGCAATACCTATAATCCCAATACTACCTGCAATTGCAGTAAGAATTGTACGACCTTTTTTTGTAAGTAAATTATTAAATGATAAAGACAAGGCAGTCCAAAAAGACATTGACTTATTTTTAGCAATCTTCTTTTCTTTTTTATCTTTTTCTTCTTCATACTTAGGTGTATAAGGATTAGAATCACCAATAATTTTACCATCTAATAATTTAACAATACGATTAGCATAAGTAGCAGCAAGTTCAGGATTATGAGTTACCATAATAACTAACTTTTCTTTTGCAATTTCTTTTAAAATATCCATAATTTGAATACTTGTTTCAGAATCAAGTGCTCCTGTAGGTTCATCAGCAAGTAAAATATCAGGATTATTTACAAGTGCCCTTGCAATAGCAACACGTTGCATTTGACCACCAGACATTTGGTTAGGTTTTTTATAAAGTTGATCTCCTAATCCTACTTTATTTAATGCTTCAATTGCACGTTCCTTTCTTTCAGTTTTCGATACACCTGATAAAGTAAGTGCTAGTTCTACATTGGCAAGTACACTTTGATGTGGAATTAAATTATAACTTTGAAACACAAAACCAATTGAATGATTACGATAAGCATCCCAATTAGCATCTTTATATTCTTTAGTTGAAATTCCATTAATTATTAAATCACCTTCAGTATACTTATCAAGCCCACCAATAATATTAAGTAAAGTTGTTTTACCACAACCAGACTGTCCTAATATCGCAACAAACTCTGATTTTCTAAAAGCAATATTAATTCCTCTTAATGCAGTTAGGGTAGAATTACCCGTAGGATATTCTTTGACAATATTTTTAAGTTCTAACATTTAGTCACCTCAATATATTTTTTTAAATATTATAATCATTTTTTATTAACTTATTATAAACTAATTTACCTTTTTTTTCAATTTCTTTACATTTTAAAAGGATTACACCAAAAATAAAGTGTAATCCTTTTTATTTTATATTAAATCATTATCATTTCTTGAGATAACAATTCTTTCTGGTTTCATCTTATCATCATTAACAAAACGCTTACCATTATCAGCAATTGCAATTCTTAATACTGTGTAATCAATATCAACTTTACCTTCATTACAGAAAATCCAACAGCCAAGACTAGCTTTTGCGTTAACACCATGAATTACATCCATATGAATTGCACTATGCATATTAGATTTAACAACCTTCAAGTACATCTTACCAACATGATTTTTTTTACCCTTAAGAATTTCATCTGGTCTCATACGTTTAATATTACCTCTATTTGTAAGGAGTAAGATAATATCTTTTTCAGAAACATACTTAGCACCGACAACAAAGTCTTTAGGACGACTCTTAAGTTCAATTGATTTAACACCAAATGAAGATGGTTCAATAATACTAATTTCTTTAGCATCATAACGATTCATATAACCATCATGAGTTGCAACAACTACTTCTGAATCTTCACCTGTAATAACGTCAACACTTACAACTTCATCACCTTCACGAAGTTTAGTAGCCATTAATGTCTTAGAATAACGATTAACTTTTAGACTTGATAGTTTCATACGTTTAATTAAACCACTCTTAGTAGCAAGTAATACATATTTTTCTTCTTCAAAGTCTGAAACTGGGAATGAGAAAATTACTTTTTCATTAGGTTCCATTGATATTAATGTACTTACATGATATCCTAAATCTTTATGTTTAGATTCTGGAATCTTGTGAATTGGTAAGAAAATATAATTACCTAAATTAGTAAATTGAAGTAATACATCAACCGTTGTAACTGAATAAATATCTGTTAATACATCTCCATCTTTTAGTTTAGTTTGCTCTCCTTCACCAAGTGTACCAAATGCACGCATTGAAATACGTTTTAAATAACCATCATGAGTAATTAATAACATTACATCTTCTTTAGTAATTACATCTTCAGTCTTAACTTCTAAATCAGAAATCTCATCTTCAATTTGTGTTAAACGAGGAGTATCAATAATTTCTTTAGTATGTAATAATTCTTCAATAATTGCGTTATTTAAAGCACTATTACTTGATAAAATAGATTTTAATTTTCTAACTTCTTGGTCTAATTCTTTAGATTCTTGTTTTAATGCAAAAATATCTGTATTAGTTAAACGATATAATTGTAACATAACAATAGCTTCAGCTTGAATTTCTGTAAATCCATATTTAGAAATAATGTTTTCTTTAGCATCAGCTTTATTTTTAGAATTTTTAATTGTTGTAATAACAGCATCTAAAATAGATACCATTGCAATTAAACCCGCAACAATCTCTTGACGTTTTAAAGCACGTTCTAGATCATAATTACATTTGTTACGCATTACTTCTTTTTGATGATCAATATAAGCATCAATAAAATCCATTAACCCCATATAACATGGTTTACCTCTTACAATTGCAACCATATTAAAGTTATAATTAATTTGAAGCTCAGTAGCTTTAAATAAGAAATTAAGTATTGTTTCAGGATTAACATCACGACGTACATCAATAACAATACGTAAACCACTTCTATCAGTTTCATCACGAATCATCTTAACGCCATCAACATTTTTCAACTGAATTTGATTACTCATTTTTTGTAACAAACTAGCTTTATTAACTTCATATGGAATTTCTGTAATAATAATTCTTGGATCTACTTTAGATGTATCAATAAAAGTTTTTGCTTTTAAAATTACTTTACCACGACCTGTAGTATAAGCTTGTTTTAGACCTTCAATACCTTGCATAATCCCACCAGTAGGAAAATCAGGTCCCTTTACAATTTCAAGTAATTCTTCTAATGTACATTTACGGTTTTTCATACGATAAATTACCGCATCAATACATTCACCTGGATTATGTGGTGGAATTTCTGTTGCATACCCTGCAGAAATACCATTAGCACCATTTACTAAAAGGTTAGGAAATTTAGCAGGAAGTACAATAGGTTCTAACTCTTCATCGTCAAAGTTAGGTACTAATCCCACAGTATGCTTATTAATATCTTCAAGTAACATTTCAGAGTTTTTACTCATTCTTGCTTCAGTATAACGCATTGCAGCAGCTGGGTCACCATCAATACTACCATTATTTCCGTGCATATCAATAAGAGGAAGTCTAACCTTAAAATCTTGACTCATTCTAACCATCGCATCATATACTGCAACATCACCATGTGGATGATACTTACCAATAACGTCACCAACAATACGAGCGCTTTTCTTAAAAGGTTTATTAGAATAAAGACCTAGTTTGTACATTGCAAAAAGAATTCTTCTTTGAACAGGTTTCAATCCATCTCTTGCATCAGGTAAAGCACGATCTTGAATAACATATTTAGAGAATCTTCCGAATCTATCACCCATGATATTTTCAAAATTCTCTTGTATAATGTTCTCTTCAATAAAATCTGTTATTTTTTTAGATACCTTACTCATCAGCTAATAAGTCCTCCAATATAAAACTATCTTCCGCATCAAAGACAACATTATCTTCAATCCATTCACGACGAGGTTCTACATCATCTCCCATTAGAACCATCATTCTATCTTCTGCAAGTTCTTCTTCAGAAATCATAACTCTAATTAAAGTACGCTTTCCAGGACACATTGTAGTTTCCCAAAGTTGTTCAGCGTTCATTTCACCTAAACCTTTATATCGTTGAATCATAACATTTCTTTGATTACCAACTTTCATACGCAGTTCTTCATCAGTCCATGCATATTCAACCATATTTTTATAAGCAATCTTATATAGCGGTGGTGTCGCAATATATACCTTACCCGCTTCAATTAATGGTCTCATGTATCTAAAGAAGAAAGTAAGTAATAATGTTTGAATATGTGCACCATCGGTATCCGCATCGGTCATAATAATAATCTTATCATAATTAGATTTTGATACATCAAAATCAGAACCTACACTTGCCCCAATCGCATTAATAATTGATAATAATTCTTCATTTTTAAATACTTCTTCTAATTTTACTTTAGCAGTATTTAATACTTTACCTCTTAAAGGAAGAATTGCTTGGAAAGTTCTATCTCTACCTTGTTTAGCAGAACCACCCGCAGAATCCCCTTCGACTAAGAATAATTCATTACGAGATGGATCTTTATATTGTGCAGGAGTAAGTTTACCAATAAGGTTAGCAGGTTTTGAAGACTTAATTTGTTTAACCATACGTTCTTCATCACGAGCAATTCTTGCTTTTTCACGAGCACGAGCTGCACTTAATGCTTTTTGAATTAAACTTTCAGAAATCTTACCATTTTCTGCCATAAAGTTTTTCATTTGTTCATACACAATAGATTCAACAGCTTGTTTTGCTTCAGGCGTACCAAGTTTAGCTTTTGTTTGTCCTTCAAATTGAAGTAAAGCTTCAGGAATACGAATTGATACAACCGCAACAATACCTTCACGAACATCACAACCTTCTAAATTAGCATCTTTATCTTTTAAAGCACCAACCATTCTAGCATGTTCATTAAAAGCTCTTGTAATACCACTTCTAAAACCTACTTCATGTGTACCTCCATCACGAGTACGAATATTATTTACAAATGATAATACATTCTCATTGTATGACTTAGCACAATATTGTAAAGAAATTTCAACATGAATTTTATTAACTTCACCTCTTGTTTCAAAAGGAACATCACCTACAAAGAAAGTAGGTTCATTGATTGGCTGTTTATCTTTTGTCATTGTTGTAACAAATTCTTTAATACCATTATCAAACATAAATTCTTCATATTTTTCAGAACCTTCACGCTTATCTTCTAAAGTAATCTTTAATCCTTTAATTAAGAATGCTGATTCCTTCATTCTTTGAGCGATTTGTCTATAATCAAAGTTAGTTGAAGAAAATACCTTAGCATCTGGTTTAAAATGAATTGTTGTACCTGTCTTTCTTGTATCACCTAAATTTTTAGGTTTTTCAATTGTTTTACCACCATTACGATAAGTTTGTTGGAAAATCTTTCCATCACGATAAATAGTAACAGTTAAATATTCACTTAAAGCATTAACAACAGATGAACCAACACCATGTAACCCCCCAGAAACCTTATAACCACCGCTAGCATCAAACTTACCACCAGCATGTAACGTATTAAAAATAACTTCAGGAGTTGGACGTTTTTCTACTTTATGCATACCGGTAGGAATACCACGCCCATTATCACTAACAGTAACACTATTATCTGCTTCAATAATAACATTAATTAAAGTTCCCCAACCAGATAAAGCTTCATCAATCGCATTGTCTACAATTTCCCATACTAAATGATGTAACCCTCTTGAATCAGTAGATCCAATATACATCCCAGGACGTTTTCTAACAGCTTCTAACCCCTGTAAGACCTGTATGGAATCTTCATTATATACTTGTTTTACTTTTTTATTTTTATCATCAGTTGCCATTTTATAAACCTCCAATAATATCCTAATTATTTTTATTGTATCATAAATCATTTTTTTTTGCAAGCAAAAAGAAAAAAATATAACTAAACCCTATATAAAACACATAAAATATTACTTTTAATATTAAAAAATATTGTCAAAAATAGTATGAAAATATCAAAAATTAATTTAATAAAATTTATAATCACTTTACTACTAATTTATATTAAAATATTATATAATAATATAAAGTATATTTATAAATTGAAAGAGGATCATATAAAATGGATGGTTTATTTATACAAATAATATTTTTAATAGTTTCATATCTGTTAGGCTCAATCCCTTGGGCCTTAATAATCGGTAAAATCGTAAAAGGGATTGACATAAGAGAACACGGAAGCAAAAATATGGGTGCAACAAATGCATTTAGAGTCCTAGGTTTTAAATATGGTTTATTAGTATTTGCGCTTGATGCATTAAAAGGTGGTATAATTCTATTTATCATGAAACACAACTTCTTTAACTTTGATTTAGGAGATTTTGTAATTCATCCCCTTGCATATGGAGCTTGTGCATTCCTTGGTCACCTATTCCCAATCTTCGCAAAATTTAAAGGTGGTAAAGGTATGGCAACTGCATCAGGAATTGTACTATTCTATCATCCTATCGCATTTGCATTTGGACTTCTTACATTCCTATTAGTCATCATTACAACAAGATTTGTATCATTGTCATCTTGTGTAACAGCAATTGCAGTATTAATTACTTCTTTCTTTTATAAAGATAATTATTATATCACAATTGGTGATATTACAATTACATATTTTAGTATAATTTTAATATTTATTTGTACATTTTTAATTGTAAAACATATTCCAAACTTTAAAAGAATACTAACACACACCGAAACTAAAATTAATTTTAAAGCTATTAATGATCCAAAAGAAAAAGCCTTTCTTACCGAAGATGAAGAAAAAGAAATAATAAACAAAACAAAGTAGAGTCACCTCTACTTTGTTTTATTTATACTTATCTATATTTGTTCATTTCTTCAAGAACTCTTGTAATATCACGTTCTGAAGGTTTACGTCCCATTTGACGGAACATTGCTCTAATCATATCACGATTAATTGGTGGATTCTTTTCTAATTGTTTTTGGAAAACATTTTTAATTACAAAGAAACCAACAACAAAACCAACTGCTAAGCAAACAACACCAATAATTAATCCTACCCACCAAGGCATATTATATCTCTCCTTTTATATTTTTTTATTAATTTAATTATATCATATTTAAAAAATTTATTCAATAAATTAACCAATAATAAATTAAAAATATCTAAATACTTGATACAATTAAATTTTTATTGTATACTTTTATTGTTAATTTTTGACACGGAGGTAAATATTATGCCAAGAAAAATTACTGATGCATGCGTAGCTTGTGGTGCTTGCGCAGCTGAATGTCCAGTTGAATGTATTCATGAAGGCGATATCTATGCTATTGATGCTGATCAATGTGTAGATTGTGGTGCTTGTGAATCTGCATGTCCAATGGGCGCAATCGTTGAAGAATAATATTATTCTAGAAAAAAAGCAAGTCTATTTCTTATGAAATAGACTCTTTTTTTATTTTTTTATCATAATTTCGATAATCTCTTTATCAGTTTCACACATTCCAACACGCGCAAGTGATCCAATAGCTTTAATAGTATTTTCAACACCTTTTTTAACTATTCCATCACCACTAACAAACTGGTTACCATCTTTAAACATATAATATCCAAGTATTCCTGCTTCAACACTTGATGCAATTTTAGCAGCACAAGATGATTTAGCACCATCACAAACAACACCACTTATTATAGCAAGTGAATTTACAATTGTATGAGCAATTTCTCTAAACTTTCCACCTTCTAAATATGCAACACCAGCACCGCATCCTGCCCCTGCAATTACAACGCCACAAAAAGCAGATAGTTTACCAATACTATGTTTAATGTGAATTGTACATAAATTAGAAACAACTAGTGCTCGGTATAATAAATCCAATGAACAGTTTTGTTCTTTTGAAAAGATAATAACAGGTACACTTGCAGTGATACCTTGATTACCACTTCCGCTATTAATTACAACAGGCATATCACAACCATTCATTCTCGCATCACTTCCTGCTGCTGCATATGCTTTCATTTTATCAATTACAGAACCTTTACTATACTTTAATATCGTTTTACCAATATTAGCTCCATAATTATTAGTTACACCTTCTTCTGCAATAGCCATATTATATTTAATTTGAAGATCTAATTTATCTTTAACATCATCTATATCAACGATATCAGCAAATTTAATAATATCTTCGATATTTAAAACTGAGTGATCAAGTTCTACTTTTTTTAAAACTACTTCTTTATCACTTTCAAATATAACTTTATTATTTTTTTCAATTAATACAACATTAGTATGAGCGTCTTCAATAATTACTTTTGCATAATCGTTATTATAATAACCAATAATTTCAATATATAAAGTATGATCATTTTCAGCATGATTAATTGAAATATCAGTATTTTTAATAAAATCAGGAATTAATAAAGCATCAGATTCTTTAACATTTGCGATAACTTCTAATTTTTTAGAAGCAACTCCTGCAATAATCCCTACTGCACATGCAGTATCAATACCACATAAACCAAGCGTATTAGGAACTGTAACACTTTTAACATTTTTAATAATATTACCACTGACATTAATAATAACTTTAGTTGGAATATTACCTAGTGTATCTTTTACAAGTGCACCACAATATGCAATTGCAATTGGTTCAGTACATCCCATTGCTGGAACTAATTCTTCGTTTAGTATACGAACATAATTTTGATATTTATTTTGATCAAATTCCATAGTATCCTCTAATTATAGACATTTAAAAGGATTTACATCTTTTTCACTAAGAATAAATTCAATATCCTTAAATTCTTCGGTTAAGATATTTTTAATATATTCTTTAAATAATGCTTCAACACTATGACTAACTTCTATTATTCCCATGTTATATTCAATAGCATCAATAGCATTATTTTGTTTAACTTCACCAGTAATAATACAATCACAACCTAATTTCTTTGCAGCAACTGCATAACTACCACCAGAGCCACCTAATATTGCAACTTTTTTAATTTGTTTATCTAAGTCACCAACAACTCTAATTCCTTCTTCATTAAATGTTTCTTTAACAAAATAAGCAAATTCTGCAAGACTACATTTATCTATCTCACCGATGCGCATATAAGATTCACTAGTTGGAATTTCTGGAATAGAATAAACGTTTTTAAGTCCTAATAAATTTGCTAAATGATCATTCATGCCATTAATTGCACAATCAAAATTAGTATGCATTGCAAAAATGTTAAGTTCATTTTTAAATACTTTTAACATCTTCTTACCTAGTGGACTATTATAATCTAGATTAATAATTGGACTAAATAAAAAAGGATGATGACAAAGTAATAGATCACAATTTTTTTCAATTGCTTCATCAACTACTGCACTTGTTCCATCAAGTGCAATCATTACTTTTTTTACTTCTTTTGACATTGATCCAAATTGTAATCCAACTTTACCATAGTCAAATGAACTAGCAAGTTCTAATGGATATTTAACTAATAAATAATCGACAATTTCTTTTACTTTCATAATATTTCCTCAATCATTTTACAATATTTAACTAATTTATCTGGTATAATTTCTGATTTATTAATTATATTTTGATATTTATTATAAACATCAGTCCATTTTTTAATAAAAATAGGACTTTTTTCTTTTCTTAAAATCGGACCAAATTCTATGTCAAAATTATTATATTTTATAATAGAATTAGTTTTCTTACATAAAATAAGTTCATAATATTTATTATTTTCTTTAACAATTTTTTCCGATACAATTTCATATTTATTTAAGAATAAATACTTTCTTAAACTAGGAACTTTAGTATTAGCTTCTAAAATAAATTTAGCTACATTAGAAGATTTATGAGCCCCTTCTTCTAAGATATTAATAATCAACTCTCCACCCATTCCAAGAATTGCAACGCAATTTACTTTAGGATCAAGTTCTAATAAACCACTAGCAAGTGTAAACTTAGTTTTATTACTATAATCGTACTTATTTAAATTATTTTTTGCAACATTCAATGGGCCTTCTTTATTATCAATTAATTGAACAAATGAAAGACCTTTTTTTAATGCTTCAATTGCTAAATACCCATGGTCACAACCAATATCAGCAAGTCTATCATTTACATCAACCCAATCTAGTGCAGCATTTAATCTTACTAATGATCCCATAATTTATTCCTTTTCTATTTAATAATTTTTAATCTTGAGGGATGACGAAGTCTTCTTATTGCTTTTACTTCTAGTTGTCTAACACGCTCTCTAGTGATACCAAATTCCTTCGCAATATCTTCTAATGTATGAATAATATTGTCTTCTAATCCATAACGAAGTCTAATGATACGTTCTTCACGAGGAGTAAGTGTTTTTAACATTTTATCAATTTTATTTTTATACTCTAAATTTTCTAAATATGTACTTGGATTAACTGCTGTAATATCAGGAATAACATCAGATAAAAGTGTTTCTTCTTCATCATCAATGCTTATATCTAATGAAATAACATCTTGTGATGCTTGTAAAAGGAATTCAACTCTTTCTAGTGGCATATCTAAATATGCAGCTAATTCTTCATTGGTTGGTTCCTTTTGCAACATTTGCGTAAGTACAGTTCTTTCTTTCATTAACTTACTAACTGCTTCAGACATATGAACAGGAAGCCTTACCATTCTACCCTTATCAGCAATAGCACGCGATATAGCTTGTCTAATCCACCATGTACCATATGTCGAAAATCTAAACCCACGTGATGGATCATATTTATAAACAGCTTTAATTAACCCAATATTCCCTTCTTGAATTAAATCCATAAATGCAAGTCCTCGATTTAAGTATCTTTTTGCAATCGAAACGACTAATCTTAAATTAGATTCAATCAAAAGTTGTCTTGCTTCAAGACCAATAAACGAAACCTTGCGTAATTCTTTTTTCTCTTCAGATGTCAATGACTTATTAGTAACTAACTCTTTTTCAGCAACTGTACCTCTTTTTATTTCATTAGCACATTTAAGTTCTTGTTCATAAGAAAGCAGTGGAATTTTACCAATATCATTTAAATAAATTCTTATTAAATCATTGATATTTACATACTCATTAGTATTTAAATCTAACTCATCTAATACTTCATTTGAGTTTACACTAAGTAATTCTTCATCACTAGGCTCGACTTCATCAGTTAAATCACAAACGATTTCTATATTTTTAGATTCTAAATATTTTATAACATCATCAAATAAAATAGATCTATCTATTTCAAAAATTTCACATATGTAACTTTCAGTAACATAGTGAAATTCATCATTAAAACTCAACAACTTATCAAGTTGTTCTTTGTATTTTCTTGTATCTAACATACCCCTTTTAATTCCTCCTATAAATTATTTTCGTCTTTTTTTGATTCAGTAAAATCTTTAATCGCAGATTCATCCCCTCTTATGACGCGATTTTTAATATTTCTTGTTTTTACTTTTTTTATAAATTTAATAATTAGATTTAAACTTTGTTCAAAATCATCATCATTAGTTATATCAATAAATTTATCATTAATAATAGTTTCTACATATTCTTTAAATTGATTATCAGCACATAACACACTTATATTATGTGCAGCAAACTTAGAAGTATTTAACAATTTAGGATAAATTAACATTTCATTTTCAATAACTTTAATTATAGAAAATTCTAAAACCAATCCACTACCTGCAAAAAAGTCTTGCGTGTAAGCTAAATATGTATTTAACTTATTATGGTTATAAATACAATGTTTAATTATAATTTGATAAGCTCTTCTAACTGCCTTAGTAATAGGAATTTCAGCTAATTGAACTGGTTTTACAGCTTTAACTTGATTAGAATTATTTACTACTTCATTATTATCAAAACTTGACTTTTTACCGATAAAATCTTTTTTAAGGCTACTAACATCTATGCCTAAATCATTAGACATTTGATTTAAATAATAATCAATAATCGTTTCTTGGTTAATTTCACTTATAAACTCAAATACTGTATGTTTAAACTGTTCAACACTTGCAATATCATTTTTAATTACTTTATCATATGCAAGCTTATATAACCAATAATAAACAGGTTTAGCCTTGGAAATTAAATAAGCCTCTAATTGTTTAGCACCATATTCTTTAATATATTCATCAGGATCTTGATTGTTTGGTAAAACAACTGCATCTGGAATAATATTATGACTAGAAAGCATTTTAGCAGAACGGCGCATTGCTTTAATACCAGCTTCATCACCATCAAAACATAATACAATATTTTTTGTTACAGATAAAATACTTAAAATATGTTCTTTAGTAAGCGCTGTCCCCATAGTGGCAACACCATTTTTAATACCAGCACGATAAGCTGCAATAACATCCATAAAACCTTCAAATAAATAGATTTTATCAAGTTGTCTTGCAAATAGTGCAGCATTATGCATATTGTAAAGCACTTCACCTTTATGGAACAAGATATTTTCGTTAGAATTTATATACTTAGCTTGATTACTTACTGTATAAATACGACCACTAAAACCTACTATTTTACCATTACTTGATGCAAGTGGAAACATTACACGAATTCTAAAAATATCATGAATTTTGTTACTCTCTCCTTGTTTTACAAGTCCTAATTCAATTAAATCAAGTTCCGAAACCCCTTTTTTAATTAAGAATTGATAAAGTCCATCACTTAAACTAGGAGCAAGACCAATTCTAAACTTTTCAATAATTTCATCACTTATTCCACGTTCATGTAAGTATTTTAATGCTTCAATACCTTCTTCACTATTCTTAAGATAAAAGCTATAAAACCTAGCAGCTTCATTCATAATGTTTTCTAAACGCTCTTGTTTTAAAGTTTCTTTAGAAGTATTAGCACTAATCTTTAAACCAATGCGCTCTGCAAGTTTAATTGTCGCTTGATCATACGAAATATTTTCATATTTTGCAACAAATGTAATAACATTACCTTTAGTATTACAACTAAAACAATTAAACATTTTAACAGAATCACTTACACTCATTGAAGGATTCTTATCATCATGAAATGGACAAACGCCAAAATAACTATTACCTTTTCTAGTTAATGGTAAATATTCAGACACAACTTCAACAATGCTAAGATCTTGAATTATTTTATTTCTAATATTACCGGGAATCATTTGCCCACCTCCTTATCTTATATAATTCTTTAATTGTTATTAAAAATCAAATTTACCTGTAAAATATGCTTTTAAGTCTTCTACTGCAACAACATCTTGTTTCATAGAATCACGATGACGAACAGTCACTAAACCTTTTTCTAAAGTGTCAAAGTCAACAGTTACACAATATGGTGTACCAATTGAATCTTGACGACGATATCTTTTACCAATTTTACCACTTGTATCGTATTCACAAATAAAATCTTTAGCAAGCATCTTAAATACTTCAGTAGCTTTTTCATTTAATTTATTTACAAGTGGAAGTACAGCAATCTTAATAGGAGCAAGTGCTGGATGTAAATGTAACACTTCTCTTGTTTCGCCACCCTCTAACTCTTCTTCTTCATATGCGTCAGTTAAAACTGCAAGTAATAATCTTTCTACACCTACACTTGGTTCAACTACATATGGAATATATTTTTCATTAGTTTCTGGATCTAAATATTCTAAACTTTCACCTGAATGTTTTTGATGAACACCTAAATCGTAATCAGTTCGATCTGCAATACCCCAAAGTTCACCCCAACCAAAGAAATATTTAAATTCTACGTCAGTCGTTGCTTTAGAATAGAAACATAACTCTTCAGGTTTGTGATCTCTAAATCTTACAGACTCATCTTTTAATCCAAGTTTTGCAAGGAAGTCTAAGCAGAACTTCTTCCAATACGCAAACCATTCTAAGTCACTATCTGGTTTACAGAAAAATTCTAATTCCATTTGTTCAAATTCACGTGTTCTAAAAATAAAGTTACCTGGTGTAATTTCATTTCTAAATGATTTACCAATTTGACCAATACCAAATGGTACTTTTTTTCGTGTAGTTCTTTGAACATTCTTAAAGTTTACAAAAATACCTTGAGCAGTTTCAGGACGTAAATAAACTACTGATTTTGCTTCTTCAACAACACCTTGATGTGTTTCAAACATTAAATTAAACTTTCTAATAGGTGTATAATTAACTGCACCACACTTAGGACAAGCAACTTTATTTTCAATAATAAAATTAAATAATTTATCATTGTCCCAACAATCACCTGTTTCAGCACCAAGTGTAAAGTCCTCAATTAATTTATCAGCACGATGTCTTGAACCACATGCTTTACAGTCAACTAGTGGATCTGAGAATCCTCCTACATGTCCTGATGCAACCCAAGTTTGAGGGTTCATTAAGATTGCAGCATCAATACCAACATTATTTGGATGGCATTGTATAAAATCTTTCCACCAAGCTTTCTTAATATTATTTTTTAATTCAACACCAAGTGGACCATAGTCCCACGCATTAGCTAGACCACCATAAATCTCACTACCTTGATATACGAATCCTAATTGTTTTAAATATGCAACAAATTTTTCCATTGTCATTTCCATATTTTACACCACCTTTAATATATTTTTTATCATTTTTGTCTTTCTTATTATACCACAATTACTATTTATTTACCAAAAAAAAGAATATAAAGAAAAAATCAACTAATAAAAAAAGAATTTAATACTATAAATGTACTAAATTCTAATTAATTTATTTAATATGTTTACTCAATATGTTGTTTTAAACGATTCATTCTTTGATGGTTACGTAATCTTTGAAGTGCTTTAGCTTCAATTTGACGTACTCTTTCACGAGTAACGCCCATAATCTTACCTACTTCTTCTAAAGTATGACTTCTATCAACACCAATGCCATAACGAAGACGAATAACCATTTCTTCACGAGGAGTAAGAGTTTGTAAAACATCATCGATTTCTTCACGATATAATGTTTTTTCAGTATATTCAAGTGGATTAAGTGTATTTTCATCTGCAACTAAATCAATTAATGTTGAATCTTCTTCATCACCAACAGCATTGTCAAACGAAATAGAGTCTTGTGCAACTCTTTGTAATTCAACAATTTTCTCAACTGGTAATTTCATTTCTTCAGCAATTTCTTCAATTGTAGGTTCACGATGTAATTCTTGTACTAAACGTCTTCTAGTTCTAGTTAAACGATTAATGCATTCATGCATATGAACTGGAATACGTACATTACGACCTTTATCAGCAATCGCTCTTGTGATAGATTGACGAATCCACCATGTAGCATATGTACAGAATTTAAAACCACGTGTAGGGTCATATTTAAGTACTGCTTTCATAAGTCCCATATTACCTTCTTGAATTAAGTCAGAAAGTGGTAATCCTCTTGTCATATATCGTTTTGCGATATGGACAACTAAACGTAGGTTTGCTTCAATCAATAAATCTTGAGCACCTTTACCAATTGAAATCTTTTCTTCTAATTCTTTTAATTCCTCTTCTGATAACTTTTTACCTGCTTTTTCATATTGTTCAATCTTTTCTTTTGACATAATCCCTTCTTGAACTTGTCTAGCAAGTTCTAATTCTTGAGTAATATTTAAAAGATCAACTTGACCAATTTCATGTAAATACATTTTAACAATATCATCAGATTGATAAGGTGTAGAATCAATATTATCAAAATCTGAAACCTTAATTTCAACTTCTTCTTCAGAAATTAAATCTTCATCATCAGGTTCTTCATCTAAATCATCTAAATCATCACCAATTTCATCAATTGATATATCATCAATAATATCAGGAGAATTTGCATCATCTTTTGTTACTTCATAATTTTTTGATTCTAAATGAGAAATTATTTCATCTAATAATTCTTCATCATCATTAGAAAATAACTTTGTGATTAAACCAATAGGAATATAACCATGTTCGTCCCCATACTTAGTTAATTCATCAATTTGAGTTTTGTATAATTCAATATTCATTATTTAATCCTCTCCTTTTCCACCTATATAACAAAAAAAAGTACGTTTTTTTGAAAAATTTTTATTTTTTTTTAAATATTTTGTCATATTATTTCAAATTAGCAAATATTTTATTAAAAAAACTCAAATCAGTTGTTTGATACACAATATATGTAGAAATAATTAAAAAGATAACAGTTATTAAAACATAATAAATTATAACTTTAGAATCAATAATAGGTCCTCTAATTTTAGATGCTACAATATCAATTACAGGTGTAAGTAATGATACTAAAATTATTGATAAGCAAACACCATCAAATCCAATTACTAAACGAATAAACGATGTAAAAATACCTAATAAAATGGCATAAATAATTTTACCATTAGGTGTTTTAGGTGTTGTTACGTAATCAGTAGCAAGAAAAACAGCACCAAATAAAATACTACCTGATAATAAATTAAAGGTTGGAAACCAAATCCCATAAAATGAACCATTTATTTTATTAACTATTGCAGCAACATAACTTATTACAAATACAGTTCCAGTATAGAAGATTGGTACACGCCAATTAATAGATTTTCTTATAACTAAATAAATATATGCAAGAACACATAAAATCCCACTTACTTCACCTAAGTTACCACCTTTAAACCCTACAAATAGATTAAATAAACTTCCAAATTGATTAATTAAACTACTATAGCTAAAACCTAAATTACCAAGTTTTAACATAAGTTCACGCATGGCGGGTACAGGAGCTTGCGTTGCAGTAATATTTAATGTATTTGATAAAATCAAAACTTGTTCATTCATTGAATTAACAATAATCTTATTAAACACAACATATAAAACTGCATATGCTAAAAGGGCAGGATTAAAAATATTTTTACCTAATCCACCGAAAATCATTTTTAAACAAATATTTCCGATAAAGCATCCAACAACAATGATGTACAACGGAACTCTCACAGGTAATAATAAACTAATAACAAGTCCTATCATAAAACCAAAACTATAATGAGTTTCTCTAATTAATAATTTAAATTTTTTTACTTTTTTAAATATCAATATATAAATGGCTTCCAAAATTACACTTGAAAGAATTCCAACTAAAACATTTATAAAAGGTTTAACCAAATAATAAACTTGTGTAATTTCTCCATTAATAAAGGGAACTAAACCATTAATAACAAAACCAAACATTATAAATGAAATAAAAGCAACTAAATAATCATACATCATTCTTGTTGTAGAAATACTCCCCAAATCAACAGAGCGAATAAATGGTGTTTTACTAATTAAAAATTTTTTCATAATCTCACCTACTTCTTCTGATCTAATTTAACATCTTTTGATGCAACTAATAAATCTTTAGCAAGCCCTACAATTTCACTTACATCAACACGAGATGGACAAATATATGAACAAAGTCCACATCTAACACATTTTAATGTGTTAAGAGCTTCAATTGTTGAAATTTTATTTTTTTCATATGCCTTTTTTATTAAAGTTGGAGTTAACTTTACAGGACAAATTTCTGCACATTTACCACAACCAATACAATTTAAAGTAATAACAGTAGGACTTTTTAAAAGAACTACAACATTATTAAGATTAGATGTGATTATAAAATCATCATTAGGCATCGATTTACCACTTAGTGGTCCACCCGCAATAACGTAAGCTTCTTCTAAACCATCAATGTATCCACCACATCGCTCTAAAAGAGTAGAAAATTTTGTTCCTATTTTAATTCTTAAATTTTTAGGTTCATTAATACCTTCTCCACTAACAGTTATAACTTTTTCAATTAAAGGTTTATTTTCTTCAATTGCTTCACAAACACTAATTGCTGTTTGAACATTATTTACAATAACACCTATTTCACGAGGTAGTGCAGCATATGTTTTTTTAGTAACACGTTCTACAATATGCTTTTCCCAACCTACAGGGTATTTATCTTTTAATAAAAATAAAGTAATATTTTTTTCATTTTTTAGTTTTTCCGATAATAATTCTACAGCTTCCACTTTAGCTTTTTTAATCGCAATAACACCACGTTTTGCACCATTAACTTTCATAATGTATTTTAAGCCACGAATTAATTTATCAGCATTTTCTAAAATAGAAACAAAATCACATGTAATATAAGGTTCACATTCAGCAGCATTAATAATAATTAAATTAGCATTTTGTTTAGGTAAATACTTTACATAAGTAGGAAAACCTGCTCCACCTAAACCAACAATACCAGCATTTTTAACTCTATTAACAATTTCATCTCTAGATAAATCTACATTACTACACGCATTATAAAAAGTTTCTTCTTTAAAATCATTCGTAATTTCAAGCATTTCAACAATTTTTCCATTTGAATGAAGCATTTTTTTAATATCAGAAACAGTTCCACTAACTGATGAACATACTGGATGAGCATAACGATCTTCACGATAAAGAATTGGTTGGCCCATTAAAACACGAGTTCCAATCTCTACAACTTTTTTATATAAAATACCATTACTTTCTAGTGGAAAATAAACAACATTTGGATTAAGAGCATTTTCAATCGGATTTTTAATTGATAAACGCTTTTTACCATGAAGTTTTATACCATGAACTTTGAGAAACATAAGATTCCTCCTTTTTATTTTAATAAATCATAGTAAAAATCAAATAACAATATTACTACCATTTTACTACATAATTATATCATATTTTGTAAAAAGTTGCGAGAAAATAAGTCATTTAACTAAAAAAACAAATAAAAAATCTACTTTTAAGAGTAGATTCCAATACTTTTAATTTCATTTACTAAGAAAAAAAAGGTAAAACTATCCTCATTTTCTTCATAATTTAAAAGTTTAATATTATTTATTTTCTCTAATGTTGATTTACGATATAGTTCTAAATTATAATATATTGTACTTATTGCATAGTTATATGCATCTTCATAATTATATACTAATTTAATAAAATCTTTCTCATAATAATAAACTTTATCTAATTTAATATAATTAAAAATCTCAAATATTGACTTAAGTTCAATAGTTTGATTATCATAAATATTTTTGTAATTTAAAAGATTATTATTACCAAATCTAATATTATATTTTCTAATAAACTTTCCAGTATAATCAAAGATAATTTTTTCTTTTTTAACAACTACAGTTTTATATTCCGCAAGACTTCCTAATACTACAGCATCACAATATCCAGATTCACCATTAGGAGTTACTAGAACTTCACCTTTTTTTATACTTTGATTTAAATTTACAAGTACAACTCCTTCTTTACAATTTATACTATAAATAACTGCATTATAATTACTTATAAGAGAATTTTTATTTTTTAACACTTTGTTATTTTGCTTAACATCTATTTTTTCAATATCAATTATTAATGCACCACCACTTTTACTTATTCCAATATAAGCATAATTAGGAAATGTTGCTCTTAAAGACAATGAAATACTATTTATATCCTCATTTAAAGAATATAAAAACCATTTTTTATCTAATTTACTATTTACATAACTATAAACCCTATAATCATACATTGATTCATCTTTGAATTTAATTTCCCTTATAAAATAACTACTAGATAAAAAAATTAAACATATTAAAATGAATGTTAAAATAATTATTATTTTATTTAGTATTACTTTTTTAAATACTACTTTATACTGATCAACATATAAAATATCATACTCTTTTAAATAATTATATAGTTTTTTATTACCATAACAAATAATAAAATCATCACTAGATGATATAAAATATGCTTTTAGTTTTAACTTATAAAATAACTCTTTAGGAATCCTAAATTCATAATGAAACAATTTATGTAACTTAATCAACGATTTTAATTTCTGTAATTTTCCCATACACTTCAATATAACTTTCATCTAAAATCGTAATTTTAAGTAAACTACCAATTAATAAATAATTATCAACCAATATATAATCATCATTAATACTCTTTAATTCCTTAAAATTTTTTATTGTTACATGTTTATTACTATCTAAAATAACTTTTACTTCTTCATTAAACAAAATAATCACCTATTAAAGTATATTTAATAAGTGATTAAATTATGAAAAAATAAAAATAGGTTTATATAACTATAAACCTATTATTTATTGATACTAACGAGCACGTCCTGCTTTACGAGCAGCTCTTCTTTTTTCTTTACGAACTTCAGCTGGCTTCATATAATGTTGACGTTTTTTAGCTTCCACAAGGGTACCTGCTCTTGAAACATCACGTTTGAAGCGTTTGATAGCATCATCTAGTGAATCATTATCTCTTACGATTGTTTTTGGCATTTTCTCTGGTCCCTCCTTCCGCACCATAAATTACTCATATATTATACACGAAAATAGTCATTTTGTAAAGTTTTTTGAACTTTTATTTTTATTTTTTTACAATATAATCTTTTAATTGTTCAATTAATAAACGCGATGCATTACCACGATGATTGATAGCATATCTTAACTCATCATCTATTTCTGCAAGTGTCATTTTGTACTTTGGAATTTCAAAAATTGAAGAATATCCAAAACTCTTTGTACCACGAGGTTCGAAAGTTATAGTACCACTTAATTCTCCAATAGAACTAATTAAATTAATTCCATCATAATAATACATTGCGGTAACAAACTTAGCATTACGATTAAGGTTGTTTTTAAGTTCCCTTAAAATACGTTCATTATTTTTATCTGGATCAGTATGTTCACCATTAATACTGCCATATCTTGCAGATAGAACACCAGGAGCACCACCAAGAGCTTCAACTAACAAACCAGTATCATCTGAAATAGTTGGAATTTTAAACTTCTCGTAATAGTAGATTGCCTTAATATAAGCATTTGCTAAGAAAGTATTACCATCTTCCACAGGTTCTTCGACACTTTCAAAATCTTTAAATGTTAGTATCTCAACATCACTAAGTTTTGCAGCTCTAAATACATTTTCCATTTCAATTAATTTACCAATATTTCCTGTTGCAAGTAATATTTTCATAGCACACCTCATTTCTAATCGTAATTATATCAAATTTTATACAAAAAAACAAAAAAAGGCTTTAATTTCTAAAGCCCATTTTCCTCAGTAATTTCTAACAATACTTGGTTTAAACCTTGTACTTGAATATTACTAATATTCATATTATAATTAATTGTTTCTACAATACTTTTCTTTAAATTTTCACTTAATGAAGTTTCAACTGCAAGATCAATAATGATAGAATCAGTACTAATTACGTAATCATATTCTCTATTATTATATATTTCATTAAATAACTTACTTACAATAAAATCACATTCATCTAAATCTTTATAAACATAAGTAACTGGTCTAATAAGATCATCAACATATTCAATAACAGTTGTAGTCTTTGCTTCAAAGATAAAATTAGTTTCACAAGTTAAATTAATCCCCATATCTATTGATAAGTTGTCAAAATAAAATCCATTTATTGAATTAATTAATTCTCCTTCTACTAAAACTTCAACTTCATTTATTTCATCATTACAATAAGTCCATACAATTTGTTCAATTGTTTTTCTTCCCTCAGATTCTAAAAATTCTTTAGAAACATTTAGAGAAAGAACATTATTATTTAATTCATAACTAATAAGTGATGTCATTGTATTAATGCTAGTATCATAAGTATTTTTAAATGTACCTGTTTTTTTAGTTAAAATATCGAATTTTTGATTAATTAAATCTTCTTCTAGACTATTTACATATGCATTAACACCAACTAATTGATTATTTTCATCACACATATAAACCAATATTTTTTCATTATTCTCTTCAATATTTGCTTGAATATCATCATCTTTTCCAAATATCTTTCGGTATGTATCCTTAGGAATTAAAAATAAAACAGCAATTAAGATAACTAATAAAATTATAAAAATTATTTTCTTTTTCATAAATATCACCTCTACAAAATTTTATTCTTCTAAATAAAATAATATTCACAAATACTTGAATTAAACTTAATAAAATGATATACTATTTTAAAAAGGAGAATACATTTATGATAAATTATTCATTAAGTATAATAAACAATAGTACTATTGCTACAATTTTATATTCTATTTGTACACTTTCATTTTTAACTGTACCCTTTATTGTCTATTATATAAAATCACAAAACGATACAACTCTAATCCAAAAGTATTTAACAGTTTTTAAAAATCCTGATGAAGCATACGCAGCATATCAAAGAGATAAAGAAAACTTAAATATTGTAGAACCTTATAAAACAAGATCATTAATATCAATAATTTACTACTTATCGATATTTTTTATTGTATCAGAATTTATTGGTTATATTGCTATATTATTATATTTAAATGCTAACGGATTCTCAAAAGATGTTATTACTGAAGGTTCTTCACTTTTCGATCCAAATGTATATGATCATATGCAATCTTATTTAAATTTAATTCTTCAAATAATAATTTATGGTATCGCAATAATAGGTGTATTAATACTAATGTGGAAACCATTAATTGAAGATTTTAATCGAATCAGTGGTAAAACATTTGCTTTTGGCGCAATGGGACTAGGAATAACATATGCAGGTAGTTTAATTGGATCATTATTCCTTAGCATTATTGGTGTTACAAATTGGAAATCTGATTCATCTAATCAACAAGCAATAGATGAAATGTTTAGTACATCACCTTTAAATCTAATAATACTATTCGTTGTAATAGTTATTATAGCACCAATTCTTGAAGAATTAATCTTTAGAAAAGCAATTTTTAAACAATTTAAAAAACGAAATCTTGCTTTAATAGTTTCATCATTATCATTTGGTCTATTACATGTCATATCAAGTGCAACAGCTGTACTAATTCAAATACCTAGAGGTACTGCTACATTCTTAGACTTTGTTTTAGAATTAATTTATGTTATTCAATATTCTTTAATGGGAATTGGAATGGGAATCGCGTACATAAAATCATCTAATAATATTTGTGCACCTATATTTACACATATGTTAAATAACTTTTTAAGTTATTGTATAAGCGTATTTCTTATATTTAACCCTGAACTATTAGATCTTTTAGAGCAATATGGTGTAATTTTTATAAACTTCTTATTCTAAAAAAAGATACTCTCAAACCAAAAAAATTGGTTTGAGAGTTTTATTTTAATGTCTCTTTTAATTTTTTACTTGCATTAAATCTAATCTTATATTTTCCTGCAACTTTAATAGGTTGCCCTGTTGCAGGATTAACACCTGCATAACCTTCTTGATAATACTTTTCAAAAGTACCAAAACCACTAATTACAACTTTATCTTCTTCTACTAGTCCTTGTGAAATAAGTTCAAATATCAAATCGGTAATTTGTTCAATATCTGCATAGTTATAATCAGAATTAGCATGGATTTTTTTAATTAATTCACTTTTTGTCATAGTATCACCTCTAGTTACATTATACCAAAATATAATTATTTAAACAATTAAAATAATAACTTTTTTTAAGGTTTTACTTAACTTTTTTAAATAATTAAAGCAATTACGCCACCATGACCATGATTAACGACTTTTTCCAATCCTTCTTTAAACTTAATTAACGTTTCATCACTTAAAGAACTTGTTTTCGAATATATTCCATCATTAATTACATCACATAGTTTTCTACCAAAAATTTCACTGTTCCATAACTCTTCAATATTATTTTCACTTTTTTCTAACATATGATTAATTAATGCTTCTGCTTGTGCTTCAGAACCAATAATTGGTTCAAATGTTGATTCAATATTCACTTCTGTTAAACAAATAGCAGGTGCAATGGCTTTAATCTTAATTCCATAACGTGAACCTTGTTTAATTAATTCTGGTTTATCTAATCTCATTTCATTAATTTTAGGTACAGCAATATCATAACCACGTTCTCTTACAATATCTAAACTATTTCCAAGTTTTTGATATACAGAGACTGCCTTTTTATAATTTTGTAGTAATTTCATAAAATTACCTTTATTATCAATTGTCTCACCAATGACCTCTTCAATTAATGTTTTAAATAAATCTTCACTACATGTTATTGTAATTTCAACATGACCTGTTGATGGATCTAAATCACTAATCTCAACATTTTCAAATAATTCACTATTTTTTAATGTATCTTGTATTTTAAACACATCTTTTAATTTACGATAATTAGCAGTTGTATCATTAATTAATGTATTAAACTTTTGTTTATAACTTACATCATCATCTAATACATCAATATAACTTGGTACATGAACTGATAATTCATTAATATCAAATTCATTTAAAACTTCTTTTAAAATCTTATCAGCATCAGTTTCAGTCATATTTTTAACATCAACCGCAACAACAGCGTTATTATATTTATCTTTTAATTCATTTACTAAATTAATAGTTTCTTCACTATTAGGTTTAATAGTATTGACTACAATAATAAATGGTTTATTGAATGCTTTTAACTCATCAATAATCTTTTCTTCAACAACTTCATATTCATGGCGTTTAAACTCACCAAAACTACCATCACTAGTTACAACTATTCCAATATTTGCATGTGATTCGATTACTTTTTTCGTACCTAGACTTGCTGCTTCATTAAATGGAATATCCTCGCTATACCAAGGTGTTTGAACCATACGCGAAGTCCCATCATCATTTAGATAACCTGTTGCGGAAGGTATAACATAGCCTACACAGTCAACAAGTCTTGCATTAAACGAAATATCATTTTCAATTGTTACTTTCATTTGATCACTTGGAACAAATTTAGGTTCAACTGTCATAATCGCTCTACCTTCAGAACTTTGAGGTAATTCATCTAAAATACGTTTATATAAATCTTTATCTTGAACATATGGTAATACTTTTAACTCCATAAATCTTCTAATAAAAGTACTTTTACCACTTCTAACAGACCCCACCACACCTAGAAATAATTCACCGCTTGTTCTTGTGATGACGTCTCGAATAATATTATCACTCATATTAAAAATCCACTCCTTTTAGTTAAATATATGAGCAACTTATCTTAAATATGAAAAAAAAGATAAGAATTTCTTCTTATCACTTTTTATTCTGAACGATTTGATACTTTTTTTTACGGTTCATTTGTTTTTTTAAATTCAAATAAATTTCATAATCTTTGAGTACAACATCTGATGAAAAAGGAACATCACTATTATCAATACGATTAAGTAAATCTTTCATCTCCTTTTCAACTATTTGAATTAATTTTTCAGGATACGCATAATCAACTTGATTAAATTCAAATTCATCACGATCCAAAATAATTTTATCTCCACTTGGAAATACTTTTACATCTAAATCATAATCAATGTACTTTACACCTTCAGAATCCTTTACATAAGGTGAGCTTAGATTGCAGTAATATGTAATCCCTGTAGGACGTAGCATACAGACAATATTATACCAATGATCTTTGAAAAAATAACATACTGCTGGCTCTTTAGTTCTCCAGCGACGACCATCACCATCAATAACATTTGGATAATCATTTACTAATACAATCATGTTACTAGTTTGACGCACAACATATGCGTACTGCCATACACGATGAAGTCCACCATTATGCTTATAACTAATAATTTCTACTTTGTTATTCACATGGACCTTCTTTCTTACTCAACTATATTATAACAAAAAAAAACAACTTTTTAAAGTAATATGTTTATAAAAAAAACCTATTCAAGAATTAAACTCTCAAATAGGTTTATTTTTTTATTATTTTACGTGTGGTTCAATTAATTCAATTAAACGATCATATTCTTTATTTAATAAATCATTTAATAAATTAGTAAATGGAACACTTGTTTTTTCAACTTTATATAATTCTAATGTTGCAAAATATTCATTACGACGTTTTGCAGGAATAGAAATAGGTAAATAACCTTCAGAAATTAACATATAATTAAGAATTAAGCGACATAGTCTGCCGTTACCATCAAGGAATGGATGAATTTTTGAAAGTTGTAAATGAGCATAAACAACTTTATCTAAATTATTTTCCATCTCATTTAATTGAGCAATATACTTATCCATACGATGATAAACTTTGATTGGATCACAAGGAACATATTTAGAACCTTTAATAGAAATATTAACATTACGATACACGCCACCTTCAATAACTCCTCGAACTAGGACTTCATGAATGTCTTTAATAATTTCTTCATCTAAATAGCCTTCTGGATGTTGTTTTAAATAATCTAACATTTTTAAGTAAGCAGCATAATGATTATAAATATCACGTTTTAATCCTTCATCTAGTTTAGAAGGATGTCCTTTTACAACTGCTACTACATCTTCTAATTGTGCTTTGTATCCACTTTCCATACCAACAGAATTTCTAGTTAATACACAAAGAAAATTAAAATCAAAAGCCTTCTTTTCAAATTCTGGTAAGTATTGTAAATTAGCTTCTACATACGCTTTCTTTTCGCTTAAATTCATGTTATCACTTCTCCTTTTTTATAAAGTATATCATAAACTTTTTTTATTTGCAAAGCATTATATAAAAAATTTTAAAAAGTAAATGCTCACCTTTTTAGGTGAGCATAAATTACGCTAATAATTCATTAAATTTATCTTCAATTTCCTCATATTCAATATATCCATCAAGTGTATCCACAATTTTACCATTTTTAAAACATAAAATTGTTGGAACATTATGAATATCATATGACTTATGAATATCTTTAAAATTATCAGTATTAATTAATAAAAATACATTATCCGGATAATTTTCCATATATTCTTCTACAATTGGCTTTAACATCTTACAAGGTGGACACCAAGTTGCATAAAAAAATACAAATATAACCTTATTCTCATTTAATATTTTTTCATAATCTTCTCTATTTAATAATTCCATAAAAAAACACCTACTTCAATGTAATAACAGTTACCCCAAGTCCGCCTTCCCCCGCTACTCCATATCTATAACTATCAATATATTTAGACTTACGACAATAATCTTGAACAAGTTCACGAATGGTTCCAGTACCAAAACCATGAATAATCGTAGCAGACTTAATATTAGCCATTAATAAATCATCAATATACTTTTCTAACATATCTTTTGCGTCACTAAACCTAGCCCCTCTTAAATCTAGTGATAATTTAACGCTTTTTGTGTTAGAACTTTTTTCTATTACAACATTATGAACAACAACTGGTTCTTCAACCTCAACAAGTTCAATATCTTCCTTAAATACATTTACAGAAATATTGCCGATTTCTACATCCAGGCTTTTATCTTTTCTAATTCTTTTAATTGTACCATATTGTTGATAATCAACTAAATAAACACGATTACCAACAACTGGCTCTATTACTTTCTTTTTAACTTTGCTTTTAGGTTTATTGACATTAACACTATTTGAAACATTATCAATTTGTGCTTGTGCTTCAATAATTTCATGAAGTTTAACACCTTTACCTTGAAGTTCCCTAACTTCTTCTAATAATTTATTAGCTTTTTCTACTGCCTCATCAACAATACTACTGGCTTCTTTTAAGGCTTCATTTACAATTTTTTCTTTTTCTTTATCAATATTATCTAACTTTTTCTCATACGTTTCTTTTACTTCATTTGCATTCTTAATATCAATCTTATATTGTTCTTCTAATTTTTCAAGTTGTCTAACCTTTTTTTCAATACTATTAATTAATGCTCTAGTATCAGAACTATTAGTATTAAAATGATGTCTTGCAGCATCAATAATTTCTTGTTTTAAACCAAGATTCTTAGCAATTGATAAAGCATTACTAGAACCACTCTTTCCAATTACTAAATGATATGTTGGTTCCATAGTATCTTCATTAAATGCCATTGAAGCATTAACAACACGTTCTTTGGTATAAGCGTATGCCTTTAATTCTGCATAGTGAGTTGTTGTAATAAAACTAACATTTTTCTTAACAAAATAATTAAGTACCGCAATTGCAATTTGAGCACCTTCAACTGGATCAGTCCCTGATCCTATTTCATCAAACAACGCAAGTGAATTAGGTGTAACTTGATTAACAATAGCAACCATTTTTTTCATATGGGAAGAAAAAGTAGATAAATTTTCAACAATACTTTGATCATCCCCAATATCACAGAATATATGATCAAAAATCATAATGTTACTTTCCTCATCAGCAGGAATTAATAAGCCAAATTTAACCATTAAAGAAAGTAATCCAACAGTTTTAAGTAAAACTGTTTTACCACCTGTATTTGGGCCTGTAATAACAATACCTAAATGATTTTTACCAAAATTTATATTATTAGGGATAACTTTTTCTACTTTTAAAAGGGGATGCCTTGCATTTTTTAAATCCAAAATACCTTTATTATTAACACTAGGTGCACTACCATTATAAGACATACCTAGTTTTGCTTTAGCAAATATCTTATCAAGTTCAATTAGTGTTAAATAATTATTTTTTAATACTTCTTCTTCACATGCAACCAAATCAGATAGATATCTTAATATACGTTCCATTTCTTGTTTTTCTTCATTGCGAAGACGATCTTTTTCATTAGACATTTCTGCTATTTGAAGAGGTTCCATAAATGCAGTTAAATTACTTGATGAAACATCATGTAAAATCCCTTTAAAAGAGTTCTTATATTCAGCTTTTACAGCTAAACAATATCTATCATCACGAATAACAACAACACTATCTGCAAGATAACTACTATTAGCTCCAATTATTTCTTGTAAACGCTGTTTAATACGATCATCAATACCTTTTAATCTATTTCTAATCTTCTTAAGTTCAGGTGAAGCATCATCTAAAATATCACCATTATCATCAAGAGATTTACGAAGTACTTTTTCTAGTTCAACTAAAATATATAAATTACTTACATATGATTTAAAATATTTACAATCCATACGGTCTTTTTCTAAATAACCTAGTAATCTTTCATTTGCACGAATAGAAGAAAACATTTTAACAGTTTCAAATAGTTCAATTCCTGATAAAATACCACCTTTAACTGCAATATCTAATAATTCATCATATTCATAACTTAAATAAATTGGACTTCTTTCATATTTAACACAAATAGTATATGCTTCTTTTACTTTAGCTAGTTCTTCTTTAATTAACTCTAAATCATTAATCACATTCATTTTATCAAAGTATCTAACAGATGCTTTTAATATACAATGTGATTTAAGTTCATCAATAATTTCAAGAATTTCTAACTTTTTATAAAAATATTGATCATTATACTTCATAAAAAAGTCTCCTTTTTAAAAAAATTATAATATTATTTTTACTAAAAATATTTTTTTGATATAATAAAGTCGGAGGAAGAAAAATATGGCTGAACCTAGACTAAATACAACACATAAAATTAAAGCAACAAGTTCACAACTAGATCAAATGTTAAGTCATTATCAAGGATATCTAACTTACAACACTAGTGAGTATACAATTGCAAGAGCAAAACTATCTCATGCTACAATAACATTTTATAAAACAAATGTTGTTCTTTTTCAAGGTGAAAAGGAAGCTGAAGAATATAATTATTGGGCAAAAATTTTTGGATTACCACTTGAAGAGGTAACTGAAAGTGACCAAATAAATTATTTTAATTTATCAGCAGTAGGTAGCGATGAAGTTGGAACAGGTGATTACTTCGGTCCAATCGTTGTATGTGCAACATATGTCAACACAGAACAAATCGAAACTTTAAAACATCTTGGTGTCAAAGATTCTAAACTTTTAACTGATAAACAAATTATCAATCTTGCACTAAAACTATCAGAAATACTTCCTTATAGTATAATGTTTTTAGAACCAAAACGCCTAAATAAACTTTCTAAAGAAAAATCTAATTTTAACTTTCTAAAATCATATTTACACAATAAAGTTATTATTAGTATACTAAATAAAATCAAAAATGTAAAGTGTGACGCTATCTTGATAGATGAGTTCACGCCTAAAGATAAATACTTTGATTATCTTGAAAAAGAAGAAAATGTATATAAAAACGTTACAATGATACCTAAAGGAGAACGTGCTCATCTTGCTATAGCAGCTGCTAGTATTCTTGCAAGATATACATTTCTAAGAGAAATAAATAGAATAAATAACGAATACTCATTCCATTTCTTAAAAGGAGCAGGACCTGAAGTAGATAGAACTGCTATTTCATTTGTAAAAGCTTATGGATGGGATAATTTATCATTAGTTGCAAAACTAAAATTTGCAAATACAGCAAGAGTAAAAGAATATTTTATTAATAATCCTTTACCAAAATCAAAACAGGGTAATATAAATGAATAAACTCATCATATCAATTTGGTATGATGAGTTTATTTTCTACTTATATATTTTTTTTATGTAACATCTTCTTCGTTTATGTAAAACACTATCAAATGATTTCCATTGATTTTGAATACTGCTATTTATTTCTAAATTTAAATTTGTTTCACAATATTCAATTTCGCCAGAAGATAACATTTTCATAATTTCAGCAATCAACGCTGAACTAACACCCTTCATTTGATATTGTGGCAAAACTCCTATTAAACCTAAATCAAGAATTTTAGGTTTTTTAATAGCCTTTATAAGTCTTATTATAGCAATAGGTGTCAAATGGCCATTACTTTTGCGAATTTCTTCAGATAATGATGGAAAGCATATACCAAAACATACTACATCATCATTCTCATCTACTATTACTGCTACATGTTTTAAATCAACTATTAATTTAAAATTATTTATCATTAATTTTCTTGTTGCAGGTGTGAAAGGAACAGAGCCATAAATATCTTTATATGTTTCATCAATTATATCAAAAAATTTATTCGCATATTTATTGATAAATTCCTTCTTATTTTTTGCAACTCCAAACTTTAAATGATATCTTTTTAGCATTAAAGCACTAAGTCTTTCTAAACGTTCATCTTTTTGTTTTGGCGCATATAATTTTCTTTCAATCCAATCAACTTCTTTAACAAAACCATAATTTTCTACTAAAGTTTTGTAATATTTATAATTATATTGTTCTTCAAAAGTAGATAATTCATTAAATCCCTCTATTAATAAACCTTCTCTTTCTAAATCAGAGAACCCTAATGGACCAACTATTGTATCCATTCCTTTTTCTTTAGCCCAATTTTCTACATTTTGAAATAATGCATTTGCAACTTCTTGATTATTAATAGAATCAAATCTTGTAAATCTAACTCTTTTTTCGTTATTTTTACTATTCGAAGCAAATTGAATAATCCCAGAAATACGACCTACAATTTTTCCATTGATATATGCATTGTAATACACAGCTTCTGCTTGATCTAAATATAAATAATTTTTGTTGAATATTTTTTTCTCATCCACATATAAAGGAGGAACAAAATATTTACAATTTTTATACAATTTTAATGGAAAATTTAAAAATTCCTTTTGTTGTTTTTTTGTTTTTACTTCTTTAATTTCAATTATATTATTTATGCTTAGCATAAAATGCAACTCCAATAGTATCAGGGCCACAATGGCTGCCTGCGGTAGGATTAACAACGACATATTCAATTTTTAAATTCTGACCATATTTTTCAATAAGCATTTCTCCTAGTTTTTCAGCAAGTTCTATAGCATCTGAATGACCAATAATAATACGATGACTATATGGATCAACAATTAATTCTTCAACATATTCAACTAATTTCTTTAAAGCTTTGTTACGTCCTCTTTCTTTACCGATGTTTGTCATCATCCCGTTTTCGTCCATAAAGATAATTGGTTTAACACCTATAAAATTTCCCATTGCAGCTGTAACATTACTTACCCTACCACTTAATTTAAAAAACTTTAGATTATCAGCAAAAAAATATGTTGCAAAATGCTTAACTTCATCATTAGCCCATTTTAATATTTCCTCTAATGATTTTCCATTTAAACACATATCGCCAATTTCTTTTACAATTATATTACTTAAAATAGTAATTCCATAAGTATCAATTGTATAAAGCTTACGTTCAGGATATTTTTCTTTTAATTCCTCATAAGCAAGTTCCATTGCATTAAATGTACCACTCATTGCTTTAGAAAAATGAACATATAATATATCATTACCTGCCTTAAATTCTGGTTCAAAATATTCAATATATTTAGCTGGACTAATAGCACATGTTTTAGGTAAAACACCATTTCTTAATAAATCATAAAAAGATTTATAATCAAACTCTTCAAAATCTTCATAAGGAAAAATTTCTTTTTCATCAATTAAATATGGCATACTAATTAACTTATAACCATAATAATCAGCTTCTTGTTTTGTTATATCTGTGTCTGTATCTGTAAATAATTTTATCATATATTTCATCTCCTTACATTATACACTTATATTATAATATAAATAATTCAATAAAACTTCAACTTAAAATCAACAATTGTTGAAAAAACTAGGTTAAATTTAAAACCTAGCTTTTTATATCATTATATAATACAACTATAAACTTACATCCATGTGGAATTTTATTTTCAACAGAAATTTCACAATGCGATATATCAAGAATTTTTCTAACAAGCGCTAATCCTAATCCATTACCTTCAGATTTATGTGAAGTATCACTTTGATAAAACTTATTAAATATTTTCCTTATATCACTTTCTATTATACCAGGACCGTTATCTTCAATAATAAAAATTATTTTATTATTAATGCTCGTTAAAGACATAGAAATTTCACCATCATTAGGACTAAATTTAATTGCATTACTTATTAAATTATTCCAAACATGAATCATCAATTCTTCGTTGCCAAAATAATTTATTTCTTCTAATTCTATATTAAAGAAAATATTTTTTTCACTCCATTTAGGCTCTAAAAATACAATTGATTGCCTAATTTGTTCATCTAAACAATATATTTTTTTATTAGATTCAATTGACATATTATCAACCTTAGAAAGAAGTAAAATATTACTAATTAACTCGTTCATTCTCTTAGTATTATATAATATTTTATCAATATAAATATTTTTTTCTTCTTCTGTTAAATCTTTATTTGTAAGTAGGGTAGCATATCCTTCAACAGCATTTAAAGGCGTTCTAATCTCATGTGATACATTAGAAATAAAATCTGATTGTATTATTTCAGTAGATCTTAATTCTTTAATCATCACATTAAAATAATGATACATATCTTCTACTTCATCAATTTTACTTTTTGCTTTAATTTCAACTTCAAAATTACCAGTTGAAACTAAATCCATATGTTCTTTTAATTTATTAATTGGACTAAGTAACATTTTACCAACAAAAAAAGACAAAACAAATCCAATTATCAAACTAAATGCTAGTAAAACAAAAATATCTGGAATATTAACAAATTTTATAAGCCAATCGTTAAAATATTTAGTTATAAAATCTGAAATTGTAACTGTTACATAAATTGTTAAAACCGAATAAAAAACAAAATAAAAGTGAAAACCTAAACGTTTCTTTATTTTCCAATATTTTTTGATATCTATTTTTTTCATTTTTTCACTACCTTATAACCAATACCGCGCATAGTAACAATTTCAAAATCTACATTATTTTTTAATTTTTTCCTAAGTCTTTCAATATGTACATCAACCGTATGCATATCACTATCAGAATCATATCCCCAAATATCAACCATTAACTGTTGTCTAGTAAATATTTTCCCGGGAAAAGAAGCCAGTTTATATAGAACTTGAAATTCTTTTAAAGGTAAAACAATGGATTCACCATCAAAATTTACAGTAAATGTATCATATTCTAAAATTGTATTACCTAAAATAACTTTTCTTTCATTTATTATTTGTGCTCTTCTTAAAAGTGCTGCTACTCTGATTACCATTTCATTTAAATTTATAGGTTTAATCATATATTCATCACTTCCAACTAAAAATCCAAGTTGCATATCATCAAACTTATCTTTTGCAGTAATCATCATTACGGGTATTTTAATATTATTTTCTCTTAATATTCTTACTAACTCATATCCATCTAATCTTGGCATCATTACATCACTTATTAATAAATCATAATAATTATCTTTTATTTCAGTTAATGCATCCATTCCATCTCCCACACTTTTAACATTATAACCATTTTTAACAAGTATACTTTTAAATAACTGTCTTAATTCGTTATCATCTTCAGCAATTAATATTTTGAACATTAACTCATTCCTTTCTTATTTATAAATTTATAACTAGAATAAAAATTAATTATTAACTAAATATTTGTAAAAAAACCTCAAAACAATTTGAGGTCTTATTTTCTTAACGTTTCTAACATTTCTTTAAATTCATCAGGAAGTTCAGAATCAAACTCCATATATTTACCTGTTACAGGATGAACAAATCCAAGTGTTTTAGCATGCAAATATTGACCAAAAGGAGTTGTTTGTTTTTTAGAACCATATAATGGATCGTTTAAGACAGGAAACTTAATATAAGACATATGAACCCTAATTTGATGTGTACGACCTGTTTCAAGTGTACACTCAATCAAAGTATGATCTTTAAATCTTTCAAGAACTTTAAAATGCGTAACAGATTCTTTACCACCTTCCACAACAGCCATTTTTTGTCTGTTAGATGGATCTCTTCCAATTGGAGCATTTATTTTACCTAAATTATGCCCTATATTACCATTTACAATCGCATAATATTTTCTAGTTGTATTTTCTTTATTTTTAAATTGTTCTGCAAGATTGCGATGTGCTTTGTTGTTTTTACAAGCAACAAGAAGGCCAGAGGTATCTTTGTCAATACGATGAACAATCCCTGCTCTAGAGTCCCCTCCTACATTGGATAGTGTATTACAGTGGAATAATAAACCATTAACAAGTGTTCCATGATGATGTCCAGGAGCAGGATGTACTACCATACCTGTAGGTTTATTAACAACAATTACATCATCATCTTCATAAACAACTTCAAGATTTAAATCTTCTTTTTCTAAATCAATAATTTGATCATCACGTTCTAAAATATTAATGATATCACCATTAAATATTTTTAATGATGGTTTAGCAAGTTTACCATTAACTAATATTTTCTCTTCATCAAAATAATACTTTAACTCACTACGTGATACTTCATCATAATTTGCAGCAATATATTTATCTACACGAAGTTCCTCAAATAAATCTTGTACAATTAATTCTATTTTAAGCATTTTCTTCTTCTCCTAGTTCATTATTTAGGGGATTTTTTTTATCAGGCTCTTTATAAAAGAATAAAACATACACCATCAAAACAATAGCACCACATGTTAAACATGAATCTGCAAAGTTAAATGTCGGAAAATCAATAAATTCTAAATGCAAAAAATCAATTACACCTTCACTATAAAAAGCACGATCAATTAAATTACCAATAGAACCAGCATCAATTAATATTAATGCAATACTAAGTAATAAATTATTCTTAAAATCAACAAGTTTTACAATCATAAAAGTTACAAACACACTAGCAAGTAAACTAATTGAAACTAAGAAAAATTTCTTTCCCTCTAAAATACTCCAAGCAGCACCTTTATTATATGCAAGTCTAAAACTAATAAAGTTATTAATTACAATAATCTTATCGCCACTTAATAAAATATCATTTGTATTACATAACCATTTAGTCAATTGATCAATTCCAATTAAACCTAAAACACATGCAAATGCAATAAGTAAACTATATTTTTTCTTCATTGTTTACCTCCTAAAAAAACATATAAATAAATAAAATATTAATCAAAACTATCATTATCATTATAAAACTAATTTGAAATAAATCACAAATTGATACAAAAAACAATTTTTTATATGATACATCAATATCTAAATCTTTATTTAACTCACTTAATGAAACAAAATATATTGGATACATTAAAGAAATTAATAAATGCAATAATGCCCCACATAAAAATAATAACAATACTACAACTAATTTTATACCTAAATATTGCATCAAAAAATTAATAATTACGCAAACTATCGGACATACACATAAAAGTCCAACAATTATTGTAAATATAAAAGCAATTCTTTTACTTTTTTTAGAAACTGTACTAAAAACATCAATTAAGTTTTTTAAATAATTCTTATATTCTTTTAATCTCATATCTAGTACCTACCTATTTTTCAAGTAATAAATACAATCTTGTAAAGAACTAACACTAACTAATTCCATATCTGTTTGATGTTTATCATATTGTTCTTTAGCTTCTTCATAATTAGACGAAGGAACAAAGAAAATATCAGCATCATCTAATATAGCTGCCATTATTTTAGCTTTTACTCCACCAATAGAACCAGCATTTCCATAACTATCAACTGTTCCAGTTCCAACAACATGTAAATCTTTTGTTAATTTTTCACCAGTTAATGCATCATAAATAAATAATGCTTGCATTAGTCCAGCTGATGGTCCAAATGAATCTGGTGCATAGATTTGATATTTGATATCAGCATTAATTGAAGAAATATTGTACTTTTCATAATAATTAAATCCTAAACTAGGAAAAATATCATCTTCGGTTTCATAATTAAATGCTTTAACATTTATATCTAAAGTAACTCCACTTCTTAAAACAGTAAAGTTATATATTTTATCTGCTTCAATATTTACATAATGTGAACCATCTTTTTCATAAATACCATATTTATCTGCAAGTACATTAACAATCGTTACCTCCTCGCTTAATTTAACACCTTCACATTTAACAATAATATCACCAAGTATTATTTCGCTTTTTTCTAATCCGAATACACTATGCACAATATAGCCAACAAATGATTCATTAATTTCAATATTAGCAGCACGATAACCTGCTATTAAAGAGTTATCAAGTGCAACACTTTTTTGGATTGTACCAGATGTAACACCATATTCTATACTTGTATTGACATACTTATTATGTTTTTCTAAAACTTTATAAGGATTGATTAATGATTGTAAATAATTTAAAACACTAATATTATAATATGAATATACACTTACGCTAGAAACATTAACATCTTCTGTGTCAATACCTTCAAAATCATATGTATCATCAATATCAGCAAGTGTTGCAGGAACAGTTAAATCATAATTAGTAGGAATAATAGATAATGTAATAAATAATGTAGCTATAATTGATGGAATAATTACTAATAATTTATACTTTTTTAGTAACTTCAACATTATTATTCTAATACAATTTTTGGTGTATCAAGTTGACGTAACTTAATACCTGCAGCTTCTAACATTCTTCTAGAAGCTTTAGAAGCATCTGTATCTTGATATTTATCACAAGAATAAACAATTTCTTTAATCCCACTTTGAATAATTAATTTAGCACATTCATTACAAGGGAAAAGTGTAACATATAGTGTAGCATTAGTTAAATCACTTGTAGCATTTAAAATTGCGTTAGGTTCAGCATGAACAACATAAGCATATTTAGTATCTAAAAAACTACCACTTCTTTCCCATGGAAATTCATCATCACTACACCCACATGGAAGTCCATTATAACCAATACCAACAATACGTTTATTACTATTTACAATACAAGCACCTACTTTTGTAGAAGGATCTTTACTTCTTAAAGCAGATAACATTGCAACACCCATAAAATATTCATCCCAAGAAATATAATTATTACTTTTCATCATTAAACCTCTTTCTTATTTATCTACTTTAATACCAAGTTCAGCAAGTTGTGCATCAGTAACTTCAGTTGGAGCTCCACTCATTGGGCATTTAGCTGAAGCTGCTTTAGGGAATGCAATTACTTCACGTAAGTTATTATTCTTAGTAAGAAGCATTACAAGTCTATCAAAACCAAGAGCAAGTCCACCATGAGGAGGTGTACCATATTTAAGTGCATTTACAAAGTAACCAAACTTAACGCTTGCATCTTCATCTGTTAAACCAATAGCTTTAAACATCTTACTTTGAATTTCTTGATTATGAATACGGATACTACCACCACCAAGTTCATAACCATTTAAAACAACGTCATATGCTTTAGCATAACAATTAGCAGGATCTGTTAATAATTTATCTTCATCACCATCTTTAGGAGATGTAAATGGATGATGTGCTGCTTCATAGCGACCTTCTTCTTCATTATATTCAAATAATGGCCAATCAACAACCCATAAGAAATTAAACTTATCATTATCAATTAAATCAAGTTCTTTACCTAATTGTAAACGAAGAGCACCTAAAGATTGATTACAATTAGCAAGTTTATCAGCAACAATTAAAACTAAATCATTAGTATTTAAACTTAGTTTTTCAACTAAAGCATTCTTATTATCTTCAGATACAAATTTAGCAACACTACCATTTAAAACACCATTTTCATATTTTAACCAAGCAAGTCCACCAGCATGATATTTTTTAGCAAGTAAAGTTAAACGATCAATTTCTTTTCTAGAATATTTATTTGCAGCATCTTTTGCAACGATACATTTAACATTTCCACCATTTTCAATAGCTGATTTGAAGAAACCGCATTCAGTAGTTAATGCCCAATCAGAAATATCATTAAGTAGCATTTCAAATCTTGTATCAGGTTTATCAGAACCATAATTATTCATTGCATCAGTCCATTTCATATGCATAAATGGAGTAGCAATATCAATATTTAAACAATCCTTCCAAACCTTTTTTAGTAATCCTTCAACAAGTGCTTGAACATCTGGTTCATCAACAAAACTCATTTCAAGGTCAACTTGAGTAAATTCTAACTGTCTATCTGCTCTTAAATCTTCATCTCTAAAACATTTAACAATTTGGAAATATCTTTCAAATCCCGCTACCATTAATAATTGTTTATAAAGTTGTGGACTTTGAGGAAGTGCATAAAATTCCCCTTTATGAACACGTGAAGGAACTAAAAAGTCACGAGCACCTTCAGGTGTAGACTTACCAAATACAGGTGTTTCAACTTCAATAAAATCAAGTGCGTCAAAATAATTACGAATTGACATCGCAGCTTTATGACGAAGTTTCATATTATATTGCATTTGAGGTCTTCTTAAATCTAGGTAACGATATTTCATTCTTGTATCTTCAAGTGCATCAGTGTTATCTGCAATAATCATAGGAGTAACTTCTGCAGAAGATAAAATTTCTAATTTTTCAACAATTACTTCTACTTCACCAGTAGGAATGTTTTTATTTTTACTTTCACGTTCTACAACTTTACCAGTTGCTTTTAAAACATATTCATTTTTAACATCAACCGCAACATTATAGTATTCATTAGTTGGATTAACAACAATTTGGGTAATACCCCATCTATCTCTTAAGTCAATGAAAACAAGCCCACCTAGGTCACGCTTTTTACTACACCAACCAACAAGTGTAACAACTTCACCAACATTACTAATTCTTAATTCTCCATTATTTTTTGTACGCATATTTTTCTCCTTCTATATTAAATATTTCATTTAACTCTTCAATCTTTTTGATTTCTTCTGTTTTTAGTATTGTATTTTTTAATTTAAATACACCATTTTCTACTTCTTCTGAACCAATTATAATAATGTATGGTGCATTCACTCTTTCAGATAATTTAAATTGTGGTTTTAAATTACTACTTACATAATCAATTTCACATGATACATCATTACTTCTTAAGTGTGCAGCAAGACTTAAAGCTTCAAGTTTAGTTTCTTCACCGATATTAATTACAACTACATCAACTAACTTTTCATCATCTTTAAATAAACCTAGTTCATCAAGCACTAACATTAATCTTTCAACACCAGTACCAAATCCGATTGCATCTGTTTCAGGTCCATCAAACTGACGTGATAAGCCATTATAACGTCCTCCACCAAGTAAAGTTAATCCATCAATATTAGAATTCTTATCATCATAAATAAATTCAAATACAGTGTGATTATAATAATCAAGACCACGAACTAATTTTTGTTCAATTACATATTCAACACCTAACTTATCTAAACACTTAAGTACTTTTTCAAAATACGCAATATCTTCTTCACTTAGGTAATCAATGATTTTAGGTGCATTTTTCATGATATCGCTTTTTGCATCAACCTTACAATCTAGAATACGAAGTGGATTTTTCTCAAGTCTTGTTTTACAATCATTACACATTTTATCAATATGTGCACTAAAATATTCTTTTAATGCTTCTTCATATTTTGCACGACCAGATTTACTACCAATTGTATTAATTGCAACTTTAACATTTTTAATACCAAGTTTTTGTAAGAATAAATAACCAAAATAAATCACATCAGCATCTAAATATGCAGAACCAGGTCCTATTGCTTCAATACCAAATTGTGTAAATGCTCTATATCGTCCAGCTTGAGGACGTTCACATCTAAACATTTGACCAAAATAGAATAATTTTTTTAATCCTGGATCAACATACATTTTATTTTCAACATAAGCACGAGATACACCTGCAGTTCCTTCAGGACGTAGTGTAAGTGACTTTTCACTTCTATCTAAGAAAGTATACATTTCTTTATTTACAATATCAGTACCTTCTCCAACACCACGTGCAAATACTTCTGTTGCTTCAAAGATAGGTGTTACAATTTCAAGGTATCCAAATTGTTTAGAAATACTTCTCGCAACATTTTCAATATAGCGATATTTTTTAACATCTCTTCCAAAATAATCTAATGTACCTTTAATTTTACTTACTTTCATATTTCCTCCCATATAATAAAAAAAGAGTGCATAAAACAACCTAAGGACGTAAATATTTATACGCGATACCACCTTAGTTTGGAATAATCCACTCTCATTTAATTCACTTAACGCGCAAATCACTTCGTTTTTTCTCCAAATTTGTCAGATTCTTCACTGAAAAAAGTAATTATTAAATTTTTTTATTAGTAATATTATACTTTATTTTAATTTTAAAATCAAGAACATTACTATTCTTTTGGTAATTTACCAACACCTATTTGAATAGAATTTGATCCAACGATATTATTAATATCTTTTATAACTTTTGATACTTCTAAATCTAAAGATTCTTTATCAAGTTCATCAAAAATACTCATCTGAACAACTGTATCTTTACCTTTAGTAAGTTTACTAGAAGCAACACCTACAAGTCTAACCGCAAAATCAGGATCATACAATTCTTCAAAAATCTCAGTATACATTCTAATCATTTGATAACTATTATTTGTAGGTTTAGATATCGTAATAGATTTAGAAACCATTTTAAAATTATTATACTTAAGTTGTAATGTAAATGTCTGACCACGTAGATTATCCTCTTCCATTCTAGATGAAACTGTATTAGATAATAACTTAATTAACAAAATAATGTTATCAGAATTATATTCATCATGGTCTAAAGTATGAGAGTTACTAATAGATGAAACATTATCATACCTATTAGGATCTACTTCTGTACTACCTTCACCATTAGCATGACTAATTAAATACTTAGTATTATTTTCCCCCACTAAACGTTCTAATATTTTAACATCAGAAAATGTTGCAAGATCACCAATTGTTTTAATATTAATACTTCTTAACAATTCACAAGTTTTCTTTCCTGCTCCAAAAAAATCTTCAATTGGAAGTGGCCACATAATTTCTTTAATATCTCTTTTTCTAAGAACTGTTATACCAAGAGGTTTCTTTATATCAGAGGCCATTTTTGCAAGAAACTTATTAGGAGCAATACCAATACTGCAAGGTAAATTATAAAGTTCTAAAATATCAGTTTGTATCTTTTTAGCAAGATCTAAATACTCAGTTGGTCCACAAACATCAGTAACATCCAAGTAACCTTCATCAATACTTGCAGGTTCTACAAGGGGAGTTATTTTATGAAAGTAACTAAAAAACTTTCTAGAATATTCCTGATAAAGTTCATGATTAGGTTCAACAAAAATAATATCAGGGCAAAGTCTTTCTGCTTCATACACCAACATCGTAGTTTTAATTCCATAAGCCTTAGCTTCATATGTAGCAGCAAGAACCATACCTTTTTTATCTAAAGATACGTGTGCTACTGCAACTTTTTTGCCTTTTAACTCTGGATTTTCTGCAATTTCACAACTTGCAAAAAAACTATTCATATCAATGTGAAAAATAACTTTGCCCATAATTACCTCATTTATTCACCAGTTTTTAATGTAATTTGCATTGTTTCAACTGTTTTAGTTTTACAACAATAATATGTGATTTCAACGACAGTACCAACACGATACTCATCAAGTGAATTTAAGAATCCACTTATTTGACTACTTTCATATAGTTTGTCGCCATCAAACGTTAAAATAATATCTCCTTCATGTAAGCCTTGATTTACTAAAGAACCACTTGATGTAAATTCACTAATATAAATACCATAAGGTTTTTCATCACCATAAATATTAGGGAAACTTGTAATACCTTGTTGAATCATTGCTTCTGAATTAAAATCACGTACCGCAATAATCATAACACCAAGTCTAGGACGAATAATTTCTAACCCTTTTTCAAGATATTCTTCTACTGCAACCTTAACAATATTAATAGGAATAGCAAACCCCATATTATCAATTGTTTCACTTGCAAGTTTAATTGAATTAATACCAATTAATTTACCATCTAAAGTAAATAATCCACCACCTGAATTACCAGGATTTATTGCAGCATCAGTTTGAATATACTCACCCATATAATCATGTGTTCCATCACCATCAGTATCAAAAGAAATATAACGTCCTAAATTACTTATAATACCAAAAGTCACAGATCCATAGTAATCATAACCATCTGGATTACCTACCGCAATAACAAATTGTCCTTTTTCAAGTTTTCTTACATCTTGGAACTCTACAGGATTAATATAATAATAAGATTCAAAAGTAATTACAGCTAAATCAATTTTTTCATCATACCCTAAAATATTAGCTTTAATTTCAGTATTATAATTACCCAAATATGCATAAACAACATGATCTTCATCATCATCACTTAAAATAACATGCGCATTAGTAATAACATAATAAGTATAAGAAGTTAATTCACCATTTATATTCGTATTCTCAATACGCTTATAAACTACACCACTACCAATACCTTCAATATCTTCAAAAGTATATTTTTTACCTGCCATAGTAGATGTTGTAATTTCTTTTAACGTAACACCAATAACTGAAGACTCTACCATTTTAGTAGTAACACAAACTGCATCTTCTAAATCTTCAATCGTAACATTACTATTATAATCAACAACAGTTTGTGTAATTTCATTAGTAACATTATTAGTAACATTATTTGAACCACCACTAGTAGTTCCATCATAAATACAGCCACATACTAAACAAATGAAAGCTGTAATCATCACAAATAATAATACTCTATTTTTAAACTTATTTATTCTTTTCATATTATTCATTTCCTTTCATTAATACTATGATAATATATAAATATTAATTAATTTTAAATTTTATCAAAAATTGGAATTTCAAATGTAAATGTACTACCTTTATCTTTAATAGAATCAACATAATATTTAAATCCATAATGATCTAAAATCTCTTTTACAATTGATAACCCAAGTCCAGTACCAACATTATTTCTTTGATGATTCTTATCTACTCGGTAATATCTATTCCAAATAAGATGTAATTCATCATCACTAATACCAATACCAAAATCTTTAACACTAATCAATATACTGTTATCTTTAACACTTTGTGTAATTATAATATGTTTTTCGTCTTTACTATAATTAATAGCATTGGTAATAAAATTATAAATCACTTGACTAATTCTTTTTTCATCAGCATAAACATGATATTCTTTATCAAAATTAAATTCAATATTAAAATCACTTAATAATACCTGACGTTCAACAATCTCTTTAATTAACTTAGTAATATTAAATTTAGCATTATTAAATGTAGAAGTTTTAGATTGAAGTCTTGATAACTCTAATAAATCATTAACAAGTAAATTTAACCTATTACATTCAGCAATAATTAATTCTAAATTCTCAGACGTATTTTCCTCTTTAATATCTTTCATCATTTCTGCATAACCAGATATTAATGTAATAGGTGTTTTTAAATCATGAGAAATATTCGCAAGAAGTTCTTTTTGCAGTTTTTCAGTTTTCTTAAGTTCTTGTACTGCATAATTTAGCGTACTATTTAAATCTTCTATTTCTAAATACCCTTTACCATCAAAAACAATATCTCTTTTACCTGATGCTAAAAGTTTTGCAGAATCATTAATTTTCTTAATTGGTTTACTAATTAAGTATCCTACTCCAATAGCAACAAATATACTAACAATTACAACAATAATCGAAATATAAATTAATTGATTTTTTAAGGTAGACACAGCTGGATTAACAGGAGCAAGTCTTGCATCTAATACAAGTAGATATTCGACATTTTTAATTTTAACAAATTTAGCACAAATAATTGCAGAATCAACTGAATCAATTGGTTCTTTAGTAAGTGCTGGATACTCCATATTAATAGGTGCAGGAATATTATTATCAAATGTAATATAAAATTTACCCATTTTTAAAGAATCAGATTTTGCAATAATCTCTTTAAATAAGTCCTTGTTACTAAAATCTTTATAATAATCGCCTTTATTAATTATTAAATACTCAGTTCCATCTAAACCAAATAAATAAATTGCTGTTTCTTCTTCAGTTGCAAGTTTTAAGAAATTATTATTAACATCTTTATTAGAAAAATCATGAATAGAAATTACATCTTTTTCAACTTCATTTAATAACTTTTCAATATTATTAATCTTAGTATCTTTATACATTGACTCAAGCATAAAAATTTGAAAAATACAAAATACTAATATTATTATTGCCGCAAATCCTAAAATATAGCCAAAGATTTGCCATTTTAATTTAATTTTATTTAACCTCAAAACGGTATCCTACCCTTCTAATTGTAATAATATTATCAGAATATTCTAAAATCTTTTTTCTTAAAGATTTGATATGCGTATCAAGCGTTCTATCATCACTAGAAATACTAGAATCCCATACAGTTTCAACTAACTTCTCTCTTGTAACCGCATTATCTACATTTTGAATAAGTAAAACTAACAATTCATATTCTTTATGCGTAAGTTCTACTTCAACCTCACTAATAAATACTCTACGCGCATCAAAATCAACTTTTAAAGTCTTATAAATAAAAACAGCCTTTTCTTTCAACTCAACATCTTTAGCACGATTAAAACGATTAGTAACAGCTTTAATACGCATTAACAACTCTTTAGGTGAAAAAGGTTTGGTAACATAATCATCTATTCCTAAATCAAAACCATATACTTTATCATACTCTTCACTACGGGCAGATAGCATAATAACAGGAACATCTGAAAACTTACGAATTTCTTTAACAGCAGAAAATCCATCAAGTACTGGCATCATAATATCCATAATAACCAAATCATAATTATTATTTCTTACCATCTCAACTGCTTCTTCTCCATTAGATGCAAATGATGATTCAAAACTCTCATGTTTCAAATATTTTGCAACAAGTTCACGAATATAAACTTCATCATCAACTATAAGGATATGCATAAACTATCCTCCTTTTTTATTTATTCTTATATTAGTATAACATATTTTAACAAAATATTTCATACTTTTAACTAAAAAAATGATTATACTTGTTATTTTATAAAAAAAATAGTATAATAACTTTAGGAAAAAAAGGAGAAAACTATGAAACCTCTAGCTTATTTAATGCGACCTAACACATTTGAAGATATCGTTGGTCAAGACCATTTAGTAGGGCAAACTGGAATAATTAGAAAGATGCTAAACACAAATAGCTTATTTTCTTTTATTTTATATGGTAATCCTGGGTGTGGTAAAACAACAATTGCGGAAGCTACTTGCAAATTAAGTGGTTATAAATGGTTTAAATTTAACGCATCAACTGATAACAAAGAAACATTAAAACAAATCATCACAGAAGCAGCATTTTTAGATGATGCAATCATAATAGTAGATGAAATCCATCGTATGAAAAAAGATATCCAAGACTATCTACTACCATATGTAGAAAACGGAACAGTTATTATGATTGGTCTTACGACAGTAAACCCATATCACTCTGTAAACCCTGCCATTAGATCAAGATGTCATATCTATAGACTAAATGATTTAACAAGTGTTCACTTAAGACAAGTTTTAGACCGTGCTTATAAATACTTAGATAAAGCAATTAAAATTGATGAAGAAGTATATAACTATGTTATTAATCTTGCAAATGGAGAAATTAGAACACTAATCAATCTATTTGAAACATTAGTAAAAACTGCAACAGAACACATTACTTTAAACGATGCTAAAACATCACTTAGCAAAGCAAATGTATCATTTGACGCAAATGGAGATAGTTATTACGACACATTAAGTGGTCTTCATAAATCAATTAGGGGTAGTGATGTTGATGCAGCATTACACTATCTTGCCAAACTAATAATTGCAGATGACCTACAAAGCTTATGCAGAAGACTTCTTTGCATCGCCTATGAAGATATAGGACTTGCAAATCCTGGTATAGGACCAAGAGTAAAAGCTGCATGTGATGCCGCAAGAGAACTAGGAAATCCAGAAGCTCGCCTGCCACTTTCAGTAGTCGTAATTGAAATGGCTCTTTCCCCTAAATCAAATTCAGCATACACAGCACTAAATAAAGCAATTGAAGACATTGAAAACGGTAAAAGTGGAACACTACCAAAACATTTAAAGAATACCTATTCATTTGATCCTACGCAAGGTGCATACAAATACCCACACGATTATCCAAACGCGTGGGTAGATCAACAATACCTACCAGATACATTAGTAGGAACTAAATACTACATTCCCAAACCAACTTCTAAATCAGAAACAAGTCTATATAATAGATACATGCAAATAGAAGGATATAAAAATAAAAAGTAAATACTATTTAAAAAACAAAAGGCTAACGATTTTTTTAAAAAAACGTTAGCCTTTTATATATTAATTTAAATATAAAATTGTTTTTATTGTTATATTTTCTATAACTCCAAATTTATTAGTTATTTCATAAGCATTTTCTAATTCAAAATATATTATTTCTTTACTTATATCAGTTAATTTAAATGAAATTTCTAAATTAAAATCATCATATGAATCATATATTTTATCAATAATATCTACATCTAATGATTTATCATACTCTTTAATAATTAATTCACACGTATAATATTTAAGCATTTAAAAAAAATCAGTTGATATATTGCCTTTAAAATATCCATCAATAACACCACTAGCAAAATATTCATTTTCTAAAGCAATTAATGATAAACATTTAAAATCATAAAACGAATCACCAACAGCAATATTAATAGGACATTTAACATATACTTTTTTATTAGAAACAATAAGATTTTCAAATTTAATGTCGCTAAATATAAATGACAATACTTTTTCTATAATACAATTACCATTTTCATCTAACACGTAATTTTCATCTTTTTTATGATAGTATTCACTAGATGAATATCTTTTCTCAATTATATCTTCGTTGTCTTTATAATAATTATAAGCTTTTTCAATAATTGAATTAGAAATTAATTCTCTAATGATACCTTTTTGTGTCCATTTATATCTATCATGCCAATTAGGAATATGATGTTTTTGTACATCTACTTTTAATAAATGAACTTCATTTAAATTCTCACCTAATTCTTTTCCTAAATTATAAGATTCTTCTTTATTAAATTTTAACAAACAATCTTTTAATGATTCTCCTTCAATGATTACTACTTTTCTATTTTTTTCTTTTCTTCTTCTGATAATCCACCTACCGCAACTCTCATAACAATATCTAATTGTTTAATTAAACCTTCTTCTCCAATCTTTAAACCAGTACTATGAGAAAAACCAAACATTTTTAAAACATCAATAGAACTATTATCAAGAGTTAAAATATAACTAAACGAATCATAAAAATAATGGTCATTTACAATATAATCATCAAGTCTTACAATAAAATAAAAAGAAAGATCTTTACTAAGTTCAATTAAATATCTAATTTTTCCTATTAAATCTTTATTTATAATTTTCTTACTTAAATTTACAAAACAGATTTCAATCTCATCATCTTCTTTATTCTCAACATCAACAATTAATTTATTAATATTATCACTATTTGTTTCATATAATAAATAGTCTTTAAACAAAGTTAATTCATTATTTAAATCAAATAATCTAACTTTATAACGCTTTAATAAACTTAAGGCAATATAAAAATATAAATTATTGATATTATTTATAAACATCAAACAACTAAAATGTTTATCATCTAATGCTTCAACTTCAAAATGATCATTTATTCCTAAAAATAAAATATTATTATTATAACTATTAAATACTTCATATAAACTAATTTTTCTAATCTCTTCACTAGAAAATTCAATCATTATAATACTATCATCTTCATTAATTTTAAGTAAAAATGGTTTTGTAAGACTTCTAGATAACTCATTTTCTAATTTATAGTAATCAATTTTTAAATAACTTTTAATTTCAACAACTATAAGATGAGGAGTTAAATAATGATTAACTTGATAATGATAATAATTTAATTTATTTAAAATAAGCTTAATCTCATTTATTATCTCTAGAGTAGAATTAGATTCAGTATATTCAGATATATCCCCTTTTTTTATAAAATTTTTAGGTAGTTTTTTTAGAACAGGTGTATTAAATTCTTGATTAATATTTTTAATTGCACTACGAGACTTAACTATTAATAACTTAATTTTCTTAAATACTACTTTTAACACTTTAACAATTAATTTAAAAAATTCATTTAATGTTTTTCTAGATATAAAACTTACACCTAAAACAATTAATAATAGTGATATTATGATAACTCCAGGAATTGATAACAAATAATAAAACAAATAAAAAAATAACATTCCTATTATTCCACCACCCGTAATAGATTCACTATTTGCAGTTTTAAAATAATCAATATAAACACTAATTGTCAAAGAAAAATAATCTTCAGAATATTGTTTTATATAATTATGCATCGAAAAATGGGATAGGACAATTAAACTTAAAAATATAAAAAAAATTCCTATTACCCTTAATGATGATATTGGTAAATGGTCATGAACCATTAAAAAATAACATCCTGCAAGTATCCCTATAATAATAAATAAAAATGCCCAATCTCCAAATAATAATTTAATCGTTAAAAATAAATATAATCCAAAACTACCTAATTTTGCAAGTGCAAAAAAAGATAGTACTGCAAGTACTATACCTAATATTTCATAAAAAAATAAATTTTTCTTCTTTGAACTTTCATAAGGTTCTTTTTTTACTTTTGGCATAATAATATCCCCTTTAGTTTTAATACTATAATATTTTACTTTACCAAAGATAAAAAAATTGATGAAAAAGAAAAAAACCCTTTCGGGTTTTTACTTACTAAGTTAATATTATTTCTTAGTTTTTTCTTTGTGAATAGTCACTTTCTTGCATTTAGGGCAATATTTCTTTTGTTCTAAACGATCTGGAGTATTTCTCTTATTCTTTTGAGTTAAATAATTTTCTTCACTACATTCAGTACATCTTAATAAAATATTGATACGCATTTTATAAATCCTCCTGATAAAATCTCTATTATTATACTACAAATTTATAATAAATGCAAGTGTTTAACTTTTAATTAAACAATCTTACCTTTTGCGTCAAGTACCAAATAAAGAACTGTAATAAGAACAACGACACCAACAAAAATATAAAACGTAATTGCACCTTTTTTAGCAGATTTTGCACGTTCAGGATAACTATTTTTAAACATACCATAGAAAACCCATCCTAGCACAGATTCTGTAATAAATGCTAAAAATGCCCAAATCCATAAAGGTACATTATCAACAATTACCTTAGTATTTGTGCTTTGAACTGTTTCATCTTCATGACTTTCTAATTTAACAAATTCATAACCACATTCGCATTTTTCTTGATTAATATCATATTGTTTTTGACATTTAGGACAATATTTAATTTTTTGCATATTTGATACCTCACTTATAAATCAAACTTATTTTACCATATTTTTTAAGATATGTCAAAAGATTATAATTATTTTATTTTATCAAAGATGCTTAAAACCATTTTTTTATCTATTTTTACAAATCCAGGAACAAGAACAGTATCATTTTTTGTTATACGATTAGCCATTGGCAAATGGTCAGATTCTTTAATATTTAATTCACTAAGTGTTACAGGCATACCAATTGATTTAAAGTATTCTCTTAATACATAAATACCTTCTTTAGCACATTCTAAATCATCGCTAATATTAATATCTAACACACGACGAGCGAATTTTGCAAATTTATACGGTAGTTTATCATAAACAGATAAAGCCCAACCAGAATATAAAACAGAAAGACCAGCAGCATGAGCAACTTCATCAAAAGTCCCACTAATTTCATGTTCTAATTTATGAACTGTAAAATAAAAATTACCACCAAGACCAGTTAATCCATTATGAGAATAACTGCTTGCAAGCATAAGTGCAGCTCTTGCGTCATAATTAAATGGATCATTATATGCAACTTTACCACATTCAAGCACTGTACGCATAATTCCTATCGCAACTTCATCAGTAAAATATTGACAAGGAATATCATTTAAAAAACGTTCTAATGTATGCATTAAAATATCTACTATACCACAAGCCGTTTGATATTTAGATACAGTAAAGGTTAGTTCTGGATTAAGTACAGAAAACAGTGGTCTAATTAAATCAGAATTAAATCCACTTTTAACTTTAGTATCATCATTAGTAATAACACATGAATTACTAAGTTCACTTCCTGCAGCACTGATTGTTAGAATAGTACCTACTGGAAGTGCTTTTTTAGGTGTAACTAAATGTGCATTCAAGTGCCATGGATCTTCTTCTATATAATATCCAGCTGCAATAGCTTTAGCAGTATCGATAACACTACCACCACCTACAGCTAAAATTAAATCAACAGGTTCTTCTTTTATAAGCTTTATTCCTTCTTTTACTTTAGAAAGTTTTGGATTTGGTTCAATACCTGAAAGTTCTATAAAATTAATATTATTATCACTTAAACTTTTAACTACTTTATCATATAAACCAGTTTTTTTAATTGAATTTTGTCCATACACAAGTAAAACACTTTTATAATTATAATCAACTATTATTTTCCCGATTTCTTTTTCTTTATCTTTTCCAAAAAAAACTTTAGTTGGTGAATAAAAAGTAAAGTCATTCATCTTATTCAGCCTCAAACTTTGTGTTAGATAATTTAATTGTTTTGATTTTAACAACTTTTACAGGCATATCAGTAAATATATTGCTATGCTCGTATGTCTCTACTTTAGAAATATCAATTACAATTTGTTTACTTTTTGCGTCTGATGTTTTACCAAAAGCAGCATAATCTCCATCTAAATTAGAAACACTTGAATTTGATGCAGAACAAATAAAGAATTGTGAACTTGCAGAATTCTTATTTGTTGCACGAGCCATTGATATAACACCTTCTACATGTTTGATAGTATTCTTTTTCCATCCATTACTTGAAAACTCACCTGTAATTGTTTCAGGATCACCTTTTACTTTATAATCGTCACCTTTTTTAACATAACCTCCACCTTGAATCATAAATCCTTCAATAACACGGTGAAAAACAGTATTGTTATAGTATTTTTCTTCAACTAAATTAATGAAATTATCTACTGTAATAGGTGCTTTATCATAATATAATTTTAAATTAATTTTACGATTATCACTTAAAATAATTTGAGCATAAATATTCTCTGTATCAGTACGATCAAACTTGTTTGTACAACTTGAACAAATAACTATAGTTAATAAACAAATAACTACTAAAAATAACTTCTTCATATATTATCCCTCAATAAAATTAATTGTTTTAATACCAATAACATCACATGGAAAATCTGTAAATGCAGGATGAGCACGATATGTATCAACGTTAGATACTTCTAAAACAACTTGTTTACTTTCTTCATCCATACAATAGCCAAATGCAGCATATTCACCATCTAACCATGTACACTTAGCCGAACAAATAAAGAATTGTGAACTAGCAGAGTTTTTATCACTTGTTCTTGCCATTGAAATAACACCTAAATCATGACTAAGTGGATTGTTAAATCCATTACTAGCAAATTCGCCAACAATTGAAGGTACTTCATCGGCTTCAACAAGTTGATTCATTTCATTAATTTTATATCCACCTGTTTGAATCATAAAATCTTTAATTACACGATGGAATATTACACCATCAAAAAACTTATTTTCAACTAATCCAACAAAATTAGCTACACTTTTTGGTGCAAACTTACTATCTAAACAAAGTCTAATTACTTTCTCGTTAGTTAAAACTATTTCAATATAATATTTTTCTTGCATAAACTTCTCCTATTATTTATAAATATATTTTTCTTCTATAAAGTTTTCTAGAACTTCTTTTTTATATTTCTTAGCATAAAATTTTGCCATTGATAAATTTAAATCTAAATAATTCCCACATTCAATAGCACTTGCACCAGGTATAACTCCCTCATAATTTATAATAAACTCAAACATTTCTTTAACTAAATCATAAACATCAAGTGAATTATAATTACCTGCTAAAATCATATAAAAACCTGTTCTACATCCCATTGGTCCAAAATAAATTACTTGTTCTTTCCATTTATCATGATTTCTAAGAAATGTTGCTCCTAAATGTTCAATTGCATGAATACCAGGATTATCCATTACAGGTTCAGTATTTGGTTTTGTAATTCTAATATCAAATGTAGTAACAAAGGAATCATTAACTTTATCAATTCTTGAGACATATAGTCCTGGAATTAGTGTTAAATGATTAACTGTAAAACTTGCTATTTTCTTCATAAATCTACCCTATTTTCTCTATAATATCTAAAACTTTAGATTTAAAATCTAAATGCCATTCATAATATGATTTAACACATTTATTAATGTTTACATGATTATTTATTTTAATTAATAACTCATTATTAAAATCATTTAATTTTGTAACATAAATCTCTTTTAATAATTTAGAATCTTCAATATTTAAACTGGTTTCTTTTAAATAGTGACAATCCTCACAAATTAATCCACCACTTTTAATATCAAGTGCTGCATTAATAGCTTTCTTACCACAAACAGGACACCTATTAAATGATGGTGCAACACCCAATAAATAAAGAATTTTAATTTGAAAAATTAAAACAACTGCATTTAAATATTCAGTCACTTTTAATTTATCTAATAAACTAATTGTAAAATTATATAAAATCTTATAATCAGTAAACTCTTCAATAAAAAAAGTAATCTTTTCTAACATCACTAAAGCATAATTAAACTTTAGTAAATCATCTTTAATTATCGTATAATTATCAACTACAACACCTTCAGTAAGTGTACTTAACCCACTTGAATCAGTATGATTATATTCTATCAAAGTAAGTACATTTCCAAGTCGTCTAGTACTAGTATTTAACTTTTTAGCACCTTTGATAATTATCGATTCTTTACCATTTTCAGTTAATATGGTTGCGAGAACTGCATTTTCTAAATAATCTTGAACTTTAATAATTAGTCCTTTACTTTTGATGATTTTCCTCATTTTCTTTTTGCTTCCTCTTATACTTTGAATACTCTAAATAATCTTCAATACTTCCTGTTGTTTTAAATTTTTCAAAAAGTTGTTCTTTTTTCTTATTATCCATTAAAATAATCCCTCCTTTTTATATTAGGATGGATTATTTTTTTATAATTTATACTGAATTAAAAAAGGTAATTATTTCTTATAATCATCAATCTTATATCCAAACTCTTTTAGATATTTCTTATTATTTCGCCAATTTTCTTCAACCTTTACAAATAATTCTAAATATACTTTTTGATTTAAAAACTTAACAATATCACGTCTTGCATCAGTACCAATACTTTTAATCATTTGACCACCTTTACCGATTACAATCATTTTTTGACTAGATCGTTCAACAATTATTGTTGCGTTAATCTCAATCATTTTACTTTTTTCTTTAAAACTCTCAATTGTAACAGCAACACTATGTGGTATTTCTTCTTTTGTTTTAAGCAATACCTTTTCTCTAATAATTTCCGCAACAACAAATCGTTCCGGTAAGTCTAGGACTTGATCTTCAGGATAGTACATTGGTCCTACTTCTAAACGCTCAACAATCATATCTTTAAGTTTATCAATATTAAAACCTTCAGTTGCAGAAAGAGTTATACCACCCGCAAAGTTATAAGCATCTTTATAAGAATTAATATTATTCATTAAAACTACTTGATCTTCAACTAAATCTACTTTATTTAAAACCAATATTACTGGTATTTTAACCTTAGATAGTTGTTCAATTATATACTTATCACCTTCACCTATTTCACATGATGCATCAACTAACATTAAAATTAAATCAGTACCATCAAGTGCTGAATAAGCAAATTCATTCATAACATTACCTAGTTCATTTTTTGGTTTATGAATCCCAGGAGTATCAATAAAAATAATTTGTTCTGTTTCAGTTGTATAAATACCTTGTATTCTATTTCTTGTTGTTTGAGCACGTGGTGAAACAATTGCAAGTTTCATTCCTAAGAAATTATTAAGAAGTGTGCTCTTACCAACATTAGGACGACCAATAATTGATACAAATCCTGATTTAAAATTACTTTTGCTCATTTAAATCTCCTTCATCAAATGCATATGGTAATAAATCTTTAACTTTTAATACTTTAACATCTTTATTTAAATTAAATAATGTAACCACTACATCTTCATTTAATAATTCTTTCATAACCTCACGACATGCTCCACAAGGTGAAACAGGTTTTTTTGCATCAGCAATAATAACCACTTCAACAACATCTTTTGGATCATATCCATTTGCTATTAAACTAAATAATGCCGTACGTTCTGCACAATTACAAAGACCATATGAAGCATTTTCTACATTGCAACCAAGCACATATTCACCACTTTTTAAAATGCATACAGCACCAACAGCAAATTTAGAGTATACACTATAACTTCTACTTCTCGCAAGAATTGCTAATTCATATTTTTCATCTAAGCTTAACATTTAATTACCTCTTAATACCCAATATTGATAAAACTTCATCTTGTTTTTTAAACATCACTTGTTCTTCGTCATATTCTATATGATCATATCCAAGCAAATGCAGCGTTCCATGTGTTAATAAAAATGCAAATTCACGCATTACACTATGATTATAAGCCTTTGCTTGTTCATAAACTTTATCAATTGAAATATAAATATCACCAAGTTCATAACCTAATTCACGATTTATTGAAGAATCAATAGTCGCAAAAGATATAACATCGGTTGGACGATCAATATTTCTATAATCCAAATTAATCTCATGAATTTTTTTATTATCAACAAGAATAATACTCATAATATGCTCAGTATTTAATGATTCTATTTTTTTTACTGTTCTTAACACACTGCTAATAACTTTTCTAACCGAAAAATCAAACTTTTTTACATCACCATATAAATTATAATGAATCATTTTCTACCTCTTCATATTTTTCAATTACTTTAGTTACAAGTGGATGTCTCATTACATCATATTTACTAAAATGTAAATGTTCAATTCCTTTAATACCTTTTAATATTCTAGTAGCCTCTAAAAGCCCAGATGTAAGGCCTTTTTGCAGGTCTATTTGTGATAAATCACCAGTAATAATCATTTTGGAATTAAACCCAAGACGAGTAATAAACATCTTCATTTGATTATTAGTTGTATTTTGTGCTTCATCTAAAATAATTACCGCATGATCAAGTGTGCGCCCTCTCATATACGCAAGTGGTGCTATTTCAACAACACCTTTTTCAACTAATTTATCAACAGTTTCTTTACCTAAAAACTCATTTAACGCATCATAAATTGGTACTAAATATGGATCAACTTTTTCTTTTAAATCCCCTGGTAAAAAACCTAATTTTTCACCTGCTTCAACAGCTGGACGTGTGATAATAATTTTCTTTATTTCATTTTTCTTTAACTTTGATACTGCATACGCAACAGCTAAATAAGTTTTACCAGTACCAGCACTACCAGTTACAAATAAAATACTAGATGATTCTAATAATTCTAAATAACGCTTCTGCATTAAAGTTTTTGCATATATTCTTTTACCATCAGCAGTATGTAAAATTAATATTTTCTTCTTATAAAACTCTAATATTTCATTACTACTTACTTCTAAATTATCACTAGATTTTAAAACATGAATAACATGTACTAAATCACGATCACTAAAATCAACTCCACTTAAAGATAATTTACTTACAACTTGTAATAACACTTTAACAATCTCTAAATTATCATTTTCTTCATTTGATATTAATTGATTAGGAATATGCATTAAATTAATAGATAATTCTGTATTAATTAAATTTAATGTTTGATTTACAGGACCTGTCATTCTCTTTTCAAGTTCTAAATCATCAAACGTCCAAACAATAATTTTATCCATTTTTATACCACCTTTTTTGTTATTATAACATAATTTTAACATTTTATAAAGTAATAACACTTATTAAACATTTATCTTACTATTAAGATTACCTAAAAATTCACTTTTATCAAAACTAAATTGTAAATTATTATTTTTATTATTATTAAAATTTAAAATAAGTGGAATATGTAAAGGATTTATTTTATCTAAATTGTTAAAATCAATCGTAATATATTTATCTTTAATTCTTATTAATAACATATACTTAAAAACATCATTTGTTTTTAAGTATACATCAAAATAAATTAATTCATCTTTTTCAATTAATATATTTACTAACGGAATAATTAACCATTTATCTTTATCTTTAAAGAAACTAATTATAAACTCATTACTAAAATATACTAATAAAACTTCTTTTTTATATACAATTTTATTTATTATATTATTTCTTAATAACTCTTTAAATAAATTAAATATATTAACAATCATATCTTCTTCTAACTTTAATAAATCGATAATCATTGTTGTATCTTTAATATAAACAATCTTATTATTATTTACCTTTTCCATTATATAATAAAACTTAAAAGGATACTTAACTATATATTTATCAATAAGATCTAAAAAAATATAATCAACTCTTTTTAACTCATAATATGACAAAATCTGCAATAAAAACAACCTCCAACACATTATATGTTAGAGGTTATTAAATTATAAATTAAATATCATATTTTGAATTAATCTCTGCAGGTGTTTTCTTTATTAATGATATAGTTGGTAATAAACCAATAAAAATACCAATTGAATAAAGTACAATAACACCTAAAATAACAATTAAAGGATTAATTGGAACTATATTTGTATATTTTTCCGTTACACTATTAGAAATACCACGAATAACCCATGCAATAGTATATCCTATAATTGAAGAAACTGAAGTCATAAATAAATTATATCCAATTTTTTGATAAATTAAACACTTACGTGATTTACCAATTGAACGATATACACCAATCGTATGAATTTCATTAATTATTCTACTACGATTAATTAAGAAAGTAAGTAGTACACTCACACCAAGGAAAATAATACTAAATACAATTGTTGCGATATTATTTTTTTGATGAGCTCTTCTTATCGCAAATCGTTGGTAATCATCTAAATCATAAAGTTTATAATTTAAATTATTAAAATACTCTTTAGCTCCATTATTGAATTCATAAGCTAAGCTATACTTTCCATTAGTATAATTATAAATACTTATAATTACAATGTTATCATACATAAAATTATTACCTAGTGAACCACTATTATAACTCTTATTATACATTCCAACAATTTTATAGCCATAAATGCTTTCACCTATTTCAAGATTTGATCCCACATGAACAATACATTCACCTTTTTTTAAGACATCTCTTCCCTTAACAATTTCATATTCATTATCTGGTAAATATGTTAACTCATATGAATGTTTAGTTTTAGAAACAGAATAATTATATAAGTTATATGTATATCCATATAAACTTGAATCAAGTGTTAAAATAGATGGGACATCGATAATATTTTTTTCTTCAAAAATACCAACAATTTTATAATTCGTATTACCTACTTTAAGTGTATCACTAACGATTAAATTTTCTAAATTTGCAAATACATTATCAATAATAATCTCATCTTTTGATACAGGATTTTCACCACTAATTAACGTATAAGTATCAAGATAATAATTTAAACAATCAATCATAATATTATTATTACGATTATTTGAATCAAAATTACAATATAAATTGATTGGATTATAATAGAAAGACATAGTATCTTTATCTACAACACCACTAATAATATATTGATTGTGTTTATAACCAATAACACTATTATAATCCTTTTTAGAATAACCTAAAATATTTATTAATTCATCAGCTAAAGCTTTACCAACAACAATTTCATTTCCATAAGGTCGATTCCCCGTAATCAATACAAAATCATCTTGATATGGGAAGGACCAAATATCTAAATCATGATATGTAGTAAAAATGAAATTTTCTTTAAAGGAAATATTATAATCATCATAATAGAAAGGAATTACGTTATTGATTAAGCCTTCATCATAAGCATCTAAGTAAACATTTTTTTCATTTTCAGGAACTAAGGTATTTAAATTAGAAATCGGTGTTGTAACAACTTGTCCAACAACATCTTTTGTTACATCTGTATATACAATGTGTGTAAATTTACCAAGATTAACAAAACATACACCTATTAAAATACCTAAAATAATATTAAGAATAATTAAACCAACTTTCGATTTACCTTGATTTAATAGTTCTTTAAAACCATTTAAAAAGTTAGTTTTAATAAAATGTCTTTTTAATTCTTTTTTAGGTTCTTTGTACCATGAAGTATCAAACTCAAAGTCTTCAAGTATTTTTTCAGGTGCTTTATAAGAACCTTCAACAAGTTCAATACTAGACTCATCTAAATTAACAATCTTTTTACTAGATTTAACATAAATTGTATCATTTCTAACCGCAATAATCAAATCAGATTCAGTAGAAGTTTCATCTACATATATTTCAAAATTTAACTTATTCGAAGATGTATTTTCATTCTTTAAATCTCCTAAATAAATCTTACGATCAGTTTGTGTATTTAATGTTCCATTATTAGTTACTATTCCATCAGAAATAATTTGACCATCTTTAATTTGAATAATACGATCACTATAATACCTTGCGATAGAAATTTCATGTGTAACTAAAATAACAAGTTTAGTTTCACTAATTCTCTTTAAGATATTCATAATTTGAATCGTATTTTCACTATCAACATTTCCCGTTGGTTCATCTGCTATAATAACTTCACTATTCTTTACAATACAACGAGCAATTGATACTCTTTGCATTTGACCACCAGATAAGTTTTTAACCTTCTTCTTACGAAATTTAAATAATCCTACACACTTTAAGGCATATTCAATACGTTTATTTTGTTCCAATGGATCTAATACATCAATTGCTTCTAATGCAACTCTTAAATTATCATAAACAGTAAAATGATTAATTAGTAAATAATTTTGGAAAATATAACCAATTTTTTCATTTCTTAATTTATCAACCTCATCCATTTGATACTTATCAAATGATTTATCTCCATAATAAATAGTTCCAGAATCAAACTTATCAAGCCCACCAATAATATTAAGAAGTGTAGTTTTACCACTACCCGATGCACCAAGAAGTGTTACAAATCCAGCTTTAGGAAATTCAAGTGTAACATTATTAACAACATGAATTTGATGACGTTCTCCTTTAAAATAATATTTATTAATATTCTCTAGTTTAATCATCATCTTCATCTCCTCTCACAGATTCACGAACTGTAAACATAAATACGCGTTTATTGAATCTTTTAGACATTGATGTTGTAAATACAATCATAACAAAGAAATATAAAATAACAGTTAAAAGACCTATTTGACGTAAGAAAGTTAATGCATCAACTGCAAATATCAATCCATTAAATAATAGATAAGTAAATAATATAATACTATAACCTATCACAATCATTTCAACATTTACAATCTTGGACATATCTTTTTTCGTAACACCAAGTGTTCTTAAAATCGCATAATCTTTAACTCTTGAACGATATATTCTACTTAAAATTACATAACAAATAAAGAATATACCAATTAAATAAGCAGAAACTGACCCAACAGATATAATAATCAGTATTTCAGTTAATAACTTATTAAGAGCATTTTCATCTTTATACTCACTTGGATAAACAACTTTTAGATTAGATTCAGTTAAATCATCCATAATTTTCTTAACTTTTGATTTAGACGAATATATGCTTGCGAAATAAGGATCAAGATTACTAGGTCCATCCACCGATAATTCTAAATAAACTTTCTCACCACCATAAGTAATAACTTCACAATCATTCATTTTATACATATCAGTAAATAAACTAATATTTGGATTTTCTTCATACATCTTTGAAGGAATAATTAATCTAGGTGAAGTATCACCATTAACAAGTGATAAATATATTTCTCTTTTATGCCCATTTTGTTCTAGATAATAATTAGGGGTTACTTTATTTAATACTTTTTGTAATCTCTTACAACCACTTGCGAAAACTTCTGAAGTGTTATTACTCTTATAACTACCAATACCTACAAGTTTAAATCTTTCATAACCACTTCCATTATTAACCTCAAATACAATTTCAGTACCAATGTTTTTGGCATTTGTTTGAATCGTAAGCTTACTAGGTGAATTAAATAATAAAATAAACTCATTTTCTTTTTTTGGTATTGTTCCAGCAACTAATTTATACTCATCAATATTATCAGCATAACAAAAATTAAGACTATTGTTATTAAATTTATAATAATAACTCAGTTCAGTAGCAAAGTCATTAAGTTCATAATTATATCCACTCAGTAAATCAGCATCAAATGATGCTCCATTCTTACCATAAACAAACAACCTATTATCAAATGTATTACTAAAATCACTATAAGATTCAGAACTTCTAATTGTAGAAGACAAATATTGCGCAACAAATAAAAAGCAAAATGAAATTATAAAATATATTAAACATACCAGAAAAGTCTTTTTAGGTGTTCTTAAGATATTAGTTAATCCAAGTGACCATATAACTTTTTTATTTAATGGTTGGAAAGAAAATTTTAATTCTTTATTTTCTTCGCAAGGTACTTGTTCAAAAGTAATATCTTCAACAATTTTACCATCTGACATTTTTAAAAGACGTGTAGCAATTCCTTCAACTTCCGGATAATTATGTGTAACAATTAAAACAAGCTTGTCTTTTGCAACTTCTTTAATTAGCTTAATAATTTCTAATGCTGTTTGGCTATCTAAATTACCAGTTGGTTCATCACATGCAAGAATATCACAATCACCAGCAAGAGCTCTTGCAATAACACAACGTTGTTTTTCACCACCAGATAACTTACTACCACGATGTTTTTCACGACCATCAAGACCAACTTTTTTAATTAATAGCATTGCTTCAACTTTAGCATCTTCTTTAGATAACCCTTTTAATAAAAGAGGTATCATGACATTATCTAAAACCGTATATGAATCTAAAATATTATAATTTTGAAAAATAAATCCTACCTTATTTTTTCTAAAATCATCCATATCAGAAATAGAAAAATATGAAGTTTCATTTCCATAATAATAAATTTCACCTTCATCAAAAGTATCAATCTTAGAAATTACATTAAGTAACGTTGATTTACCACTACCAGATTCACCAGTAATTGCAACTATTTCATTACGATGTAATTTTAAATTAATATTACTAAGACCAATATTAGTTATACCATTACTTGTATAAAACTTACTAACTTCTTTTAATTCGAGCATACTAGCTCCTCCTTAAATTAAATTTCAATTAAAACTGGAACAATTATCGGACGATGTTTTGTATATCTAAATATTATTTTTTGTGTTTCTTCTAAAATACCAGTTTTTACTGCATCTAAACTCCAAGTTTTCTTTTTAAAATAATCACTAATAAGCTTTTCTGCTAAACCTGTAATAATAGTCGATAATTCATCATAACTAAATGAATGAGTAAAACCTTTTGTCTTAACAGTTAACTCACCACTAATTTGCCTTAAGCGCATATCAATTACACCATATATAAAGATTACTCCTTCTTCAGCTAGTTGAGTTCTTTCTTTAATTACATCACTATCAACTACACCAACACTTGAACCATCAATAAATACATCACCAGTTGAAATAACCTCTGTTTCTTTTTCAAGTTTTCCATTATCAAAAGTAACAATTTCACCATTATCTAAAAGTAAAACATTATTTTTATCAAAATTAGCACTTTTAGCAACTAAAAATTGATCATACATTTGACGATATTCACCCTTAATTGGAATAATATACTTAGGTTTTAACATTGTATAAAGTAATTTCAAATCTTCTGGTGATGCATGTTGACTACGAAGTATATCACGATCAAAAATTGTAAAATCAATATCATATTCACTTAAAGTATTTACAGAATCACTAGCATGTTTTTCAATACCTGGCGCAGGTGGACACATTAAAACAACTTTATCATCTTTTTTAAGTTTTAAGTTAAATGCTTCATCAAGTGCCATCTTAACTAATAAACTATAAGGTTCATTTCTTGTACCAGCAATAATAAATACAACATTTTCTAACTCTTCAAGTTCTTCTTTAGTATAATCTTCTACTTTTAATAGATTATCACTAGGTATGTTTAAATAATTATAACTAGTTGCAACTTTAAAAATACGTTCACTCTTTTTAGATAAAACACATACTTTTCTACCACTTAAAGCACTTAAATCAATAATCTTTTGAATACGAATTAAATCAGAAACATAAGCAGCAACAAAAATACGTTTTTTGTTATGCAATAAAACATTATTATAATGATGTTCTAAAAGGGTATCGTTAGTAATACGACCAGTAACGCCAGAATTTACACTTTCCGAAAGAACCGCAAGCACTTTTTTCTTACCCAAATCAGTAATCTTATCAAAACTAGTTTGATACTTATTATCATTAACAGAACTAAAATTAAAATCTGTACAATAAACTATACTACCATCAATAGTATTAATTGAAATACCAATAGATTCAGGTAAACTATGCGTTGTATTAAAGAAACTTACCTCAACATCCCCAAAATTCATTACACGTGATGGGTTAATACGATATAATTTATAATCCTTAATATTTAAATGATGTTCTATAAGCATTGATTCAATAATACTAATTGTAAAATGTGTTGCGTATACTTTTGCATGTAATTGCTTTAATAAATAAGGTATTGCACCAACATTTTCATCATGCCCATGAGAAACAAAAATACCTTGAATATTTTGTTTATTTTTAATTAAATAATCAATATTTGGAATTACTAAATCTACACCATACATATCAATATCTGGATAACGCATCCCAGCATCTAAAATAAATATTTTCTTATTAACTTCAACAATAGTTAAATTCTTTCCATTTTCCCCTAGTCCCCCTAGAGCCATAATTTTTATATTTGACATAAATAAATCCTTTCTTTATGTTAATTCCATTAATTTACATTTAGTATAGCATAATTTATTATTTTTTGCAAACATAAAAATTACTCTTATCTATCTACAAAACAAAATAAATTACTACTTTGTGACATAATATTTGAAAAAACTATCAAATTATAATATAATTACATTATATGAAATAAGTGAGGTCTAGTTTAAATGAAGAAAATATTAAAAACACTACCTGGTATAGGAATAAGTGTTCTAATAGCCGTTGTAGCAACACTTATCGAAAAAATACTCCCAATTCATGTCATCGGCGCATCAGTAATTGCATTATTTATAGGAATTATAATAAATAATTTCTTAAAACAAGATAATGTATTTACACAAGGTATCAAATTTACATCAAAAAAAATTCTAAAATTTGCAATTATAATCTTAGGATTATCATTAAATATTAATAACATTTTATATGCCGGTAAATTATCACTTATAGTAATGATATTTACACTTCTTACATGTTTTGGTGGTGGTTATTTTATTGGTAAAGCACTAAAACTAAATTGGAAACTATCTAATTTAATTAGTGCTGGTACAGGTATTTGTGGTGGTTCTGCTATCGCCGCAATCGCTCCAACGATTGAAGCAGACGACACAGATGTTGCAATAGCAATGAGTGCTACATTCTTATTTGATATGGCTATGATAGTTTTATTCCCACTACTTGGTCGTGCAGTGGGAATGAGTGATGAAGCATTCGGAATTTGGGCTGGAACTGCTGTTAACGATACATCAAGTGTAGTAGCAACTGGTTATGCATTCAGTGAAGCTGCTGGAGATTTTGCAACGATGGTAAAACTTACTAGAACACTTTCCATTATTCCTACTGTACTAATATTCGCTCTAATTCAACTTAACTTGAAGAAAAAGGAAGCAAAACTAAATGAAACAACTGATTCATTTATTAAATTAAAATTCAGTTTTACTAAGATTTTCCCTTGGTTTATTATTGGTTTTGTTGTAATGTCAATTATAACAACAATTTTAGAACCTCGTCTTACAACTTCAGCTAATTTTTCATATTCAGACTTTGTGAAAATAACTAAAATCATCAGTAAATTCTTAATGGTATCGGCACTTGCAGCAATCGGACTAAATACATCATTTTCTAAAATGAAAAAATCAGGACTAAGACCGATGATTCATGGTTTTGTAATCTCTGCACTTGTTGTTATTGTTGCACTAGTTGTAGAAATTTGTTTAGGATTAGTAGAACAAAATGATTTTTTTTAAAAAATCATCTAAGAGCATTCGCTCTTGTTTTATAAGAAGCATTAAATCAAGTTATTAAATGTAATATTTCGTTTATAGCTTGATTTTTTGTCTTATTGGTACTGTTTGACCTATATTCCTCAAGAATGATATTATATCAATTCTATCGGGTTTACCTTTTTTTAAGATATTTAATGCGCCATTAATATCAGCATTAATGATCTTTCCTTCTTTTGTCTTAAAGAGACTTCTTGTTATTCTTTTTCCTAAATAGCTTTTATGATATTTGATTTCTTCATTATCATAAAATGAACATATTGATGTATATGCTTCGTTTATTTCAATATATTTAATATTGTATCTTTTGCACAGTTTTTTTATTTTATTTTTGAATTTAGAAATAGGAAGTTGAATAAAGTTTTGATTTATTCTTTTCTTTTCTTTATTTGGTAAATCTGATTTTATCCCATTTATTTTAAATCCTTTATTATATCCTACTATTATTTCTGATACTTGACTTTCTATAGCTATATTTATTAACTGTCTTGCTGCTTTATTAATGGCATCATTTACTCTTCTATTTCTTTTTTCTGTGATTCTGTGTTCCATTAATGTATATTCTTTTTGATTTGGTTTTTTTGATTGTAAATATGCTTTTTGTTTATTATAAAAATGATTAATTGATTTTAAGTATTTACCATCAATAATAAACGATTCATTATTAGAAAGTACACAAGTTGCTAGATTATTTACTCCTAAGTCTATTGCCATAATTTGATTGGGATTTTTATTTATTTTAATATTTGTATCATCAACATATGTAATATGAATATCATATGATAGTCCTTTAAAAGAAGGAATAATTCTAAATACTCTTATATCTTTATCTTTTATTACTTCAGGTATTTTAAAATAAATATCAAAACTCCTTTTTATGTCTGACTCCTTGATGAATTTATTAATTAGTTCATCTTCAAACATTTTATTAAATGTTTTACTTGTTCTAGTTAAGTTAGACAAAGGAAGTTTAATTACTAGTTTCTTATTAATAATTTTAGGTAGTATTTGTTCTGTGTATAGTTGATAATAATCGTTCTTTTTTAAATATTTTGGCAATTTAGTTATTTTATTTGAAAAATTAGTAAATGCTGTATGAACAGATTTAATAATACAAATTGAAATATATGAATTTAATATTTTATAATTATCATTATCACTCATTATTTTATTTAAATCATAATATTTAATCACTTTTTTAGTTTTAAAGTATTCTTGTCTTAATATATAAAGGGTACTATTATATAAGTTTTTAGATATATGACATAAAAGCCTCAATAATCTTCTTTCTTTTTTTGTCGGAATATATTTATACTTTATTACTTTAAACATATCTTTTCACCCCCTTTCCTTTTTATAAATAAAAAGGGGTATCAACAATATAAAAGATTCTATTTCTAAATTTAGAAATAGATAATTCTCTTATAATGTCAATACCCGCGTAACCTCTAAAGCGCAATTCTCAAGTTACCTGTTTCCCCAGGAGTAGCAAGAATTTCAATATGATTATTACTTCTTTAGAGTAAATAATAACCTTTAAAACTTGAACTTCTTACAATGTTTATTATACCATATTATATTATAAAAATCAATAGAATTTTAAATATTTATCAAAAATATGAACTTTCCTTATGAATAAAAAAAAGGCACATCAAAATGGTATGATGTCTTTTTTTACCAACAATTTTTATTTCTTTTTGTCATACAACCACTAGGATTCTTTTTACAACGATAACAAATCTCATTTTCTAAATATTCATCTTTAAAATAAAGAGTTATGTTATTTAAAGTAGTTTCCGCAATATTTTCTAATGCTTCCTTTGTTAAATATCCTTGATGAGAAGTCATAATCACATTAGGAAGGCAAATCAATAACGATAAAATATCATCTTGAATAATTTTACTACTATTATCTTCGAAGAAAAGATTAGCTTCTTCTTCATAAACATCTAAACATGCACCAAAAAGTTTTTTATCTTTTAATCCTTGAAGTAAAGCTTGTGAATCAACAAGTGCCCCACGCGATGTATTAACAATTATTGCACCTTGTTTCATTTTACTAATTGTATCTTTATTTATAATATGTTTAGTTTCATTTGTTAATGGACAATGAAGAGAAATAATATCACTTTCTTTAACAAGTTCATCGACACTAACATATGAAACATCTAAATCATTTCTAGGAAATGGATCATATGCAAGCACATTCATACCAAATCCTTTACAAATATTAATAAATGCAACACCAATTTTACCAGTTCCAATAACACCTACCGTTTTACCAAATAAATCAAATCCAGTAAGATCTTGAATATTAAAATTAAACTCTCTAGTTCTTAAATATGCTTTATGTATCTTTCTATTTAATGAAAGTAAAAGTGCCATCGCATGTTCTGCAACCGCATATGGTGAATAAGCAGGAACTCTTACTATATGAACCTTTTTATAAGCATATTCAATATCTACATTATTAAAACCCGCACACCTAAGTGCAACTAAATGTATACCATATTCATCTAACTTATCTATGACTTCTTTAGATATATCATCATTAACAAATGCACATGCTGCGTCCATTCCTTTAGCTAAAATAACAGTATTAATATTTAATTTATCTTCAAAATAATGTATTTCATAATCTTTATTTACACTATTAAAAGTCATTATATCATATGTTTTAGCATCAAAAAAAGCAATTTTTTTCATTATATCACTTATTAAATTATCAAAATCAACCTTTAGGCCTAAATATTAAAGAAACTATAAAAGCGCTAAAGACTGCAAAAGATAGTCCACTGGCTGACAAATCAAACACTCCTGTTAATAAACCTAAATATCCTTCATCAAGCGCAGAATCAACTGCAGCTTGTGTCATGCTATGACCAAAATTAGAAATTGGTACCAAAGCTCCAGCTCCAGCAAATTCAATTAAATAATCATAAATATTAAAAGCTTCTAATATTGAACCAATCACAACAAACAATACAGTTACATGAAGTGGTAAAAACTTGAATTGATCCATTAATATTTGACCTATAAAACAAATAAATCCACCAATTAAAAAAGCATTAATTATGTTCATTATTTCACTCTTTCTAATACTATTGCATGTGCAATAGATGGAATATTTTCTTGTTGTGCAACCATAACAGGGTTCATAAGTGCCCCTGTTGCGATAATAAGTACTTTTTTAAATTTATTTTCATACATTTTTTTAAGTACATACCCTAAACTTACTAAACTTACACATCCACATCCACTTCCTCCTGCATGAACATGTTGTTTTTCTAAATCATATAGCATAAGGCCTGAATCATTATAATTATCTCCAAGTTTTATCCCATACGCTTCAGCCATCTTTTTAAAACAACTACTTCCATATGTAGATAAATCACCTGTTAATATTAGATCATATTCATCAGGTGTAACAGCGAAATCATGTAAATGATTTCGAAGTGTTTCACAACAAGCAGGAGCCATTGCACGACCTAAGTCTTGTGCATCGACAATATTACTCTCGACTACTCTACCAATTGTTGCCTTTGTAATTTTAATATAAGATGGAATAGATGAAAGCAGTGCTACACCACTTCCTGTTGCAGTAGATGTTATAGATGATGGTTTTTGTCCTCCATATTCAGTAGGATACCTAAACTGTCTTTCACTTGTTGCATTATGACTTGAAGCACTAGCTAATATATAATTTCCATAATTAGAATCAATAAATGTACTTGCAACAATTAAAGATTCTGTAAGAGTAGAACATGCAGCATATACTCCTAAATATGGGAATGCATAATTTTTAACTGTATAGTTTGTACATGCAAGTTGATTATTTAAATCGCCTCCTACAAATAAATCTATACTATGTTCCGTAATACCTTCTTTAGAAAGGGCAATCTTAATCGCCTCATTGAGCATCTTCTGCTCGCTTTTTTCCCATGATTCACACCCAGCATATGAATCCTCATAATACTTATCAATATACTTACCCATTGGTCCATCATGTTCTTTATTACCACATACAGTACCAGATGATACTAAATACACATCACTAAATAAAATACTATTTCTACCTACTTTAATCATTTTATACCCTCACAAAATAAATAATAGATCCAATAATAAATGCTGAAATTATTGCAGTAGCAATAACTGCACCTGCCAGCTTAAACATATTTGTTAAAATACCAGTTATAATACCTTCACTTTTAGATTCTAGTGCTGAAGCTGTTAATGAATTTGCAAAACCAGTAATTGGAACAATTGTTCCAGCTCCTGCAACTTCACCTATTTTATCAAATACACCAAATCCAGTTAATATTGCGGTAATTAGAACTAAAACAAATGACATTAACATTTTAGAAGTATCTAAATCTAACTTAAAACCTTTATTAAATAACATTATTAAAAGTTCACCAAATGCACAAATAAGTCCTCCGATTATAAAAGCTTTAATTGAGTTTTTTATAATTGGTCTTTTTATTTGTTCATTATCTAGTATTTGATTATAAATTTTATTTTTCATTTCATTCTCCTTTTTTATTTTATTATTCCTAGTAATGGTAAATTTATACAAAAAAAGCTTAAAGTAATTCTTTAAGCTCCAGACTGTTGACAAACTTAAGTGTTTGTCAACTTTTTTTTATATTTGAAAATAATCACCAAAAGTGGTATAATATATAATATAAAGAGAGGGTCAACTTATGTATAACGAAAAGAATTCTAATTTTA